>JALETQ010000028.1 GCA_022781445.1 Prevotella sp.
GCGGATGAGACGGAGCCTCACACGGTTGCTCGTCGAGCCGAACACCTTGCGAAGGGCTATCTCCTTGCTGCGCTGACCGATGAAATAGGTCGACATGGCGATGAGGCCGAGCAGCGAAATCAGGATGGCGACAAACGAGAAGACCAATACGATGTGCGAAACGCGCAGGTTTTCCTCAAAGGCCTGTTCGATATACTTATCCACAAACGGATAAGGTTCGTTCAGATCCTCATGAAACACCTCCTTATAGATGCGCTCTATCTCCCGATATGTGGTAAAGATGTCGCCTTCCACTTGGACGGTCACTGCCCAAGGTTTCTCCACTTTGTCCAAAAGGCACAGCATGAAAGGTTGCCCGCCCCCTTGATCGGAAACGATATTACGGAGTTTGAAATCAGCAAGCGTACCTCCGAAGGCGGCTTCTTTGGGGAATCCGTAAAAGTCTTCCTGCGAATAGTATTGGCTCATGTGGCTGTCGCCGGGCTTCATCTTCAGGTCTTGTATGGCCTGCTCATTCAAATAGATTACCGGCCGGTGCGCCACCCGGTGATCGTCCTTGAGCTTCAGCCCGTAAATCTTGAGAAAATCAGGCTCGGCAACAATCATCTGATACGAGTAAGTCTTGTCCTTCTTCAATATCGTATTGTTGTTTCCGCCATCCTGCGGCGTACCCATCGAAGATACAACCAGCGAAACCGACGGCAGTCTCTTCACTTTGTCGATGAAAACAGGGAAATCTTTATGTGCAAAAGCCTGACCCTGTTGCAGACAAATCAGTTGTTTGGTATTGAAACCCAAAGGAGCCTTGATGAGATGCTGCATCTGCAACGACATGATGATGGCACAAGCCAGCATGACAATGGTAATGACATTTTGGATGGTGATGAAAACTTTGTTCAGTACCATCTTGGTTTGTCGGCGGAATGTTCCCCTGATGACTTCGATGGGTTTGGTTTTCGACAGGACGAATGCCGGCATGATGCCCGAGAGAACACCGACAACGAGGATGAATAGCAACGTGATGATGATGGAGGCCGGCCGATACAGCAGCGTTGCATCCATGCGGGTGTTCAACAGGTGTCCTGCCATAGGCATGAGAGCCACCGCCAGTATTTCGGCAATGACCAGCGACAGCAGGCACAACATGGAGGATTCGACCACGAAACGCCCGATGATGTCAGAACGACGGGCACCGAACAGACGGTGGGTGGCAGCCTCTCGCGAACGATAACCCGACTGTGCCACGGTGAGATTGACGTAATTCATGACGGCAAAGAGCAGAATCACCAAGCCGACGGTGAACAACACGCCGACAACAGTTCGGTTTCCCGTGCGCAGATTGTCGTTGTAAGACTGATATTCGGAGAAATAAAGATTGTCGAGCCGTTCCAACAAGATCTCACACTTGAAAGGAGGCTCGTTGAAAGACGGCCAAAAACTCTTGACAAACTTCGTAAATTCCTTCTCGCGTCCAAACATTTTCGTTCCTTCGCGCACCTGTAAAAAGACACTTGAGCCGGTAAAGTTGACCGATTTGGGAAAATACTCGTCCATGTTTGCGCGGTTTTCGAGTTTCCCCCACGAGAAATCGACAATCATCTCGACCTTATCGTTGATGATGGTATTGGTAAAGTCCTTCACAACGCCCGTCACGCGGAACTTCGTGCTGTCGTTACACACGATTTCTCGTCCCAGCACATCATCGGTTCCGAACCATTTGCGGGCGAAAGTCTGCGTAACCACCGCGTTTTTCTTGTCCTTCAGGCACGTCAGACGGTCGCCCTGCAGCAGCGGAAAGTCGAACATGCTGAAGAAAGTGGAGTCGGTTTCGAGCAAAACGGCATTGTAAAACTCTCCACGGTTGTCCAATCGCATGCTTCCCGTCAGGAATCCGCAGGTATTCTCCACCTCCGGATATTTCTGACGGAAGTGTTTGAGGACAGCATGATGCATCCCCATTGCTTTTCCGCCGTCTTCAAAAAAGTCCACGCCCAACGAATAAATGCGGTTTGCCTTGCCATGTTGGCGGTCGATGCTTTTTTCCTGCCGGATATAGACACCGATAATCAGCACGAACATCAGCGAAATGCTCAGTCCGAACACGTTGATGGCGGTGTAAACCTTGTTTCTCGACAGGAAGGTCAGGTAGGATTTGAGGTTGAGAAGCTGTTTCATTATTGATTGTCTTTGATGTGTTTCACAGGATTTTCGTTGCTTGCCACATAGCTCTGCACCACAACGGCGGCAAAAGAGATGAGCCAAACGATGATGCCGGCCACCGGAATCCAATACCACCACGTGATGCGGTAACTGT
>JALETQ010000045.1 GCA_022781445.1 Prevotella sp.
CTTCATTTCTTCTATGGAGACAGTGTCAATGCCATACAAATACAAACATGGGTAGTATTGATTGCCAATTTACTTATCACCATCCTCTCAAGAAGCATCAAGAGGAACTGTGCTTTCTCGCAGGTTGTAACTATGGTGCGTCTCACACTGATGTACTACATAGATTTTATCACATTTATGGAAAATCCAGACAAAACATGGGAAGATATACTTGCCAAGGAGCAACAAAAAGCACCACCGGAACCAACACTATTTGATTAGGGGGGGGGGCTTGCTTTTAGAAAAAGAAAAATCGAAGTCTGATTATAAAGGGCTTCGGACAAGATTATTATGTGATTGCGAGTTTTACCGGACAGCAATAAATTCGATTCAAACCTACTAACAAAAATCGAAATAACCAAGCTATTCTCAAACTATTTTATTTATCAGGTAACATTTTGATCGCTTTGCGATTATACGTAACACCGATTGAGAATGTTCGTGCCGGGCATAACCACATAAAAAGAGTGCCATGAAAACATGACACTCTTTTTATGTATCCACACGATGGTGAGATGGTTCAGATATTCTTTCGGGCACAATGCCGCGACGGAATCGGTCGATCAACTTGTATTGATGTATTCCGACCGCTATCAATCATTTGTCGACATGCCTTACTGTCGGTGACGCTCACCAATGCAAGCTGTGCCATAGGCATCACGACAGTCCGATAAGTAAAACCTCATGGACAGGCCGACCGGTTACACCATAAGGATCCGGACGACTACTGCACTTCGTCGCTCCAGTCTTCTCTGGTCTTTCTGAGATAGCTCTTGTAACGCAACTTAGCCATGTGTTCGGCTTCGTCGAAGAGTTCTTGGGCTTCCTGCGGGAAAGCTTTCTTCACGGAGAGATATCTTACCTCGCCATTGAGAAATTCTTGGAATTTGGACCAGTCGGGTTCTTTGGAATCGAGGACAAACGGAGTCTTGCCTTCTTTTGCCAAGAGGGGGTTGTATCTCCAGAGATGCCAGTAACCGCATTCGACAGCCTTGCCGGCTTCAGCCTGACTCTTACCCATGCCGCCTTTGGCTTTGAGGCCGTGGTTTATACAGGGCGAATAGGCAATGATGAGCGACGGGCCGGGATAAGCCTCAGCCTCTTTGATGGCCTTGAAGGTTTGAGCCTGATCGGCACCCATTGCTATCTGAGCAACATAAACGTAACCGTAGGTGGTAGCTATGAGACCGAGGTCTTTCTTACGGATGCGCTTGCCTTGTGCAGCGAACTGTGCGATGGCACCCAGCGGTGTAGACTTTGATGCCTGTCCGCCGGTGTTGGAGTAAACCTCTGTATCGAGGACGAGGATGTTCAGATCTTCGCCCGAAGCGATGACGTGATCCAATCCTCCGTAACCGATATCGTAGGAAGCACCGTCACCACCGATGATCCACTGGCTGCGTTTCACGAGATAATGGTCGAGTGTCTTGAGTTCCTTGCAAACGGGGCAGCCTTCTTTCACACCGGCTTCGATGAACGGCTTGAGCTTGGCGGCGGCGGCCTTGCTTGCATCGGCATCTTCACGACCTGCAATCCATTCGCGGGCAGCTTCCTTGAATGCTTCGGGGGTGTGTTCGTTTTCGAGCGATTGGTTGAGCAGCATTTCGATGCGTTCTTTCATCTTCTTGTTACCCAAAACCATACCCAATCCGAATTCGCAGAAGTCTTCGAAGAGCGAGTTGTTGAATGCCGGTCCTTGTCCTTCATCGTTGGTACAATATGGAGTGGAAGGAATGGAAGCAGAGTAGATCGACGAGCAACCGGTGGCGTTGGAGATGATTTCTCTGTCGCCGAAGAGTTGTGTGATGAGTTTCACGTAGGGAGTTTCACCGCAACCGGCACAGGCTCCGGAGAATTCGAAGAGCGGTTGGGCAAACTGCGAGTTCTTCACGTTAGACTTCACGTCCACAAGGTGTTGCTTGGTCTTCACATTCTCTCTGCAGTATGTCCAGCGTTTCATTTCTTCTTTCATCACGTCGCTGTCGGGATTGAAGGGAATCATCTGCAAAGCCTTGCCTGTTTTGGGATTACCGGGACAAACGTCGGCACAGTTTCCGCAACCGAGACAGTCGAGTACTGACACCTGAATGGCGAAGTTCATTCCTTTCATCTGTGCCGGCACCTTCATGTCGAGAGTCTTTCCGGTATAGCCTTTCATCTCTTCGGCATCAAGGACGAACGGGCGGATGGAAGCGTGAGGACAAACGTAGGCACACTTGTTACACTGAATGCAGTTGTCGCTGTTCCATTGGGGAACGAAAGCTTCGACACCGCGTTTTTCGAATGCCGACGTACCGTTTTCCCATGATCCGTCGACAGTATTGAATTTCTTGAAGGCACCCACGGTGAGCAGGTCGCCGGCTTGTGCATTGATGGGCCGCACCATTTCCTTGATGAAGGCGGGAGCGTTGTCATCCTTGTCTTCATCATCGGGGAGTTGTGCCCATGCAGGGTCAACATCAAACTTGTGGTACTCTCCACCCCTGTCGACAGCGGCGAAGTTCTTGTCCACCACATCCTGACCTTTATTGCCGTAGGACTTCACGATGGCGGCTTTCATCTTCTCGACGGCAAGGTCGACGGAGATGACTCCCGTGATGCGGAAGAAGGCACTCTGCAGGATGGTGTTGGTACGGTTGCCAAGTCCGATCTCCTGTGCAATCTTGGTTGCATTGATGGTATAAACGGTGATATTGTTTTGGGCAAAGTATCTCTTGACCTTGTTGGGGATGAATTTCACCAGTTCTTCACCGTCGAAGATGGTGTTGAGCAGGAATGTACCGTTCTTCTGCAAACCTCTTGTCACATCATACATGTGGAGGTAAGCCTGCACATGACAAGCCACGAAGTTGGGCGTGTTCACAAGATAGGTGGAACGGATGGGTTCATCGCCGAAGCGGAGGTGGGAGCAAGTGAAGCCACCCGATTTCTTGGAATCGTAAGAAAAGTAAGCCTGACAATACTTATTGGTGTTGTTACCGATGATCTTCACGGAATTTTTGTTGGCACCCACGGTACCGTCGGCACCCAGACCATAAAATTTGGCCTGGAACATGCTTTCACCACCGAGTGCAAGCTCTTCGACAACGGGAAGACTGGTGAAGGTCACGTCGTCGACGATACCAATGGTGAAATGATTCTTGGGCTCGGGTAAAGCGAGGTTGTTGAATACAGAGATGATCTGTGCCGGTGTGGTGTCACGCGAACCCAGACCATAACGTCCGCCTACAATGGTGGGACGATTTTCCACATCATAGAAAGCACTCTTTACGTCGAGGTACAGCGGTTCGCCTTCGGCACCGGGTTCCTTCGTTCTGTCGAGTACGGCAATGCGTTTCACTGTCTTGGGAACGGCAGCCAACAGATGTTTCACCGAGAACGGACGATAGAGATGAACCGAGATCATACCCACTTTTTCACCATTGGCATTGAGATGGTCGATGGCTTCGCGTGCGGCATCGGTAGCCGAACCCATGAGGATAATCATACGGTCGGCATCTGCAGCTCCGTAGTAAGAGAAGAGGTGGTATTCGCGACCCGTGATCTTGCTGATCTTCGAGAAGTATTCTTCCACAACTTCGGGAACGGCATCGTAATATTCGTTGCTGGCTTCACGATGGGTGAAGAATGTTTCGGGGTTTTCGGCGGTACCTCTTGTCACCGGACGTTCGGGTGTGAGCGCGCGGTCACGGAAGCGTTTGATGTCGGCCTCGTCAACCAGCGGACGGATGTCTTCCTCGTCGAGCAGTTCGATCTTATGATATTCGTGAGAAGTACGGAAGCCATCGAAGAAGTTGATGAACGGCACTTCGGTCTTGAGTGTAGCCAGATGAGCCACGGCCGACAAGTCCATCACCTCTTGCACAGAGCCTTCGCACAGCATGGCGAATCCTGTTTGGCGACAAGCCATCACGTCTTGATGGTCACCGAAGATACAGAGGGAGTGAGATGCGATGGTACGGGCCGACACATGGAAAACACAGGGAAGGAGTTCGCCCGCAATCTTATACATATTGGGGATCATCAAGAGCAATCCTTGCGATGCCGTAAATGTCGTCGTGAGAGCACCGGCCTGCAAAGCACCATGCACGGCACCGGCAGCACCGGCTTCCGATTGCATTTCCTGCACTTTGACTGTTTGTCCCCACAAGTTCTTTCGTCCTTGGGCGGCCCATTCGTCAACGTTCTCCGCCATGGGCGATGAAGGGGTTATGGGGTAGATGGCAGCCACTTCGCTAAACATATAGCTGATGTGTGCGGCGGCTTGATTACCATCACAGGTGATAAATTTCTTTTCTTTTGCCATGTTCTTAATGCTTTAATATATACCTATTATAATAATGTTTTTGTTAGCTTGTTACGGTTGGGTATGCCTGAACATACATCGGCCATCATCAATAGAGGAAGCCGAAAAGCCAGATGGGTATCATCTTGTCTTTTTCCCAAGAGTCGGCGTATGTCACTCTGACGGCATCACAGTCCTGCATCTGTTTCTCGGAAGGTTTCATGCCCATGATCTTGAATGTATAACGGTTGTCTACATAGTAAGAGGTAGGTTTTCCGCAGTAATTTACCGTATGGTCTTTCCACATGCAATTCACGAAGAATGTTTCCATCACTTCCTGTCGCGTAAAGCCGAGCGGATAGATGGCATACATGAGGTTGGTGTTCTGCAGCATGATCTGCGACGGTTTTTTGGGGAAACTCTGCATCGGTTTGTAGAGCGTATTCGTCAGTCGGGCATCATATAGGTATTTGATGTAGTTCATCACCGTAGCCCTGCTGGTCTGAATATCGTTAGCCAATCGGCTGATATTGGGTGTCATCATGCCGTCGATGGCCAACTGATAGAACAACTTCTTGATTTTGGTGAGATATTTCTGTTCGATTTGTTTGATCAGGAGTATATCCACTTCTATTCCCATATTCATTTTCTTCAGCAAGTTCTCCGAATAGTTTCGGTTCTCCTGATAAAACGGATAGTATCCGTGGTGAAGATAATCCTGAAAGAGTTTCTTGACGTCAATCTTGTTTTGTATTTTCTTGGCAAGCTGCTTATGATTTGTCAATATTTCTTCTATACCATACGACGAGAAAGAGGCGTTGAGTTGTCGGTTGAGAAATTCGCGGAACGAGAATCCACGCAAATTGTAACTCTTCACGATACCGTTCAGTTCGGGATTTTCCTCTTTGAGTCGCATCACACTCGACCCTGTAAAGATGATTTTCAAATCAGGAAATTCATCATAACAACGTCGCAGTTCGCTGCTCCAATCAGGGCGTTTGAACACTTGGTCAATAAGCAACACCTTGCCACCGTTCCGATAAAACTCACCGGCAAAGTCGGCGATACCTCTACCCTGAAAATAGAAATTGTTCATGTTGATGTAGAGGCATTGACGATCCTGTGTGTCGAAATTCTCCTTCGCATACTGTAGGAGAAAGGTCGTTTTGCCCACGCCTCTCGTACCTTTGATGCCTATCATTCGGTCATGCCAATTGATTTCATCCATTAAATAACGTCGAACATGAGCATTGGAATGCTCTACAAGATATGCGTGCGTACGAAAAAAAGCGTCCATACCAATAACTTAGAAATTTCTGCAAAGGTAACGATAAATTCTTAAAATGCAAACTCCGCTTTGCAAAAATCCGTGTTTTTTCTTATCTTTGCAGAGTTTTAATATGCAATTACATATATTTAATCCCGAACACGACCTTGCTTTGGCGTTCGGAAAACCGAATTTCACACCCCCTCATGCGGCACGCGAGTTGCGCACGAACATGGGTTATCTGCCTGCTTTTTGGGCGGAAGACGGTGATATTGTTCTCGTCGATGATGTCGATTATGCAGTAAAAGCATCCGCTCCGTTCAGATGCCACATGGCAGAAGTGCTGTTCCTATCCTTCGATGACTTGCACCGGTGGTTTCAATCCTCGCCAAAAGCCGTTCCCTCCGTCAATCCCTGGGGATGGGACGCCGCCTTGTGCCATCGGTTGATGCATGCCGGTTATCCGGCAGCGTCGCTGCCTTCCGATACCGAATTGCAACAGCTGCGCATCCTCTCTTCGAGAGCCACATCGGTCGATATGCTGCCTTTTCTGCTACAACACACCGGCCATCCCTGCCTCACGGGCAAGAGTTACCTCTGTGCATCCGAAGATTCTGTCATCGAACTGATAAAGGCCATGCAACACTGCGTATTGAAAGCACCGTGGAGTAGCAGCGGAAGGGGCATCAGATATGTGGAGTCGGGAAAACTTTCGACCTCTGCCGAAGGATGGATGAAGCACACCTTGGAGCAACAACATCATATGGTGGTAGAGCCTTATTACCGGAAATTAAAAGACTTCGCCCTCGAATTTTTCGTCAACGACAGCGGAAAGCCAGCCTACTGCGGCTTGTCACTCTTTGACACACAGCATGGCAATTACACAGGCAATCTGCTCATGCAGGAGTCTGCCAAGCGCGAAGAAATGCGGAAGTATGTTTCAGATGACTTGTTCGACAACCTCGTCAAGGGCATCTGTCTTTTCATCAAGACCAAAGTTCCTTCATACCGTGGCCCGTTCGGTGTCGACATGATGGTAGTTGCCGACGACTCAACCGACGGCATTTTGGTTCACCCATGCGTCGAACTCAACCTGCGTCGAACCATGGGGCATGCCGCTCTGGCACTCACACCACCAAAAGGCGAGCCTTCGCAAGTGATGCGCATCGTTCATCGTGTGAACTATCAGCTGAAATGTTCCCCCATAGAAGGCGATTTTGTCAAAGTGATGTAACCTTCTACATTCTATCATTCAACCATCTTTTCCTATCAGTGTACTTGCAACAACACTTACTGCATGATGCCGGTACTATAAACATTTTTTCCTCATATATAGTCCGTCACACGAAAAGTCCGATAGGGTTATATACCTGATGCTTGCCCGAGCCAACAACCCGAAGCATTCGAACAACAACACCGGCAACAGCCGTATGCGAATGTTGAGGGAGGAATAAGAAAAAATGTGGGGAATAATTAAAAAGAAAGAGGTGCCTGGCGGATTCGAACCGCCGTAGACGGTTTTGCAGACCGTTGACTAAGCCACTCATCCAAGGCACCTTTTATTAAGCGAGTGCAAAGATACGTCTTTAATTTGATTTGTCCAAACTTTTTACACGGTTTTTCTTTCCCACTTTCATCCGTCACGGTCTGCACTGCCGTAGTCGTAAGGGAAATCCATTAGGAAAGCAGGCTTTCCGGCGAAACCTTCCCTTCTTTTTACTCACCCATGCGAGGATGCCATCGAAAGGCAGGCACCCCCTTTGGGTTTCCTTTTGGGTCACTCCCACTCCACCGTGAAGAAGCCGCTCTGCTGTCGGATGACAAAGAACAGGGAAAGTACAAGGTGTCGCCTCAAAAAACCGGATGCAGCCAGCGAACTTCCAATCAACCAGCAGGCCGGATGAATACACACCATCTTTGAAAGATAAGGCTTCCCAAGAAATTTCAGCGTAGTATCGGCAGCTTGTCAATCATTGATATTCGTCGAATTCCGTAACTATTTCTACAAATCTACAATCTCTCACCCCTATTGCCACACCGTGAAACCCCGGTATCTCATCACCGATTGTGAGCAAAAATGCAGCCCCGACCACATCACCTCCTTTTCATCCTTGAAACAGCTTGCCGATCGGTCGCCAAATCCATCGACAATTATTGTTCGTAGTCCACAAAAGCATAATTGAAAGCGTGCTTCTCGTCTTTACCGTGGTCTTCACGACGCACTTCCTGCCAATCGTCGTATGCGGGAAAGAAAGCATCAGCTTCGGCAGGCACGTCGTCGATCTCCGTGAGCATCAGCCGGTGGGCATGAGGCAGTATCTGTCTGAATATTTCGGATCCCCCGATGAAGAACACCTCTTCGTCGTCCTTACAGTGTTGCAAAACCTCTTCGACAGAGTGATAACACTCACAGCCGGGAAAGGAGATGTCGCGACGGCTCAGCACGATGTTCCGGCGGTTGGGCAGCGCACCGTTGGGGAGCGATTCGAACGACTTACGCCCCATGACGATGGTTTTGCCTGTGGTGAGTTGTTTGAAACGCTTCAGGTCGTTGGGCAACCAATAGAGCAGTTTGTTTTCAAAGCCGATGGCACGGTTGCGGGCCACGGCGGCTATCAGGTTGATTTGCATGATGAAACAGGTTATCGTTATGATGAATGAAATATGTAAGGTCTGATCCGGTATCCTTTCGGTGACGGTTGTCGGCAGTGTCACACCGATACAGCAGCGGCAATATGCGGATGCGGATTGTAACCTTCCAACTTGAAATCTTCGAAGCGGAAGGCAAAGAGGTCGGTCACCTCGGGGTTGAGAATCATTTTGGGCAGGGGGCGTGGTTCTCTCGACAGTTGCAGTTTAACCTGTTCGAGATGATTGAGATACAGATGGGTATCGCCCGTTGTATATACGAAGTCGCCGGGGAGCAGCTTGGTGGCTTGTGCCATCATGAGCAGCAGCAAGGCGTAGGACGCGATGTTGAAAGGCACGCCGAGAAAGGTGTCGGCACTGCGCTGGTAAAGTTGCAGGCTCAGTCGTCCTTCGGCCACATAAAACTGAAACATGGTGTGACAGGGCGGCAAGGCCATCTTCTCCACGTCGGCCACATTCCATGCACTGACAATCATGCGTCGCGAATCGGGATAGTTTCTGATGAGATCCATCACGTTGGCAATCTGATCGATATGACTTCCGTCATAGTCCCGCCACGCACGCCATTGCCGTCCGTACACCGGTCCGAGGTCGCCCTGTTCGTCGGCCCATTCGTCCCAGATACTCACGCCATGCTCCTGCAAATACTTCACGTTGGTATCGCCCCGAAGGAACCAGAGCAGTTCGTAGATGATTGACTTGAGATGGAGTTTCTTGGTGGTGAGCAGCGGAAAGCCGTCGTCCATCCTAAAGCGCATCTGATGGCCGAAAATGCTCTTCGTGCCCGTACCGGTGCGGTCGGTCTTCACGACACCTTCATCGGTGATGCGTTGCAGCAGGTCGAGATATTGTTTCATGGAAAGATGGTAATGTTTTGGTTGTCGTCGGGTAAATAGGTACTCTTGATGCGCCATTCCTGCGGTAGCAGGTTGTTGGCTCTGTTGCCGATGTTCTTCACGAAACCGAGCGGATGGTTTCGATAGGTCACGACCACATATCCGCGAGGTGTTCCTGCCGGAAGGGCCATCGACTCTTTCCGCAGATAGGCAAGGGCTTGCCGGTCATCGAGGTCGACGGTGGGAAATCCATTCGGATTGAACGCCGACGAGAGGGCAAGGGCATTGTCGGGAATCCA
This sequence comes from Prevotella sp., assembly GCA_022781445.1. Lineage (GTDB taxonomy): Bacteria > Bacteroidota > Bacteroidia > Bacteroidales > Bacteroidaceae > Prevotella. The sequence goes on from JALETQ010000045.1 coordinate 9,376, forward strand.
CGATGTTCCTTTGCGGCATGCCACAGGCACACCTCCCTGCAGCACATGCAGCTTGTCAACGGCCTGTTCATAACGGTCAAACCAGCGTTTGGGAACCGCCATGAGCGATTCACCGATGGCATGCAGTACGAAATCATCGGCCGACAGCAGGCCGTTGCGCAACTCCACAACATCGCCCATTGATGCAGCCTTCCGGTCTTTCCGATTTCGTTTTTTTTCGTGTTTCATTGTCGGCAGATCCGATGGAGTTCCGCCCTTTCGCAACACGGCCATGCAGAGCCCCTCACTCCGCGTAAAACCCGGAATGAAGCGATACACTCCCCGTCCGAGTTCGGGTTTTACCGACGAACGGATGCCCCATGCAGGGTCTGTTTCGATGGTGAGCAGGGTGGCGTCGAAATTTGCCATGATCCATTGCAGATTTTCTTCGTTCTCCTCCGCGTTGAACGTACAGGTGGAATAAATCAGCAGTCCGCCGGGACTGAGGCACGGCCAGATGTCTTCGATGATGGTTCGCTGCAGATGCGCCATTTCCTTCACATGATCCTCGCTCCACCCCTCGATGGCCACCTCGTCTTTTCTGAACATTCCCTCGCCCGAACAAGGCACGTCACACAGAATGACATCGAAGCGCAGCCCCGACGAGCGATAGGCGGCAGGCAGGTTTCGCGTGACGACCACATCGGGATGTCCGCATTTACTGATGTTCTCGGCCAGAACGGCGGCTCGGTGTACCATCGGCTCGTTGCAGAACAGCACACTGCCTTCGGGCAGCGACTGTCGCACGGCAGTACTTTTGCCACCGGGGGCAGCACAGAGGTCGAGCATAGTCACGGGGCTATCCACCAGCCGACGTATCACTTCTGACACGAACATCGAGGCCGCCTCCTGCACATAGTACAGGCCGGCATGAAAAAGTGGGTCGAAAGTGAAGTTGGGCCGTCGCCTGAGATAATATCCATGTTCACACCACTCCACCGGTGCATCGACAAAATCACCAATGGGCATGAGGTCGGTCTTCAACCGATTGAGCCTGATGGCAGTAGGCATTTCATCGCCAAGGGCATCCAGGAGAACCTGCGAGGTCTCTTTGCCCAGCAGTCGCTCGGTGCGCTCTATGAACAATGGTGGTAACTTCATGGTTGTCAGAAGGTACGAAAGGTCAATACTTCGGATTCGTCAATCGCGCATTGCAGTGCCGAAGCCTGCGGCATACGATGGTTGCAAAGTTAAGCATTTTCCTCGAATAAACGTCGGCCGGCAGCCACAGATTGCACCGAAGAGGAAAGGGTTTCATCATCCCGGACGAGGCATGAATCACCGAAGAGATATTTTTCATTCGTTGACCGCAAGGGGATTGAAGATGCAGAACACACATCGGTCATCAGTGCGTGATATGCTTCACATCAGGCCGATGATGGCACTGCCCGTCCGGTATCGTCCGGATGCCGGCATCGGGAAAAGCGGACGGCATGATGCCGAAGGGGGAAATCGGACGGACAAAGGACGGATGGGAGCAACAAAAATCCCCCTCTTCCACATCACAAGGGAGGGAAAAGGGGGATGAACCTCAACCGGTCATCAGGGTAGCGGATCGGTTCCGCCTTCGGAACTGCCGCCGCTGCCATTGCCGGGCGTTACCGTGTCGGAGGCTTTTTCTTTCCACTCCTCCCATAGGATGGCGTTGTCGACGAGTCCTCGCGAAGCCACACGCATGGCACCCGACTTGTAGCGGGTTTCGGGCAGAAAGCGCACGCGGGTGCCGATGATTTGAGCGGCGGTCACTTCTTTCTCACTGTCAACACCGTTTTTGGAGGCTGTCACCGTGAGATAGAACGAACCGATGCCGTCGAGTTTAACGGACCGTCCCTGCGCCATGTAGTCGGCGAGGACACTGCCCAGTGCCGTCAGTACGGCACGCGTATCGGCAGCAGTGACCGTCGATTCGGCTGACAGACGTTTACACACTTGCTCAGTCGTGATGGGACTGCCCACCAGAACAGATTGGGGATACCATTTCCCGTTGAGCTTCTTCTTGACTTTCTTGTAGAATGCCATAATAATTGACTTTTTAATGGTTATGAATAAAATTGATATGCCATTAAGGCTTGCGCCTTGAATCGCCGGATGTGAAGGAGGCAGGCAGGATGTCTGAAGACGGGGTTTCCGAGGGACATTCCGGAGGGCTGCCGAGGGTCGCTACGACAACCTTTGGACTTGTGCCTGACAACCTTTGGACTCGTGGACGACAACCTTTGGACTTGTGGGGCAGAACCTTTGGACTTCTCAACAGCCTCTTCGGAGATGGAGTGCCTTTTCCCCAATCGTCACCGCAACATCTTGTCATACAGGATATTGCCGTGTCATTTCTGTCATTTTCCATTGTTCTATGGGACAGACGGCCGCGAGGTATGTCCGAAAACGGATTGATCGCTGACTTTGAGGAAAGTTTCACGACATTCGTCCGGTATGTTCCGCCTATCTTGAGATGGATGGTTTGTCGTTTCTTTGGTGGTTCATGCCTTTCGGCAATGTCTTGTCGGACAACCGGAAGGCTGACATGACAACCTTCAACACTGTTTCCCGAAAAAGACCGTACAAAGGTACGGATTTTTGAAGACCTATGCAAGGGGTAAACACAGAAAGATACCCCTTTTTGACATTCTGGGCAACTTTTTCTTGTCAGAAGGGAGTCCTGCTGTCGACAGGCGACTGCATCCGGGCTGTCAGCCCGTTCATCCCACACCATAATATATATAAAGGGGCTTTGAAACAGAGGTTCCGAGGAGGAAGGAGAACAGAAAAGAAACCCTGCCGGCCATCGGGCTGCTGCCGCCTGATGCGAAAGGGGAAGTCGGGCCGGCAGAAATCACCACACCGGCCGATGAAAAGACACAGTACATGACTCACCCTGCCACAGATAGATTGGGAGGAGTTGCCGCCTTTCGCACCGCAAAGGCTACAGACGACCTTATGTCAGAACTTTTCGAAAAACAAACGCAATACGTTCGAGCGCAGTATCATCTTGTTGCGGGTGAGCTTCTCGATGACGAACAGTTCATCTAACATATTGACCCCAAAAGGATACAACCGGGCTTCGTAGTCAATTTCAGGATCGCCTTCTTCACGATTGTCGAAACGGGGTCGGTTCACACGCAGGGTATCGGTGCCGATCAGTTCGAAACGCATGAAAATGGGCGAATGAACGAAATCACGGTCGGCAAGTTCGAGGAGGTTGTGCTGAAACGACCAGAAAATGCGCTTGTCGCGCATGTCGGCATGTGTCTGCACGGCAAGGCTGTCGACGGTGGCGAGATGCCAAAAACCGTCGAGTTTACCGTTATCGGATGATTCGAGGTCGCAAGAGGAGAGCAACACGATTGTTAGAAGGGCTACGATGGAAAGGATGGTTTTCTTCATGACGGTGATATGGTTCTGGATAATGAACAATGGTGTAAAGCGGCATTATTCGCGCGGCAGCCTGCCCAGCAGGCCTGTCTTTGAAAAGGTGATCTGGAAACCGTAATTATGACCGAGTATCTTACCCGTGTCAAGCCCTCCGGCAACTTTCAGGAGGCAGCCTCGGAGAGTCTTCCCCGTGAACCGGTAGCAGGTTTCGAGCATGAGGCTCACATTGTGGTGCTTCTTGGTATAGGGCCTGAAATATGATCCGAGTCCGTCCTGACAGGAGACAAGAAACCGATAGTTGAAGTTATCGTATGGACGGCCGGCAATGCCCAGATGGACGGCAGAGGTGCGGTTGTTTTTCACTTCAATCACACCATCGTCGTTGTAGATGGGCGAACGGTAAAGAGGATTGCCGATGACCTGTCCCCAGTGCTGCCATCCGGGATAAATGTAATGGTTGTAATAATTGTCGCGCCCGGCGACATGGTCGGCAATGTTGATGGTATGGTCGTGATAGATCGGCCCGCTCTGGTATTTGGTATAAAGATATTCCAGCACAACATCTGTAATCCACCGGTTGCGGGTGAAGTTGAGTTCGGCACCGAGCATCCAGTCCTTGAAATTATACATGAAATAACGCCGGTCCTTGCGGGTCATCCATTCCTCGCCTTCGCCATAACCGTTGTAGTCGAGCATGAACATGCCCGAATGGTCCTCAAAGAACTTATCGACATAGAATCCGAACCGCCATGTTTCTTCTTTCCAGTTGAAACGCAACATCCAGCTGCCAAGCTGGTTGCCCGACACATTCTTATAGGTCGTCTCGCCCGTGTCGGCACCTCCGGGAAAGAAAGCATCCCACATACCTTTGAGTCCGCCCTTTCCGTCGGACACGACAAAGGTGCCGTCGGGCTGACGGAGGTAGGCCTTACCGCCATAGACGGCAGCCATCTCCAGCCCCATCTCCACGGAGAAGGGCATGTATCGCTCGTCGTTGCCGATTTTGAAAAAGCCTGCCTTGCTGTGGTAGAGAACACCGTCGGCATAGTCGGATGCCTTGCCCGTGAAATCGTGTTGCCAGCCCTCATCGGTCATCTTGCCATAGGCAATGTGTCCTTTGAGGTGCAGCCAGCCATTACCGAAAGGCAGTGTCCAATAGTCGGGCAATGCCAGCCGCACCTGAGGTACGGGACGGGCATTGATACCCAAGGTTTGCGAACCGCTGCTCAGCAAGTCGTTCTTGAGATTGAGGTGATTTTCCTTGCTACCGACGGTAAGCACTCCATGATGCCACCGAATTTGAGCGTATGCCTGATGGATGACGAAATCGGACGTATAGCCGGCAGGCACCACAAGATCGACCCCGTAGGCGAGTTCCCAATGTTGGCGACTGTCGTTGAGCATGGGCTTGGCAAGCGATGCCCGCAGATAGCCGTTGGCATTGTCGAGCGAAGACAGTCCCTGCTTGTTGGCATTGAGCCAAAGGGGTGTCTTTCCGTCGGCAAACGAGCCTTGCATCTCGACATTGTAATGCAGAGAATCGGTGAGCGTGGAGGAAAAAGACGGAACGGTTTCACGTTGGGCACGGGCGATACCGCAACAGGAGAGCAAGAGGAAAAGGATGGATTTGATATTCATGCTATTCGGGTGTTGGAGGGTGATATGGCTTTTGTTCAGAGGTTATCGGGTGACAGACCGCAGGAGAGAGGGAGACGGATTCACACCGGGCGGCAGATCCGCCGGTACAGACCGCGAAGGCGGTGTGACGACAAGACACAGGACTCGGCGTGTGGCGGGCGTGATGGCATGGCGGGCATCGACACGTTCGCCCACGACCCACAGAATATGTCCGTCGGCACCGACGACGACGAGCCGGTCTTCTTTCTCGAAAACCGATCTTTTGACATCGGTCAGGAAATCGCTCACGAGCTTGCTGCCTTTCATGCCGTAAGGCACAAAGCGATCGGCAGTGCGTGGGGGACGCACCGTCAGCGGAAAAGCAACGGTATCGGCATCGAGACTTGCCCGAAACGGCTCACGGCTGACAGTAAAACAATCGTCAACCACTTCTGTCGTTACCGCCATCGTTCGGCCATCGGGAAGACTCGTGAAACCTTCGGCAACCACCTCGACGGGTTCTGCAGGCGAGGTAATGGGACGAATGAACAGCCTTCCACGATCGACAGCCAGTTCGTGGGTGGACGACAGGAAGCGTCGGCCGGTTGAAAGGTCTTTACGGGAATGAATCCTTTCAATCTGCGCCGGCGTAAAATGGTAGTGGGATAACCAGAAATAGAGTATTGCCTCCCGACGAAGACAGGCGGCATCGAGAATGATGTAAGGGGTGGTTGCCACGAGTGCCCGGGCTGCTTCCCGACAGACGGTTTCGTCGTAGATGTCGGCTACCTCGCGCAAACGAAGCGACGTTTGATGAAGACTTTTCTCGACCGAAGGATTGATGGTACGCATGAGCGGAAGAAGCCGAAGCCTGATTTTGTTGCGTACCACATCATCGACAAGGTTGCTGCTGTCGGTCACAAAAGTGTGTCCCGACAAGCGGAGGTAGGCTTCGACCTCGTCACGGCTGACACAGAGCAAAGGTCTTACGATATGACCATTGCGCGGAGCGATGCCGGTCAGCCCATGGATGCCGGTGCCGCGCAGGAGGTTCAGCAGGAGGGTTTCGACCGAATCGCCGCGGTGATGGGCCACGCACACATCGGAAGCCTGACGCTCCCGGCGCAACTCCTCAAAACAGGCATAACGCTGTTCGCGGGCAGCCATTTCGATACTGACGTGTCGCTTACGGGCATATTCGAGGGTGTCGAAATGGCGAACATGAAGGATAATTCCTTCATCGTGACACAGACGGATGCAGAACTGTTCGTCTCGGGCAGACTCTTCCCCCCGCAAATGAAAATTACAGTGAACGGCTTCGAGAGGATAGCCAAGCGAGCGCAACACAAGAAGGAGAGCCACACTGTCGGCTCCGCCTGACAAAGCCACCAGGCAGGCATGTTTCTTATCGAGCAGACGATTTGCTTGGATAAAACGGCTGACCTTATGTTCAAAACTGCTATTCGACATACAATACAAGTCCTTTCAGGTATTCGCCTTCAGGATGGTATATATTGACGGGATGGTCGGCAGGCTGGTGCAGCTGGTGCAGGATGCGTACCTTTCGACGTGCCTGCGCGGCAGCCGTGAAGACAGCATTGCGAAACTGATCTTTGGTAACAATCTGGCTACAGCTGAAGGTGAAGAGGATTCCGCCCGGCTCGATTTGTTCAAAGGCTTTGTTATTGAGACGGGTATAACCCTTCAAAGCATTGTGGAGTGCGCTGCGATGCTTGGCAAAGGCAGGCGGATCGAGGATGATGAGGTCGTAGAAACGACCGGATTCCTGCAAAAACTTGAAAGCATCGCTGCAATAAGCCTGATGGCGCGGGTCACCGGGGAAATTGAGTTCAACATTCTGTTTGGTGAGTTCGATGGCTTTGGCACTGCTGTCGACCGAATGGACCAAGGCAGCCTCACCGCGCATGGCATAGAAAGAGAAGCCGCCCGTGTAACAGAACATATTGAGTACTTTCCTGCCGCGGGCATATTGTTCGAGCAAGCGGCGGTTTTCGCGCTGGTCGATGAAGAAGCCTGTCTTCTGGCCACGCAACCAATCGACATGAAAGAGCAATCCGTTTTCGGTGGCGGTATCGTCATGGCTCTCGCCATAGAGGAATCCGTTTTCCTGTCCGAGGTCGGCTTTGAACGGCAAGGTTGTTTCACTCTTGTAAAAGATATGGTCGATACGACTGCCCATCACCTCTTTCAAACAACGTGCTATCTGTATGCGCGCCATGTGCATACCCACACTGTGTGCTTGCATCACGGCCGTTTTGCCATAGCAGTCGATGACAAGTCCGGGAAGGTTGTCTCCCTCGCCATGAACGAGTCGGAAGGTATCGTTGTGCGCCACATCGGCCAGACCGATGGAACGACGCACCTGCAAGGCGGCATCGAGGCGACTGAGCCAGAAAGCATCATCGACGACAACCTCTTCAAAAGCAAGCATGCGGACAGCTATCGAGCCGATTTGGTAATGGCCCACACCGATATGTTCACCCTGATGACTTACTACCGAGACGACTTCGCCCTCTTCGATGGCATCATCGGCTTTGAGAATGGCACCTGAAAATACCCATGGATGGAATCGTTTGAGGCTTTCTTCCTTACCTCTCTTTAATTGTATGGTCTTATAGTTCATGTTTCTTTGTTTCATCATACGGTGGTTGAATGTCTACGATAGCGGTTGCCGTTTCATGGGTCGTGGATTGGGGAGTGACGATGAGGTCGAAGTCTCTGTCGTGCAGCAACCTCCGATATTCCTCGTACAACTCAAGGCAAGCCCACGCATCCGTGGCGGCATAGTCCTTCTGCTTATCGGTCAGGATGTCGTTCTCCCAGTTGGAGAGCTGCTGTCGCTTGCTGATGCGCCTGCCGAAGAAGTTGGCATAGAGTTTTTGCAGGCTTTTGTCTGCGATTCCCAACTCTTCCATGCAGTCCTGCAAATCGATGAAACCCACCGCCTCGAAACCGGCTCTGCGACGAAGCGACAAAAGATCGTCGTGCAGTGACAGCCCTATCTTGAGTGTCGATGCGTCTTCTAAAAGGGCGATGACCGAAGGAGGGAGTCCCAAATGGTTGAGTCTGAAAAGGAAGCACACCTCATGGGTTGCCACCTGCAACAGTGCCACCTTGCGGGTACTGCCTTTGCGAAACGACGGGCGCGTTTCGGTATCGATACCTACCATCGGGAATGTCCGCAGATACTCCACCGCCTTATCGGCTTCATGTTCAGAGAGTATGACCACTATCTTTCCCGGAAACCGGGCTGCCGTCAATCCGCCGATGAGACTTTTGTCGTAGGTTTGGTGTATCGTTCTTCGCATATTATATTCAACGTATGACTTGCAAAAGTAGAAAAAAGTTATGAGAAAAGCGGAGGGTTCTAAGTTTTTTCCGTACTTTTGCATGTAATTTAGGAACGATTTGCCGCAGGGTGTCCGGACGCTTTCGCCCATCATCACGAACTCTTCCGGCCTCGCCGAAGAACACTTCCGACAATTCCGGCAGGGGAAGCGGGGCAGGACGGGGCAAGTCACCCGAAATCGGCACACTCCCGATCACCCCGAAACAGAAAAACGACATGCAGACCACCGTACTACACTTTCCCGGGAGGAAATGTAGACATACTTCAATCATAACATCCAAGGAGAAATGGCAAGAAAGAAAAAAGGGAACAAAGAACAATCGATGAAACAAATCTTGAAGCTGGATGCCATCTTCAACGAGAAATTCAACTTCATCACCGGTCTTCTATTGCTTTTTCTGGCAATCTACCTCATCGTCGCCTTCATTTCTTATTTCTCCACAGGCAGTGCCGACCAAAGTCTGGTCACCGACTTGCGGCCGGGCGAGTTGGAGAACACCAACCGCAGTTTCGAGAACTATTGCGGTTCGACGGGAGCCATCCTGTCGTATTTCTTCATTTCACGATGCTTCGGATTCGCAGCTTTCACCATTCCTTTGTTCATCATTCTCTGCGGACTGAAGCTCATCGGGGCATCGACAAGCCTCAACCTGTGGAAATGGTTTTTCAGCCTGTCGGTAATAACGGTATGGAGTTCGATCACGCTGTCGAAATTCCTCTCGCCGCTGATGAGCGACGCCATCTTCAGCCCGGGCGGCGATCACGGAGTCTTCGTGGCCCAATGGATAGAAAATATCATCGGTCCTCCGGGACTGATTGCCGTGCTTGCCGTGGTGGCACTTATCTTCCTGACTTTCGTCAGCTCCGAAACCATCATCATGACCCGAAAGATTCTGAACCCGATGGGGTATCTGAAGCAGGTGAAGTTTACCATCACGAACCGTGAGACTTCAGACTCGGCGACTCCCGAGGAAGAGATAGCCACCCAACCCGATCCGGAGGTATTCGATGACCCTGCCCCGCAGATTGTGGAGTTTACCGATAACGGAACCGTCGTCAATGCTCCTGCCGGCATCCCTACCTCGGACGATGTGGAGATGACCATCGAAGTGGGTGAGGAAAACGACAAGGCGGAAGGCAACCGCGTATCGGAGGAACACGACCTCAACACACCCATCAATCCCAAAGAGCCGTTCACCCGCTACAAATATCCGACGCTCGACTTGCTGAAGAAATATGACAATGACGGCAAGCCCTACATCGACCGCTCGGAACAAGAGGCCAACAAAAATCAGATCATCAAGGTGCTGGGTTCATTCGGTGTACAAATCAGCGAGATTAAAGCCACCGTGGGTCCCACCATCACCCTCTATGAGATCACACCTGCCGAGGGTGTACGAATCTCGAAAATACGCAATCTTGAAGACGACATCGCCCTCAGCCTCGCGGCTCTGGGCATCCGCATCATCGCACCCATCCCCGGCAAAGGCACCATCGGTATTGAAGTGCCTAACGCCAAAGCCAACATCGTCTCGATGGAGAGCATCTTGAACTCACGCAAATTCCAGGAGTCGCAGATGGAACTGCCGATAGCACTCGGAAAGACCATTACAAACGATGTATATATGGTGGATCTCGCGAAGATTCCGCACTTGCTCGTGGCAGGTGCGACGGGTCAAGGCAAGTCGGTCGGACTGAATGCCATCATCACCTCACTGCTCTATAAAAAGCACCCCAACGAACTGAAATTGGTACTCATAGACCCCAAGAAAGTGGAATTCAGCATTTACACGCCCATTGCCAAGCACTTCATGGCAATGGTCGACGAGAATGAAGAACCCATCATCACAGACATCGACAAGGTGGTTCGCACGCTGAAGAGTCTCTGTACGCTGATGGACTATCGTTACGACATGCTCAAGCTGGCGGGTACCCGCAACATCAAAGAATACAACAACAAATACGTCAATCACCTGCTCGACCTCTCGAAAGGACATGAATACATGCCCTACATCGTGGTCATCATCGACGAGTTTGGCGACCTGATTATGCAAGTAGGCAAAGAAATCGAATTGCCCATCGCCCGCATTGCACAGCTGGCGCGTGCCGTCGGCATCCACATGGTCATCGCCACCCAACGACCGACGACAAGCATCATCACGGGTAACATCAAAGCCAACTTCCCGGGGCGCATGGCGTTCAAGGTGAGTGCCATGATCGACTCGCGCACCATCCTCGACCGGCCGGGTGCACAACAGCTCATCGGCAGGGGTGACATGCTGATACTCAATGGCAGCGAGCCTGTGCGTGTGCAATGTGCATTTATCGATACCCCCGAAGTGGAGGTCATCAACAAATATATCAGTCAGCAACCCGGGCCGACACACGCACTGGAATTGCCCGAACCCATCACCGAAGACAATGGCGGTGGCGGCGGTGCCATCGAATTAGGTTCGTTCGACCCGCTGTTTGAAGAAGCCGCCCGCATGATCGTGTTGAGCCAGCAAGGTTCGACAAGCATGATTCAACGCAAGTTCCAAATAGGATACAACCGTGCCGGCAGACTCATGGACCAACTCGAACAGGCCGGTATCGTGGGGGCAGCGCAGGGCAGCAAACCTCGCGAGGTACTCATCCCCGACGAGGTGTCGCTCGAAAAGCTGCTGGGGCAACTGCATCAGTGACATCCCCAACATCGGAATCAGTGACGGTGGCTACGCCAAGCACCGCTGCCACGGAAAAGAGAGCATTGCCCCTGCCGCTCCATCGACGATCCGCGGACGGCATTCATTCAAACAGATCCCTATCAGTATTACGAACAACATGGACGAAACCAAACAACTCAACCAAGTCAAGGATTTTGCGCGTACCGACGGAGGCATATTGGGAATATTGTGGGTCATCGGATTCGCATCACTGTTGGCGAACTTCCGTTATCCGCTTTTCGGATTTCTCTTCTTCTCCATCATCATCGGCACACCTTTTATGATCGGGTTCAGACTCAGTTATCTCCGCAAAAAGTATCTTGAAACACCGTTTTCTTTCTTCCGCGGTTTTACATACGCCTTCCTCACGGCGTTCTACGCTGCCCTCATCCTTGCAATGGCCCAATGGATTTACTTTTCGTGGCTGGACAACGGATTCATGCTGGAGCAATACCGGCAAATCTTTGACAACCCCGAATACAAAGAAGTGATGGAGGCCGCCGGCATGACTGCCCGGGAACTCAAAGATGCGGTACGTCAGCTGGAAAGTATTCGCGCCATCGACATCAGTCTGCAGATTCTTTATTCCAACATCATCATGTCACTCCTCATCAGTATGCCCATCGCACTGCTGAACAGGAGAAGCTAACCGTTCATCATCAACACTTAAAATCATATGGATATTTCTGTTGTCATCCCCTTATACAATGAAGAAGAATCGTTGCCCGAACTGCACGCATGGATTGAACGCGTCATGAAAGAAAACGGGTTTACCTACGAAATCATCTTCATCAACGACGGCTCTACCGACACCTCATGGGAGGTCATCGAGAACCTCAGCAAGAGTTCGTCCAACGTCAAAGGCATCAAGTTCAGACGCAACTACGGCAAAAGTCCGGCACTGTACTGCGGGTTCAAAGAAGCCGTGGGCGATGTGGTCATCACGATGGATGCCGACCTGCAAGACTCACCCGATGAAATACCCGCCCTCTATGAAATGATCAAGGTAGAAGGCTATGACATGGTGTCGGGATATAAACAAAAACGTTACGATCCTCTCTCCAAAACCATTCCGACCAAGCTCTTCAACGCCACGGCAAGGAAAGTCAGCGGCATTCGCAACCTGCATGACTTCAACTGCGGCCTGAAAGCCTATCGCAACGAGGTCATCAAGAACATCGAGGTCTATGGCGAGATGCACCGCTACATTCCTTACCTCGCCAAGAATGCCGGCTTCGACAAGATCGGCGAGAAAGTGGTACAACATGGCAAACGTAAATACGGCGAATCGAAATTTATGGGATGGAACCGATTTGTCAACGGTTATCTCGATTTGGTCACCTTGTGGTTCCTGACCAACTTCGGCAAGAAGCCCATGCACGTCTTCGGATTCTTAGGGTCGCTGACATTTCTTGTGGGCTTTGTGGCTGTTATCCTCATCGGTATCGACAAACTGATCGCCCTGTCGCACGGTGTGCCCCAGCGACTGATTACCGACACGCCCTATTTCTACATCGCACTGACAATGATGATGATCGGTACACAATTATTCCTTGCCGGCTTCATAGGCGACCTCATCAGCCGTTCGTCGTCCAACCGCAACGACTACCAGATCGAACGGCATATCAAGTGCGACAATATCTAACCGGCTCTCAACCATGAAGAAGATCTATTGGCAAATACCTTTCCTGCTGTTTCTTGTAATCGGCACAATCTACATCATCAATCGTCAGCATAATACTCCTTATCAACGCATACAGGGATTCGTGTTTGGCACAACCTACCATATCACCTATCAAGGCGAAGAAAACCTACAACAGGAAATCGAAGCCGAACTCCGCAAGGTAGACCTTTCGCTTTCTACCTTCAATGAGAAATCGGTCATCAGCCGCATCAACCACAACGAGTCGATGCAGACCGACGGGATGTTCAGAACGGTATTTGAAAAAGCACGCACCGTATCACAAGCAACCGACGGCGCCTTTGATATCACGGTGGCTCCCCTTGTCAATGTATGGGGTTTCGGATTCAAGAACAGCACCCGCCCATCAGCTCATGCCATCGACAGCCTCAAAGCACTGATAGGCTACCGGAAGGTGACACTCAAAGGGCACACCATTCGCAAAGAACACCCGGATATCATGCTTGACTGCAGTGCCATAGCCAAAGGCTTCGGTGTGGATGTGGCGGCAGCTTTCCTCAACCGAAAAGGTATCGATAACTTCATGGTGGAGATTGGAGGGGAGGTGGTCACAAGAGGTATCAACCCAAACCGAAAGCCATGGCAGATAGGCATCACCAAACCGGTAGACGACTCGCTCAACGTGCAGCAAGACATTCAAACCATCATCCGTATGGAAAACAAGGCTTTGGCTACCAGCGGAAACTACCGTAACTTCTATTATAAAGGTGGAAAGAAATATGCCCACACCATCGATCCTGCGACAGGCTATCCCGTTCAACACAGTCTGTTGTCGGCTACTGTCGTTGCCGACGACTGTGCCACGGCCGACGCTTATGCCACCGCCTTCATGGTGACCGGCATCGATAAAGCCAAAGCCATCTTAAACAAGCATCCCGAACTGGCAGCCTACTTCATCTATGCCGACGGCGGAGGCAGGAATGCGGTGTGGTTCTCGCCGGCACTCAAGAAACTCATCGAGCAATAGCCTATGATCACCAAGGAAGAGTTCCTGCACCAAACGCTGTTGGAGTTACCACTCTTTCAAGGATTGAGCAACAGTGACTTGCTCGACATCATCGCCCATGTAGACATGGATGTCATGAAGGTGAAACCAGCCAAGACCTTCATCCGGGAAGGAAGCGCATACACCCATCTCATGTTTTTGCTCAAAGGAGAGGTGTGTGCCGAGACCAAAGCCGACGACGGTCGATACATCGTCAAGGAACATTATTCGTCGCCCAACATTCTACAACCCGAACACATCTTCGGACTCAACCAATACTTCTCCTCCACTTTCTCGACCCTCACGCCATGTGAGTTCATCCGCATACAAAAGGGCATGACCTATCAGCTGGCTGCCGATTACGAGGTGTTCAGACTCAACCTCCTCAACATGCTATCAACGCAGAATCAACGTCTCGTGCGTAAGCCGTGGCGCATTCTCCCCCACTCCATCCGACAAAAAATCGTGCGTTTTTTCGAAAACCACTGTGTCCGACCGGCCGGCAGAAAGACTTTCACCATCACCATGAATCAGCTGGCAACCGAAATCGGAGAGAGCCGCCTGAACCTTTCAAGAGAGCTTCACCGCATGGAAGCCGAGAGCCTGATCTCCGTACACAGGGGAAAGATCGTTATCCCGGCACTCGAAAAGCTGTTGATGTAATCCTTCCTTTCGATAAAGAATCTTTTCGGAATTATCTGAAGTGCAGAAGATTAATAATCTCTCAATCAGTCTTCAAACCGATTGATAATTATTGGTGTCCGCTAAAAAAATCAAGCCCATTTAGAAATGTCTGTTTTGTCGGACAGCCGATGTGTTGGACATATTGATAGACTTTTTCTGGGTTAATAACTCAGGAAAGGCTAAAAAGCACAAATAATGCCAAGTTT
>JALETQ010000012.1 GCA_022781445.1 Prevotella sp.
CCTTAAAATGCTTTTGATTCTCTTGTTCATTTGTTTAGATTTTATAGTACCCGCTACACCAGGACAGGGGTATGCAAATCTACACGAAAAAAACGTTGACAACCCTGGGACAAAGTTGGTTAATGCTATTTGGACCAAAAGGGGCAACCGTATTGTGCCCAAGGGGGACTATTTTGCCTGGCCAAAAGGGGCAAAGTTGCATGGCTTTTCCAGGCAGACACTATTGTTAGTGCAGCAGATGAAGTTGTGGAAGGGTTAGGCGATTTGATTACCCCAACTACGCAAGGCAATGACTATGCAGAAACAGCGTGGCAGCGTAAACTCAGAAATCAAGCCAACAGAAAGAAAAAGCGAGGACGAGGATTATAAATTCCACTCCAACGACAAACAGCATTACAAAAAAGCAGAAAGAAGAATATCTCATTAAAAACGCTTGTTATTTTTTGATAATTATCTTGCATGGTTATTCGTGCCCTTTCGGCAGCCCAAAGGGTAGGTTTTGGAAAGCCGCCCTGTAGGGATGCTGACCAAAGGCGTTATCGGATATGGTAAACAGTCGTCGAAACGTGGGCTTCTATAAGACACTTCGAGCGGTCGGAAGCGGTTGCCGGGATCTCGTCCGTACTGCTGAAACTATGTCAACAGGTAACGGGTACGTGCCGAAATGATGTCTTCCATGTTGTTACTTGCCCAATCAATGAGGTTATTGATGAGGGGCAGCAGACTTTTTCCTTTCTCGGTCAGAGCATATTCCACCCTCGGCGGCACTTCGGCATAAGCCTTTCTTGCCACAAGTCCGTCACCTTCGAGAGTTCTGAGGGTGAGTGTGAGCATCTTTTGCGATATGTCGGGAATGTTGCGTTGCAGTTCCTTAAAACGGATGTTTTCGTTGTTTTCGAGTGTGAAAAGCACCAACATCGACCACTTGTCGCCCACTCTCGACAAAACATTGCGGATGGGACAACGTGGAAAGAGGGCATCGCGAACTTCTGTCCTGTTCATATTTCAGTATTTTATTCATGAAGACACCAAAAGTAACCATTATCCCATGAGCGAGCGAAACAATTATATTAAAGTATGTAAAAGTCAGCTTGCGCCATCGCCCTATCCATCCAATGGTTACCTCCATGAAACCATCTTACTTAGTAGTGCCTACTTGTGGCAACCTCATAATTGACATAACTTTGCAGCAGACAAGACGGAAACCGAAGCATCGGAACAACCCAAGATGATTCCGACCGGTGACGTTACGACACAAAAACCATACGTTCAATTCAAAAAAATATCAACATCATGAAAGAAACAAAGAAAACAAACAGCGGCAAAAATTATGATTCGGTACAACTCGGCAAGCTCGACGGCATCAAGGACTATACCCTCCGATTCTCTCCCGATGTAGTGATTCCCGGCAAGGTGTTCGTGGGCCAACTGCTCGGAACTACAGGTGCAGAACTCTCTTTTCAGTCGTTTGCACCGGGACAGGACAGCGGTTTCCTCCATGCACACAAGAATCATGAGGAACTTTATTTCATCTTGAAAGGCGAAGGCGTCTATCAAGTCGACGGAGAGGTGTTCCCGGTATCGGAAGGCAGCGTCGTCCGCGTGTCGCCCGAAGGCAAGAGAGCCATGAAGAACACGGGCAAGGACGAACTGCTGATGCTCTGCGTACAATACAAAGGCAACAGCTTCGATGCCCAAGATTTGACAGACGGCATCATCCTCGATGAGCCGCTGCATTGGTAAACCCCATCGGTCGTTTGACTGCCAAGGACTTCAGTCAGCCCGTTTGATGATGTACGGTCTGCAACATGTCATCTTTCATGTTGCAGACCGTTTTCGTTCGGGACAAAGAAAAACACATCCGGACAACATATTTCCCGCATAAAAGTTGCCAATTCGAAAGAAAATGCTACTTTTGCAACCGATAAACTTCGGAGAAATCCGACAAGAGGGGTGCCGAGTCCGTGAAAGGGCGACGCTGAGAATATACCCTAACACCTGATGCAGGTAATGCTGCCGTAGGAATTTGTGAACATTTCGTGTTTGTCTTTCTTATACGCCCGTGTGTCTCTCTTGAAACTGTTACATAATAGGAGAAGACATGCAATATCTCAAGACTTTGACCATTGCCGGCTCGGATAGCGGAGGAGGAGCAGGCATACAGGCAGACATCAAGACCATGTCGGCACTGGGATGCTTTGCAACCTCTGTGATTACTGCCGTGACCGCCCAGAATACCTGTGGCGTGACTGCCATTCACCACATTCCGCCGGCCGTCATCAGGGCGCAGCTGGCTGCCGTGATGGACGACATTTGTCCATCGGTGGTCAAGATAGGCATGTTGGGCTGTAGGGAAACGATTGACTGTGTGGCCGACGAACTGGCAAGGCGGTCGGGCTTTCTGACGGTGATCGATCCGGTGATGGTGGCTACTTCGGGCGACATGCTGATGCAGGAAGATGCCCGCGAGGCGATGGAAGAAAGGCTGTTCCCCCTTGCCACATTGCTGACACCCAACCTTCCCGAAGCCGAAGCCCTGTGCGGCATGGCCATAGACGGCAACGAAACGATGGTAGAAGCCGGCAGAAAGCTGGTCGACAAAGGCTGCGAGGCGGTGCTGGTCAAGGGCGGCCATAGGCAAGGGGAGACCAAGACCGACTTTCTCGTGACCAGTTGCGAGGCGATACGCTACGAAAGTCCTGCCGTAGCGACAGCCAACACCCACGGCACAGGCTGCACGCTGTCGGCCGCCATCGCGTCTTTTCTGGCCCGGGGATATGTGTTGAGCGATGCGGTAAAGGCTGCCAAGGACTATATCGACCGGGCTTTGAGGGCAGGCAGCGATGTCGTGACAGGCAAAGGGGCCGGTCCGGTCAATCATTTTTTCCAACCCCAACCACTCATCAAACGACCATGAAGATAGAACGCATACAATTCATTACCCATGCAACTCCCCGTTACACGACACTTGAGGGCGCACGCTTGGCACTCGAGGGAGGATGCCGGTGGATTCAGCTCCGCATGAAGGACGCGACCGACGGGGAGGTGGCCGCCACGGCGCAGACGCTCGGCGAGTGGTGCAGGCGTTACGGCGCGACGATGCTGCTCGACGACAGGGTGAACCTTTGCCTGCAAACGGGTGCGGACGGCGTACATCTGGGCTGGGCCGACATGCCGATTGATGAAGCGAGGAGACTGACGGGCGAGGAGTGCATCATCGGTGGGACGGCCAACACGGCCGACGACATCAGAAGGATTGCCCGACAGGGGGGCAACTACATCGGTTGCGGACCGTTTCGCTTCACGACGACGAAGAAGAACCTGTCGCCCGTACTCGGAACGGAAGGCTACAGGCAGCTGTGTGCCATGATGAAGGCCGAGAACATCGGCCTTCCGCTGATTGCCATCGGAGGCATCGTGGCCGGCGACATCGGCGAGCTGATGCAGACGGGCATCCACGGCATCGCCGTCAGCGGCGCCATCCTCAACAGCGACAGCCCGAGCAAGGAAATGGAACACATCATCAATCTTATATCGAAATATGAAAACTGACATGAGAATCTCTTATCCTTCATCCGAAAAGGTGTTCATGAAGGGAGAAATCCACCCCGAACTGAGGGTTGCCATGCGGAAGATTACGCTCACGCCGACGGCAACGCTCGAGAACGGCGGGACGAGACTGCGGGAGAACGCTCCCGTCATCGTCTACGACACGAGCGGCCCCTACAGCGACCCCAATGCCGAAATAGACCTCGCGAAGGGGCTTCCGAAACTCAGGAGGCCGTGGACGGAAGGACGAAAAGGCACGCAGATGTCGCTCGCCAAGCAGGGCATCATCACCCACGAGATGGAATATGTGGCGATACGCGAAACGATGAACTGCCGCGAGCAGGGCATCGAGACGCACATCACGCCCGAGTTTGTGAGGCAGGAGGTGGCGGCGGGACGCGCCGTCATACCGGCAAACGTCAACCATCCCGAAAGCGAACCGATGATCATCGGCACGAACTTCTGCGTGAAGATCAACACCAACATCGGCAACTCGCACGCCAACTCGAGCATTGAGGAGGAAGTCGAGAAGGCGGTGTGGAGCTGCAAGTGGGGCGGCGACACGCTGATGGACCTCTCGACGGGCGAGAACATCACGGAAACCCGCGAATGGATACTCCGCAACTGTCCCGTGCCCGTCGGAACGGTGCCCATGTACCAGGCGTTCGAGAAGGCGGGCGGACGTGCCGAAGACCTCACCTGGGAAATCTTCCGCGACACGCTCATCGAACAGTGCGAGCAGGGCGTGGACTATTTCACCATCCACTGCGGCATCCGCCTGAAGAACGTGCCGCTCTCGCAAGGCCGCCTTACGGGCATGGTGAGCCGCGGCGGCAGCATCATTTCCAAATGGTGCCGGGTGCACCGGCGCGAAAGTTTCCTCTACGAGCACTTCGACGACATCTGCGACATCTGCCGGAAATACGACGCCGCCATCTCCCTGGGAGACGGGCTGCGGCCGGGCAGCACCTTCGACGCCAACGACGCGGCACAGTTTGCCGAGCTCGACACCATGGGAGAGCTGGTCGAAAGGGCATGGGAAAAAGACGTCCAGGCCTTTATCGAAGGGCCGGGACATGTACCGATGCACAAAATCAGGGAGAACATGACCCGACAAATGGAAAAGTGCCACGGCGCACCTTTCTACACGCTCGGTCCCATCGTCACCGACATTGCACCCGCCTACGACCACATCACGAGCGCCATCGGAGCCGCCATGATAGGCTGGTACGGCACGGCGATGCTCTGTTACGTCACGCCGAAAGAGCATCTGGCACTGCCCGGCAAGAACGATGTGCGCGAGGGAGTGGTGGCCTACAAGATTGCCGCCCATGCCGCCGATCTCGCCAAGGGGCATCCCGGTGCGGCCATCCGCGACAATGCACTCTCGAAGGCACGCTACGAGTTCAGGTGGAAAGACCAGTTCAACCTCGCCCTTGATCCCGAGAGAGCCCTTGAATACTGGAAGACGTCCAACGAGACAGGCGGGAAATACTGCACCATGTGCGGGCCGAACTTCTGTGCCATGCGCATCAGCCGGTCGCTCGAAGACTGCCGGGAAGACGCCTGCGGACGGCAAGAGGCATGAAAGAAAGGCATCCGGCAAAGGCCGGGTCCAAGGACAAGGCGAAACCCTTTCGGGGAGGAAAGCCGCGGCCGCCCGGCAGGAATGACGACCGTTCTGCCGGAAACCCTCGAGGGTTTTCCCAAAAAGGGTCGAGGGTTTTCGCGAAAAGGGTCGAGGGTTTTCACGAAAAGGGTCGAGGGTTTTCTCGAAAAGGGTCGAGGGTTTTCCCGGGACCTGTCGGCAGGTTTGAAGGAAACGCCCGGCTGTCTTGTAGGAAAACCGTTCCGGCAACACCCTGCATGCAGGCAAAGCCGGGCAGCCTTCACCGTCCGCCGCATATCATCAACACGAATTCATTCATCCTTAACACATAACTGAAATGATAGAAAAACAAGTATCAAGAGGTATCATCCGTACCTATTTCGACAAATTGGACCAATGTCTCGAACTCGATGTAGCCATCGTCGGAGGAGGCCCCTCGGGCATCGTGGCCGCTTATTATCTGGCCAAAGCCGGACTGCGCGTGGCCATCTTCGACCGCAAGCTGTCGCCCGGCGGCGGCATGTGGGGCGGCGCCATGATGTTCAACCAGCTCGTCATCCAGCAGGAAGCCGTCGGCATCCTCAGGGAATTCGGCATCAGCCACGAACCATATGAGGACGGACTTTACACCGCCGACTCCGTGGAAAGCACCTCGGCATTGCTCTACCGGGCCGTACACGCCGGCGCAACCGTCTTCAATTGCTATTCGGTCGAGGATGTGGTGTTCAAGAACAACATCGTCAGCGGCGTGGTCGTCAACTGGACTCCCGTACTGCGCGAGAAGCTGCACGTCGACCCCTTGAACATCATGGCACGCTTTGTCGTCGACGGAACCGGCCACGACAGCGAGATGTGCAACGTGGTGGCACGCAAGAACGGCATCCGGCTCGACACCCCCACGGGCGAAGTCATCGGCGAACGCTCGCTCGACGTCACCGAAGGCGAACACCAAGTCGTCGAAGGAACCAAGGAAATATACCCCGGCCTCTACGTTTGCGGCATGGCATCGTCGGCTGTCGGCGGCACGCCGCGCATGGGACCCATCTTCGGCGGCATGCTTCTCTCGGGCAGGAAAGTGGCTGAAATGATCATAGAACGCACGCGAAAGTGAACGCCTTCCGGACAATAGCCATCACCTCCCCCCATCCGGTAGAGGGGGAGGCGGCTGCCATCTGCCGGCTGCTGGAAGAGGGCTGTTGGCGCATACACCTCCGCAAGCCCGGCTACTCCCTGCACGCCATGCGGCAACTCGTCGAAGCCATACCGGCCGAATGCCGGCCGCGCCTCGTCGTCCACGACCATTTCGGACTGTGCGGGCAATTCGGCCTGGGCGGCATCCACCTCAACCGGCGTCATCCGACACCACCGCCTCACTTCACGGGCACGGTGTCCCGGTCGTGCCACACGCTGGAAGAAGTCAGGCAATACAAGACGCTTCATGCTTATGTCTTCCTGAGCCCCGTCTTCGACAGCCTGTCCAAGCAAGGCTATCGCGCAGCCTTCGGCAGGCAGGAACTCGAAGAAGCTGCCGAAAAGGGAATCATCGACAGCCGCGTCATCGCCCTCGGCGGCATCACGCCCGACAAGTTCGAATACCTCCGCAGGCTCCGTTTTGGCGGTGCAGCCATGCTCGGCAGCCTATGGAACCGCCCCCGGGCTTCCGCTTTCCCGCCCGGATAGCACCCGCTTCCCGTCCGGACAGCACCCGCTTTTCGACATACGGAGGTACGGAAAGAGTTCCTTTCGGGTGTTTTCGCACCGCCGGAAGCCACGAAAAGCCGGGATGTGTTGGTGGCTTTCAAAATAATTCGTATATTTGCAGCGCATAAACCGATGACATCATTAACTAATCATCAAAGGAGAAAAGACTATGGAATTACCCGATTTCATGCAATATAAAGACAAGTTTTCCAACCAGAACTTTGTCGAAAAGATATCAAGAATCGCCAAACGCGCCGGCGCCAAGCTGGTTTACTCGGCACTCATCCTTTATTATACACTGCAAAGCAAAGATGTTTCGATGACCGACAAAGCCATCATCATCGGCGCTCTGGGCTACCTCATCAGCCCGATCGACGTCATTCCCGATGCCATCCCCATCGCAGGACTTACCGATGACCTCGGTGTATTGGCTTACGTACTGAAGAAAGTGTGGGGCTCGGTGTCCGAGGAAGTCAAGCAGAAAGCCAAAGACAAGCTGTCCGAATGGTTTGACGAGGACGAAATGAAAGAAATCGACGAACTCTTTTAACCCGTCATCACTGTTACCCATCCATCCACTCAACGCTTTGACGGAAGCCGTTGTCAACAACAGCAACGCCTTTCGTCAAATCCCTTTTCCTCATGAACCGCGAAGATTTTAAGATTGAAGTCTGTGCCAACGGCGTGGAAAGCTGTCTGGCCGCACAGGACGGAGGAGCCGACCGTGTGGAACTTTGCGCCGGCATTCCCGAAGGCGGAACGACACCGTCGTATGGCGAAATGCTCGTGGCCCGCGACATGTTGAAAACCACAAGGCTTCATGTTATCGTGCGACCCAGAGGCGGTGACTTCCTTTATACACCCTTGGAGGTGAGACGGATGGCTGCCGATATAGACATGGCACGCCGGATCGGTGCAGACGGGGTGGTCTTCGGCTGCCTGACACCACAAGGACGGCTCGACAAAGAAGCCAACCTGCTCTTGATGGAACACGCAAAAGGCATGTCGGTCACGTTTCATCGGGCTTTCGACCGATGCCAAGACCCGGCGGCAATCATGGAAGAACTCATCATCATGGGTTTCGACCGCATCCTCACTTCGGGCCAACAGCCTACGGCAGACAAAGGCGTCAGGCTTCTCAAACAACTCAATGAACAAGCCCGCGGACGCATCGCCATACTCGCCGGCTCGGGCGTCAACGAATCGAACATTGCACACATCCACCGCGAAACAGGACTGCATGAATTCCATTTCTCGGCAAGAACGACACGACCGGGCGGCATGTTGTTCACCAATCCCGATATATATATGGGCAGGCCCGGCGCGGAAGAAAACCTGCTTGAATACACTTCTGCCGACAGGGTAAGAAAAACCATCGCCAATCTGTTGAACGACTGATGGACATGAGTCGAGCAACAAGCTTTCATTGATATCAATCAAGGTCATCGCGGAGCAACCGTCGGTTCCGTTTCTTTCGCTGCAGACCCGTCGGCGAGCTTCTTTTCACAACCGGAAATCATCTGTTGGATCTGTGTCAAACGGGCTTTGAGCTCGTCGGTTTGTCTGAAACGGCGGTAATAGCTCCGCGAACTCTCAAGAAAATCTATGGCATTCTGCCATTCTTCCGTAAACATATAACACATCCCGATGCGATAGAAGATGTCGCCTTTCTCGTTGTCGTAACTCACCGAAAGGGCATTTTCATAATAAGGAACGGCATCGCGATACTTTTGCAGGAAGAAAAAACTCTCGGCACAACTGTAATAATAGACCTCCCTCTCGTGCGGAGCAAACAGCCCGAGCGACGGAATGACCTCCCTGAGTACCTCCGACGATCTGTCAAATTGCCAGTCATGGAAATAGCACAGCCCCATATAGGCACGGAAACGGGGATTAAGATGATGGCGTTGCTCGAGCTTTTCAAACAAGAGCAACGCCTCATGGTATTTTGAACTCTGAAAATATTCAATGGCCTTGCCCAACAAATCACTGTCCTTTTCTTCTTGTGCAGTGGCAGGAAGAAAAAAGAACATTGCAATCAGAAGCCATAAACATCTGCCTGTCTTCACGATTCAATCATCGAAAAGTCAATCGGTATAGAACTTGATGAGCCTCACCAACGCCCGCCGGCATACGGGACAGAACTCCGGATTGGTGTTGGTGCGCATGCGACAGTCCTGACATCCGCGATAAACACCCTTCAAACTGTAGCCCGCTCCTTCAAAGACACCGACCCTTGACATGACGGTTTGGGGATTCTCCGACAACGGAGTGGGGATGGGCGTATCTTTTTCCATCATGTCTTTCCACTTCGAATCGAAATCCTTGAGCGTGGTAATATTGGGCTCCCACGGCTCTACATCGTGCGGATACATCTCCAGAGCTTCGCTTTCATAGGCATATTCGTCACCCAAACCGGCAAGGCTGTGACCGAACTCATGCACGACAACGGGTTTGAACATGACGTGATCGGTCATGGAAAGGTTATAGGAATTGAGGATTCCACCACCGCCATACTCGGCAGTATTGACCAAAACGATGATGTGTTCGTAAGGAATGCCGGCAAGCCAGTTGTGCAATGTCCGCAAACGGAGGGTCGTGAGATAACGGTTACTGTAGAAAGTGTCGAAATGGGATTGGAGAGCCGTTTGACGCCACACGCCCTTTGAAGGTTCGCTCGTGCCACTGTCGATCGATGGCGATTTCACGGCCACGACCTCGAATCTGCCCTGCATCGACTTGAAAGGCTCGTGAGCGAAGATGGCTTCGGTAGCCGTTTCGACATCACGGATGAACTTGGGCATTTCGGCCTGGGTATATCCTTCGGCAACGAAAGCCACATGGATGCTCTTTTCGGGATTGTCTGCCTTGCGAACCACCTGATAGGGAGTCACATTGCTTTCACCGATACGCTTGATGAGGATGTCTGTCGGCACCACCGTATGGGTGAACTGTGTCATGACTTCGCGGCGGTTGTTGCGCAGGGTGACCGTCACATCGACAGTGTCCTTGGGCATCGGAACGAGAAATACGTTCTCAAAGGCTTTGGTTTGCGTCTTTGCCTCATCGTAAGTGAGCCATTCTTGAAACAGTGTCGAGAACGAATTGGCATAGATGACCTCGCCGTCGCGATGACTGCGCACGATGATTTGTCCATTGCCTTCCACCGGAACTTCGGACAGATGGCGACGCTTGCCATACCATCCGGGCATGACATTGAGTTGGTCTACGGCTATCAGTTGCTGCCGGGCATTACCCGAAAAGGAATAGTCGAGGCGCAATGTTTTGTTGACAAAATAGGTATCGAAAGACTGTCCATGAACGCCGATACTGACAAGAACGACCGACAATAGGACAAAAATTTTGAGATGCTTCATCGTTTCGTCAATTATCTTCCTGTCCGGTCAGTTCTTTCATCAACTTGGTAACGTAATCGCGCTTCCAATCTTCCACATGAAATTTCTCGTCTCCATACTGGAGAATGTCGATATCCATGGAGATGATATTTTCGGTACGTTTGCTTTTCGTGTCACCGCATCTTCTTTCGATTTGTTTCAGGGCACGTTCTATCTGTTTGAGTCCGTGCTTTGTACTTGCCATTGCTATACAATTCAGAAATTCATCGGTCTGAATGCCGATGGGTTCAGTCCATATCTCACTGCTGAAAACAATGTTGGAAAAAAGCCCTCTGAGCATGTTTTTTGCCAACGACAGTTTCTCTTCCTGATTGATATTGGTCCCTATTGAAATAAATAACTGATGAGATTCAACCATATTTGTTTTATTTTAATGTTGCAAAATTACGAATAAAATCAATTACACAACACGTATTCGCTTTTTTTAATGTTAAAAATGCAGTGCAATACAGTTTATTTCATGTATATTTGCAGCAAAGATTGAAACCATGATCAAACGAATCATACTATCCTTGTCTTGCTTCTTCATATCATTTTGTGCCCTTGCACAAATGAAATGGAACAGCTTGTATCAAACGTATATCGACCAATATAAAGACTTGGCCGTGGAACAGATGATGCGTTACAACATCCCGGCAAGCATCACTTTGGCACAAGGGCTGTTTGAAAGCGGTGCCGGCAGGAGTCAACTCGCCATCAGGAGCAACAACCACTTCGGCATCAAATGCCATGATTGGCGTGGAAAGAAGACCTTTCACGATGACGATGAGGAGCAAGAATGCTTCAGAGTGTATGCCAATGTAAACGAAAGTTATGAGGACCACAGTCTTTTTTTGGTCAACAACTCGCGATACAACTCGCTCTTTTCGCTCAAAATCAACGACTACAAAGGATGGGCCAAGGGATTGAAGTCGGCAGGCTATGCCACCAATCCGGCATATGCCAACAAGCTGATTGAAGTAATCGAACTATACAGACTCTACGAATATGACCGCATGTACGCTTTCGGGCACACCTATTCGAAAGGCCGAACAGTCTCGTCGGGCATGGGAATGTCAGGCAATACTCACACCATCAGAATGAACAACAGGAACTATTATGTGCAGGCAAGGCCGGGCGACACTTTCAGTTCGTTGGCAAAGGAATTTGATGTGTCGGCGCGTAAGCTCGCCAAATATAACGAACGCAGCAAGAAAGACGTTCTTCAGGATGGCGAAATCGTGTATCTGATGAAGAAAAGAACCAAGGCAGACAAAGCATTCAAGAAAAAGCCGCACACGGTCAGGCCGGGTGAGAGCATGTACTCCATCGCCCAACAATACGGTATCAAGCTGAAAAGTCTGTATAAAAAGAACGATTTGAATCCCGAAACCTACCGGTTACGCGTGGGCGACAAACTGAAAGTTTATTGAAAGACATGCCTGACCATTGAGTATGTTGACATCCTTTGCCCGACTTTTTATCGGCACGAATACTCCTTTTTGCCTTTTTCCCTTCTCATGCAGCCATGATGAACTGGAGAGAAGCGGGTACAAACGGATGGAAAGTGTCACGGACGACATGATACATAGGTTCAAACGCCCTCATGATTGATTGGAGGTTAACACAATTCAGACAACATCAACCCAACAGACAATTTGATTTGTCTTCCGATGAAGTACCATCGGCTTCGTAATTCAACAACTCATACACTCTTTCCGACGAATTCTGTAAATCACTACAAATCATTGTAATACAAAAGCCCCACCGTTGTCGGCTCATGATCGTTTATCACCCGCGTAGCCAAACGTTCCCTTTTACGATGTAAAAGGATAGGTTTTGCAAGAAAAAAGAGCAGGTTTTGTGGGTCAAAAGGGCTGCTTTTACCCGGTGATTCATACCCTTTTGAAAATCGATGGATTCCATCTTGACAGCATTTTGCCTGATTATATGTTATAGACTATTGAAATTAAATTGATTACATTGTTTGGATCTATGTTTGTTGCAGTTTGTTTTCTTTCATTTCTGTTACCGTCTTGTTCCAAAAATCCTTCCCCTTATTTGGCAGACAAAGAATAATCCACTACTTTTGCGTAGGTTTAACCCCAATCAATCATCAGGGTCCGAATTGGTTTCGTTTGACTGTCGAGCAGTATGACTGTCGGTTTGTTGCAGGCGTAGCGGGTTATGGGGCAACAAAATGACAGATTAAGACGACGGCTAACAGACGGGAAAAAGCCGATGGATGGAATATATGGGTCTAATCAAACAACAAGAACAACGACCATGATACGACAAGATTATTTTCTCAGATTATTACGTGAATTCTTCGAAGCACTACAATTGGTATTGAGAAGCAAAACGGATATCAGGCAGAAGAAGGATGATTTGAATCGAATGTATGACGAATACGTGGGTGACAGTATCTTTTATCACACGGCTCCGATGGATGAGATCGTTACTTCGTTTCAGCAATATGAAGATGACATGCGATATCAAAAGATGGAGATGTTGGCATATCTCTATTCTGTCGAAGCCATGTATTCGGGATGTATTGACAAAGCGATGATGCAGGAGCGAGCCTTGTGGCTGTTTACATATGTCAACAAGAACAGCAAAGAATTTTCTTTGGACAGACAAAAGAAAATAGATGAACTGCAAAAAGAATTGGCAAATATTGTAAAGAGGTGATCTTCCATATCGGTTTTCATCACTCTTTTACTTGCGATACTTTCTCTCTACCTTTCAAAACAGCATTGATACGATCCGTTCAGACATTGCGCCTAACCTTGATAGATACAGAAAAAGTGACAACATCCGAACCTGTCGCGGTTTCATCACGATTGATGCCTTGAGCGACAGGACTAACCCCGATGACATTGCGTTGGACATTGTATGTCGGGCAAACCGGTTGAAATCGACACTCATATCGTTCTTGTGGAAAAATGTCCGTGTTGGAATTATAGATTTGTCTTGACCGACATATTCAAAGTATCTTTTGCCAAACGCTCTTCCGTGAGTCGGTTGAATCGTTCCAATCCCTTTTCGGTGCAGAAGCCGCGGAAGTAAACAAAGAGCAACTGTCTGAAAATTTCTTCAATAGGATATTCTTTATACATATTTGTCCCTATTGTGTATCTCATGCTGGCATTGCTTACCCTAAAAATAATGTCATAGTTTACATCAGGGCGAAAATATCCGTCTTCGATGGCTTTCTGAACGAAATCCATCATTTCTTTCTGTTGATAAAAGCGATGACGTTCCAAATATCTTGTTACATGTGGATATTTGTTCAAGTCCTTGAAGAAGCGAGGATTCGTATTGCGTAAATCTTCAATTTGTCGATATAAGAAATTGATGATGATTTGAATGACATCCTTTTCATTCTTCATGTCGAAGAACGACGCAAATTGTCTATGTTGTTCCTTGATACATTCCATCAGCAATTCCTCTTTGTTACCATAAATTTCATAAAGGGTACGCTTCGAAATAGACAAATGATTGGCAATATCATCCATTCTGACCAATTTGATACCCTTGTTCAGAAACATTTGTAAAGCCATCTTTAAGATCTTTTTCTGAAGATTCTGGCGGTAGAGGGTATATGCTTTATCCGGATTTTCTTTCATTTTTGTTGATTTCGACTTCATGCTGCTTTATTCGCGAGCAAAGTTATTCATTTTATGCGAGAAAAGTCAACAAGTCCTTAAAGTTTTCTTTCTTTCGTGCAAAACCTTTTATCTTTGCAGCCGAAAACAAGTGTTTAGAATTGTCCGAAGTCCGGCAATGTCGTTCTCGCCGAACAGCTCAGGTGTTTTGCCTTTGCTTTCTGTCGGACCGACGAGCATCGTCAACCCAATGTTTCACATTTAGCCCACGAACAAATCATGCGCGCCTTGAAGCAAATCTCTATCTTTCTGATGTTTTTCGCACTTCTCGCCGGATGTGCCGAGAATCTGGCTGACCGTACAGCACGAGAAGCCAAAGAGTACACCCGAAGAAACTGTCCCACACCGCCGCAAAACTACCTCATCCTCGACAGCATCACCTTCGATAAGTCCGCAACAGTGCTTGCCCGTCATTATCGCATCACAGGTATTGCCGACCGCCCCGAACAAGTCGCTTCGAAAAAAGCCGAATTGCGCGAAGCCCTTATCAACAGCATCATCAACGATACCTCGCTCGAAAAACTCAAGCAAGCCGGCTACAGCTTCGCTTACATCTATCGTTCGGACAGCCATCGCGAAACTATCCTCTTTCAAGACACCATCGTCGAAGCCGACTATACAAAAAAATGACCTGCCTGTAGACTCCGTTTTTCATGTTTTCGGCTCTCTCAAATGTCAATGCGGCAGTCTGCATGAAGTCCGAAATGTCATTTCCCAACATCACCATGCGGAGAATTACCGCACCGGCAAGAGCTTTTTCTGAAGATTTATAGGCGATATTATCTCAATATTGCGACAAACATCCCCGCAGCTGTGGTTATTTTCGTCGTAAAATGTTATCTTTGCACTCAATTCAAATAAATATCAAGTGTTATGGTAATAAAAATCACTTTCCCGGATGGCAGTGTTCGTGAATACGAACAAGGTGTCACAGGATATCAAATTGCAGAGAATATCTCGCCCGCCCTTGCTCGTGACGTGGTTTCTTGTGCAGTAAACGGCGAGACGGTGGAACTTAACCGCCCCATCAATGCCGATGCTTCGATTGCTTTGTATAAATTTTCTGACGATGAAGGCAAGCATACATTTTGGCATACTTCTGCCCACTTGTTGGCAGAGGCATTGCAAGAACTTTATCCGGGAATACAGTTCGGATTCGGTCCGGCTGTCGAAAATGGTTTCTTCTATGATGTAATGCCTAAAGAGGGTGTCGTCATCAGCGAGAACGATTTCCCGAAGATTGAAACAAAAATGCTCGAACTGGCTCGTAAAAACGAAGCTGTCGTGCGTCGCGAAGTTTCAAAAGCCGATGCTTTGAAAGAATTTGAAGCCGACGGACAAGACTATAAGTGCGAACATATTGATTTGGATCTCGAAGATGGAACCATCACTACCTATACCCAAGGTGCTTTTACCGATCTCTGTCGCGGTCCTCACCTGGTATCGACCGGCGCCATCAAGGCTGTCAAGATTCTCAGTGTTGCCGGTGCCTTCTGGCGTGGCGATGCGCAGAGAGAGCAAATGACCCGTATCTACGGCATCACTTTTCCCAAAAAGAAAATGCTTGACGAATATCTCGTCATGCTCGAAGAAGCCAAGAAACGCGACCATCGCAAGATTGGCAAGGAAATGGAACTCTTCATGTTCTCCGAGAGAGTGGGCAAAGGTATGCCTATCTGGTTGCCAAAAGGCACCGAGCTTCGCCTCCGTTTGCAAGATATGCTGAGACGCATCCAGAAGCGTTACGGTTATCAGGAAGTCATCACCCCGCACATCGGCAGCAAGAATCTCTATGTCACCAGCGGTCATTATGCCCACTATGGCAAGGACAGTTTCAAACCCATTCACACACCCGAGGAAGACGAAGAGTATATGCTCAAGCCCATGAACTGTCCGCACCACTGCGAAGTATTCTCCCACAAACCTCGTTCATACAAGGACTTGCCGCTCCGTATTGCAGAGTTCGGCACCGTTTACAGATATGAGAAGAGTGGAGAACTCCACGGATTGACACGGGTGAGATCGTTCACGCAGGATGATGCCCACATCTTCTGCCGCCCCGATCAGGTTAAGAAAGAGTTCGAAAGAGTGATGGACATCATTCAAGCCGTCTTCACTATCTTCAAGTTTGACAACTTCGAAGCACAGATTTCGCTCCGTGATCCCAATGATAAAGAAAAATATATCGGTGAAGATGAGGTTTGGGCAGAGAGCGAAAAAGCCATCATTGATGCTTGTAAGGAAAAAGGACTGGATGCCAAAATCGAATATGGAGAAGCAGCGTTCTATGGTCCCAAGCTCGATTTCATGGTCAAAGATGCCATCGGCAGACGCTGGCAACTCGGTACTATTCAAGTGGACTACAACCTGCCTCAGCGTTTTAAACTCGAATATACAGCCGAAGACAACAGCAAGCAGACTCCGGTGATGGTACACCGTGCACCTTTCGGATCGATGGAACGTTTCTGCGCAGTACTCATCGAACATACTGCCGGTCACTTCCCCCTGTGGCTTACACCCGATCAAGTCGTCATCCTTCCCATATCTGAGAAGTATAATGACTATGCAGACGAAGTGGCCAAGTACTTCGATCGTCAAGGAGTGAGAGCCACCGTTGACAACAGGAACGAAAAAATCGGTCGTAAGATTCGGGATAATGAGTTGAAGCGTGTACCCTATATGGTGGTAGTCGGAGAGAAAGAGGCTGCCGAAGGCCTTGTGTCCATGCGTAAACAAGGTGGCGGCGAGCAGGCAACCATGACTAAAGAAGAATTTGTTGAACGCATCTTGAAAGAAGTTGAAGAAATGCTTCTGGCTGCCGACATCCGTCCCGAAGACTGATCTTCACTTATCTCCTTTTCACCAGAGACAAACAGTTTGACTCATCGTGGCGAAACTAACAATTTCTTCACGATGAGTTTTTAATTGTATCTATACAACAATAAGTCCAAACTTTACAGCCAAGTTCAAACTTCAAGTTATTCTCGAAGGTATTGTCCTAAAAAAGTGTGTAGGTCCATTTTTCTTATCTTTGTAATGAGAATAATAAAAATAAAAAAATTTATTACTGTCCGCTAAACTTTTGGGTAAGATACAAATTTAGGGCTGACACTTCTCACGAGGTATCAGCCCTTTTTGTTATCTTTGCTTTTGCTTCTAAACTCAGATAACATGAGCAAAAGTACACATTTCTTCGGACAGCCGGTGTATGGTCAGTTGATAAAATCACTTGATCATGATAAAATTGTTGAA
>JALETQ010000038.1 GCA_022781445.1 Prevotella sp.
TGCCTCTCGGTTATCCGACATTTTTTTTATGCGTCTTCCTGTCGCATCGGTCGTTTTCGTTTCGGTTGCCCCATCAAGGTAGGGATTCGGAAATGCAAGGTTTTTCGGGAAAAATACTACCCGTAGGGCTGGAGATTTTTCTCGCAAAACAGGAGGCTTGACCTTGCTTTTCCGGCAAATCCCGAAGTTACCTTTGCAGCCGAACGAGAATGACCACCTGATGCGCCGTCTGGAAGGCGCAAAATGGAGGTAAGCGTAACAAGAGGCAGATTGAATGGAACATCTCCAAAATGCGGAACTGCATGAAAACATAAACAGCGTAACCTTTGGAGACTCGCCTGAAAGCGTGAACAAACCGAAGCCCCACAAAAAGAAGTATGCCCGTATATGCCTATCCGACTTGTTCGGACAGACACATACGGACATTCTTCTCAGGCTACGGCGGTGCAGACAACCTTTTGTGGCTCACCCGTGAGCGGCAAGTGGTTGGCTGTACCTATCCCAGTTCCGCTTTCAACAAAAAGAAAAATAGAGAGGATAGAGTATGAAAGCGTGAACAAGCCGAAGCCCCACAAAAGAAGTGTGTCCGTATAGGCCTATCCGACCTGCTCGGACAGACACATACGGGCATTCTTCTCAGGCTTCGGCGGTGCAGACAACCTTTTGTGGCTCACTCGTGAGTGGCAAGTGGTTGGCTGTACCTATCCCAGTTCCGCTTTCAACAAGAAACAAAAGGCGCAAGTGGTAAAGGCGGCTGTGCCGTAAGAAAGAGAATCCGCACATCCATCGTCAAACCCACGGTTTGATGCGGATATGCGGACTTTCTTTCAGCCATGCCGCCAGTGCCGATGACCTGCCCTTACCACGTAAGGGTGAATCATCAGCACGGTTTCACTTGCGCCAAGAGGAACAACAAAAAAGAAAACGGCAAGACCCCGTAAAAGTACCTCTCTCGCATAGCCATGAAAGGGTTGTCCGCTTGCCGATTGTCTAAACGAGAGTTTAGGCTTCAAAAGCGGACATTCCTTTCGGATATGCCATAGTAGGAAAGAGGTTGTCTGAACTCGTTTCAGCCAACGCCTTTCCTACAAAAACTCACTTTTACGGAAGAACAGTAACGAACAGGTCAAGAAATCACGCTCAAAACACAGAAAAATGAGCAATTCCTTGGAGTACCCAAATAAAAAGCGTACCTTTGCATACAGAGTTGTGAGGCAAAGTAAATCACAGAATATCAGTGCACTTGCACTTTCGCTAAATCGTTACCATAAATCCGCAACTCCTTCATTCTAATCTGATACTCAATCAGATATAAGTTTTTTGATTATCCTCTGCAAAGATACGCTTTTTCTGCCAATATGCCACAAACGGCGTGCAGGTTTTTCATTTTCCGACCAAAAACCGTACCTTTGCGGACAAATACATCGGCAAGTTCCGCAAGGCATATTCTTGACCATTCGAAGACGTTCTGGCTTTACCATATACACGAAACATGGGAAGGGGAAGACGCCACAAGCGGTAGAACACACCTTAGATATTATATATGGAGATTTATTTTACAGGTATCATCATTGCCTTTTCAACCTTCCTGATTATCGGTTTGTTTCATCCGGTGGTCATCAAGACGGAATATTACACGGGTACCCGCTATTGGTGGACTTTCCTGATAAGCGGATTGGCCTGCATTGGCAGTGCGATCTTTGTCGAGAATGTCATCGTCTCGTCACTGCTGGGCGTTCTCGGAGCAACGCTGTTGTGGTCGATTGGCGAGCTGTTCTCACAAAGAGAGCGTGTCAAGAAAGGATGGTTTCCCATGAACGAAAAGCGAAAAAAAGACTATGAAGACACTTCTGATTCAGGTAGGAAAGACAACTGACAAACATATTGCAGCCCTCATTGACGACTATTGTGCCAGAATTGGCCATTATCTTTCGTTCGACATGGTGACCATTCCCGAGCTGAAAGGGACAAAAAGTCTGTCGGAGGACCAACAGAAAGAGCGTGAAGGCGAGTTGATCGTCAGACAGCTGACACCAAGCGATACCGTCGCGTTGCTCGATGAACATGGCATGACTTTCACAAGCGTGAAGTTTTCGAAGTGGCTGGAACGCAAGCAGCAGACCTCGCGTCGGTTGGTTTTCGTTATCGGTGGGCCATATGGATTCTCGGCACAGGTAAAAAATAGGGCTAACGAAATGATTTCGCTTTCTGCAATGACTTTCTCGCATCAGATGGTCAGGTTGATTTTCGTCGAACAACTGTATCGGGCATGCACCATCATCAAGGGTGAGCCCTACCATCATGAATGAACGATGAAGCCGACGACAAACTTCGGAACCATCATCTAAACGAACCGAGGGACAAATGTCATATTGCCAACGTACAACTGTGATTGTTCAGGATTCTATCGAACCGCCGACTTTCCTGCCTTATAACCCATTGTCCATGCAGCCTGCAGGTTAAATCCTCCGGTGATGCCATCAACATCGGTTACCTCACCGGCAAAATACAAACCCGGTATCAACTTACTCTCGAGTGTACCACGATTGATTTCAGACAAATCCACACCTCCGCAAGTGACAAACTCGTCGCGAAAAGCTCCCTTACGTACCACATCATAACGGTCGTTGGTAAGGGTTTCGATGAGTCGCAGTATATTCTTCTTGCCCACTTCAGCCCATTTCTTCTGTTCGTCAATTCCTGTTTTGACCAGCATATAACTCCACAATCTCAACGGCAAGTGCCACGGGCAGGCATTGCCCATCATCTTCCGACCTTGCGAAATCATGGTCTGCATAAGAGTTTGTTCAATCGCGGCACGGCCGACATCAGGAATCCAATTGACTGCAATGGGAAAACGGAAGTTTTGCTGATGAATCCAAGGAGCAGCAAAAGCTGACAATCGGAGGATGGCAGGACCACTCATCCCCCAATGCGTAACCAAAAGTTCGCCTTCGGATCTGAAATTGGAGGATGGTATCTGCACCGCCACCCGTTCAACGACGGTACCCATCAAAGCACGCAGGTCGGCATCGGCGATCTCAAAGGTAAACAAGGAGGGTTTGGGTGACACGATGTTGTGGCCCATTTCAGCCAACCATTGATAATGAGATGATCGTGGTGAACCACCCGTGGCGACCACGACACAATCGAATGTGCGGGGAGCCTGATGGGAGAAACACACGGAAAACCCTCCCTGCTCCAAAACCTCAAGACGGCTGACGTGATGTCCCATAAGACAGTCGACACCCAATCGGCGTGCCGTGTGTGTGAGACAGTCGACCACCGATGCGGCATCTTGAGAACGGGGAAACAGACAATGGTCTGGCTGAATCACCAATGGCACGCCATGCGATTCGAACCATTGACGGGCGGCATGGTGATCAAACTCTTTGAAAAGCCCCTTCATAAGTCTGAAACCTCGCGGATATACCTGCTTTTCGTCGGTAACACTTTGGAAAGTATTGGTAAGATTGCACCTTCCTCCGCCACTGATAGCAACTTTTCGGAGAGGCTTGTTCCCCTTTTCCAAAATCATGACATGGGCATCCGGTCGGACTTCCTTGGCAGCTATCGCCGCAAAAAAACCTGCCGCTCCTCCACCAATGACGGCTATTCGCTTTGTGCTTATACTCATCTCCAAATAGATTCGTTTGTTCTTGTGAGCAACAAAGTTACGCTTTTTTGAGCAAACTCTTCTGACCCATCTTCAAAAATAGCGCAAACAAACAACCCCAAAACAATGCGTTACATATCTCAAAAGAATAACAAATAATTCTCTTGAATCACAGAAACAAGGCAGACATTCGGGAAAGCTGCGGCACAAAATCCGGATGTAACAGTATACATACGGGCACCGATCCCCCAAAGACCTGTAACACCGACTACAGGCTCTTGCCGTTTGCTTGTCAATCCATCCCCGACGAGAACCCGGACGGTCAGCAAATAAAAAGATGAAAGATTGCCGTTTTTATCGAATAATTCGTATATTTGCAGCAATAACACGAAGGCATCTAACATGAGACAACTGAAAATCACAACGTCGATAACAACCCGGGAGTCGGAAGCCCTTGAAAAATATTTGCAGGAAATAGGACGGGAAGAATTGATTTCGCCCGAGGAAGAAGTCGAATTGGCCCAACGCATCAGAAAAGGAGACAAACAAGCACTCGACAAACTGACAAAAGCCAATTTACGATTCGTAGTTTCTGTGGCAAAACAATACCAGAATCAGGGACTCAGTTTGCCCGACCTTATCAACGAAGGTAATGTCGGTCTCATCAAAGCAGCTCAAAAGTTTGACGAAACAAAGGGATTCAAGTTCATCTCGTATGCCGTGTGGTGGATCAGACAAAGCATCATCCAAGCCATTGCTGAGCAAAGCAGGCTGGTCAGGATACCCTCCAACCAGGCTGGTGCCGTAGTCAGAATCAACCGCGAATTGAACAAATTCGAACAAGAGAACGAAAGACATCCAAGCCTTGACGAAATGGCAAAACGCATAGACTTGCCCGAAAAGAAAATCGAGGAAGCCATGAAAGCCAACACCCGACATATTTCGGTCGATGCACCTTTCAACAGCGAAGATGCCAACACTCTCATCGACATTCTTCCCAATGATGACGCACTGATGGCCGATTCAGAACTCATCTACGAATCATTGAAAGAAGAAATAGCACTCACATTGGAAATCTTGAACGACCGCGAGAAAGAAATCATCAAGTCTTTCTATGGCATCGGGCAAACAGAAATGACACTCGAAGAAATCGGAACGAAAATGTCGTTGTCGAGAGAACGTGTGAGACAAATCCGAGAAAAAGCCATCAGAAAGTTAAGAAAGAATACCCAAAGCAAACTCCTCAAGTCCTATCTCGGACAGTAAAGTTCATTTTTTACCATCTCCAAGAATCAGTTCAACTTTATGAAGAAATACACAACATGGCTGTTTGCCATCCTTTTGCTCGTGTTCGGCGGCCTTCATGCACAGGCCAAGAAGAAAACCGTTCCCCAGTTGTACGTCTTTGGCGTGTCCACTTCGTTTATCGACTCGAAAGTATACATCACCGAAATACAGGAATTGGCAAACGGCATCATCGAAGATAAAGGCAACTTTCTTTCCGACAGGGATATTTACACCCACCAACTCAAGACCTATTTGAGCAAAGAAGATCCGCAGGAGCGGATGTGTGTGGTGGTTTATGCCCTCGACAAGAAGACAATCGAAAAGAAATTCGACAAGATCAAGAAGAAACTGGGGAAGCAGAAAAACATCGAATTGAAGATGATTGACAGCACTTCATTCAGTTTCACAGTTCCCGTTCCCGTCGAAGAATAATCCGGCAGAGGCGGCTTGCAGGAGACGGTTTTCCTTGTTCGGCCATACATACATTATTTCCGACCATTGACCGGAAGAAGATGAAACAGAAGACTGTATGCCGGCAAACCGTCTTTGTACATTGATACCTACATCTTTTCCTTGCGGACTGACAAAAGGAGACTGGCCGGCAAATCGAAGGTTTCCGACACCCGGGAAAAGGGAACTTACGGGTCGGAATAAGGACTTGGAAAATAGTATGTATGTTGGCAGTCAAGGTAAAATCAAGGAATGAAAGGCATAACCACGCCGGCACAACAACGGTTGTCCGTACACATGCTTCGCAAAGAAGCAATTACAACCCTACATCATAATGGAACAACAACAGGATATATCAGTAAAAGAATTCACGATTGCCGAGCTGAACGTGAGAGTCATCTTCAACGGTACGCAGCGCAACAATATGTCGTTGCTCGAATCGCTCGTTCCTTTCGAACGCAATTTCGGTGAAGAAGAGCTTTTCTTCGAACTTACCATAGACGATTTGCTGAAACCGGTTCCCAAAGACCAAAGACAACTCATACGCGATTTCGATACAGGCAACGGGATAACTTCCGTACACATGCTCCATGACGGCGGATATCAATATATCATGAAGGACATCAAAGGCAACGATTGCTGCCTGCTGATAGCCGATGCCGACTTCAAAAACTGCCGTTGCGCCCTGAGAGGCAACCACGACATGCGGTTGTTCGGACTGAACAATGCCTTGATGTTGGTCTATGCCTTTGCAGGAAGTTTCAGGCAAACGCTGCTGATCCACGCCTCTCTCGTGAGATACAAGGAGCATGGCTATGCGTTTACGGCCAAGAGCGGCACCGGCAAGTCTACCCACGTGAACCTATGGCTGAAGCACATCCCGGGATGCGACCTCATGAACGATGACAATCCCATCATCAGAATCATCGACAACAAGCCTTATATATATGGCAGTCCGTGGAGCGGAAAGACACCATGTTATCGCAACATCAAAGCCAAATTGGGTGCCATCACCCGCATCGACCGCGCCTCCATCAACAGCGTGGACAAACTTGGTCCGGTCGAGGCCTTTGCCTCAACCCTTCCGTCCTGCTCGACCATGAAATGGGACGGTCCCATATTCAACAACATCTGCGACACAGTCACCAAGATTATCGAAACGACCGGTATCTACATCCTTCACTGTCGTCCTGACAAGGAAGCAGCCTTGGTCTGCAACAAAACCATCGCGACATGAGAGAAAAACAGATTCCAAACAAGATACTGATGCCCGAAATCGTGAAGATGCTCAACGAAGGGTACACGGTTACCCTGAGATTGAAGGGCTACAGCATGCGTCCTTTTCTGGAAGACGAACGCGACAAGGCCTTGCTCACCAAGCCTGCAAATCCCCAAATCGGTGACCCCGTGTTGGCAGAAATAGCACCCAAACATTTCGTACTCCACCGCATCGTGGACATAGACGGACAAGCAGTGACCCTGCTCGGTGACGGAAACCTTGCTGAAGAGCATTGCAGAATGGAGAATATATGCGGGGCAGTGGTGGGATTCTACCGGAAAGGCAGGCAGAAAATGGATCGCACCGACGGATGGAAATGGAGAATCTATTCGAAAGTATGGATGATCCTGCGCCCCATTCGTCGCTATCTGCTGGCTTTTTACCGGCACATCTGGCTGAAATCATTCAAACCCATATAAACAATGAGAACAAAAAAAGGATTTAATCTGAGGAATGTCTGCGGCGAAGAATTCATCGTTGCCGAAGGCATCGAGAACATCGACTTCAGCAATATCATCACCATGAACGAAACTTCTTCGTTTCTTTGGAAAGCCGTTGCCGGCAAAGAGTTTACCGTTGACTCGCTCGTCAGGCTGCTGACCGACAATTACGAGGTGACACGCGAGGTTGCCAAAAAGGACGCAACCAAATTGGTGAACGACTGGTACAAGGCCGGTATCATCGAGGAATAGTATGATACAGACAACTTGAAGTCATCAAAATGAGACCTTTCTTGATTGTTCATCATCGGAAAGAAGGATTCATGAAAAAGGAAAAGATGGGTAAGGAAAGATAGCTTACACACTTTTTAGGACACTACCCTTTCCACCAAGTTCTGTCCGTCTGCATAGTACTCGTAAATGCACTCTCGCCCGACTGCTGAGTCTCGTTATACACAATCTCAGCATCTTGTATCGCCCTGCGTTCAGCCTGCTCTTCACTATAACCGTCACGAAGGTACTGACCCTTGCGCGTCTGATACACAGCGTATGCGCCCATACTGACAGTGAGAGCATCGACAAAGGCGTTAGGAACCATTCCTGCACGAGCGACTTTCGCAGCCAAGTTCTGCTGCCAGTCAGCAGCGGTCAGAATACTCTTTGCCAATCGTGGGTCACCACTCACGCGGCTCTTCCAACGCTCCTCAAAAATCGGCAGATGCTCCATACACCAACTCCACGACACATCAGGGCGAGCCATCGACTTTACCAAGTAGTCTGCACGCACGTAAGGAAAGTAAGCAGGAAGTGAGGCAAACTGCTTTAAGGCCGTGAATTGTCTGAACGACACCTTTGCTGCCGTTACACCTTGAGCCGCTGAAAGAATGGCTTTCTCAATACCGTCACCT
Organism: Prevotella sp.; assembly: GCA_022781445.1. Lineage (GTDB taxonomy): Bacteria > Bacteroidota > Bacteroidia > Bacteroidales > Bacteroidaceae > Prevotella. The sequence continues at coordinate 7,981 of JALETQ010000038.1, forward strand.
TTCGGCTTATATGCTCCAGTTGCCATCTGGCATACGTCGTTGAACTTGTCCCACAACTCCTTGCCATTGCCGTAGATTGTATTCATATTCTGCACTTGGTTGCGGAAACGACGATAGGAGCGAAGTGTGTTCAGGTCACGGTTAAACTCCGCGTAGGCGTTCCAATGCTCCATCTCAGCCACATGACTCAGTATCACATGAAGCGCATCGGCATTCAGAATGTCAAGAGGCTTCGAGTTCCGCCTGCGCTTGATGATGCCGCCTGTTATCGTACTGATACCATCCGTCACCTCCGGCTTGTCCAAATCCTCGGCTTTCACGTCAATGGCATTCTTCAGCACGCGCAACGGGAAGTAATGCTCAATGGCGGCCAT
>JALETQ010000007.1 GCA_022781445.1 Prevotella sp.
CCCATCGATTCATGCCGGTGTGCGTTTCGCAACAGGAGAAGCAACCGTCCGAAGGCAGTAAGTTTCACGGCAAACGAACAGAAGGTAAAAGAATGAATAACGAAAAAAATGCTTATGTCAAGGAGGTCGCCGAACGCAAATACGAGTTCGGCTTCACCACCGACGTACATACGGAGATTATTGAAAAGGGTCTGAACGAAGATGTCATCAGACTCATTTCCTCTAAAAAGAACGAGCCTGAATGGTTGTTGGAGTTCAGATTGAAAGCCTATCGCCATTGGCTCACCATGAAACAGCCTGCGTGGGCACATCTCGACATGCCCCCCATCGACTTCCAAAGCATATCTTACTATGCCGATCCGATGGCGAAAAAACCGGCCAATACCGAGATCGACCCCGAGATGATGAAGACTTTCGACAAGCTCGGCATACCTCTTGAAGAGCGGTTGGCGTTGAGTGGTGTGGCGGTCGATGCCATCATGGATTCCGTTTCGGTCAAAACAACTTTCAAGGACAAGCTCGCCGAGCTCGGAATCATCTTTTGTTCCATTGGTGAAGCCGTCCGCAACCATCCCGATCTTGTCCGTTCCCATCTTGGAACGGTCGTTCCCTACCGCGATAACTTCTTTGCCGCGCTCAATTCCGCCGTGTTTTCCGACGGCTCTTTTGTCTATATTCCCAAGGGTGTGCGCTGTCCGATGGAGTTGAGCAGCTATTTCCGCATCAATGCCCGCAACACCGGCCAGTTCGAACGCACCCTCATCGTTGCCGAAGACGATTCGTATGTGAGCTATCTCGAGGGATGCACGGCACCCATGCGCGACGAAAACCAGCTCCATGCCGCCATTGTTGAGATCATTGTCAACAACAATGCCGAGGTCAAATATTCGACGGTGCAGAACTGGTATCCCGGCGACGAGAACGGAAAGGGTGGCGTACTGAACCTCGTCACCAAGCGTGGGGAGTTGCGTGGTGTCAATTCCAAGCTCTCATGGACGCAGGTCGAGACCGGAAGTGCCATCACATGGAAGTATCCCTCGTGCATTCTCAAGGGCGACAATTCGCAGGCCGAGTTCTATTCGGTGGCTGTCACCAACAATTTTCAGCAGGCCGACACCGGTACGAAGATGATACATTTGGGAAAAAACACCAAGTCGACCATCATTTCCAAGGGTATTTCGGCAGGTCGTTCGCAAAATTCCTATCGCGGATTGGTGCGCGTTTCAGCCAATGCCGACAACGCCCGCAACTATTCTTCGTGTGATTCGCTCCTCTTGGGCAGTGAATGTGGTGCCCACACTTTCCCCTATATGGATGTTCATCATCCCGGAGCCATCATCGAACACGAAGCCACCACCTCCAAGATCAGCGAAGACCAGCTTTTTTATTGCAATCAGCGAGGCATCCCTGTGGAACAAGCCATCGGGCTTATCGTCAACGGATATGCCAAGGAAGTGTTGCAGAAACTCCCTATGGAGTTTGCCGTCGAGGCTCAAAAGCTTCTCAGCGTATCGCTCGAGGGAACGGTAGGATAAGCCGCATCGGGCCTGACCTGCCGCTGCTGTAGGGATGTTGGCGGCTGCCCGTGAATAAACATCATCGTCAAATCACAAATAACCAAGAATAGAAAGCCCGTTCAGCCCCCTGAAATTCGTTCGGGCACTCCCCGTATATCGGGGTCGGGGGTTTTGATATATGTTAGTAGTCAAAGATTTGCATGCCTCCATAGGCGAAAAAGAAATACTCAAAGGTATCAATCTCACCATTCGTGACGGTGAAACCCATGCCATCATGGGTCCCAACGGATCGGGAAAGTCCACTCTTTCAGCCGTCCTTGTGGGCAATCCCCTGTTTGAAGTGACAGCCGGAAGCGTGGAGTTCAACGGCAGGGACCTGCTCGAAATGAAGCCCGAAGACCGTGCCAACGAAGGTCTTTTCCTCTCTTTCCAATATCCGGTAGAGATTCCCGGCGTGTCGATGATCAACTTCTTGAAGACCGCCATCAACGAAAAGCGCAAGTACAAGGGGCTGCCCGAACTCAAGGCCGCCGAGTTCATGAAACTCATGAACGAGAAACAGAAGATCGTGGAGCTTGACAACAAGTTCACGCGTCGTTCGGTCAATGAAGGTTTCAGCGGCGGAGAGAAGAAGCGCAACGAGATCTTTCAGATGGCCATGCTCGAGCCTTCACTCGCCATCCTTGACGAAACCGACTCGGGACTCGACATCGATGCCCTCCGCATTGTCGCTGAAGGTGTGAACAAACTCAAGAAACCCGAAACCTCCACCATCGTCATCACTCACTATGAACGGCTCTTGGACACGATCAAACCCGATGTCGTCCACATCCTTTATCAGGGTCGTATCGTCAAGACCGGCGGTCCCGAACTCTCCAAGATCATCGAACAAAGAGGTTATGACTGGATTCGTGAGGAGGTGAAGAACCAAGAGAACTCTGCCCGATGAACATGCCTGACGTCTCGCCGTCAGACGCATGAAACATGCCAACCCTCAAAACCGAACATTATGAATCCCATAACCGATCATCAACAACCGGTTCCCGCAGCGCCAAACGGAGAAAGCCGAATGCCCGAAGAGCAATACATCGAACTGTTTGAGCAGAATGAAGCGTTGATTTGCAACCATGCCTGCTCGCCGATGAACGCTCCGCGCCGCCGTGCCTTCAACGATTTCAAGCGTCAGGGCTTTCCCACGCGCAAAGTCGAGAACTATCGCTATACCGACATTCCGGCACTCTTCGATTATGAATATGGCCTGAATCTCAACCGCCTGCACATACCCGTCAATCCCTATGATGCTTTCAAGTGCGACGTTCCCAATCTCAGCACCTCCCTATACTTCGTGGTCAACGATGCCTTTTATACCCGTGTGCAACCCACCGTCGCCCTGCCCGAAGGTGTTGTCGTCGATTCCATCAACTCGTTTGCCGAAACCCATCCCGGCATTCTCGAGCAACACTATGGCACTCTCGCACATACCGACAAAGATGCCGTCACGGCTTTCAACACGATGATGGCGCAGGATGGACTGGTGGTATATGTCCCCAAGAACGTGGTGTGCGAACGTGCCATACAGATCATCAACATCTTGCGTGCCGATGTCGACCTCATGCTCAACCGGCGCGTGTTCATCGTCGTCGAACAAGGAGCCGAAGTCAAGTTGCTCTTTTGCGACCATGCTGCCGACGACCGCCGCTTCCTCACCACGCAGGTCATCGAGGCATTTGTCGGAGCGAATGCTTCGCTCGAACTCTACTGCATGGAGGAAACCCATTACAAGAACATCCGCATCAGTAACCTCTACATCAGCCAGCAAGCCGACAGCCGTGTGTACCACAATATCATCACGCTCCACAACGGCGTGACCCGCAACAGGACCGAGCTGGTCTTTGAAGGCGAGGGCGCGGAGTGCGTCCTGAACGGCTGTGTCATTGCCGATCGCGAGCAACATGTGGACAACAACACCCTCATCGACCACAAAGTGGGACATTGCACCAGCAACGAACTCTACAAATACGTCCTCGACGAGAAAGCCGTCGGCGCGTTTGCCGGTAAGGTATTGGTCCGAAAGGATGCCCAGAAGACCATCTCGCACGAGAACAACCAAAACCTCTGCACCACCAAGCAGGCACGGATGTACTCGCAACCCATGCTCGAAATCTATGCCGACGACGTGAAGTGCGACCACGGCAGCACCGTCGGACAGCTCAACGATGCCGCCCTTTTCTACATGCGGCAGCGCGGTATCTCCGAGAAAGAAGCCAAACTCCTGCTTGAGGTGGCGTTTATCAACGAGGTCATCGACCAAATGTCACTCACTCCCCTGCGCGACCGTATGCACCTGTTGGTCGACAAGCGTTTCCGCGGACAGCTCAACAAGTGCGAAGGCTGCACCCTTTGCCGTTGATGTCAGCCCGGACATTGCCCCCGGGCCCCCCAGGTCGTCACCTGTAGGTTTCAGGCGGCATTGCCGATACCCGTTCGCCGGCAATAATGGAGTAGGGCAGAAAACAGGTTTGTTTGTGACTCTCATATCCGTCAGAAGGATCCCCACAAGGAGGTCCTTCTTTTTTTTGATGCCTTGACGCTTCTTTTTCCTGTTGTGAATGGCGGGCTAATCAATAGAAAGTCCAAAGCACCAGCCAGTCACGCCTTCCATTCCCTTGATGACGCTTCCGTCCGGTTTCGTCTTCCGTCCGGCATCTTGCCTGTCCGTTTTGTCTGCCTTAGCCCGCCTGCCTGCAACAAGCCGACAATCCATCTGCCGGCCATCAGACGAAACCGACTCGGAATCTAATGACCGATTGGGGTTGAAGGATGTGGCGTTTACCCGCAGTGCGGAGAACGGCGGCATGCTTGTAAATGCCTGGTAGGCCGCTGGCGTTTCGGCAGACCATGGGAGGCTTTTATAATACTTTGGTTTCAAAAATCTCTCATGACCGGTTTGGGTTTAATGACCGATTGGGATCATATATTGAAATGCTCAAATTGTTCACGGAAGAAGGCATGAAAAGTCGCCCAGTCTTGGATTGGAAAAAGAATGTCGTTGACCGATGAAGATGGTTCGTGGTAGTGTCTGTCGGCAGAAAGGGCGGTTCTCTGTATGGGATGACAGACAGTAATCCGGCATTTTGTGGTTGTTTATCTCCGGTCGGTCATGAAAATCGGTTGGAAAGTATCATGTATCGCAAGAACAGACAGCATGACTTCTTGATGACCGATTGGGGCTTATCGGTCGAGTTTGCTCGAAATGACCTCCCTGCTCACCTCCATCAGCTTCCTGACATTGTCGGCTCCCTGTCCGTAAGGCGGTATCGGGTCGTGGATGGTGAGCTTCAACGGATGCCATGTTATCCATTTCCCGTCACGCGAACGCGGCAATACGTCGAACGATCCGTTGATGGTGAGAGGTACGATCGGCAGTTGCAGTTCGTCGGCAAGCATGAAAGCACCTCGTTTGAAAGTACCCATATTGCCGTCCCGGGTGCGCGCCCCTTCGGGAAAAACCACGAGCGACATGCCTTCTTTCAGCACTTCGCGTGCCTTGTCGTAGGTGGCTTTCACTTTCGCCGGACTCGATTTGTCCACAAAGATGTGGTGGGCATAGTGGCATGCGGTACCCACGAACGGCATTTTGCGCAGACTCTGTTTCATCATCCACTTGAAGTTGCGTCCCAGAAAACCGTAAATCAGGAAGATGTCGAAGGCACCTTGGTGGTTGGCAACGAAGACATAAGAGTGCTTTCTGCTCAGTTTCTCCCTGCCTTCGATGTGAACCGGAAGCAGCAACATACGGAGAAGAAACCTTCCCCACAGCTTTCCGGGGTAGTAACCCCAGAAGTGTCCGTTGCCGATGGCGCATCCCACAGTCGTCGTTACTGCCGTCAGGATGGTACTCAACAGTCCCAGAGGGATGCCTACAATGATTTGATAAATGCGGTATAGATACTTCATGGCAATTGATTTTTTACATCAATGATACATGTTTTCTTTCGGTTGTGCGAGTCTTTGCGGTTCAAGCGTGATGACAACGATTTCCGGCGTGGCACCGAAACGGAAGGGAATGAGTCCGCCCAAGCCTTTGGTGACATAAAGAAAGCGGTGGTTGTCTTCGTAGAGTCCCGCGATCTCGGAGAAATGAAAGCTGCCCGGTGACAGTCCGAAGAGGGCAAACTGTCCGCCGTGGGTGTGCCCGCTGAGTGTCAGTTGGGCGTGTGAACGGGGCAGAATGGTACGTCTCCACGCCGTGGGGTCGTGCTGTAGCAGCACGACAAAGGTTTTCGGACCGATGTTTTTCATGGTTTTGCCGATGTCGCCCCGAACGAAAGGCTCTTTCTCGCCCTCATCCTGCATACCGGCGATGACCAAAGAGTCATTTCCCCGACGGATGGTATGATGGCTGTCGTTGAGCAGTGTCCAGCCGAAATCTTTCTGCATGGCCGCCATCTTGGCGATGTTGGCTGCGGCAGTGGCACTGTCGGCATCGATATAGTCGGCATAATCGTGGTTCCCGAGTACGGAATAAATACCGTCTTTGGCACGCAATGACGAAAGCAGGTGGCTGTGTTCCGTCAGTTCGGAGGGCTGTTGGTTCTGTAGGTCGCCCGTGAAGACGATGGCATCGGGATGCTGTCGGTTGATGGCCTCGATGGCATTTGCCAGAATGTACTGACGCGAACCGCGGTAACTGCCCACGTGTGCATCGGAGAACAAAACGATTTTATAGCCCCGAAAAGCCTCCGGCAGGTCGGGATGGCGCAGAGTGATGCGGTTGATTTCCAGTTTTTCAAATCCTATCGTCGAACCGTAAATGAGGGCGTAGACGGCAAAGGCGGCAACCAGACAGCCGAAGAATAACACCGGACGTTTGCCTTTCTTCCATCGTCTTGCCACCAGGCGGCTTACGACCGAGAACAAAGCAACGATGGCTTTGGGTACGGCCAGAAAACAAAAGAGGAACAAAAAGCGGTGGAGCCATGCCGGGTCGGCTGGCTCAAAGTCGGGCTGCACGAACAAAAAACCGGTGTAGAGCAGCAGGAAAATGGTGGGCAGAAACCACAATGCGCGGAAAGTCCATTTGCCCAATGGCATATTTTGTCGGCGGAAACGCCGGTACAGATAGATGTCGGGAATGAGAATGGTCGACAAAAAGAATATCAGGTAACGGGCAATCATGGTGCATCAATTTCTAAAACGTAACGCTTCGCCCCGGCTCTCTTCGTCGAAAATGCCGTTGTTGAGGATATGATGGCCGTTGCACCATGTGTGTTCCACCTTCCATCGGTAGGTGTGTCCTGTCATCGGACTCCATCCGCATTTGCTCTTGATGATGTCGGTCGTGACTTTCCAAGGCTTGTCGGGACTGACGATTGTCAGGTCGGCTTTGTAGCCTTTGCGGATGAAACCGCGTCTGTCGACGGCAAAGAGCGAGGCCGGATTATGGCAGGCAAGTTGTACCAGTTGTTCGATGGTGAGATGATGCGCATCGACCAGCTCAAGCAGAGTGACCAAGGAAAACTGTATCATCGGCATGCCTGAGGCCGCTTTGCTGCATCCTCCCTGCTTCTCGCTCCACAGATGCGGTGCATGATCGGTGCCGATGGTATGGATGCTACCGTTGGTCAGTCCCTTGCGCAGTGCCTCTCGGTCTTCCTCTCCTTTGATGGAAGGGTTGCACTTGATGAGTGCCTGCAGTCGGTTGTAGTCGTGGTGGGTGAAGTATAAATGGGCGATGACCGCTTCAGCGGTGATGTTGGAAGGCGTGTGTGCGAGGAGTTCCAGCTCGGCAGCTGTCGAAATGTGTGCGATGTGCAGTCTTGTTCCATACTCGGTTGCAAGTTCTGTCGCCAGTCGGGTGGAACGCAGGCAGGCCTGTTCGGAGCGAATCAGGGGGTGCATGACGATGGATGGGTCTTCACCGAGATACTTCTTTGCCTGTTGCATATTGCGGTTGATCTCGTCAGAGTCCTCGCAATGTGTCACGAGGGGCAGCTTGACGGTCGAGAAAATGCGTCGAAGCAGCGGAAGTCTGTCAACCAACATATTACCTGTCGAAGCACCCATGAAGAGCTTTACGCCCGGAATGGCATGCTTGTCGAGGCTCGAAAGCAAGTCGATATTGTTGTTGGTGGCACCGAAAAAGAAAGCGTAATTGATGTGACTTGATGCCCGGGCAATGTCGCATTTCTGCTGCCAAGCATCGGGATTGGTGGTTTGCGGGCTGGTGTTGGGCATGTCGAAGAACGACGTGACGCCACCGAATGCTGCCGCTTTGCTCTCGCTTTCGATGGTGGCTTTGGTTGTGATGCCCGGCTCGCGAAAATGAACGTGGGTGTCGATCAGACCCGGTAGAAGATAGTTGCCGCCGGCATCGATGAGCCGGTCGTGCGCGATGTCGGGCAGGGTGACGCCCTCGAAGATATCCGTGATGTACTCGTTATCGATCAAAACCGAACCTCTCACGGCTCGTCCCTCGTTGACAATGATGGCATCGGATATCAGTGTTTTCATCTTATGGTGCTTGGATCAGTGTTTTCCCGTTGCGGAATGTCTGCCACCGAAGAGGCATCGGGAACCTGTCGTTCCATGTTTTCGGGTGGTGGCGGTGGCGTAAAAGTGGTGTTCTTGGGAGGCATCGACGGATCTTCGAGTCCGTTTTGGATGTTCTGTATGCGCTTGGCCTCTTCAACATAGGCTTTGACGTAGGGGTCGTTCTTGAATGTTTTGGTTGCACGACTCATGATGTCGTCTATCCACGGGGTGAAGACAGGGTAGGGATAGCCGTTGGTTACCATCATGAAGACGCCCGGTCCCAATACGTTGTCGAAGTTGTCGGTGATGAACGTGGTCACGAGTTTGTCGAGTCTTTCGTTGATCAGGATATATTCTTCGCTGAGTTGGCGGTTCACGATATCCATGTTGCTGCCGTCCATGATGGCAATATCGTGTTTGTGTACGAGTTCGTAGGATTGGTTTTGCAGTTGATCGTAGCTTTTCAGGAAGGCGAACAGCTTGTCGTTTAGTGGTGTTCCGCTGACTGTTTGTTGGGTTTGTGTGATCTGAATCGTGATTTCTCCGCTTTCCAGAACGATGGGCATCATGTTCTCTTCGTTCACGTAAAGGCTTGCCATCTTGACCGAGTCGATGTTGCCGGCGAACGAAAACTGTCCGTGAAGCACATCGCAGGAGTCCAGATTTTTCATTGTCTGGTCTTTGACAACCTTCAGATAGAGCATCTGCCCGTCGAGATTGGACAGATTGGATGTCCCTTGTATGTTGTAAGAACCTGAGCAGGAGGCGATGGTTACCAATAGAAACAGAGAGTAAAGTACGATCTTCATATCATGATTGTCGGATTCATGAAGCAAAAATACAACACATAATCGAATGAGAAAAATAAATTCATCCTATTTAATACAATGATTTTGCTTTTAGCGTTTATTTTCTTTCTTCAGTTCGTTCGACAGTCTATGCCCGGTGTATAACTGCAAAATGGCAGCTATCAGGAGTGTGATGATCCACTTGTTATATATATATTGTATGTAAACTGTCATGTTGTCGAAGAAAGGAAGCAGAAATCTGTATTGCGACTCGACCATCAGAAAGCCCGAAATGACGAACAGAAAGTCGGAAAGAAGTACGATGCGGCGCAGGCGGCGCACCACGAAATCCGATCCTTCATAGCGTTGCATGAGCTGCATGAAGGCAAACAATAACGCACCGGCAAGCCCGATCCAACAAGCCACATGTTGAACGATTTGGAATACATATAAACCTGTTCCCACGACCAGAAGAATACCCCCGATGAGGAAAAGTGCAGATTGGAACTTAGTTAGTTGTTTCATTTTGAATTCCGGTTTGTGCGGCATCGTCACTCAAGACGAAGATGTCTTCGTCGTCGGTTTTCATCATATAGCGTTCCCGGGCGATTTTGGTCATGGCACCCGGATAGCGGGACAGTTCGACCAGCTGTGCCGAATCGCGTGCATAGATGGCTTGATAGTGGCCGATTTCTTTCTTCAGGTCTTTGATGGTGTAGTAGTATTCGATGCGTTTTTTGAAGCTGTTCTCGTCAATGAAGCCCACCAATGCGATGCCCAACACGATGGTGATGAGGTATTTGAAACGTCCTATGACGGACAGTGTGCGTGATAGATGGTTCATGCGTGAGCGTAATCGGTCCGTGACGATGGTTGGTTTGTTTCGGTCGAAGCATCGTTGATTTGCTTTTCTGCCGACCTTTGCGTTTGCAAGGCAGTTGCAAATCGAATACAATCAAGTTTGCTTGAATTGTTGAGATGCCGCATTGTTTCTGCAAAGATAATGGTTTTCTCCGACATTCGTCGTTGTTTGTCGGTTTTCTTTGTCGGCACGTACGGATTCTATGTTTTTCTTGTTCCATTCAACCCGAATCGGCCATGAAAGCGTTTGATTCTACATTTCATGCCATTCGTGGCACTTCCCGTCCGATTTTGTCCGCTTGCCGGCATTTGATTGCCGGTTTGTTTTGCCGTAACCCGATACGCCTGTAACAAACCGACAATCAAATTGCTCGACAATCAAACGATACCGGTCCGAAATCTGATAACCGATTGGGATTCAAAACTCATTCGATGGGTCTCGGGTGAAGAAAAACGGGATTTTGATTCTTGATAACCGAACGGCTTTCGGGAACCGACATCTACACGAAAGAAGATGTTGGCGGTGCGGTCCGACAGCCGAATGCCCTGTCAAAGATCCGATTTTCACATACAAAACGGAGTGATTTGTCAAGTAATTGATGATAAACGGATTAATGGCTTGTTGATGGTGGATTTTCAAAAGGGCAGGTTTTGATGGGTAAAAGGACAGGTCTTGTCAGACAAAAGGGCAACTTCTGGAGGATAAAAGGGCCGGTTTTATTTTGGGATGTTCGAACGATGGCTTGACTCCCAATCGACAGTCAGAGTCCGATAAGGAATAAAATATCTTATAGGAATTAAAAATAAAAAGAGCGATAAGCAGAAAAAACAATTAAAATACTCAGATATTTAAGGAGAATGCTTGTTTTGTTTTATATAATTTACTATATTTGCCATAATAAAAATAAAATCTCCGTCTTTTCAACCATAAATATATATAGCCCAAATGTAAGCACCCAAAATCGAAATACAAGAACGTCGTCGATGGCGATAACGGGAACTCTCCCGTCGACCGACTTCGCATCAAGCAGTTCCTCATCACTTACCACCCCTTTCGGACAAAGAAAGCGGGTCAAAAAACCATCAATCAACATGAAAAAACATGTACTCGGATTGGCATTGGTTGCCCTGATGCCATTTTGTGCAGCACAGACAAATGCACAACAGTTGACCATCAAAACACAGAAAGCTACAGGCGACAAATTGGAAATCAGGCTCAAAGCCAATGGAGATGTCACCGTTAAAGGTGCCAAAGGAACATTTGTCAACGGAGAGAAATGCAGCTTCAAATTGGAAGGTCAGGAAGTTACTTTCGAAGGCGACATCACTTTCGTCAGTTGTAACGAGAACGAGCTGACTGCCATCGATGTCACCACGCTGCCCAACCTGACGCAACTGACCTGCTACAACAACAATCTCACCACGCTCGACGTGAGCAAAAATCCGGAATTGGCGAATCTTCAGTTTCCGCAAAATTCGGTGAAGACCATCGATGTGAGCAAGAACACCAAACTCAAGAAACTGTTTTGCGGAACCAACGTCATTGAATCACTCGACGTGACTGCCAACAAGGAATTGCAGGAACTGTGGTGTCAAAACAACAGAATCACCACGCTGGATGTGAAAAACAACACGAAACTCACCTATCTGGCTTGTAACTACAATCCCATTGCCTCCCTCGACGTATCGACACTTGTCAATTTGTCGACGCTTTATTGCTATGGCATGAAGCTGGATGTCCTCGACGTGACCCGAAACACCAAACTGGTTTCACTCTGGTGCAACTCCAACAACCTCAAAAAGCTCGATATCAGTCAAAATAAGATGCTCGAAGATGTCAGCATCGACCAAAACATGATCCGCGACAACGAGATGACCGCCATCGTGGAGGCTCTGCCCGATCTGAGCGAAGCTGAATATCCCGGCTTCTTCTACGTATATAATGAGGAAAAAGAAAACGGCAATGTGTGTACCACCGAGCAAGTGAAAACGGCAAAAGCCAAAAACTGGGGCGTGAAATGGTACAACCCGTCATCGGCAGACTGGGAGGAATATTCCGGAAGCGAGCCCACATCGATTGCCGGCAACTGTCTGACAGCGCAACTGGGCACTGCCGTCATTTACGACATCCAAGGCAACCGTCTGAATGACACTCGCCACGGACTGAACATCATCCGCCGCTCTGACGGTAAAACTGTCAAGGTCATGAAATGATCTTCGGCGGGTCATGGATCTTCATGCCAAATCGGTCATAAGAGTCAGGGTCGGTTTTGTATGATAGTCGAGCAAAGTTACGGTTCGGTATATTGCAGGTATAACAGGCTGCGACAGGGAAAACCGGCAACCAAGATGTCGGCAAACGAACGATGTCTGCTCGGAAAGTACTATCAGTAACATGAAACATAGGACAAAACTCTCTTATGACCGATTTGGATTATCGGCAGGAAAAATCGGTTTTATGGCCGGTATAGGTATATGAAACGAATGAGCCGACTACCAAATCTACCACCGCGTGCTATCGAATACACGGTTACCGGTTACAAATATGCCACCTAAAAGCGAAAAAGCAGGAGAACAAATCAACAAGATCGACAGCAATCATCTCTTCAACCCCAAACAAGCGACTTGGAAACATGCCGAAACAAATAGGCATAAAAAAAAGGACTCCGCTGAGTCCCAATCTTCTTTAACCTTAAATCTAATACTATGAAAAACACGATGCAAAGATAAATAATCATTTGCATCGTGTAAAGTTTTCAGCCAAGAAATATGTTCTTGTCTTTCTTTTCTTGACTTATGTCAAGTAGACATGTCATTTCTTACGATAATTGTCCAATCCTTCATTGAGGAAGTCCATATAAGCAGGCACGTCTTCTTTGTAGCTGAACGACTTGCCGAGGGGATTTCCTTCGTTGTCGAGTGTCACATAGAGTGGCTGGGTGAGCTGTCCGAACTTCATTTCCTCAAGGTAGCTCCACTTATCACCAATGGTACGCAAGGTGCGAGTCTTACCATTATAAGTCACTTCGACAGGTTTGTCGAGCGGTCGCTTGTCGTCCACATAGAGAGAAATGAGTACATAATCTTTCGTCAGACGGTCGGCTACAGACGGATCGGTCCACACGGCAGCTTCCATCTTGCGACAATTGACACATCCGTGGCCGGTGAAGTCCACCAATACAGGCTTGCCTTGTGCGGCAGCCGCAGCCATACCTTCATCATAATCGAGATATTTGGCATGCACTTCCTTGTTGTTGATGTTGAAATCTTGTGTCATGATGGGCGGTGCAAAGGCACTGACAGCCTTACACGGAGCCCCCCAAAGACCGGGAATCATATAGATGGAGAAAGCCAAAGACACCAATCCCATCATGATGCAGAGTACGGGCATGGGCTTCAGGTCGTCACCGTCGCTTTGGAATTTGAGCTTACCGATGAGGTAAAGGCCGAGCAAGCCGAAGATGACAATCCATAAACTCAAGAATACTTCACGGTCGAGCAAACGCCATCCGTAAGCCAAGTCGGCAACAGAGAAGAACTTCAAGGCAAATGCAAGTTCGATGAAACCAAGGACAATCTTGATAGTATTCATCCAGCTTCCTGACTTCGGGGCTTGCTTCAGCCATGCGGGGAAGAGGGCAAAGAGGGTGAAAGGCAAGGCCAAAGCGATGGCAAAACCAAACATTCCGAATGCCGGACCGAGCCAGTTGCCCGAGGTGGATGCCTGAACGAGCAGCAATCCGACGATGGGAGCCGTACAGGAGAAAGACACCAATGCCAAAGTGAATGCCATTAGGAATATGGACAGCAAGCCGCTCGTGTTGGTTGCTTTCGAATCGACCTTGTTTGCCCACGAAGAAGGCAGGCGAAGTTCAAACCATCCGAAGAAAGACAGGGCGAAAACGACCAGCAGAAGGAAGAAGAGAATGTTGAAAACAGCATTCGTTGCAAGGTTGTTCAAAGTGTCGGCACCGAAGATTGCCGTGATCAACACGCCGAGCGTGAGGTAAATGACGACAATGGAAATACCGTAGGTGATGGCATCCTTGATACCTTTCTTCTTGTCTTTGGAGCGTTTGAGGAAGAAACTTACCGTCATGGGAATGATAGGCCACACGCAAGGAGTGAACAAGGCGAGGAGTCCGCCGAGGAATCCCATAATAAAGATGTAAAGCCATGAATGGTTGGCTTCCTTACCTCCATCAAGTTGCTGTTGCACTTGTATGACCGGTTTCCACCAGTCGCCTTTGATGTCACCGATTGAAACGGGCGCAGCGGCTGCCGAATCGGTCTTGGCAACAGTATCGGTTACGGGAAGAGCCGGTATGGAATCGACATTCTCTTCCTTGGCTTCGGGTGCATCTTCCGGACCTTTGCCGTTGTAATTGAATTCCACTTGGGTGGGAGGCATACAGTTTTCGTCGTTGCAGGCACCAAATTCCAAGAAGCCTTTGATGCGGTATGTCTTACCTGTAATCTTGTATTTCTGTACGAAAGCCACCTGATGTTCGAAGTAACGGAGCTTCATCTCAAATACCTTATCGAACTCGGAGATTTCCTTTCCTCGGGCAATGAGTTTGCCAACGGGCTTGGCACCTTCGGCTTTTTCGGTTGTCAGACGGGCAGACGTGGGGCCTCCGTCGGGCAGTCCCATCGAATAGACGTGCCATCCGTTGTCGATTTTACCGGTGAAGACGACTTCCACCTCATCGGGGGCTGTTTGTTTTTGTTGCACACTGAAGCGAACGGGCATTCCACCCTGTGCCATCACAGATGTGTTGAGCAAAAGAAGAAATAGTGATAGCCACGTAAGTTTGATTTTGTTCATAGATGTATGGTTCGTTTATTATTTTGTTTTGTCAGTCATGATTTCCAATACTCTGCGGTCGGTTTCGTTCATTCCGTCCTTGCCGATGGTGGTCAGGTTACGTATACACCGGTCGACATCATCGTCAATGATGCCTTCCACCGATGTGACATATCGTTGTTGCATTGCCATCATGGCACTCATCACGCCGGTACCGACGCCGGTCGATATTTTGAAGGCGCAGCTGGGTTTGGCTCCGTCGCATATCATTCCAGTGAGGTTGGCGACCATGTTCTTCACGGTATAGGTGACTTGGTCGTAGTTTCCTCCCATGAGATAAGTGATTCCGACGCTGCTTCCCGTGCCGGCAACGACACATCCGCAGAGTGCAGAGAGAGGCCCCAGACTCTGTTTGATGTAGATGGCGGTGAGATTACTGAGTATAAGGGCTCGTATGAGTTCCTCCTCGGAGTTGTTGTTTTCGGCAGCAAAGACCACAACGGGCATGGTTGCGCAGATGCCCTGGTTACCACTTCCGCTGTTGCTCATCACGGGAAGCATGGCACCTGCCATCCTTGCATCGCAGGCAGCACCGGTCTTGGAAATGACCTTCGCCATGATGCCATCGCCCATCACGCCTCTTCCGATGGCAGAAGAAACGGTTTTGCCGATGCGATGTCCGAAGTTGCCTTTCAATCCTTCTTCCGAAACGGCTTCATTGAGCCGTTTGGCTTCGAGGATAAAGTCCAGTTCTTCAACGGGACTTGTGGTGGCAAAGTCGTACACCTTGCGCATGGTGAGCTGTAATGCGTTTTCGGATGCAGCCGTTTCGGCTTTCAGCCGGGTATTGTCGAGGAGCACTTCTTGGTCACGACGCAGATAAATAAAGTTGGTGTGCGTGGTTCTGATGACAGCTTCCGACTCGTGATTATCGGCATAGCAGCATACTTTGATGTACAATTTGTCGGGGTCTTCCTTTTCGTATGCAATGTGAATGCGGTCTTCGGCGATATATTCCTTGCCACGTTCCACCGCCTCGGGCGTACATTCCCTCAACACTTCGAGCATGTATTCGGATTTTCCGATGATAGCCCCCAAGGCGATTGCGATGGGAAGACCGATCATACCGGTTCCGGGGATGCCCACTCCCATGGCGTTTTTAAGAATGTTTCCGCTCAAGCTCAAGTCTATTCTCTCCGGGCGTTTTCCTAAAATTTCTGCAGCCTTGGCCACACATAGGGCAACTGCCATTGGCTCGGTACAACCGATAGCCGGGACAACCTGCCGATGAATGAGGTCGATGATGGCTTCTCTTTCTTTTGAAGGCAACATAATTTGTTTAGTCATTAGATTTGGATTTATCGTGCAAAAGTAAAAAATAAATATCGAAAATAATGAGTTTTGACCTTAAAAAATTGTATGTTCGGAAAAGAATGGTTATCTTTGCAAAACTTTAATACTAAAAATAAAGCAGAAAACAATCATAGGGATTCCGGCACCTGCAACGATGTCGGGGTTCTTTCTTTTTTGCATCTTACACAAAATAAGAATCATCAAAAACGAAACATTATGGCATATATGTCACAAGAAGGCTACGATAACCTCTTAGCCGAACTTCAACAATTAGAATCTGTGGAGCGGCCGAAGGTGACCGCTGCCATAGCCGAAGCAAGAGATAAAGGCGATTTGAGCGAGAACTCCGAGTATGAAGCCGCCCGTGAAGCCCAAGCGCACTTGGAAGACAAAATCAACCGGATGAAGCTCACCATCGCCGAAGCAAAAATCGTGGACACATCGCGCCTCAGTACCGAGATGGTACAGATCATGTCGAAGGTAGAAATGACCAATCTGAAGACACAAGGCAAGATGAGCTACACCATTGTGAGCGAAAACGAAGCCAACCTCCGTGAAGGAAAGATTTCCATCAAGACCCCTATCGCGCAGGGATTGCTCAACAAAAAGGTGGGCGACGAAGTGGAAATCAAGATTCCCGCCGGTGTCCTTCATTTGCGCATCGACAAGATTTCGCTCTGACAAGACATTTCATCGCCCCCTGATGCAGCCACGATCCATCTCACCGGCTGCCCAATCTTTACATCAAACTGTACAAACCATTACTACCATGAGCATTTTTTCCAAGATCGCCACAGGCGAAATACCCAGCTACAAGTGTGCGGAAAGCGACAAATTTTATGCCTTTCTCGACATCAACCCCGTTGCCAAAGGTCATACATTGGTCATTCCGCGACGTGAAGTGGACTATATTTTCGACATGGAAGACGACGAAATCGGCGAGTTTCAAATCTTTGCCAAGAAGGTTGCCACCGCTCTTAAACGTGCCGTTCCGTGCATCAAGGTAGGTCAAGCCGTACTCGGTCTTGAGGTTCCCCACGCCCATATCCACCTCATCCCGATGCAATCGGAGCGCGACATGAGATTTTCAAACCCGAAGCTGTCGCTGCCCGAAGACGAAATGAAGCAGTTGGCCGACAAGATCTATCAGGAATTCACCCGCCTCTGAACCTTCGTCCGGATCCGGCCCTTATCGTTTTACACCCAAATTCCCTACCATTCTCCTTTCTTGACACCCGCAAGTTGAGGAAGAAGGATGGTTTGTCACCCACTGCCCGTGCAACCGTTTTCGGTTCACGGTTGCCTTTTCGGGCATTTCTTCACCATTCTTCAACGCTCCGATCCTCATGAACACCCATCCCTTTCAACTTCCCCGATACCCCGATCTCCTGCAAGGAAAGAAGCTGATGTACGTTCACGGATTCGGCTCTTCGGCCCAATCGGGAACCGTCGGTCGCCTGCGCGAAATGTTACCGTCGGCAACCATCATCGCCGAAGACCTTCCGTTGCATCCGCAAGAAGCCATGAACCTGCTCCATGCCTTGACCGAAAGCGAGAAGCCCGACCTGATTTTGGGCACGTCGATGGGAGGAATGTACACCGAAATGCTGCATGGTTTTGACCGAATATTGGTCAATCCGGCTTTTGAAATGGGCGAAACGATGAAAGAACACGGCATGATAGGGGCACAGGCATACCAGAATCCGCGCAAAGACGGCGTGCAGGAGTTTCTTGTCAACAAGGCCTTGGTAAAAGAATATGCCGCCGTCACCCAATCGTGTTTCACCGAAGTGAACCCCGAAGAGCAAAAGCGGGTCTACGGACTCTTCGGCGACGAGGACGACACGGTACACACCTACGACCTTTTTGCAGGACACTATCCGCAAGCCATCCGCTTTCATGGCGGTCATCGCATGAATGACCGATCATTCATGCACGCCGTCCTGCCCGTCATCAGATGGGTCGACGACCGACAGGAGAACCGCAAACGTCCCATCGTTTACCTGCACATCAATTGCCTGCGTGGCAATTTCGACAAGCCCGAAGGCAGTTCGCAAAAGGCGTTCGGCATGTTGTTGGAACACTATGAGGTGTATTTCGTGGCACCATCGCTCTCCACAAATCCGGCCGGGATGGAAGAAACGATGGCGTGGATCTTCCGGTATTTCGATGCTCCAACGTGGAATCATGTCATCTTCACCAACCAAAAACACCTTCTGATAGGAGATTACATCATCGACCGCAGCCCGGAAGAGAGCTTCGTCAATACACTCATCGAGTTTGGCAGCGACGAATTCAAGACGTGGGATGCCGTCATCGACTACTTCACGCTACTTGGCGGGCAATAGCCGCACTCACTTTGTCGGTCTTGTGTTGATTTTTCGATCCTCTTTGGTCCACGTATATATCCACGAACCTTTGCGACTCGTAAACGTGTCACCGCTCACCGACACCACTTCGCCCACGGCCGACACCGAAAAAGTGTGTCTTTTGCGGCCATTCATGTCGTAGGTGTAATACCAACTGTGCCCATCATCAGAATGTAGAATTTCGAGCTGAATCCCACCGGTGCGCCCATACTTCGACCGCCGGTGTGCCATTTCCTGCCGTTTCGATCATTGACGAAATGCCGCGATCGCGTGGTTTCGATGTGGCCGCCGCGCTGTGCCTGCATGACCGTTGTCATGAAAACCATCATGACAACCGATAAAATCTTCTTTTTCATATCCTTTTTATATATAGTTGTCCTTCGGTCATCTGACCATTGATGGTCAGAACAAGTTTTCTGTCAGTCAAAAGGTGTCTGTTCTCTCCGGGAACGGTCAAAGTTTTTACCTTGGTTTTTATGGTCATCGACAAGCTCGTCATCGACTTTGTCTCATCCGGCCGATGCCGGCAAGGGCATTCCCGGCATACCTTTGCGGATGATTTTCAAAGACAGTGTCGGAGAATTGAACTCCGGTTGTCGAAGCATCGTTTGGCAAGACCTGCCCTTTCGTGGTGCAAAAGGAGACGAATTGCCTGCCGAAACCTGCCCTTTCATGTGATGAAAGCACAGGTTTCGCAGCACTCTCTGTCGTAAGATTCATAACGTTCTATATCTCAAATGCTTGCAAGCATAATGATTTTAGGCTTCGATACGATGGCAATCGACACGACACAGGAAGATGATGCCTTCGGGAAAAGCCATTTTTCAAAATCCCAATTTGTAGGTATTGCCGGGCATGTGGAATGTCGCTACCTTTGCCATCACAAACAAAACAACAGACAAACATGAAAAGTACCATCGTTATTTATGGTTCTTCGACAGGAACCTGCCAAGCCATAGCAGAAAAAATTGCTTCCAAGCTCGGAACAAAAGCAATAGATGTCAGCAACGCAACATCCGACGATTTGTCGGCATACGAAAATCTCATTGTCGGCACTTCCACTTGGGGGGCAGGCGAATTGCAGGATGACTGGTATGATAAAATCGACCTTTTGAAAGACAGTGCCGGCGGAAAGACGGTCGCCGTCTTCGGCTGCGGCGACAGCGAATCTTATGGCGATACTTTCTGCAGTGCCATGCGTGCGCTCTACGATGCCGCCAAGGCAGGTGGCGCATCAACCATCGGTGAAGTGTCGGTTGACGGTTACACCTTCGATGACTCCGAAGCTGTGGTTGACGGAAAGTTCATCGGCCTGCCGCTCGACGACATCAATGAAAGCGACAAGACCGAAGCACGCATCGACAGCTGGACGGCTCAGCTGACTCCGGCGTTATGACGCAAGTCTCATCATGAACGACTGATGATTGTCGGCACGCCGAGCTGCAGTTCCAATCCCATTTCATTTATGACGGTTGCCGTGCCTTCCGACACGAACCGACACCCATGACGTTTCTTCAAGCATGAAGTGAAGGTCGTTTCGGGCGGCAGGCAACTTACAAACAAGTCCGAAACCATGTCAGAAATCATGTCCATCTATGCCCAATCCGGTGAGGCAAGCCATGCTGCCGGTGTACTCAAAGTGTTCATGAATCACATCTACGAATATAAGAAGGGTGTGAGAAGAATGATTTTGTTTACTTTCAACAACCGTTACACGAAGGCCATTATTCAGCGCATAGAAAGCCAGCATATCGCCTATTTGCTTCAGCCGGTGGGCAAAGGTGAACGCATGAACTTGTTTTTTGGAAAGCCGGAATGTATCGAGACCATACGGATGATGGTCGACAAGCCTCTCAACCGTCTCACACCCGAGGAAGATTTCATCCTCGGAGCCATGCTGGGCTATGACATTTGTGCCCAGTGCGAACGCTATTGCGAGCGTAAGTGCAAACCGCAAGATTGTGCCGTCTGAATAGGATGGTACCCCCATTTTTTATGGTATTGAAGCCATGTTCATTTATTAGTTCACCAGACAGAAAAGTATTCATAATGTTTTTGTATGACAAATCGGGACCGACTGCGAAGTTAGTCCCTTTTTTTTTCCCCCAATCGGACATGAGGGCCGAGCCGGTTTCGCTTGATTGTCGGGCAGATGGATTGCAGAATGGGCGAAGCATGGCAGAACAAGAGCAAAAAAAATCGACAGACAGGCTGTCGATTATATCCCGTCATTCTCATAAACGGCAGAAGATGATGAGGACGGAGAGGTGAAAATGCCACTTCGGTCACATTCGGCGCAAAATAAGATGCCGGCGAATGGTCATCTGAAATCGGCATCGAAATCTTCTATGCGCGAGTCGTTGATGTAACGGCGGATGAGTGAAGGCGAATCGTTTTTCTTGCAAATGAGCAATACATTGTCTTTCTCGGCCACGACATAACCGTCGAGTCCGTTGAGAATGGCGATTTTGCCTTGCGGAATCTTGACGATGTTGTCGCGGCAATCGTCCATGATGACTTTGCTGTCGAGTACGACGTTGTTGCCGTTGCCGTCGCTTCGGGCTTCATAGATGGAGAGCCACGTTCCCATATCAGCCCATCCGAAGTCACACTTCATCACATATCCGCTGTCGGCTTTCTCCAAAACGGCGTAGTCGATGGGCAGGTTGGGATAGCGCGAGAAGTTCTCTTTCACGAACGAAAGTTCTTTTTCGAGGGTCAGCGATTGGTTGGATTTTTCCAAGGGCAGCAACACCGACGGCAGACTACGGCGCAGACTCTGCAACAGAAAACGGACCCTGGAAAGGAAAATACCCGTGTTCCACAGAAATTCGCCGCTGTTCATGAACAGTGTCGCAAATTCTTCTTCGGGTTTTTCGGTAAACGACTTGACCTTGAAGAGTCCCTCCTCATCCGAACTGTCGCCCATCTGAATGTATCCGTAGCCCGTTTCCGGACGCGTGGGGGCAATGCCCATTGCCAGCAAGCGGTTTCCTTGATCGACGAAGTCCAGTCCTTTCAGGATGTTCGCCTTGAACTTCTCCTCGTCGAAGATGGCTTGGTCGGAGGGAACGACCACCAGATTACCGTCGCCTGCCGTGCGCAACACCCTGAAGCAAGCCCACGCCACACTCGGCGCAGTGTTGCGGTGGATGGGTTCGGCAAGGATGTTGTCAGGGGGTAGTTGCGGCAATTGTTCTTCCACATAGTGGCGATATTCTTGGTTGGTACATACCAATATCTGCTCTGCAGGTATGATTTTCGCCATTCGGTCAAAGGTTTGTTGCAGCAAGGTTCTGCCCGTTCCGAAGAAATCCAAGAATTGTTTTGGTTGTCTTTCTCTGCTGCAGGGCCACAATCTTCTGCCTTTTCCGCCCGCCAAAATCACACAAAAATGATGCTGTTGGTTCATATTTCCTGTTTTTCAATGTACGATTTGAGTTGCCTGTCGATGAGACGGACTGCACCCGAATGCCTGTCAGCCGGCATTTCGTGCAAGCCTTTCCGCGGCAAGGAGGTGATCCGTCTGCGGAATATCGACCGCACGCTTTCTGATTAACGCCCGGACAGCCGTTTATATTGCCCGATCGATCCGTAAATATCTTTCGTCCAAAAACCGGAAGCTTCTGCTGTCCGACGATGCTAATATAGTCAAAATCTTTGATTTGTGCAATAGAAAGCCAATCGTTTGCACTTTTTTTCTTCATCGATCGTGGCGGAATCTCCGTAGAATGTTCACAGTCGGGAAACCGGGTGGCACATGCCGGCAAACAGAACTGCCGAAGAAGATCACAGTCCTCGCCCCTGAAAATCGGAAGATGATTCCGAAAGTCTTCCTTTAGTCTGTGGGAACATGCCGCCGCGGAGCATCTTACCCCCGGGCGGTTGTGTGATTGCGAGTCGGCAATCAAGGCAAAACCGGGCAGAAAGTGTCAGGAACAGGATGAATTGCAGAAAGAAATGTTCTGATGACCGATTGGGGTTCAAAAGTGCAGAAAGTACCGTTCCGAGATAATTCGGAAGAGGGAACAGCATCTTTTCGGACGGAAAACACCGGGAAACAAAAACTGTCAGAATGATATATTTTTCATTTCATGTCTGATAGTTCAAAAATAAATGTCTACCTTTGCACCCGCAAAGGACACGAACTGATACCATTTTGACAAAATCGATGGCGGCCGACAAGGCAAAGCACGGTTTTGGACGAATGAACTGCAATGAAAAACAAATGCCATCTGACTGTCGGGTCTTGGCAAAGAAATGGATCAAACAGAATAAAAAGCACAGGAAACACACCGGTACCAAACAGTTTTGTGACCACCATCCCGAAGTCTTCATCACAGAAGAGGAAAGATGGACGGCCGACAAAGCTGTTACACCACTTACAAACGCGTTTTAGTAACTGATGATCTATAAATCTTTAAATCGATAACTATGGACAAAAAACAACTCCACAACGTCCCTGTTGCAGAAAAAGTGAAAAACTTCGGCACCACCGCATCACAGGTAGTGAAGACAAAAAAATTTTGGGTTGAGCTTCTTATCATGACTCTGGGCATGTTTGTAGCTGCTCTTGGTATTTATTTTTTCTTGATTCCGAGCAAACTCATCGTAGGTTCGATAACCGGTCTTTCGCTCGTTATCTCTCAACTGTTGCCATTTGTGACGACCGGTACGGTCATTTTCGTGATCAACTCCATCCTACTCATTCTCTCTTTCTTGCTTATCGGTAACGAATTTGGAGCCAAGACCGTTTACACGGCACTCATTCTGGGACCGATGATCGACTTCCTTGCGCTGGTTTTTCCCATGAGCCAGTCACTTTTTGCCGTATCGGTGGGAGGGCAGATGATTGCCAACCCGTGGTTCGACCTGCTCTGTTTCGTCATCATTCTCAGTGCTTCGCAGAGCATTTTGTTCAGCATCAATGCCTCGACAGGTGGCTTGGACATCTTGGCAAAGATTATCAATAAGTATCTCAATATCAACCTCGGAACAGCTGTAACGATAGCCGGCGGACTCATTTGTTGTACGGCTTTTGCCATCAACAGCGTCGATCTGGTCATTATCGGTTTGATAGGAACATGGTTGAACGGATTGATCTTGAATCATTTCATGATAGGCATCAACTCCAAGACACGTGTCTTCATTGTCACGAAGGACTATGCCGTCATCCAAGAATATGTGGTCAAGGAACTCAGAAGAGGTATCACCATGCATGAAGTCATCGGGGGGTACACCAACGAATCCAAGATGCAACTGGAGATTTTGCTCACCCGTGAAGAGTTTGCCAAACTCATCGGCTACATCGACGAACACAATTTGTCGACCTTCGTCACCGCCGATACAGTGAGCGAGGTGTATGGTTTGTGGAACAAAAAACACAGATGACCGTTCACCGATGAGGACATGACGGACCGGACTACAGGCTTCCGGCCATCCGGACAAGGCCTATGCTGCCCGAGAGCGATACTTCGATGCCGTCGAAAATCAACCCGCGAACAACAAATCTATTACAGCTTAAATATCTTACCATGAAAATCAAAACCTGTTTGCTCTTGTCGGCATGGTGTTGCACGACAGTGATGGCACAAGAAAACTATCGACCGAAACTCGATTTTGAAATCAGACAAGATTACAAACGTACCTATGTGGACGGAGAAACCCGCAAGGAGGATTGCGGATTCAAAGGAAATGTCATGAATGTCATTCTCAAAGGCAAGATAACTCCCGAACTGTCATACGGCTATAGGCAACGATTGAGCGGTATCAACAAGGACCGCTCGTTCTTTGATGCCACCGACTGGGTGTATCTGGACTACCAAGCCACACCGCATTGGAGTCTGATGGCCGGCAAGCAAATTGTCTATGTGGGCGGCTGGGATCTCGAGCCGGCACCGATAGACGTGTACCATCTCTCGGAATTCACTTACAACTTCCCTTGCTATGAGTGGGGTGGTATCGTGAGCTACAACACCCTTTCGGGTTCTGACAAGGTGTCTTTTCAACTTTGCGAAAGTCCTTTCAGGAAGAGTTACATGCAGCAAAACAATAAAGGAGCGGATATGTATGCCTATAACTTGGTATGGTTTGGCCGTCACGGTTTCTTCGAACCCATCTGGTCGGTGAACCTCATGGAGTATGCACCGGGCAAATTCATCAACTATATCGCCTTGGGCAGCAAGTTTCACCTCAACAACCGATTGCAACTTGATGTCGATGTCATCAACCGTGCGGCCGAAGGGCAGGCCTTCTTCTTCCGCGACTGCTCGTTCATGTGCAAGCTGGCATACCAACCTTCGCCCAAGGTGAATGTCTTTGCCAAGATGACCTACGATGTCAATAAGAGCGGCACCGATGCCGACATGGCTGTGCTTGACGGAACGGAGATGACCGCCGTGGGAGGTGGCGTAGAATATTTCCCCCTTAAAAAGAAGAATGTCCGCCTTCATTCGTCGTTCAATTACTCTTTCGGAACAAACACAAATCCGAATGGTGTGTTGGTAGACAAACGCACGGCGGTGGACGTTGGTGTCACTTGGAGGGTCAATATCCTTTGATGTCGTATCTGTCGTGATGGCACAAACAGACCGAATTTCGTCTTCGAAATCCGGTCTGTTTGCTTTGGTGGGCTGTTCGAGGCTCACAAAGATAGTGCAGATATGGATAAAGAAAAAGGGGGAGTAGGAGCAAATCAATTAGGGTTGTCCTTGTAAACCCAAACGCTATAATGAACCGATTTGGTCTATTATCCCAACGAGTGTCATGGCCTTCAATGGTGATGAGGCCATGGACATGATGTAACTGCCCGTGGCTCTTGTAAGATCTCAGAATCGCGCTGTAACACGATGAGGGTAGATTTCGAGGTGGCATGGTGATGGAAGTGTTTTCACCGTACCACCTCGAAAGGAATGGGAAAGATTAAGGAACCAACATTTTGCGTGTCTGTCCGTCGGTTGTTCGCACGATCATCATACCGCGTTGCACGCCATGATGCCGTCGGCCTTCCAAATCGAAGACAGCTTGTACGCGACTGCTTGTGGCGTCGGCGAGCGATTCAATGCCTGTCGGGTTACTGCCGGCATACTCGACCCATCCTTCGGTTGTCAGCTCCTTGGCTGTCCATCCGCGTTTCGCGGCGGCCTGCACCTGTTCGGTGGTACATACGTTGCCTTCGTTCTGCTCAGTGTTGTTGTAAACGAAGAGGGTGCCTTTGGACGATTTTTTGCTGAGGTCGGCCAATGAGGCGATGAAGGCATCCATCTTGTCGCCGCGAATCAGGTTTTTGTCACAATACAAACTCGTGAGTCGGGTGTTTTTGCTTACGTTCAACTCCGTGATTTGATTGACACCGCAGTCGAACTCCATCAAAGAAGTATTTTTGTCGATGTTGATGGAGGTCAGTGCGTTTCCGCCGCAGTATAACTTCACGAGGTTGCGATTGGCAGAAACCTCGAGCGACCGCAGTTGGTTGTTGCCGCAGTGCAATTCCGTCAGTGCGGTGTAGCGGGCAACATCAAGTTCGATGAGTTGGTTGCTTCCGCAATCGAGTTCGGACAATTCGAGGTTCGGTCCGCAATCCAGCGTCTGCAATGCGTTCTTGTCGCAATAGAGCACTTCCAACTTGTCGAGGTTCGAAGCGTCGAGCGACGACAGTTGGTTGAAACCGCAGTCGAGGGAGGTCAATGCCTTGTTTCGGCTCACATCGAGTGTCTTGATTTTGTTGCTCTGGCATTGCAGAATACTGAGATTTGTGTTTTTGCTTATGTCAAGGGCTGTAATCTCGTTGAACGAGCAGTACAGATACAGCAGGTCTTTGTTTTGGGTGACATCGAGTGCCGTGAGCTTGTTGATCTGAACTTGTAGCGAACCAAGTCCGGGACATTGGGTTACATCGATTTCTGTCAAGTCGCCGTCATTACAGGCAAAGGTAACAATGTCGCCGTTGATGACAATTTCTTCGGACTTGACGGTGTATAACCCACGCCCCTGAACGGCATTGCCTTCGAGCCCCTCGATGGTGAAATCACCCTCGGACTGGATATCCATTTCGATCTTTTGCCCGATTTCCCGCCCGGTAACCAACCTGATTTTGCCGTCGGCAAACACGCTTCCCGCCCATAACAGGGCACACACTGCGAACAAAAATGCAAAAAGTCTTCTCTGTTTCATGATAGTATTGTTTTTAAGATGATACATATAGAATGTTATGACGCGAAGAGATATAGTTTCTTTGAATTGTGAAGAATCTATTATTCTGCGCTTTCATTCCGTCGCAAATATAAAAAAAGATTTCTAAAACACAAAATATCTCGATGGTTTTCGATTTCTGCGAGCCACCATATCGATGAAGGCAAATTGTTCATGAGAGACCTTATCTATTGTAATTGTTTACAAATCGGATGGGATGCCGGAACTTCCGGCAGCGCATATCTTCCGTTTGGTTTTTCTTTTCTGGCCAAAAAGCGATACCTTTGCTGCCGATACATCGACAGTTTGTCTCATTTCAAGAACCCATCATGATTGATATCCGACTGAAAGTTTTCAACAGCGTGGCGACGCATCTAAGTTTTACGCAGGCTGCCAGAGAACTGTTTGTAAGCCAACCTGCCATCAGTAAGCACATCCGCGAATTGGAAAGTGAATATGAGTGTCGATTGTTTGACAGAAACGGTCAGCAGGTACAACTTACGACAGCAGGCGAAAGACTCTTCAGGCATAGCAGGCATATCATGGAAGCATATCGGAAAATGGACTTCGACATGCATGCTTTGCAAAACAGAGTAGTGGGCGAACTTCGCATCGGGGCGAGTACCACCATTGCACAGTACATCATTCCACCCATCATGGCCGACTTCCGGACGCTTTATCGCGATACCGGCATCACTCTGATGAGCGGCAATTCGCGTGAGATCGAAACGGCCTTGGTCAAAGGACATATTGACATCGGACTGGTGGAAGGTATCATCAAGCAACCGCATCTCAAATACACACCGTTTTTGAACGATGAAATAGTCATCATTGCCAACACACATGGACCGTGTGAAACCGACATGACCATAGACGATCTGAAACACCGGCCCATCGTACTGCGCGAAAAAGGTTCGGGTACACTCGATGTGATTGAGTCGGTTTTGGCAAATAAGGGCATCCTTCTGTCGGATTTGCACATCGAAATGCACATCGGCAGCACAGAGGGTATCAAGCACTATGTGGAGCAGGCTGATTGTATCGGCATGGTGAGCATTTCGTCGGTAGGCAAAGAAGTTGCTGACGGACGATTCAGGATTGTCAATATCAAAGGCGTGAAGATGAAACGAATCCTGCATATCGTCGAAAAACAAGGAGAAACCGAAGGTACGGCCAAACTTTTCAAACAGTTTCTGACAAGACAAACAAGCATGGATACAACTCGCGTGTTATAACTATTGGTTATTGATTATAGATAATGTATATAACTTTTGGTTTTTATTTTCGGCAAACTTGAATACCTTTGCAAGCGTCAAAACAATCCATGTAAAGCAACAAAATCATGAATATCAAACTGTCAAACGAACGGAGTAGCATGCTGCACGGCATCTTGCTCATCGCACTTTTCTCATTTTCGGCTTTTTATATCGGCGAAACGGCATGGGTGAAAGCCCTCTCACTGAGTCCGATGATTGTGGGTATAGCCTTGGGAATGCTCTATGCCAACAGCCTGAGAAACAATCTGCCCGAAACATGGGTACCCGGCATAGCCTTTTGTTCAAAACGAATATTGAGACTGGGCATCATCTTATATGGCTTCAGACTCACTTTTCAGGATGTGTTCCTTGTCGGACTGCCTGCCATCATCAATGATACCATTATTGTGGCTGGTACGATACTTTGGGGAATCTTTCTGGGCAGACTGCTGAAAATCGACCGCAGCATTGCTCTTCTTACTGCATGTGGCAGTGCTATCTGTGGAGCTGCTGCCGTATTGGGTGTCGATGGAGCCATACGTCCTCAACCCTACAAAACAGCAGTGGCAGTGGCAACGGTGGTTATCTTCGGTACGATTTCCATGTTTCTCTATCCTGTCATGTTCCGAATGGGATTCTTGCATTTCACACCCGAACAGATGGGACTCTACACCGGCTCTACACTGCACGAGGTGGCTCATGTGGTGGGTGCCGGAAATGCCATGAGTGCTACCGTGAGCGATACTGCCGTCATCGTGAAGATGATACGCGTGATGATGCTGGTGCCTGTTTTGCTCATCATCACCTACTGCGTGGGCAGAGGGATCGGCACAGACGAGCCTGCCGATCAGAAGCGTAAAATCAACATTCCTTGGTTTGCTCTTCTCTTCCTCGTTGTCATCGGATTCAATTCCATGCATCTTTTGCCGTCAAATCTGACAGATGCCATCAACACTTTCGATACCTTCCTGCTCACCATGGCCATGACAGCTCTCGGAGCCGAAACCAGTATCGACAAGTTCAAACGAGCCGGCTACAAACCTTTCCTCCTCGCTTCACTCCTTTATGTCTGGCTGATAGGTGGCGGATACCTCCTCACCCGTTATCTGGCCCCTGTCCTAATGTAATCAGACACATGTGTTCATCCCCAAACGGACTGATGCCCGTTCGGATCCATTTGTCGGCGAATCGCCGATATAACCGATCGGGCATCAGCATGTACCTCTTCCATGACACACGAAAAGGCTTTCATGATAATGAAAAATGAATTGCCGTGGGGTCAGCTTACTGCCGAAAGGTGCATGAGCTTTCGCCAGCGGAAGTAACCCATGACGGCTATGACGATGTAGAGTGCATAAAGACTCGCCTTGAAAGGTATGTCCTTATAAAAGTAGAGTATGCAGGTAACGATGTCGACCGCTATCCAGATGAGCCATTGTTCGAGATACTTGCGTGCCAAAGCCCACATGCCCACAAAGCTGAGGGCTGTCGTGAAACTGTCAGCCAGCGGCACATTGGAGTCTGTGTAGGTTACAAGCAGCCAGTATATGATACCCCAAATGGCACAAGTGGCTGCGGTCCATGGAAGGATGAGGCTGCGTTTGAAGTGCGTGACCGGCAGGTCGCCTTTTTGCTTCTGTCCCCGCTTGCGTCCGAATTTCCATGTCATGAAGCCATATACGGTCATGGCGATGTAGTACATTTCCATGCCGCAATCGGCATACAGTCCTTTTTGGTAATAAAGTGCGATGCCCAATGCCTGCATGACAAATGCCACATACCACAGGCAGATGCTCGCCTTGTATTCGAGGATGATGTATGCCAGTCCAAGCAGAGTGGTTGTGAGGTCGAGCCAGTGTTCGCTCAGGAATTGTTCCATGTTGAGGTATCGAAGGCTTATATCAGAAAGTGAGCGACAATCGGGCGAGGAAGTGGGTGGGAGCCTGTGCCGAGTAGGTGGACCATGACCAGAAGTCCCAGTTGCCGAATGCCATGATCTTGCCGTCTTGCTCCTTAAAGTTCATCGATGCGCTGCCGTTGCTTTCGTACTTGGCATTGAAGAGGTTGTAGACAGTCACGCCCACCGTTGCACTTTTAAGTCCGCGCCATCTGAAAGTGTATGACAGCGACAGGTCGGTGGTGAAGATGTTGTCGAGCATGGCACTGATGTAGTTGTCTTCGATATCGGTATAGCCTTTGAAGTCGGAGTTGGTCATATATTGTTCACTGATGAACTTGGACGTGAGCGATGCCTGCCATCCTTTATATTCGTAGCTGAAGCGGTTGTTGACAATCCAGTCGGGCGAATAGGCCAGATGTGTGGTGCCCACGTCAACGGTTTTCTCTGCCCACGTCTCGGGATCGAGCACGGTGAGGTTCATGTGCTTGGCCCTGTTCTTGCTCCAAGTGGCATTGATATCCCATGTGAAGCCTTCGAAAGGACGGAGGGCGGCCATGACTTCCACGCCCGTGCGGTAGGAATCCTTGATGTTGCGTGCCACCATTTCGCCGTTGGAGTCTTGCGCACCGGTGAGGACAAACTGGTTGTCGTAGGCCATGTGGTAGAAGTTGATGCCGGCAGAGAACATTTCTCCAGTGTACTTGTAGCCTATTTCGAGGTCGTTGAGGCGTTCGGATTGCGGGACAACCTGTCGCGATTCGGCCATCATGTCTTCAAAGTCGTTGCGGGTAGGTTCTTTGTGGGCTATGGCATAGGACGCATATACGGTGTGTCGGGGCATGAAGGTGTAGTGCAGGCCGAACTTGGGATTGAAGAAGTCGTAGGACTTGTCGAGGTCGAAAGGAATTTGGTTTTTGTCACCGTCGAACTCTTGCGAGCTTCCTTTCATGCGATAATTCACATGACGGTATTGCAAATCGGCATAACCGGTCAGTCCCGGCATGAAGTCATAGCTCATCTTGGCGTAGATGTTGCCGTCGGTCTTCTTGGCATTGTTGTCATAGTATCGGTGAAGCGGGTCTATATTGCCGGAATAATTGCGTACCCATATAACCCGTCCGAAGTGGTCGCCGTCATATTTATTCCACGCACCACCGATGTTGGCAGCCATCTTGTCGTGTGCATAGTTCACCGATGCCACGATGCCGTAAAAGTCGTTTTCCATCAGCTTCCTTCTCACGAGATCGCTCTTCGATCCCAAGGTAGACTCGAGCAGGTATTTGTAGAGTTTCTGTTGGGTCTTGTATTGTTCGTAATAGCCGTCGCCGCGGGTGTAGTGAATGGCGGCATTGAGATTCCATGCTCGGTTCAGCTTTTGATTGAGGATGAGCTGATAGTGCTGTTGATGATAGTTGTCGGTTTGGTCTTTGTAGTAAGCGGTATTTCCTTCGGCATCGGTATAGGCACCCGATGGGTTGTAGGTTCTGCCATACTTTTCCATATCTGCCTTGGAAGCATAGTCCCATGCCATGTACGTGCGTTCTTTGCCGTTGAAGGTTATGAGCTTCACGATGGTGTTGTCACCGAAGTAACCTCCCTGCAGGAAATAGGATTGCAAACGTGTTGATGCCCTGTTGATGTAGCCGTCGGAGGCAATGTTGGAAAGCCGACCTTGAAAGCCCCAACGGTTGGAGAGCAATCCGGTGGAGAAACGGAAGGTTTCCTTGTGGGTACCATAGCTGCCGGCAGAGAAGTCGATGCCACCGTATGGCTTCATGCCGATGTTTTCGGTTTGCATATTGATGGTGGCGCCAAAGGCACCGGCACCATTGGTCGATGTTCCTACACCGCGCTGTATCTGCATGGTTTCCACGCTCGAGGCAAAATCACCAAGGTTGACCCAGTAGAGTTGGGAACTTTCTGCATCATTCATCGGTATGCCGTTGGCAGTGATGTTGATGCGGGTAGGATCGGTTCCACGCACGTGAATGCCGGTGTAGCCGATGCCTGTACCTGCATCGGACGACATGGTGACCGAGGGGGTCATCAATAGTATCTGCGGAATGTCCTTTCCCAGATTCACGCCCTTGATTTCTTCTTTGCGAATGTCAGTATATGCCACCGGCGTTTTCTTGCCGGCACGTGTGGACACCACTTCCACGCCTTGCAGTTCGTGGGTCTTCAAACTGTCGATGGGGGTTGGTGTGAACGCATTCTGAGAGTTGGCAGCCCATGAGTTGGCAGCCAGCAAGAGTGACGCTACTGTTGAGAGAGTCTTCTTGTTCATTGTATTCAGTTGATAAGTTTTGATGCTGTAAGGGGAGAGCGATCTCCTTAATTCGGTTTCCCTACGCCGGTATGATCCGGATCAGGTCAGAGGGTCTGTTCTCAGCCCGCACTTGCGGACACCCCTTAATCTTGCACTCTGCAAGACGGCTGCAAAGTTACGCCAAACAGGCGAAACGACCAAAGGCTTTGTTGTCTTTCTTTGAAATGGTTGCAAGCTATACGGACAAAGAATACTATGTAGATGTCGTTTTGTCGATGAGAAAAGGGAAATCGATGTGTTAAATCACGGGATGTTGTTGTGCTTCCGACCGAATAGTATTACTTTTGCTTGCAATAAGTCATTGGTACATCATGTAGATATTGATGTACTTTTGATATGACGTGCTTTGACCACACACCGTCGTGACTGACCATGCCGATGTGCTGAAGTCTGTTCTTGTTTTGTGCAGGAGCAGACGAACCGAGGGCGATGACCACTGACCGAAAAACCTTTGAAAGGAATGAACAAACACAATACCTTGCAATCGTCGAAGACGAAACTGTTGGCTTTCATGAAGAATTGGACACTGCCGTTGGCAATGGCGATGGGAACGTTCGTGTATCTGCTCTTTGCCCGGGTGCCTTGTCTGGACGGTGTGGGCAATGTCATGGGGCCTGTCATAGACGAGATTTTTCCCTTTTTTATGTTCCTCATCCTTTTTGTGACCTTCTGCAAGATAGATTTCCGCAAGTTGCGTCCGGGTAGATGGCATCTGTGGCTGTCGGTCATTCAGATCACGATGGTGTTGCTTTGCGTGCTGTTCATTCTGACACGACAACTAAGAATTACCGAACTGATTCTCTCCGAAGCCCTGCTGGCGTGCATCATCAGTCCTTGTGCAGCCGCAGCTCCTGTGGTGACGGCGAAGCTTGGCGGCAATCTTGAACAGATGACGACCTATACTTTTCTGTCCAACTTCATCACCGCCACGTTGGTGCCTCTGTTCTTTCCCATGATTGACGATTCGGCGGGAATGGACTTTCTCTCGGCTTTCTTTCTCATTCTCCATAAGGTATGTGTCATTCTCGTGTTGCCCATGCTGTTGGCATGGTTCGTAAAGCATTATGTACGCCGGCTCCATGCCCGAATCATTGCCGTCAACGACCTCTCTTTTTATGTATGGGCGTGTTCGCTGACCATCGTGACAGGCACGACGGTCAAGAACATCGTACATGCTGAAACAAAAGTTTCGTTCCTGCTCCTCATTGCCTTGTTGAGCCTGCTTTTGTGCCTTCTGCAGTTTTTTGTTGGCAGAAAGGTTGGCAGAATGTTTGGCTATATCAATGAAGGCGGACAGGCTTTGGGTCAGAAGAATACGGCATTTGCGGTGTGGATGACTTACACTTACCTCCATCCGGTGTCAACGGTGGGGCCGGGTTGTTACATCTTGTGGCAGAACATGGTGAACAGTATGGAACTGTGGATGGTCAGACGCAAGGGGAAAGAGTGTCACAGCTGACGCTGTTCCGCCCGGGAACCGTCGCAATGGCACCTGTCTTCCTTTTCGTTACGAAGCACCCGATTCTTCTATGGTTGAATATGAATCGGCCATGAAAAAGACAAAGGCCTGCTTCTCCGGTTCGTTCTCTGATGACCGCTTCGGGCTTTGCACAGGAACAACCGGATGTCTTTTCAAAAGATAAGGCGGATGTTATGACCGGAGATGCTTATGGTTGTCATCGGATAAACCGACCGAACATTGCCGACAAAAGGTTTGTACATGGAAGGAGAAAATACGTCGAACCAGCTTCTACACAACTTCGTCTTTACTCTTCGGAAGACAATTCTTGGTGGCAATCCTTGTGTATCTTGATATTTTTATTTACTTTTGTCCGCTGTAAGTCCATATACATGGCTCTCTTATGTGGTGAACTGATGCGTTCCTCACCGTATGTTCATGTGGTATGCATATTTATTATAGTATAAATGTCATGATGAAATCGAGTAGCAAGCTATATGCAACACAGATACGGTGAACGACAAACACAGGTTTCATCATGTCGACCGGCCTATGACTTCACTCATGCACCCGTAGTTCAATGGATAGAATGGAAGATTCCGGTTCTTCAGATTAGGGTTCGATTCCCTACGGGTGTACCTATTGAGGCAGTGTACTCTCTTTTTCGGCTTGTTGTCGTCATTCCCTCCTTTCTTCAATTTTCCTCTCACACCACCGCTCATTCGTGCAAGGTCTGTAGAATCTTTTGCGCGTTTTTTGACAGCTGATTTGTCAAACGGCTGGTCTTATGTTCTAAAACGGCTTGTTTCGCAAGGCAGAAGTACACGTTTTACAACGCAAAAGGGCTGGTTTTGTCAAGGAAATTGTAACCGTCTTGTAGCCAGCTTATTGCAAAGTGAGGTCTGACCGTCGGCTACGTCGTGAACCTTTCACCTCTCAGCGGTATCATTTTCAGAGATATGACATCCGGAAATTACCCCGAATCGTACACGATAATCCGAATTCCTTATAATTTACGGTCCACCGGTGACGTTGTTGTCATTCGAACATTGCCGATTAGTACTTTGAATCCCGATTGTGGCTTTTTCAGAAGAAGCTCACCCGTTCATTTTCCCCCGATGTCCCGAAAACAACCCTTCGGTGCAACTTTTTTAAGATATTCTTTGTCAGTCTCAAAATTATCACTATCTTTGCATCCGCAAAATCGTTAGCCCAGATGGCGGAATCGGTAGACGCGCTGGTCTCAAACACCAGTGGAGCAATCCATCCCGGTTCGATCCCGGGTCTGGGTACAAATTAAGTGTTGTAAGTCGTTGATTTACAGCACTTTTTTATTTTCTGGGTAGCCAAAGGGTAGCCAAAAGCAACAACACCCCCACTTTTAGGGGCTTATAAGCCTCATCTATCCAGATACAAAAAGATAGGTTACTAAATCAGTAACTCCATCTTCCAGACAATAGCAAGATAACAATAAACCATTTATTTACTCTCTGGCGGGCTTTCTTTATCGCTATGGATAGTTATAAGCAAAAGAAGTAATAACGGTACTGTGACTTCTCGTTGAGGCTCAAACAAAAAAAGAAGTGCCTACCAATGTAAACACTTCCCTTTCTAAACTCATTGCCGTTGCTTCTTAGGCTTCAAATGCCTTAATATCTCTCTGGCACGTTCACACACCTTTGGCGGTGGTTGCTGTGTCTTATCAAGAAACCTC
>JALETQ010000015.1 GCA_022781445.1 Prevotella sp.
TAGGTCGTGACTGTGGTATTGAGAGTAGTATTTCATACGGCTTTCGGCTGTTTTAACACTCAAAGGTAGTCATTTTTTGTGAATTGAGCAAATATTTTACATGTTAATACATTAATAATCAATCGCTTGCTATTAATTAGTAAACCCTAGGGTAACGGGCGGACAGAATTCTTGTTCAGTCCTCTGATGCCTTCGGGATGCGACGGCAGGGCAGGCGCAGGTGGCCGGCAGTCGGCGTTCGGTGAGGAGCGGTGGGGCAGGGAAGGGGTGGATTTATCTCAAACCGGTCATTGGAAAACTTATCCTTCTTTTTGTCCGAAAAAGTGCGATATGCTTGTAAATGCTTGGTAGGCCGTCGGTGTTTCGGCAGACAATGGGAGGCTTTTATAACACTTTGATTTCAAAAATCTCTCATGACCGATTTGGGTTTATCGGATGTGTATGAGCTTGTGCTGCTGCAATGAAAGCTGCCATTCGGGATGGGACTTGACAAATTCGATGGCGGATTGTAGGATGGCAGCGTTCTTTTCGGGGTCTCCGACATCGCAAGGTTGGACGTAATAAAATTGCGCTTCGATGCCGAAAGTGTCGACCGGGTGGATGCCGTCGAAGATAATCTTGAGTTCGTCGGCACGTTTCAGGTGCAGGGAAGCCTTGTCGACAAAGGCGGTCTTGGGCGAGCAGGTCACCCAGTCGACACCTTTCGGGACGGGATGCGTGCCGTTGGTTTCCATGGCGACGTAACAACCTTGCCCGTGAAGCTGGCCGATGAGTTCGGGCGTGGCC
The DNA here is from genome assembly GCA_022781445.1 of Prevotella sp. GTDB lineage: Bacteria > Bacteroidota > Bacteroidia > Bacteroidales > Bacteroidaceae > Prevotella. The sequence continues at coordinate 787 of JALETQ010000015.1, forward strand.
TGCAATGTGGGTTCGCCACCGGTGAGAACGATGAATTTGCAGGGGCTGAATGTGCCGGCGGCTTCGATGATTTCGCGGGCGGTCATCTCCCTGTAGTCCTCAAAATCGGTGTCGCAGAAAGGGCAACGCAGGTTGCATTGTGCAAAGCGGACGAAGATGGCCGCCCTGCCTGCCCATCTTCCTTCGCCCTGCAGCGAATAGAACAGCTCGTTCACACGAAAGGTTTGCGTCGCGTTGCTCATGGTTGGGGTTTTCACATCACGAGGTTTTCAATGCCCGCAATCTTGGTTTCGTCGACCGCCTGTGCCACGTTGCCTTCGCTTTCCTGCACCACGGCCTTGTAGCATTGGGCAAACTGCCCCACCACCCATTGGGCGATGTTCTCGGCAGTCGTGTTGAAAGGCAGGAGGTCATTGAGATAACCGTGGTCGAGATAGCCTTGGATTTTCTCCTTGATGTGCTTGAAGTCGAATACCATGCCGTTGGCGTCGAGCCCGTCGCGTGCCACGAGATACACCGTGATGATGTAGTTGTGGCCGTGAAGGGTGCGGCATTTGCTTTCGTAGGGCAGCTCGAGCCGGTGGGCTGCGGCTATCTCCATGCGTTTGGATATGCTGTGAATCATGATGTTTTCCTTTTGGGTGAATGAATGATGACGGGATGACTGCCGGGTGGGCGTGCCGGTTCCGGTCACGGCTCGTAGGCTGTCGTGTCCGTGATGCCGGCTGCCTCGAGGGCCTCTTTGCGCTCCATGCAGGTGCCGCACCTGCCGCATTGCCGGTCGCCGCCTTTGTAGCACGACCATGTCTCGGCGTAGTCGATGCCCAGCTCCTTGCCTTTGCGGGCTATGTCGCTCTTGCCGATGGCGGTGTAGGGTGCCCACACCCCGAGGTTTTCTTCGGTTCCTGCCGACAGGGCCTTCGACATGGCATCGATGAATTCGGGGCGGCAGTCGGGGTAGATGTGGTGGTCGCCGCCGTGATTGGCTATCATGACATGGCGCAGGCCGTTGCTTTCGGCAATGCCTCCGGCGATGGCGAGCATGATGCCGTTGCGGAACGGCACGACGGTCGACTTCATGTTGTCGGCATCGTAGTGTCCTTCGGGAATGGCTTCGGAGCCTTCGAGGAGGCTGCTTCTGAAGTAATCGCGGAAGAAAGCCAGCGGTATGGTGATGTGTTCGATGCCCAGTCGCCGGCAATGCAGGTGTGCCAGCGGTATTTCCTTGGCGTTATGGTTGCTTCCGTAGTCGAACGACACGCCCAGAGCGATGCGTTCCCTGTATTCGTGGAGCATGGTGATGCTGTCCATGCCGCCGCTGACGATGAGCAGGCAGTCTTTCTTCATCGCCTGCCTCCTTCCCTGAGTGCGAGGCCGAATGCCGCCAGCCGTCGCTGTTCGGCGAGTGCTTGGTGGTCGTCGTCGGCATAGTTGGCAAACGGATAGATGGCGATGCCGCCGCGCGGTGTGAACAGTCCGATGACTTCGAGGTACTTCGGATCCATCAGTTCCACCAGATCGTTCTTGATGATGTTGATGCAGTCTTCGTGGAAGTCGCCGTGGTTGCGGAACGAAAAGAGATAGAGCTTGAGGCTCTTGCTCTCGACCATCTTCACACGGGGGATGTAATTGATGATGATGCGTGCAAAGTCGGGCTGGCCGGTGATGGGACACAGCGAGGTGAACTCCGGACAGTCGAAGCTTACGACATATTCGTTTTCGGGGTGTTTGTTGAGGAAGGTTTCGAGCACTTCGGGCTTATAGTCGAAGTCATAGCCGGTGTTGTGATTGCCGAGCAGACTGACATCGTTCATTTCTTCTTGCGTTCTTGACATATATTCTTTTTTTCTTCTTGATGGCCGACGCTCTCCGTTCACGTGGGGACGCGTATGCTTGCCTTCGTCGTTCAGATGGGCAAAATTACCATTTTCATGCCGAATATCGGCCGGAAGTGCCGTCATTTCACTTTTCGGACGTTAAAAACCCACAAAACGCATCCTCCTTCCCGATTCCTGTCGTCGGCAATTGATGAACCTCGTTTGCCGTTCAATTTTTGTGTTGGTGCGTCCGTTATGTCAAAAGTTATGCGTAAGTTTGTGCCATGAATCAGCAAACCACGGATTTCATCCTGACGCATCGGCACGATGATGTGCGCCGGCTGGCATTCCTTGCCGACCGTTTTCCCGAAGTCGATATGCCCTTTGCCCTCCGGCAGATCGACGGATGGCAGTCGGTGGGCAGGAAGATTCCTTCGTGGACACAGGTGGAAGGCTTGCTGTTTCCGCCCCATCTCAACATCGAGCAGGCATCGGGCGAGCAGACGGCAGCCTATAAGGCACGCCTGATCGGACGGTTGTTGCGTGGCATGGAACAAGGACGGACAGGCGGCAGCGGCTTTTCGGACGACTCCGGCGTGTCCGCTCCGAAAGGCAATGGGTGCAAAACGTCATTGATGGACCTCACGGGAGGCATGGGAATCGACTTCGCTTTCATGGCACCGGTGGTCGATGAGGCGGTATATGTGGAGCGCGATGCAGCCTTGTGCCGGCTGGCACGCCACAATTTCCCGTTGCTCGGACTCCCCGAAGCCGTCATCGTGGAGGGCGACGGGGTCGAAGCCTTGCACCGCGAGGCACACTGCACTTTCTGTTTCATCGACCCTGCCCGCCGAGACCGGCACGGCGCACGAACCTATGCCATCGAAGACTGCCTGCCCAACGTCATCACCCTCGTTGACGAACTGCTCGAAAAAGCCGCCTATACCCTCGTGAAGCTGTCGCCCATGCTCGATGTCAGCCAAGCCGTGCGCCAACTGCGACACGTCGTCGAAGTGCATGTCGTGAGCGTCAGGAACGAGTGCAAGGAGCTGTTGCTGCTGCTCTCGCGCCACGATACCCGACCCACCGAGGTGCATTGTGTCAATGACGACGAAGTGTTCACGGCTCCCTTCGGCGCCGGTGTGCCGCCTGCTGCCCCGTCCTGCTGCCAGGCCGAGGCTGTTCCGGCTGCCGTTGTCGACCCGCTGCATCCCCCGTTCGTGCTTTTCGAGCCGAACGCCTCGATCATGAAAGCCGGCTGTTTCGATGCCCTGCAACACCGCTTCGGGCTGCAGAAGCTGGCCCCCAACAGCCACCTCTTCGTGGCACCGGCCGCTCATGAGGGCTTTCCCGGCCGACAGTTTGCCGTCGATGCCGTGACGACGATGAACAAAAAGCAGCTCAGGCAGGCTTTGAAGGGCATTGACAAAGCAAATGTCACGGTGCGCAACTTCCCCCTCACGGTGGACCGGCTGCGCCAAAAGACCGGCTTGACCGACGGCGGCGACACCTATATCTTCGCCACCACCGATGCCCGGCGGCGGCATCTGCTGTTCATCGGCAGGCGCATCGCCGGTCATCCCGCTCGTTCCTGAAAGACGGGCAGGGCAGGAAAGTTGTCGCGGCTGCCCTCCGGACACTGCCGATACCGCCCGAATCCGAACCTCAAGACCATCCGACCATCATGAATCAACCATCCTCACAACCCCTGAAAGACAAGCTCTGGAACGCCAATTATTACAAAGTGATGGCAACCAACTTCTCGATGAGCTTTGCCTTTTACATCCTGACACCCTTGCTGCCCATCTATCTGAGCGAAACGTTCGGTGCCGGCAAAGACACCATCGGATGGGTCTTGTCGGGTTATACCATCGCCGCACTCGTCATCCGGCCGCTCAGCGGCTACGTCGTCGACACCTTCGAGCGCAAGAAGGTGCTGACACTTTTCCTGCTGGTGTACTTCCTTTTCTTCGGCGGATACCTTGTTGCGTCGACCCTTCTGTCGTTCTTCATCGTGCGGACGCTCCACGGCGGCCCTTTCGGAGCCTCGACGGTGGCAAACTCGACCATGGCTATTGACGTGCTTCCGTCGAGCCGTCGCAACGAAGGCATCGGCTTTTACGGCTTGAGCAACAACATCGCCACAGCCATCGCGCCCACCATCGGTGTGATGATCTACCACAACACCCACGATTTCAGCATTCTTTTTTGGACGGCACTGGTTGTTTCGGGCTTCGGACTCTTGACGGCATCGACCATCAAAAGCCCTTCGAGACCATCCAAACCCTGTTCGCGTAAGCTGTCGCTCGACCGTTTCTTCCTGCTCCGCGGGTGGACATTGGGCTTCAATCTCATGTTTTTCGGCATCTGCTATGGCGTGCTGAGCAACTATCTGGCGATATACGGCAAGGAGAAAATGAACATCACCGACGGCACGGGCTACTATTTCATGTTGTTGTCCATAGGACTCATCCTGTCGAGACTGCAAGGGTCGAAGTCGCTCCGGCAAGGCAAGATGCTTCCCAATGCCGCAGAAGGCATCCTGATTTCGACGGTGGGATATACCATTTTCACCTTTGTGCCCACACTGCCGGGCTACTATGCCTCGGCGTTGCTCATCGGGCTGGGCAACGGGCACTTCTGGCCTGCTTTCCAAAACATGATGATCGGCATGGCACACAACAACGAACGCGGCACGGCCAATTCCACCTTGCTCAGCTCATGGGACTTGGGCATCGGTATCGGTGTGCTGCTCGGCGGTGTACTTGCCGAACATGGCGGCTATGAATCGGCATTCGTGTCGATGGTCATCACCCACTTCCTCGGCCTTCTTGCTTTCTTCCTCCTCACCCGCAAGGCCTATCTCACCAAGCGGCTCGACAAGCCTTCAGCCCCGAACGGGCAATGACCGCCGTGACCTCGGTGTACGGATGGCCCGGAAGGTCGGCGGTTGCACGTCCCGTTTGTAGGCGTCGGTGACACTGTCGGCTGTTTTCCCGCCCTTCGCCGGCTGCCTTTTCCTTTCCTTGCAGGCATGTATCCGCATTCCTTACACGTCTTTCCCGGCACATGTCTGTTTCTCAACGACTTGCACATTTGTTTCCGATGCCTTCTCAAAAGTGCCCCTTTTGCCTTGCGAAAGCTGCCCTTTTGTCTCGTCAAAGTACCCCTTTTGCGAGGCAGAAGGACATGTTCTGAGAATAGGCTGTGCAGCCGATGCTTTCAAACCCTTATCGGGTCGGCATGCCGATGAGGTTGATTTTCGTGCTGTCCCGGCTGTTTATCCTCGTTTTTTCATGACCGATTTGGGATAAAAAACATGTTGCGACAGCCTCTGCGGGCATGTCGCAACATGGAATGGTATGGAATGTTCAGCCCGTCATGGGGCAAAACGTCGCTTGTCAGAGCTTCGGGCCGGCAGCCACGAGTGCTTTTCCGGCTTCGTCGCCTTCATATTTGGCAAAGTTCTTGATGAATCTTCCCGCAAGGTCTTTCGCCTTTTCTTCCCATTGGGCGGCATCGGTGTAGGTGTCGCGCGGGTCGAGGATGGCGGGATCCACGCCCTCAAGCTGTGTCGGAACGGTGAAGTTGAAGAACGGAATCTGCTTGGTGGGTGCCTTGTCGATGCTGTGATTGAGGATGGCATCGATGATTCCGCGGGTGTCTTTGATGGAAATGCGCTTGCCGGTGCCGTTCCATCCCGTATTGACGAGGTAGGCTTTGGCCCCGCTTTGTTGCATTCTCTTCACCAGCTCTTCGGCATATTTGGTGGGCGGAAGCTCAAGGAAGGCTTGTCCGAAGCATGCCGAGAAAGTCGGAGTCGGCTCGGTGATGCCGCGTTCGGTGCCCGCAAGTTTGGCGGTGAAGCCCGAAAGGAAATAGTATTTCGTTTGTTCGGGGTCGAGAATCGACACGGGAGGCAGCACGCCGAAGGCATCGGCGGAGAGGAAAATCACCTGTTTGGCTGCCGGAGCGTGCGAGATGGGTCGCTGAATGTTGTGGATGTGGTAGATGGGATAGGACACACGGGTGTTCTCGGTGACGCTCTTGTCGGCGAAATCGATCTTGCCGTCTTTGTCGACGGTGACGTTTTCGAGCAGTGCGTCACGGCGAATGGCGTTGTAGATGTCGGGTTCAGACTCCTTGTCGAGGTTGATGACCTTGGCGTAGCATCCGCCTTCGAAGTTGAAGATGCCGTTGTCGTCCCATCCGTGTTCGTCGTCGCCGATGAGTTTGCGCTTGGGGTCGGTCGAGAGGGTGGTCTTTCCGGTTCCGGAGAGTCCGAAGAAGATGGCGGTGTTCTCACCGTTCATGTCGCAGTTGGCAGAGCAGTGCATTGACGCAATGCCTTTGAGCGGCAGGTAGTAGTTCATCATGGAGAACATGCCTTTCTTCATTTCGCCGCCATACCATGTGTTCAGGATGACCTGTTCGCGCGATGTCACGTTGAAGACGACGGCCGTTTCGGAGTTCAGTCCGAGTTCCTTGTAGTTCTCGACTTTGGCTTTTGAGGCATTATAGACGATGAAATCGGGTTCTTGGGCAAACTCTTCTTCGTTTTTGGGGCGGATGAACATGTTGGTTACAAAGTGTGCCTGCCATGCCACTTCCATGATGAAACGCACCTTCATGCGGGTGTCTTTGTTGGCTCCGCAGAAACCGTCGACGACGTAGAGTTTCTTGTTGGAGAGTTCTTTTCGGGCAAGGTCTTTCACGGCAGCCCATGCTTCCTTGCTGGCAGGGTGGTTGTCGTTCTTGTATTCCTCCGATGTCCACCAGATGGTGTCGTGCGAAGTTTCATCGTCAACGATGAACTTGTCTTTGGGCGAACGTCCGGTATAAACGCCTGTCATGACGTTGATGGCACCGAGTTCGGTTTCCTGTCCTTTGTCAAATCCGGTCAACCCTTCTTGGGTTTCTTCATTGAACAACACTTCATAGGTCGGGTTGTAGATCACTTCGGTTGTACCGGTGATTCCATACTTTTCTAAAACTGACTTGTCAAACATAGTCGTCTTTCTTTTTAAGTTGTTGAGTTGTAAATAAGATGTGATTGTTTCCGTCGGTGTCGGCTTTTCTTGCGAGCCGCGGGCGGGATGCTTCGGCGGCGTTTTCGTGGTCGTCGTTCTGTCTTTTGGGTGGTTCCCCGTCGGGGATAGAAGGCTTGATGGCGTTTTGAACGGCAGTGACAATCGGTAGTTTCTTCATGCGCTGCGTCATGGTTTGACATCGTCGGTGTTCTGTCTCCAACGAGTGGAATCGGCGAAGAGACATTCTTCGGGCAACGAAAGGTTTGCTTCCACTTCTCGGAAGATTGTTGTTTAGACGGGCAAAGTTAGGAAAAAACCGACATAATCTGTTCATAATGTCGAAAAAAAGCCGCCCGGGTCACTAACTTTTTGACAATCTTGTGCATTCATTGTTTGTAGGTTGTGTTTTTACCCTGCACCGACCATTAACTTCTGAGGTAAGGTTGCCGGATGTTGTCGTTATCCGATAGAAGTCAATTATTTCGGAAATGTCATCACAAAAAATCGCCTTTGACAATGCCGGCCGGGCTATTGTCAAAGGCGATGAAGTTGGTTTCGGTTACGAAATGGTCGTGGCCGTCGGATTATCTGACAACGATCTTGGAAGTATGTTTGCCGTCGGTTGTTTCTGTTTTAACGATATAGATTCCCTGTTGCAGTCTTTGTGCGAGTGAATTTGTCACGAAACTGCCATCCATATTGTATATTTCGACGGTTCCGACATGACCGTTGACATGGAGATATCCGTCGCGGACGGTCACTGCCGGTGCTTGTTCGTTGTTGATTTCGTCGATGCCCGTTGCCATATTCCAGGCTACGTTCGACGAGAACAATACGTTGTGTTGTTCGTAGTCGGTCTGGGTGGTGGTGTCGAGTACGCGATGTCCCAAGACAACAATCTTCATGTTCTCCTGTTTCCATGTCTTGTCATACTCTTTGGCAGGGAATGTTATTTCAAACTGGTTGCCGTTCACGGTGGCTTTGTCGCCGTAAGCAGACGACAGGAACATGCGTGCTACGTCGTGATGAATGAAATCTCCCTTGGCTCCGGCTTGCTTGATGGCAGCCAGATTGTCTTCGGTGACAACGGCAGTGAGATACAAGTCATCGTCGAATCCGTTGACCAGACTGCCCGAAACCTTCACGGTCACCTTGCCGTCGGCGAAGGATTGTTCGATCTTTTCCACTCTGCCGTATTCCAGTTGGTCTTTGAGCATCTTGCGGAAGTCTTCCGTATATTCGATACGAGGGAAGAAAGCACATTCCCCGTTGTCGCCGAGCTGAATGCGGTTGAGAGCTGCTGCCGGTGCAAAGCTCACGCCGAGATAGTCAAGGATGTCTTCTGACGGCTTGATGGTGAACGCATCGGTTTGGAAACCGGCATGGTGTTCGATGACACTGACTTTCAATCCTGCCTTGGTGAATGCGTCGATGTAAGATTGGAAGGAAGGTTCGGCTGCCGGACAGTTGCTGCATTTCTCGGTTGTGAAGTGTTCGATGAGCACCGTTTCTCTCGGGAAAGGACCGTTTTCGGCGAGGATCAGATATACTTTGGCCGCCGAGATACCGGCATAGGGATTGTCTACACCGTTGATTTTCGTGAGTTTCAGCGTGACGGTTCCGGTACCGTCGGCAGGCATCGACACGGTGAAGGGCAGTTCGAAAGTCTTTCCCTGCTCGATGAGAACTTCTTTCTTGACTTTCTGAAGGTCGGCATCGACCATGACATCCAGTTCTTCGGAGGTAAGATTTTTCAATCCGATGTTGCGAATACGTGCGATGGCATTGACGTTTTGGTTGGCTGTCGTGTTGAAAACACCGTCCAATTCGAGCAGATAAGCCATGTTTTCAAGAGCCGGAGCGTTTTCTATGCCGGCAAAAATCATCAGCGTTCCAAAATTTTTCTTTTTGTCAAGGGTGTTGAAAACATCTTGACTCAAGGAAGTTCCTTGCTCGGGCATGGCTGCATGAATGCCGATATAACTTCCTTCTTTGATGCACTCTTTCTTGTCGAATCCCAACGGATAGGCAGCCTGAACGGTACTGTGAACAAGGTAGCCGATGTAATACGGGTCGTTGGTTTCGAATTGATAAGGCGTTGAGAGTTCCAGATGGTTGTAGCGCATCCCGATGGTTTTCTTCTCGATATACACCACTTTCATGTCTTTGTCGAGAACAACCACGGCACCGTCTTCGTCGGTATAGGATGCAGCCAGAACGGCATCGACATGTTTCAAGGTGGCTCCTTTGATGTTTTCAACTCTGTTGAATGCCGTCAGAATGGTGGCTTTGCCGTTTCCGATACCCAACAGTTCCGTGGCATAGCGGTCTCCGTAGCCGAAACCTACTGCAATGCCGTCTGCCTTGGCAATGGGAGTTGTCGACTTACTCATGTTCACTGTCTGTGCTGTTGCGGCTAAAATGATTCCCATAAATAGCGCAAGCGTGAAATAAAACTTCTTAATCATAGTAATCAGTTAAAATAGATTGTTTAATTATCTTTATGCTGCAAATATACAAAAAATATCATTTTTGGCAAGCAATTGCCCCTATTTTTGTAACATCTGACGTGATAATTGAGGATGGGAGGAGGTTTCGTGGTTCTTGATGCAGGCATGGACGACTTGCTTTTTCATGCCTCCTGCTGCGCAAATGTGGATTTCTTTCCTTACTTTTGCCGTATGTTTTATGCCGATATCATTCTTCCGCTTCCCCTCGACGGGCTGTTTACCTACATCGTTCCTGATGTGATGAGGGAGCGGGTGGTGCGCGGTGCGCGGGTGTTTGTGCCTTTCGGCAGGTCGAAAACCTATATGGGCATCGTGGTGAGAACGCACGAAAACAAGCCGGCTTTCAAGTGTAAAGAGATTCTGGAAGTCCCCGATCCGAAGCCCGTTCTGCTCCCCGAACAGCTCAAACTGTGGGAATGGATTGCCGAATATTACATGACGGTACCCGGAGAAGTGATGAAAGCTGCCATGCCGGCGGCACTCAAGAGTGAAGAAGGCTACCGGCCGAAAACCGAAACATGGGTGAAACTGTCACCCGGAATACAGTCGGAAGAGATGCTTCATGGCGTGTTGGACAGTCTGGACAGGAGCAAAAAACAATACAAACTGCTCGAATGCTTCATCGGTCTTGCCTCGAAGGTCGATCCTTTCGGGAACGATGAGGCCGCAAGAAGAGCTGATGTGCGGACGATACTTGACTTCTCGGTGGCGAAAGATGTGCTGATGAACGACAGCGGTGTCACTTCCGCCATCATGAAGGCACTGCTGGACAAGAAGATTTTTGTGAAATTCGAACGGCAGGTGGCGCGAATCAACGACGGAGACGCGTCCCGCAGTGACTGTCTTCGTCCGCTCAACGATGCCCAGCAGACGGCTTTCGATGCCCTCAAGCAGGGGTTCGGCAAGCACGCGGTGATGCTTTTGCACGGTGTAACCTCGTCGGGCAAGACCGAAATATATACACATCTCATCCAAGATGCCCTCGATGAAGGAAAACAAGTACTCTACCTCTTGCCCGAAATAGCCCTCACGGTGCAGATAACCGAACGTTTGAGGCGCATCTTCGGCAACCGATTGGGCATTTACCACTCCAAATACAGCGACGACGAGCGTGCCGAATTGTGGCAGAAACAGCTTTCCGACCAACCCTATGATGTCATTCTGGGCGTGCGTTCGTCGGTATTTCTGCCGTTCCGACGGCTCGGTATAGTCATCATTGACGAGGAACACGAAACGAGTTTCAAGCAACAGGATCCCGCTCCGCGCTACCATGCCCGCTCGACGGCCATCGTTCTGGCCCGGATGTATGGTGCCAAGGTTCTACTTGGTACGGCGACTCCCTCGGCAGAAAGCTACTACAATGCCACCGATGGAGGCAAATATGGACTCGTGGAGCTGAAAACGCGCTATCGGGACATCAGACTTCCCGACATCCATGTGGTCGATACGAAAGATCTTTTGCGGCGGAAAATCATGAAAGAGCCTTTCTCTCCCCAACTGTTGTCGGCTGTTCGGCAGGCATTGGAACGCGGAGAACAAGCCATTTTGTTCCAAAACCGGCGCGGATTCGCACCGATGATGGAGTGTAAGGTGTGCGGCTGGGTACCGAAGTGCCGGCATTGCGACGTGTCACTCACCTATCACCGCACCACCAATGCCCTGACTTGTCATTATTGCGGCTTCACTTACAGCGTGCCGCAGGTGTGTCCGTGCTGTGAATCGACCGATTTGCGCTCGCGAGGATATGGAACAGAGAAGGTCGAAGACCTCCTTGCCGTTGCCTTTCCGCAGGCAAGGATAGCCCGAATGGACCTCGACACCACCCGGACGCGCACTGCCTACGAACATATTATTGCCGACTTCGCCTCCGGAAAGACCGATTTGCTCATCGGAACGCAGATGATCAGCAAGGGACTCGACTTCGACAAGGTATCGGTAGTGGGCATTCTCAATGCCGATGCCATGCTGAACGTGCCCGATTTTCGTGCTTATGAACACGCTTTCATGATGATGGCGCAGGTAAGCGGGCGTGCCGGACGGAAGAATCGGCAAGGTATGGTCATCCTGCAGACCAAAAATCCCGGTTCGGAAGTCATCCGTCAGGTGGTCGACAATGACTTCCCGGCATTCTATCGCACCCTGATGGAGGAACGAAAGATGTTCCGTTATCCGCCGTTCACCCGCTTGGTATATGTCTATCTCAAGCATGGCAACGACAATTTGGTGGAGGAAGGCGCACAAGAACTCGGCAAGTTGCTGCGCCATACGTTCGGAAGCAGGGTGCTGGGACCCGACAAACCTTCTGTGGCCAAGGTCAAAACACTGCATATTCGTAAAATCATCATCAAACTCGAACTGAACATCGACCTCCCCGGCGTGCGTCAATGCCTGCGCCAAATGCGCTCAAGCCTGCTCGGCAACAAGCGGTTTGCTGCCCTGCAGGTGTACTTCGATGTCGATCCGCTGTAGCTTTCACCCGGCTTCTTCCGTCATTTTGTCATTTCCCGTGTACTCTTCAGCAGCTGTTTCCTTTCCTGTTTTCCTTCAAAACCGACTTTTCGGTGGGGTAAAAGAGGAATGTTTTCCTGTAAATGTTTTGTGTTTTATTTTATTATTCGTAATTTTGCAAACAACAAACGTTTACTTTTGTCCGACTCATGCTTCGGGTTGGCAATGCAAAAGGTTCACGAGAGTGGCATCATCCGTCATGAACGAATGAAAAAACATGACGAACGACACTTCTATACCATAAATGATAATAACGATGAAAAAAGGTTTGACCATTCTATTGATGACCATCTTGGTGTGGTTTGTCGGGAAAAACGTGTTTGCTGTCGGTTCTGAAGGGCAGCCGGTGAAAACGAAAGACCGTGTGGAAGTGATTTATTTCCACGGCAAACAACGGTGTGTGACTTGCGAAGCGATAGAGAAACAAACGAAAGAAGTGGTCGGTAAGCAGTTCGGAAGCCGGCTGAAACAAGGCAGAGTGGTGCTTCGTGTCATCGACTTTTCCGACAGAAAGAACCGCAACATAGCCAAGAAGTACCGCGTTTCGTGGTCGTCGCTCTTCATTGTCAGCCACAAAAACGGACAGGAAACCGTAGAGAACCTCACCGAATTTGCCTTTGCCAATGCCCGTACATCGCCCGAAAAGTTCAAGGCCGGTGTCGCTGCAGCCATCAACCGTGCCTTGAAATGAGGGATGATGCACCCGTTGCATATGACAAGGTGTTCGCGCCGAATGTACAAATGATGAAAGAAAGGAAACCCAAACCATGATACAACGTTTCGCCGACTGGTTCATTTACGACCTATGCGGGCTTGAAAGCACTTCTGCGATTGGCTCCGCACTCAACTTTTTTGTCTACGATTCCATCAAGATACTGTTCCTGTTGTTTGTCATCAGTGCCTTGATGGGCATCGTCAATGCCTATTTCCCCGTGGAGCGGCTGCGCCGTTACCTCACCACCCACCGCCTTTACGGGTTGCAATACCTGCTGGCCTCGCTCTTCGGGGCCGTCACTCCATTTTGCTCGTGTTCGTCGATTCCTTTGTTCATCGGCTTTGTCAAGGGAGGCATACCGCTGGGAGTGACGCTCGCTTTTCTCATCACTTCACCGCTGGTCAATGAAGTTGCGGTGGCCATGTTCCTCGGAACGTTCGGTGTGAAGGTCACAATCGTCTACGTCTTGGGCGGCATCGTGCTGGGCACATTGGGCGGCATCGTGCAGGGAAGGATGCGACTGGAGCCGTTGTTGTCCGGTTGGGTGAAGCAGTTACAGGTGCAATCGGAGGAACAATCCGGGGTTTGGGAAAGCGAAGACACCCGTTTCGTCGACCGGCTGCCACTCATTCTTCGCGAAGCATGGTCGATTGTGCGTGGCGTTTTGCTGTATGTGTTGATTGGTATCGGCATCGGTGCCGCCATGCACGGTTTCGTTCCCGAAGGTTTCTTTGAGGCCTATATGGCCAAGGACAACCTCTTTGCCGTTCCCGTCGCCGTCTTTTTGGCGGTGCCGATGTATGCCAATGCCGCCGGTATCGTGCCCGTCATCGAGGTGTTTGTGGCAAAAGGCATTCCCCTCGGAACCGCCATTGCCTTCATGATGGCGGTCGTCGGGCTATCGGTTCCCGAGGCCACGCTGCTCAAAAAGGTCATGACATGGAAGCTCATCGGCATCTTTTTCGGCACGGTGACCCTGTTTATCATTGTGTTGGGTTACCTGTATAACGTGTTTTTGTAGGCTGTGGCGAAAGTTTTTTGAACGATTCGGCGGATCATCGGGTGATGGTTGTCCCTTTGTCGGATGATATTTCGGTCATGTTTTTATCGGTCAAACTTGCCGGGTTGAAAAGCCTTTGGTCAGGGTATGGGGGATTTGCGAGTCGTGGTTTGCAAGGAAATGTTCTACATCCGTAACTTTTTGGATAATGGTGCGAAACGATTCGTGACGGTGTTTTCTCCATAGAGCAAATTTATTGTTGTTTGATTTACCCTCATTTTTTGTCCGTTTCTACTTTCGGCAGTTTTTTTATTTCTCTCGTTGTTACTTGTTTGGCCCTTTCAAAAGTATTGTTATTGAAAGTAATACAGTCAGCTCATCCTCTCATCGACGATGGTTCTTTTATCATCATACTTCAGTTTCTTTTATTAATAATGGTTAATAATGGGGGGGTAATTGGCCTTCCTAATAAAATAATGCCTAAATTTGCAACACCGAATTTCTGCCTTCTTTAGGATTTTAGCAACCAAACTTTATAAGTAAAAAGAAAATCATGACAAGAAAAAAATTACTTTGCAGTGCCAAGATGGCATTGTTAGCCCTCTTTTGTATGCTTTATGCAGAGGCCAATGCCGTAAACGGAACGTATCATACAGCAAGAGATGCCCACGGTGTGATATGGTATTTTGAGGTCGTTGATGGCAAAGCGCAAATTGTGGGATGGAAAAACACCGAAACTCAGACAGGTTTAGATGAGAACAGACTACCCTATTCTGAAGAAGTTCTCTATCCAACTGCCGACAAGAAGCTGGTGGTTCCTGTATCTGTTGTTTCTGAAAGTGATAACATCTCTTACGTGGTGACGAGCATTGCAAGCACGGGTATGAATGAAACGGAGTTGACCAAAATGGAAATTGAGGAATTTTCTTTCGAAAATGGTTCGAATGCCATTATGCAATCTTATTTGTTTAAGAATGCAGCAAGTCTTACAAGAGTACTTTTGGATAATTATGTCGGTAACAATATACCCGATTATTGTTTCCAAGGTACAAGCGGGTTGATTTATATTGGTGTAAACAATGGATTGACAAGCATTGGAAAAGATGCTTTCCAAGCAAGTGGATTGCAATCCATTGATTTGTCTTCTTCAAGTCTGACAACGATTGGTTACAATGCTTTTGGCGGCTGTGGATCGTTGTCATCGGTCAAATTCCCGACCTCATTGAGCACGATCGGAGACTTGTGTTTCCGCTATTGTGGAGCATTGACTTCCATTGATTTCTCTTCTACGCAGGTGAAATCGATTCCCAGTGAATGTTTTCATTTATGTGCATCCATGAAGGATGTGAAGTTGAACGATCAGATAACATCGATAGAAGGTTCTGCTTTCAAGGATTGTTGGGTCTTGGAAACCATCGAAATGCCGGCCTCATTGACAAGTATCGGCAATACTGCCTTTCAGACTTGCAAAGCCTTGAAGAAGGTCGTTTTCAAAGGATCGACACCGCCAACATTCACTGTCAATTCTTTTTATGCCACGTCTGCCAATCCGCTCTTTTATGTTCCCGTAGATTGTGGTAAGGGTTATAAAGACAAGTTGAAAGCAGTAGATGTCAAGGTCGGTGCTTCCACCTCGATTCCGGCAACGGATCAGGTGCGCGAACAACTCACGATGTCAAAGTACGGATATATGTCCTATTACCTCGAGAATGAAGATTTCGTGGTGCCGGCAGGTGCCAATGCCTATGTGGTGATCGGGAAGAAGACCGCCAACGGCAAGCTCCATGCCGATTTGCAGACTTACCCGGCAGGTAAGGCCGTACCTGCCAAGACGGGCTTTGTTCTTGAAGCACTGAACAACAAGAGCCAGGTCATCGACTACGAAGTGGACAAGACTGATGTCGAAGTACCCGTGAGCGGTACGAGCCTGATGAAAGGAACTGCCGTAGAACAGACTTTCAGCGGTGAGAACGGCACTTATTACGTGTTGTCGTCCAACCCTGATGGCAGTGGTGAGATAGGATTCTTCTATCAAAAAGGACAAGGAGGAAATGCCATGACGCTGAAAGCACATCAAGCAGGGTTGTTTATCCCCAAAGGTACCGAAGCACCTGCAGGAATCTTTACATTCGGTTCGGACATCTATACGGGCATTGATGAGCCTCAAGACGTAACTTCGGGCAATGCGGTTTCAGGGGAAATCCATGATCTGCAAGGACGAAAGGTTACCCGACCCGTGGCTGGAATCTATATAGTTAATGGTAAAAAAGTTTTGATTAAATAAATTCGAAAGGTAAGAAACATGGGAAAAAAAGGTTATATGCACCCTGAAGTACAGGTTGTGTCGTTAAAAGTGAGTCAGGATATCAACGAAGCCGATTTTATAATTCATTCGAAGGAAGGTAATGAAACCTTGGGAAAAGAAAATACATTGATGGATAGTGGAGAGGAGGAAACTGAAGCTTTCTCTCGTTGACAAACATTATTTCCAACGCAGTATATGTCAAAACGCACTTCTTCGGAGGTGCGTTTTTTTGTTTTTGAGTAGGTGTTCCTGTCCTGATCGTTCATGAGGATGTGGTCAAAAGGCGGACGGAAACGGACAGAAAGTGGCATGACGGCATGAAATGTAGGGTCAAATGTCCTTATGACCGGTTTGGGATTATAAAATGCTGTCTGTCAATCCGTTTTACGATCCCTGTACCGTCGCTTTGCAAAAGGGCCGGTATTGCGAAGTGAAAGTACCCCTTTTAGCATGTGAAAGGGCAGGATTTGTTTTACAAAAGGGGTACTTTTGCCCGACAAGACCGCTTGGGTTAAAGCCAAATCGATCATTAGATTCCGGGGAGGTTTCGTTTGATGGTCGGGCAGATGGCTTGTCGGTTTGTTGCAGGCGTAGCGGGTTACGGCAAGGCAAAACGGCAGGCAAGATGCCTGCCGGCGGACGGAATCGGACGGAAAGTGAAAAAAACGACAGGAAATGTATCATCAAACGCTCTAATGACCGATTGGGGTTAAAACACAGAGTCACCTCCTGCCACTGAAAGTTGTGCTTTCATCCCCATGTCGGGATGCTTTCCGAGCGTCGGTGACGGCGTGTTGTAGGAGTGTCAGGCAGCCGTTTTTCTTTCCAGAGGTGGTTTTTTGGAGGTGGAAGGGTGGATTTTGGGTGCAAAACGGTTAGAGTTTTCGATATTTTTTTTATATTTGCGCAAACGAAACACCGGCGACGTGATATACAAACGATTGGAGCTCTTGGCAGTGATGATGGCGATGCTGTTGTCGGTGGGCTGTTCGGAGCGACAGTCTGCCGGACATTCGTCCATCCTTCCGCCCAAGACGGTTTTGAGGGAGGGCGATGTTGTTTTCAGAATCGGCGGCGGATTGGCAAGCAAGGCCGTGTTGAGCATCGACCCCGACGGAGCCTACTCGCACGTGGGTATCGTGGTCAGAGTTGGCAGGCGGCTCATGATTGTCCATGCCGTACCCGACGAACACGAGTTCGACGGAGACGTTGATCGTGTGAAACTCGATGCACCCGACCGCTTTTTCGACTCCCATCGGGCATTGGCAGGCGAGGTGTGCCGCTCCGATGATGTCGGCGTGGCTCAACGGGCAGCCTTGACGGCACTGGAAACCTACCGCCGCGGCACCCTTTTCGACCATGATTACAATGCTGCAGACACCACGCGGATGTATTGCACCGAGCTGGTTGCTTATGCGTTTGACCGGGCCGGCCGACCCATCGTGGGACCTCCGACCCATCGGTTTGCCGTTCCCGGCTCGAAAGTGGTGTGCTGGCTGCCTTCCGACATTCACGATTCTCACTTCCTTCGGTCAATCATCAAATTTTAATTCACATAAACCCCAAGAACTATGAAACAATCATTCCGATGGGCGCTTGCCGCCTTTGTGACACTGCTCCTCACCGCCTGCGGTTCGAATACCCCGACAGACGTTGCCGAAAAAGCTATGGAGTGCCTCAAGAAGAACGACTACAAAGGATATGTCGAACTGATTTACATGAACGAAAACGAGAAGAAGGAAGACCGGGAGAAGCTCAAACAGGAGTATGTGATGCTCTTGGAGTCGAAAATGAAGAGCGAACTCGAAAAGAAAGGCGGCATCAAGGAGTACAAAACCCTCTCGGAAACCCTGCAGGACTCGGTGGCCGAAGTGAAAATGAACATTGTTTACGGCAACCAATCGACCGAAGAAGAAACCATGAACTTCAAAAAGGACAAAAGCGGCGAATGGAAAATCGATTCCGGTAAGTAACGTTCTCTCCTTTTGTGCCTGCTTGCCGTGTTGGAAAGCAGGCAACCCACTAACGACAAAGACCGCATCTGCCAATCACAGATGCGGTCTTTGCCGTGTAAATGTATGGAAAGATCAAACCCTGACAGGCCAGGGCAGTCCCTCCGTTCCTTATGATTCGCCTTCGGGTGCTTTGTCAATCAGTTCCATGAACTGGTCGAGTTTGGGCGTAATGATGATTTGTGTGCGACGGTTGCGCTGCTTGCCCACGTTGGTATCGTTGGTAGTCACGGGGTTGTATTCGCCCCTGCCGCCTGCCGTCAAACGGCGCGGGTCAACACCATAGTGGTTTTGCAGGTATTGCACCACCGACGAAGCGCGGAGGCAGGAGAGGTCCCAGTTGTTGCGGATGTTCTCCCTTGAGATGGGTACGTTGTCGGTATTGCCTTCCACGAGTACGTCATAGTCTTTGTAATCCATGATGATTTTGGCGATTTTCGACAGCGTTTCGGCAGCGCGGTCGTTGATTTCGTAAGAGCCGCTCTTGTAGAGCATATTGTCGGCCAAGGAGATATAGACCACGCCTTTGAGTACTTGCACGTCGACCTCGCGCAACTCTTCCTTCGAAAGCGAACGGGTGAGGTTGTTGGTGAGTACCATGTTGAGCGAGTCGCTCTTGGTCTTCACTTCCACCAAATGGCGGATGTATTGGTTGGAAGCGTTGATCTGGTCAACCAGCTTTTCGATGCTGATGTTGTTTTGGTTGGCATTGGTAAGACTCTTGTCGAGCGAATTGTGCAGACGTTCGTTCTCGCTTTGTACGCGGGCGTATTGTTCTCCGAGGGCATCAGCTTTGGTATTGCAGGCTGCGAGCTGCTCTCTGAGTTCCTGATTCTGTGCCATCAACGACTGGTTCTCGGTTTGACACTTGGTCAAATCTTTCTTGCTGACACATCCTGTCATCATGATTGCGACAGCAAAGAGGGCGATTGCCACTGATTTTTTTTGCATCATATCTTCAATTTTTGGTTAAGACTATGTTGCAAATATACATATCCGCATTGAAAAAGCAGGGTGATTGTGTCTTGCTTTAGTGTATATTAACCGCTTTCAGTGCATTGTTATTACTTCTTAACCCCGAATCAGTCCATAGATTTAGGGCCGGCTATGTTCGGTTGTTCCGGCAGGCAAACGGACAAAATGGGGCCGGAAAAGGATACGGTCGGTATGGAATGCAGCACGAAACGGTGTGCTGGCCGATTGGAAGAATATGCGGCCGGTTCGTTTTTCCCGGTCATTTGATTTCGGAAGTGACGGGGTTGCGCGTGCCTTTCATGCTGACAAGGAAGGCTTTGGCTGCACCAAACTTCAGGAAAAGGTCAATGCGCACGGGAATATGGTTGCTGTCGTCGGTCACGAAGAAGGTCGATATCTTGACATATTTGTTCTTGCTCTCGTTCCATTCGGAGTATGTCAGTGCCAGACAGCGGTAGGTCTTGCCGTTGTCGGCTTTGATTTTCTCGATGCCGTCGAAGGTGAGCTTGCCGTCATCGATGCCGTTGCCGTCGGCCACCTTGACAGGCAGTTCGTAGCCTTTCTTCCATCCTTTGGGGCTGAAACTGCGTGCCCGAAGAAACAAATTCATCATGTCGGTGATGCAGGTGCTGCTCTCTTCGTGTTTCTTTCTGATTTCTCCGTTGTGGCGACGACGCTGCATCCTGATTGAACATTTCCCTTTGGCATAGTCGTACCACACTTGGTCGACGGTGTAACGGTCGCCCTCGAGGGCACCCTTGCGGAAATAGAGGGGTGTCATGTCGGTTGTTGCGTAGCACAGCAGCGTGTCGCGCATGACGAAATAGTTGTCCAATCGTCCGTTTCCGCGCGTGGTCAGGCTGCATCGGTAGGCGTTTTCACCGTTGAAGCGGCTTTGCACGACCGACATGGATGCCGTTCCTGCCTTTGCCCACACGAACTTCCAGTTGAAGTAAAGGTTGTAGGTGAGAAACTCTCCCGACTTGAATGCGGTGTTCTTGAACGTGCATTGTGCCGTGACGACGGATGTCGCGGCCAGCAGGAGGGCGGTGATGAGGTATTTCAGTCGGTTCATGAGGGTGTTGTTTGAGGGATGGTTACTTGTCGTTCGGGCTGCGACAGGAGCGGCGTGCCTGACATTTCTGCCATTGTCCGGGGCTTTCCGTCTCTTCCGCTCTTCCTGTTCCGAGGCATTCGGGAGGTTCGGGTCTGTGGCCGTCGGGTGGAGATGGTCTATTTTTCGGACTTCTTCGAC
Organism: Prevotella sp.; assembly: GCA_022781445.1. Taxonomy (GTDB): domain Bacteria; phylum Bacteroidota; class Bacteroidia; order Bacteroidales; family Bacteroidaceae; genus Prevotella. The sequence goes on from JALETQ010000015.1 coordinate 20,914, forward strand.
TTTTTGCCGACGGTTGTCTTGCCTCCCGTATATTCTTTGTAGTCAATGCCTAAGGAGCGCGCCCGATTGGCATTCTGGTATTTGATTTTCTTCTCTTGTTCGGGTTTCTGTTTGGTAATTTCCATCGGTTTCTGTCTGTAAAGCGGCAAGGCGTGCGGATTCCAGTGTTGGGAGAGATCCCAGTTTGCCCTGCATTCGATGGCTTCGGGGTAGTAATACACCTCCTCGGGTTGCAAGTCGGTGTCATATTCGCCCGTGTCCCATCTGCCGTTTTCGTTCCGGTCGATGATGATACGCAGGTAGTATTTGGACGGATTGAGGAAGTAAAACTCGGCTGTTCCGTCGGTTGTCGATACCGATTTCACCACTTTGTCGCTGCTGTCGAGCAGCTGGGCGATCACGGGCGTTCCCTTCATGCCTTCCATCTCGACAAAGAGTGTGCCGTATTGGTCTTCTTTTCCTACCCTGACACCCTGTTTGAACTTCACGGATTGCGCCCCATAGATGTCGGTAAATGCCGCCGAGTCGATTTCTATACTATACTCCATGCCCGGCCGCCATGCCCCTTTGATGACGAAGTGGCGGTGGTCCCTACGCTGTATGCGGAAAGGTTCGACGTACCAAAGGCTGTCTTTCTGGACATATAGGTGTACGGCTGCCGTGTCGATGCGGGCAACCGGTGTTTCGGTCATGACGTCTATGTTTTGGTCGGGGGGCAAAGTGCCCGGCAAAACGAAGTTCCATGCCAGCGGAGCGGGACGCATTTCGGTTTCGTAGGGTTCGCCTTTCCGCTTGCGTTTCTCCTGTTCCTTGAGCCATTTGGCACGCAGGTTCTCTTGGTCTTTCACGCGTTTGGCGTGCGAAATCTTGGGAATCAGCTCGAAAGTGTCGGTTTGCTGAACCATCATGCCGAGCGAATCGGTGGCCCGATAAGTCACTTCGAAATGCAACGTGTCGCGGTTGACGAGCATGGTGTCGCGCAGCCAGTAGGTGATGGTGTCCTTTTGCGGGGTCGATTCGATCACGAAAGCGTTTCGGGCATCGAAGTTCAGTCCCTTGATGACGGGCATCACGCTGTCGCCGCGACTGAAAAACATATCGATGTGGCGGGCGTCTGTCCGGGTGGTTTTGAGCATGTAACGCTCCGTCTGCTGTTCGGTGAATGCCCGAAGCACCAGATCGTCGGGCAGGAAGCGTGTGTATGAGGTGCGGCTGATGGAACTGATGCGGAGCGAGTCTGACCAAATCGTGTCCTGACGGATGTCGGGACGGAAAGTCGGGGTGACGGTTTGCCGGTCGAAAGCCAGCTTTTCGCTCTTCTGGGAGAAGCGGTAGTTGCCGTCCATGTCTTGCAAGGCAAACACCCGATAGTTGCCCGGTGCGATGCCTTTGATGACGAAACGGCCGCGACTGTCGGTGCGTGACACGCGCAGCATGGGACGTTGACGGAATGCCGCATCGGGCACGGAGTCGTACAAACCCACGAGAATGCCTTTCACCGGTTCCAAATTGCCGGCTTCAAGGACATAGCCCGACACCTGAAGGGTATCGATGGTGCTGCCGGTGGAGAACGAATAGGTGTAGTTGCCCAACGGATTGCCCTCGTTGTTGTCGCTGATGGCATCCGAAAAGTCGATGGTATAGGTGGTGTTGGGCTTCAACGAGTCTTTGAGTACCACCGAAATGCCCTTGCCCTGTGTCTTGATGTCGGCCCATTCCTGCTGGGGCGGCGACACGACGACCTTCTCTTGCGGGTTGTCGAGCTTGATGTATTCGTCGAAAAGGATGGTAATGCGTTTGCTGCTGACGTTGACCGATTTGTCGGAAGGGTGGGTGGCGAGGATGCGCGGGGGTGTTTCGTCGAACCATCCGCCGTCGGGTTGTCCCATCTTGGCACACGAAACGATGGCGGTCATCACCACTGTCAGACAGCTTGTGAGTGCGAGCCATCTGCCGACAGGGCGTTGCCGGCGACACCGTTGAGGGCGATGCGGAGTGTCGGTGTTATTTTTCATGGGAGTCATCCTTCGTCGTTGGTTCGGGTTTGTCGGTTCATTTGCAGCAACTGTTCGATGATTTCGCGGTTGTTGGAGAGCCTTGGCACCTTGTGCTGGCCGCCCAATTTGCCTTTCGACTTGAGCCAGTCGTTGAACAGTCCCTTGCGTGCCACCACCACTTCGGGCAGTTGCAGGGTGATGTCCTTGAAGCGTTTGGCTTCGTAATCGCTGTTGATTTCCTGCAGTTTGGCATCGAGAAGTTTGACGAATCCGTCGATATCGGCAGGTTCTTTGCCAAATTCGATGAGCCATTGGTGTCTGCATTGTGCATGGTTGTCCATGAATACCGGTGCAGCCGTGTAGTCGCTGACTTCGGTTTGTGTCATTCTGCAGGCGTGGGCCAAGGCTTTCTCGGCATTGTCGACCACCACTTCTTCGCCGAAAGCGTTGATGAAGTGCTTTGTCCGGCCGGTGATGACAAATTTATAGGGATATTTTTGGGTGAAACGGACGGTGTCTCCGATGACATAACGCCACAGTCCGCACGACGTGGAGATGAGCATGGCGTAGTTTTTGCCCACTTCGACACCCGTGAGGGGTACGACGGTGGGGTTTTCCTTGCCGAACTCGTCCATCGGGATGAACTCGTAGAAGATGTCGTAGTCGAGCATCAGGAGCATGGCAGGGTCGGAAAGGTCGTCTTGCAGTCCGAAGAAACCTTCGCTGGCGTTGTAGGTTTCCATGTAGTGCATGTCCGGCTTCGTGATGAGTTGTTCGTATTGGTGTCGGTAAGGGGTGAAGGCGATGCCGCCGTGGAAGAACACTTCGAGGTTGGGCCACACCTCTTCGAGGTGCTTCTTGCCGCTGATTTCGAGTACATGTACCAACACCGACAACATCCACGAGGGTACTCCGGAGAGGTTGGTGACGTTCTTGCGGAATGTTTCGCGGGCGATGCGGTCGCGTTTCTCCTCGAAATCGGAGAGCAGGGCGGTGTCTTTCTTGGGCACCCGCACCAGATTGACAAGTGGATTGATGTTCTCGATGAGGATGGAAGAAAGGTCGCCGACAAGGCTGTCGCGCAGGTTGTAGTTGGGAGCGTGGCTTCCGCCGAGTATCAAACCCTTGCCGTCGAACATCCGGCTGCCGGGATTGGAGCGCAGATAGAGTGCCACGGCATCGCGACCGCCGGCATAATGTACCCGTTTGAGGCCTTCGGGGCTCACGGGAATGAACTTCGACTTGTCGTTGGTCGTACCCGATGACTTGGCATACCATTGTACACCACCCGGCCAAAGTACGCTTTTCTCACCGTGACGCATCCGTTCGATGTCGTCTTTGAGTTCTTCGTAGGTATTGACGGGAATGTTTTTACACCATTTTTCGTAGCTGTTGATGGAACCGAAAAGGTGCTTTCGGCCGTACTCCGTATCGCGTCCGCGGGCCAAAAGGTGTCGCATCACGATGTTTTGGAGTGCTTCCGGCTCGGTATCGTAACGTTCCAGTTCTTTCTGCCGGGGCAGAAAGAAACGGCTGAAAATGCTTGTCAGATTCATGAATGTTTGTTGTCGGCACGATTCATCTTGGCGCAAAACGCCCCGAACGGGCATGCACCGCGTCTTTCGTATACCTATTTATATATGCAAATTTACCCCAATCTTTTGGAAGAAGTCGGCGTTTTACGAATATTAACGTGTGCATCTGCCGTCTCTCACCTGTCTGCCTGATGCTTTGAAGTATTCCTGTCGTTGCTTATGGAGTAGCTGTTCGGGCAATCATGGCGGACACCTGTTTTCCAAGAGTGCCCCTTTTGTCTTGCAATACCTGCCCTTTCACCCGGCAAAAGGGGGACTTCCACTCCGCAAAACCTGCCCTTTTGCAAAATGACGGTACAAAGATTGTGAAACGGATTGATAAACCCAAATCGGTCATTAGATGCCGGCCGGCAGACGAAACCGGCCGGAAAGTGATATGAACGACAGGAAATGTATAAACAAACGCTCTCATGACCGATTTGGGATAAACAGTATTTCAGAAACTCCAATCGGTCATGGGAACGTTTTGCCCTGCATTCGATGTCGATGATGGCACTTCCCGATCGGAAATCGCCCGCTTTCCGGCATCTTGTCTGCCGTTTTGTCTTGTCTCTGCCCACTCCGTTTGTGCCCTTCCGTTCATCCCCGGATGGGCAATCGGACCTTCCGGCTCGGGCTGCCATGACTGATGGGGGTAAAAAAGACCATCCCCTTTCTGCCGGTTCCGGTCGGACGGGGTTGCAGAAGGGGGATGGACAATGATTGAAATCACGCTGCCGGCGGGCTGAACGCGGTTCGGTGATGATGTGCGGGTACTCCCGACGGATGCGCAAGATTACATTTCGGGTTCTTCGGGAGCGGCGGTTTCGACGGGTGCCCCTTGGAGGGCTGCCATGATTTTGGCTTCCAGCTCTTCGCTCAACTCGGGGTTATCCTTGAGAACGGCCTTGGCGGCATCGCGTCCCTGAGCCAGTTTGGAACCTTCATAGCTGAACCAGCTGCCGCTCTTCTTGATGATGTCGTATTCGACACCGAGGTCGATGAGTTCGCTTTCCTTCGAGATTCCTTCTCCGAAAATGAGTTCGAGCGTGGCCCGTCTGAAAGGCGGAGCGAGCTTGTTCTTCGCCACCTTGACCTTTACTTCGTGACCGTATGCCTCGTCACCGTCCTTGAGTGTGGAACCCTTTCGCACGTCGAGGCGCACGCTGGCATAGAATTTCAGGGCGTTGCCGCCGGTCGTCGTTTCGGGATTTCCGAAGGAGATGCCGATCTTTTCGCGCAGCTGGTTGATGAAAATGCAGGTCGTGTTGGTCTTGCTCACGCTGCTGGTGATTTTTCGGAGAGCCATGCTCATGAGTCGTGCCTGCAGTCCCACGTTGTTGTCGCCCATCTCTCCTTCGATTTCTTTCTTGGGAGTGAGTGCCGCCACCGAGTCGATGACGATGATGTCGACGGCACTCGAGCGGATGAGTTGGTCGGCGATTTCGAGAGCCTGCTCACCGTTGTCGGGTTGCGAGATCCACAAATTCTCGACATCCACGCCGAGTTTCTCGGCATAGAAGCGGTCGAAGGCGTGTTCGGCATCGATGAATGCGGCGATGCCGCCTGCCTTTTGGGCTTCGGCGATGGCATGAATGGCGAGTGTGGTCTTGCCCGAACTCTCGGCACCATATATCTCTACGATGCGTCCTCGCGGGTAACCTCCGATGCCGAGTGCGGCGTTGAGGCTGATGCTTCCTGACGGGATGACATCCACGTTTTCCACTTGGGCATTGCCCATGCGCATGATGGAGCCTTTACCGAAGTCCTTTTCTATCTTTGTCATGGCTGCCTGAAGCGCTTTGAGCTTCTCTTCCTGCGTCTCTGCCACGATGATGGGTGATTTTCCTTTTGCCATATTGATGTTTGGTTGTTGGTGTACGGATCAGCGATGGGACACCCCTGCCGTCGTCACCCCTGTCGGTGGGGCATGGCAAAGGTCGTGTGCGACATCGCGTTGCCGGACTTATAATTCGAGATTTCCGTCAAATACTTCGTGCCAAGGAAGCCCGTGCTTGTTGAGCAGTTCCATGAACGGGTCGGGATCGAAGTTCTCCACGTTCCACACACCGGGCTTTTTCCAGATGCCCTTGAGCAGCAGCATGGCACCGATCATGGCAGGGACGCCGGTCGTGTAGCTCACGCCTTGCATGCCTGTTTCCTTGTATGCCTCCTGATGTTTGCAGTTGTTGTAGACGTAGTAGGTATGTTCCTTGCCGTCTTTCACGCCCATGATGCGGCAGCCGATGGATGTTTCGCCCTCGTAGTTCTCGCCCAGTTCCTGCGGATTGGGCAGCACAGCCTTGAGGAACTGCAGCGGAACGATTTGCTGTCCGTTGTATTCGATGGGTACGATGCTTGCCATTCCGATGTTTTCGATGACACGCAAGTGTGTGATATATTCCTGTCCGAAGGTCATCCAGAATCGTGCCTGACGGATGGAGGGATAGTTCTTCACCAGACTTTCCAGCTCTTCGTGGTGCAGGAGGTAGCTTTCGCGCACACCGATGTTGGGATAGGTGAGCGGACGATGTATCTCGAGCGGTTCGGTTTCGATCCATTTGCCTTCCTTGTAGTACAATCCCTTCTGGGTGATTTCGCGGATGTTGATTTCCGGATTGAAGTTGGTTGCAAAGGCTTTGTGGTGGTCTCCGCCGTTGCAATCGACGATATCGAGGGTATGAATCTCATCGAAATGGTGCTTGGCGGCGTAGGCTGTGAAGATGCCCGATACGCCCGGATCGAATCCGCATCCGAGGATGGCGGTGAGACCGGCCTCCTTGAAGCGATCCATGTATGCCCACTGCCATGAGTATTCGAAGTGGGCTTCGTCCTTAGGTTCATAGTTGGCCGTGTCGAGATAGTGTACGCCACACGCCAGACAGGCATCCATGATGGTGAGGTCTTGGTAGGGCAGGGCGAGATTGATGACCAGTTCGGGTTTGAAGTCGTTGAAAAGAGCCTTGAGCTGTTCCACGTCGTCGGCATCGACCTGCGCGGTCTTGATGTCGGCTTTGTAGCCTTTCTCGTGGATTTTCCTGACCAGTTCGTCGCATTTCTCCTTGCGTCGGGAAGCAATCATGAACTCGGTGAATACGTCTGCGTTCTGAACAATCTTGAAAGCGGCGACCGTTGCGACGCCTCCTGCGCCAATCATTAAAACTTTTGCCATGGTGATGATGTACCCGCCGTGTCTTCCTTGCCGCCATCGGGATAACCCTTGCCGGGCTTTGAAAGGGGGTTGGTCGGGGATTTTTCTAAAAATTGATTATTGAGTAATGCTGTAGTTATGGATTGTTGTGTGTCGAAACGTCGGTGCCGGTTGCCCGTCGGGGGAGCGGTGTCCGGCAAAGGATCGTTCGGCGAGGGTTGCTGTTTATCTGATTTCGTCGGCACCGATGCCCAAGGCACTCATGAGCGAGTAGCCGAGAATTTCCTGCTTGAAGTTGCCTCCGGGCATGGGTTGCATGGCAAAGAGCATGGCATGCAGGTCGGGCGATGCGTGGTGCAGTGCCTTGCGCACCGATTCGTAGGTCGTTTCGTCATCGGGAACTACCATGAGGCGTTTCACTTCGGTCCGGCTGCCGATGAATTGCACGATGTCGGTGAGGAGTCGCTCCTTCGTGACCATTTCTTCTACGGTCACGGCAGCCATCGTAAACTCGCCAAGGTTGCTTTGGAAAGCCTTTCCGTCGATGTCTTTCTCGAAGTCGCCGGGCATGAAGTTATTCAACTTCCGGCTGTCCTTGTTGTGAATGAGGATGGTATGGATGTTGTTTTTCCCTTCTCTCACACCACCGTCAAGCGCGATGCACTCCAGCCATCTTGCCATGTCGGCGGCAGGAATGCGCCGTCCTATCATTCGCTCGAAATTGACAATGAGGTCGAAAGCCACCCGATCGACATGGTCGGCATCGACAATGATGACATTCTCGCTCCATTTTTCGGGGTTGGGTGTCGGTTGATTCATTGCACAAAGATACGCATTATTATCGAATACACAACGACTTCGACCGATAATTTTTGCGCATGGCAGGGCGGTCTCCGTGCAATGATGACGGTATGTGTCGGGAAAGGTTGCCTCGTGGGGCAGAAATGGCTGATGCAAGGGTGTGGCAGACCCCGATCGGTCGTCCGGCCGTTTGGCCATAACATCCCTTTTTCAGACAAAACCGGTTCGGTCTCTGATGGCCGATCCGGGGTTAAGGGGAATGATGGTGGGAAAGCGGGAATGCGGGTCGTGAACAATGGCACGACGCCGGTCAGCGCAACAACCACTTATGGTCGGCGAAAATCATCGGGACGACAATCTGTTCGCGTTCCCGATTGCCGAATTTCAGGATCAGAAACGCTTCGGCTGTGGAGTCGGTGTCGTGGAAAATGCCTTTGGTGACCAGCACCGAGTCGATGCCTTCCTTCTCGCTGCGCATCTTGAAGACGAACATTTTGGCATTGTCGACCATTTGTTTGCGATATGCTTCGGGCATGAATCGGTGGTTGTGGTGGGCTTCGACGAAGCTGCGGTAATCACCTTCAAACAACTTCTGGTAGTATTCTTGGGCAGCTTCGGCGGCTTTCGCGCCTTCGTCTTTCGACGGCGAGCAGGCGGCAAACAGCAGCAGGGGGAGGGCGAAAAGGTAGAGAAGACGACGCATGGCAGCCTTATTTCTGACGAATGAAGATACTGACGGGACAGCCTTTCAGATCCCAGTTGGCGCGAATTTTGTTTTCCAAAAAACGTTTGTAAGGCTCTTTGATGTATTGCGGAAGGTTGGCGTAGAACACAAACGAGGGTATCTGGGTGTTCGGAAGCTGCGCACAATACTTGATTTTGATGTACTTGCCCTTGACCGATGGGGGCGGATAGGCTTCGATGAGGGGCAGCAACACCTCGTTGAGTTTGGTGGTTCCGATGCGTTTCTTGCGGTTGACGTAAACTTCTTGGGCCGTTTCAAGCACTTTGAAGATGCGTTGTTTGGTGAGGGCGGAGGCAAAGATGATGGGGAAATCGGTGAACGGCGCCATTCTTTCGCGTATGGCATTTTCGAATGTTTTGATGACTTTCTGGTCTTTGTTTTCCACCAAATCCCACTTGTTGACGACGACAACGAGCGATTTGTTGTTGCGTTGGATGAGCTGAAAGATATTCATGTCCTGCGATTCGATGCCGCGTGTGGCATCCAGCATGAGGATACATACGTCCGAATTTTCTATCGAACGGATGCTGCGCATGACGCTGTAGAACTCCAGATCTTCCGATACTTTGTTCTTGCGGCGGATGCCTGCGGTGTCGACCAGATAGAAATCGAAGCCGAATTTGTCGTAACGTGTGTAGATACTGTCGCGCGTTGTGCCGGCAATATCGGTCACGATGTTGCGTTCTTCGCCGATGAATGCGTTGATGAGGCTGCTCTTTCCGGCATTGGGACGTCCCACGACGGCAAAGCGCGGAATGCTGTCGTCGTGTTCTTCTTCGGCATCGGGCTTGAGTTTCTGCAACACAAGGTCAAGCAAGTCGCCCGTTCCGCTGCCGGTGGCGGCACTGATGCAGATGGGTTCGTCCAGTCCGAGTTTGTAGAACTCATAGGAATCGTATATCTGATTGTTGTTGTCGGTCTTGTTGGCAACGACAATCACGGGAAGCTTGGAGCGTCGAAGAATGACGGCAACGTCTTCGTCGAGGTCGGTTAGTCCGGCGTTTACGTCGACGAGGAACAACACGAGGTCTGCCTCTTCGGTGGCAATGCTGACCTGCTTGCGTATCTCTTCTTCAAAGATATCGTCCGAGTTGACCACCCATCCTCCGGTGTCGACCACCGAAAATTCGCGTCCGTTCCATTCGCATTTGCCGTATTGACGGTCGCGCGTGGTACCGGCTTCATCGCTGACGATGGCTTTTCTCGACTTGGTGAGTCGGTTGAAGAGAGTGGATTTGCCCACGTTGGGTCTTCCTACGATTGCTACTAAATTTGCCATAATGATTGAATGATTGTGGGTTTGCCCTTGAAAGCAGCCCGATGTTTAATCAAGACATTGTCGAAAGGGGTAGTTTGACTCGACAAAGGAGGTGTTTCGGCCGATCCATAGATGACTGCCTGCTTGCCGGATGATGCTGTCGGCAAGATATGGTTGCGCGGTTTCAGCTGGTCGTCTGCCTTTTGTTCGTCTGTTCTTCGACCGTTTCCCGGGCATGAAATGCTGAAAACAGTCTTCTCAGACAACAGCGAACGAACGGTTGTTGATGTTGGGCAAACGGATGTTTTTTCACCGATGGTCGATGAAAGGTTCCCTATATGCCGACGAATGGTTCTGCATCGGAAGCCCATTTGTGCAGCTCCGGTCGTTCAACTATTTCGGGTTGTAACCGAAACTGTCCAGCTCGCGGGCCGAACTGCGCCAGTCTTTGTCGACCTTCACGAAAGTTTCGAGGTATATGCTCTTGCCGAAGAACCGTTCGAGGGCTCGCCTCGATTCGGTCGAAACCTTCTTGAGGGCGACGCCTTGATGACCGATGATGATGCCTTTTTGCGACTCTCGTTCCACAAAGATGATCACCCGGATGTGTATGGAGTTGTCTTTTTCCTTGAATTCTTCGACCTTCACTTCGACAGAATAGGGAATTTCCTTATCGTAATAGAGGAGAATTTTCTCGCGAATGATTTCGCTTACGAAGAATCTTGCCGGCTTGTCGGTCCACTGATCCTTATCGAAGAACGGCGGAGACTCGGGCAAAAGTTCTTTGATGCGTCGTAAAAGCGGGTCGATACCGAACTTGTTCTTGGCCGATATGGGCAGTATTTCGGCTTTTGGCAGCAATTCGTGCCAACGTTCCACCAACTGTGCGACGACAGTTTGAGAACTCTCGTCGATTTTGTTGATAAGTAAGAGGATGGGAATGTCGAGCTTTTGCACTTTGTCGAGGAACTCTTTGTTCTTCTCAGGCTTTTCCACGACATCGGTTACATAGAGTAAAACGTCGGCATCGGCAAGTGCCGACTCCGAAAAAGCAAGCATGGATTCTTGCAGTTTGTAATTGGGCTTGAGTACTCCGGGCGTGTCCGAGAAGACGATTTGCGTGTCTTCGGTGTTCACAATGCCCATGATGCGATGCCGGGTGGTCTGCGCTTTGAAAGTGGCAATGGAGATTCGCTCGCCCACCAGTCGGTTCATGAGCGTTGATTTGCCCACGTTCGGATTGCCTACAATGTTAACAAAGCCCGCCTTGTGCATGGTTCTGAATGATGAGAGTTATATGAAAGCTCCATGGAGCCGACACGGTCGTTAAGCCCTGTCGGCACCATTGTAAGCCCATTTCAAATAAGATGCTCCGTGAACGAAGCCGGCTCCGAACGCGGTGAGGATGATATTGTCACCTTTCTTGAGTCGTTTTTCGTTCTCCCACAGTGCCAACGGAATTGATGCGGCACTCGTATTGCCTATGTGTTCGATGTTGACCAGCACTTGTTCCTCGGGAAGATCGAGGCGTTTTGCCACGGCTTCGATGATGCGCAAGTTGGCTTGGTGGGGTACAACAAAGGCGATATTCTCCTTGTTGAGGTTGTTGCGCTCTGCAATCAATGCACAGTCTTCACTCATGTTGGTCACGGCGTAGCGGAAAACGGTGCGCCCTTCTTGATAGATGTAGTGCAGACGATGGTCTACGGTGAAGTGCGATGCCGGACAAACAGAGCCACCGGCCTTCATATGAAGGTAGGGAAGACCCTTGCCGTCGGTACGAAGATAAGAGTCCATGTAGCCGATTCCTTCTTCTTCGGTGGCTTCGATGAGTACTGCTGCCGCACCGTCGCCGAACAAAGGACAGGTGGCGCGGTCTTTGTAGTCGGTCATCGACGACATTTTTTCGGCTCCGATGAGGATCACTTTGCGATAGGCACCGCTCTCAATCATTCGCGCTACGATGTCGAATGCGTAGAGAAAACCGCAACAAGCTGCTGAAAGGTCGAATGCGAAAGCGTTTTTCAATCCCAGTTTGCCCAACACGACCGATGCGGTTGAGGGGAAACGGTAGTCCTGTGTGGTGGTTGCCACGAACAAAGCGTCGATGGTGTCGGGATCGGTTCCCGTGCTGTCCAACAGTTGTCGTGCGGCTTTGCGGGCCATATACGACGTGCCGAGTCCCTCTTCTTTCAAGATTCGGCGTTCTTTGATGCCCACACGGGTCGTTATCCATTCGTCATCGGTGTCGACCATCCTCGACAATTCCTCGTTGTTGAGGACGTAATCGGGGAGATATCCGCCAATGCCGGTGATGATTGCTTTGGTTTTTCCCATATTATTCTGCTTCTGTCACCTCAATAGCTACCTTTCCGCGGTAGTAGCCACAGGTAGGACAGACGGTGTGATATACGTAATACGCACCGCAGTTGGGGCATTTTGCCAATGTGGGGAGCGTTGCTTTATCGTGCGTTCTTCTTTTCGCTGTACGCGTTTTTGACTGTCTTCTTTTAGGATGTGCCATAATAATGAGTATTAATCTTTTATCTTTTTAATTTCAATAATTCGTTCCAACGAGGGTCAATAGGTGCGTTCTCGCTTTCGTCCTGCCCCTTTCGGTCAGCGTGGTCGGCGATGGCTCTTTCCATTCGTTCGTCGCATTGTCCTTCCGGGTGTACTCTTCGGGTGGGAAGTGTGAGGGCGATGGTTTCATAAGCAAACCATGCGGCATCGAATTGACCGTCTTCATTGATGTCGATTGTGCCGAAGTTCTGTCCGTTGTCGAGCAAAAGCAGGTCGACGGTCAGCTCTTCTCGGATGTCGGTGGGGTACACGATGTCATCCAGACAGCGGTCGCAACCAAACACCACATGACCTTTGATATCGAACGAGAGCTGCAGACGGTCGCCTTTTCTTTCGGTTTCCACTTCCACATGCACTTCTCCTCCTCTTACTTCTGCCCTTTCGGGAGCCGCGAAGTAATCGTTGTCAAGGTCGAAAACGAAATGCGTTTTGCCCTCGTTCAGCCCTTCGAGGTCGATGTTAAAGGTCTTCAAACTGCACATTTTGGCTTGCAAAGGTACGAATTTAAGTGTAAATGCCAAAATAAAAGGGCGTTTTATTTTTCGCGCCCATGCTGTGTGGAGGTTCGGTTCGCTGCCGGAAGGGAGGATGGTGATACCGTTTTATCTATCCCGATGCGTGCCTGTTGATATCTCGAAAGCAGGCTTTTTCGACCGTATTCCTTACGATTAGGCGATTTTTCTTTGGAGGATCACACCGAAACACGTATCTTTGTAGTCTTCATTTTCGGCTCTTCGTATGACATTTAGGCAATTGTCGCCATGACAAGGCACGATGTTTGCATATAATTCCGTATCGGTCTTCCCGCGAAAACGGGCAGCCTACGGTGGATGACGTCTGCGGATGAACTTCCGACACGTAGACGATCTCCGGCAGCATCGGCTCGACATCTTGGTAAACAAGTACGATACAAACGGTGAAAAGTCGCCTATCGCCAAGTAGCGGGTCACGAACCGAACAATAAACCATTACGAAATCAAAGCATGATAAAACTATGAATGAAAGAGAATTAGACAGACTTATCAGAGAGAAGGAAGGTATTTTGTCACTTGCTTTTCCTGCCTTGATGCGCAAAGTGTATATTTGGATGACGCTTGCGCTTGCCATCACCGGCATCACTGCCTATGGCGTGGCAACCAGTACGAACTTCATTTATACGCTGGCAGAGAACTCTTGGATGATGTGGGCCATCGTTTTAGCAGAATTGGCGTTGGTGTTTGTCCTCAGCGGACGCATTCAGAAGCTTTCGTTGACGACGGCCACCCTGTTGTTCATTGCCTTTTCGGCTCTCAACGGGCTTACCCTCTCGTCCATATTTCTGTTGTATAGCATGACCTCCATTGCCAAAGTGTTCTTCATCACCTCGGGAACTTTCGCAGTGATGGCCTTTGTCGGCTATACCACCAAGCGCGATTTGTCGTCGATGGGACGCATTCTGTTCATGGCACTCATCGGCCTCATCATCGCATCTTTGGTCAATATGTTCCTCAAGAGCAGTGGTTTTGATCTCATTTTGAGCTATGTCGGGGTGTTGGTTTTTGTGGGACTGACTGCTTGGGACACCCAAAAAATCAAGCTGATGCTGGCCCGTTGTGAGGCACCCGATGAAGAAGCACACAAGATTGCGTTGCTGGGTTCGTTGTCACTCTACCTCGATTTCATCAACCTCTTCATCTATCTGCTCCGCATTTTAGGCAACCGCGACTGATGGTTGTCGGCATTTGCCCCTCTTTCCCCGCCGCGACGGTGTTTGCATCGTCACGGCGGGGATTTTCGTTTCGTCTTGTCGTGACTGCTCGCGCGCGTACCTTTCAATATATGGTGCCGGTGCTTGCCACTTCTCCTTTTGTCATTTGCTGTCGGCCATTTTGGACATCTCCTCCTCCGTTTTTCCGCCTTTCTGTCCTGATTCATGTCCTTTAGGCTTGGCAGTGTGCTTGAAAAAGTTTACTTTTGCCTTGTTCAAGTTCTCGATAATTCTATTATTACCTTAACAGACAGTGAAATGAACAGACAGAATTTATTCCGATCAGCCTTTCTCGTGGTACTCATGGCAGTGCTGTCGGCACCGCTTGCCCGGTCGCAGACCAAAACCCGGGTGCTGGTGGTGGGCACCATTCACGATGGCCACAACACCAATCCCAATTATTCGTATCGCCATTTGGCAGACATCCTCGGCACTTTCCGTCCCGATGCGATATGTGTCGAGATTCCGCCATCCTACTTTCGCAAGCGTTCCTATCTCATCGAGATGATGTATGCTTCCATCTACGGCTTCGACAACGGTTTGAAAGTCTACCCCATCGACTGGTGGCCACCGGGTGATGCAAGGGCGGAACGCCGTGAATATGAAAAGACCGACGACTATCGGAAAAAAGAAATGAAGGTCGATTCGTTGGTCGAAGCCAATGAAATCATGCAGCAGTTCAGGAACAAATACGGTTCGATGGACAGCATTTGGAGGCAGAACACGCAGGACTACCGGTTTTTCAATGGCAAGGACTACAACGACTACATCCGTGAAATGTACACCATCCTCGTCGACGTTTTCGGGGATGGCTGTATGAACCTCTATTCCGAGAAGCGCAATGCCATGATGATGGATTACATCAACCGTGCCGTCGACGGGCATCGCGGGCATCGTGTCATCGTCCTCGCGGGTGCCGAACACAAGTATTATTTCGACCTTGCCCTGTCGAAGAAAGCCGATGTGACACTCGTGACGCTGGACGACATCCTGCCGTTGCAGCCTGTGCAGCCCACCGAAAACATGATTTCGCTGATCGAAGACGGACTGGCGAAAGGTTATTACGACACCGACGATGTCTATTCGGTCGATGTGTTGTATGCCAATGCCCTGACCCCCATCCTGCATGGTCCGGGTATGGATGATGACCCTTCCATCGTTCCTGCCGAAAATATTGAACGCGCCAAACCCATTCTTGCCGAATGGGCAAGTCAAAAGCCGTCGTCGGTGAGGCTGGCATTCGACCGTTGCTGGCTCAAATTCTTGGAAAAAGACTTCCAAGGTGCCATCAGTCTTGCCGAAAGCGTTGCCGATCGACTCGACGATGTGCCGTCGGAAAGTGCGTGGTTCGTCAAGTCTTTTTTCTGGCGTAACCTCGGGTTCTGCTACGATCTCACCGGTCAGCGGGCCAAGGCCGTCGAGGCTTATCGCAAATGCAAAAGCGTTTGCGAAGAGCTGAAGATGAATCCTGACTATGCCAAGAGCATTTATGCCGACTTCGAGAATGAGCCTTATCGTGACAAGCGAAACTGACCACCGGGTCGTCATCTGTCCTTTCATCGGAGCCGTTCATCCGAACGATAAGCCGGTTTTGTCTGATGGTCGGGCTGATGAGTCGTCGGTTTGTTGCAGGCGTGGCGTGCTGCGGACGGACAAACCGACAGTCAAGTACCGATAAACGGACGAAACCGGCCGACAAACGTCATGAACGCAATGGAAGGTAGGACAAAACGCCTTGACGGGCGATTCGGGTTTATCGATACATCTTTTTCTTACACCCACGAAAAACGCCATCGGAGCAGAGCTTCGGTGGCGTTTTCATATCGGTTCAGGCTTCAGTCGCCTGTAAAAGTTTTCGATCAGAGGTTGAATTTGTAACCCAAGGTGATTTGGAATACACTGTTGTGAACCTTGAAATCTTTGGGAGCGTCTTTGGCGATGTTGGTAACACCCCAGTTATAGCGTGCGTCAAGCACGACGTTGCTGTACTCATAGCTCAAACCGACGGGGATTGAGAAGTCGAAAGTGTTGTAAGCATCAGCGTCGCCTTTGACAATGTCAACGACTTTGTTGACGGCATTGTTACCGGTGTCGATGTCTTCTCTAACCTTGAATCCGAATTGTGCACCGAGTTTCACGGCGAGATTCTTGGCAACATATACGTTACAGAGTACGGGAATGTTGAGATAGTCGATGTTGTTCTTTACTTCTCCGAACTTTGAACCTTGCATCGAGTAGAGCAGACCGCCCGTAACGCTGATCATGTCGGTGGCTTGGTATTCGAGTTCGGCACCGCCGACGAATCCCACTTTGGCATCATTGTTGTCCACATCACCGGTCAGATTGGCGATGGTGATGCCTGCTTTGGGTTGGATAGACCATGTTCCTACTGCCTGTTGTGCGTAAGTGGCTACTGAAGACAACATCAAAGCTGCCATGAACATCAATTTTTTCATAATCGTTTTCTTTTTAAGTTTCTTATTTGAATTTGAAAAATGAATATCATTATTTCTTCGGCAAAAGTACGATTTTTGGCTATATGCTCCAAGTTTTTATCCTAAAAAGCCGCTATAAAGACGACTTTTGAGGAATAACGGAACAAAAATTCGGTTCTATGGATACCATTTCGGCAATCAACTGTCGGTAAACGGCATCGGCACAGAGCAGCTGTCGGTGTCCCACAACAATCATTTGTTGTCGTGCCCGTGTGACAGCCACGTTGAGTTTGCGGTCGATGACCTGCCCATCTTCCTCGAACCGGTTGGAAACAAGGAAATTGAGATGAGCCGGCCGTTCAATTCCGCAGGCGTAGACGATGACTTCCCGCTGTGACCCTTGGTACCGCTCGACAGTGTCGATGCTCACGTTTTCCATACCTTCCAGCCCCATTGCCTCCACGGCTTTCCTGATTTCGAGGATTTGCCGGCGATAGGTCACGATGATGCCGATGCTCTTTTCGGCATCGAAGCGGTTGCCCATGAAGCGCCTGATGCGTCCCGTCAGAGCGGCAACGATGAATGCCTCGTTGTCTGAACGGCTGTCGACAAATACCATACGTCGGGTTTTCAGCACCTCATCGGCAGTATCTTGTGCCGGCAATCGGTAAGGCAGGGGCAGCGTGGGCGACTGATGAGGCAGCGGAACGGGCGATAGCTGTTCGCTTCGGTAAAACATCCTGCCCACCCACCGTTCGATGTCGGGGTGCATACGTCCCTGTTTCCGCAATACGCCCACGAAGTCCGTCCGTCCGTTTTTGCGTTCCACGTGCAGCAGGCGTTCAAAGAGTGATTGCCGGCAGTCGTACAGGCAGATGTCGTGCAGTGCGGTATCGTCCGCCAACGAGTCGCAAAGGCTTTGTTGAACCACCGCCGGAAGCTGTTTGTGATCGCCCACCAAGACAAACTTTCCGATGGCGTTTGAGGTGAGCAATCCCACGATACCGGGTTCGAGAATCTGCCCGGCTTCGTCGACGATGGTGAGCGTGAACCGCTTGATGCGCAAGAGGAAGGAGCGGTTTTGTATCATGGTTGTGGTGGCAACCACTACCCGGCAGGCAGCCAGCCGCTGTCGGATGTCGTCGAGTTTGCGGCATTCCTCTACGACATGGTCCATCAGGAATGGAACAAAACGCGGGTCACAGCTCTCCTTGTTGCCTGCCCGCAGGAAGTCGATGCCGGCATCCTGCAACATCGAACACAGCTCGTCGACTGCCCGGTTGGTGTAGGCCGTGAGCAACACGGCGGTGCCTTCGGTCTGCAGTTCCTCTTCGACCATGAAGCGGATCGCCATCGAGGTCTTGCCCGTTCCCGGCGGCCCGACGAGCAAGAAATAGTCGTCGGCTTGTTTGACCTTGCGCAACACCTCATCGTAATCCTTGTGATACGACTTCGACAGCTGTCTTTCGGGCGAACGTTCCGGTCGCCTTTGTGCCAACAACAGTTCCTTTTTGGCTGCCGTTGAGGTCATCATGCCATATAGGCCGCGTATGCCCATCGTCGATGCACCGTCGCTTGCGGCAGGTTCGACGGCAAACCGGCGGTCGTCACCCGCTGAAGATGTTTCCCATATCTCCGAGTTGTGTTGGGCATCGAGCAGGTGTACCGTCAGACGATTTGATGCAATGTGTTCCAAGACCCCTTTGAAGAGGATGCTCCTGTCCTGTTGCGGTTCTTCGTTGCGTCCGTATCGGTACAGGTAAACCATGTCGCCCCGCCTGAAGTTGGGCTGGAAGTCATCGCCCAAGTCATGTATTTGCAGTTCGATAGTGTCGATGCCTCCCCCCGTTTTGGAGGCTGTGGCGTTTAGAAGCGTCAGTCCGCAGAACAAGCTGCCGCTCTCCCGTCGCTCCTTGGCCGGTGCATGGCGTAGCAATGACCCCCCGTCGGGTCTGCCGGCGATGACCGTTCCGAGCTTGGCGGCCCGCTTTTCGCGATAAACGAAGGTCATCATCTGCATGAAGTAAGCCTTTTCGAGGGGCGAAAGCCGGTGCAGCGGAGCAAGGATGCTGTCCAGTCGGGGTTTCACAAACCGCTCGAACAGCGTCGACCGGCAGTCCTTTTCGTTGAGCGTTGCCGTCGTCAGCAGGGGCAACAGGCTTCCGAAGCCGTCGGCGGCTGCCGCAAGTTCGGTAGCTACGATGCGGTTGCGCAGTTGCAAGGCCTCGACAAACAGCTTCCGATAGAACGCCACCGAGAGCAGCCCTTTGGCAGGTTCGTACTTCGAGTAGAGCAGACGGATGGACGTTTGGTTGTCGGTGAGGTTGAAGTTGTGGCGCAACACACCATAATATAATAATAGTTGGACGTAGTGGCTTTCCGATTGCAGGCTGCCGTACCTGCCCGGCCGTTTGGTTTCGAGGGCAAAGTTCTTGCCCGATTTCTGTTCCACCAGCAGGCCGAAGTCGGTGGTCATGAGGTCGACGCGTCCCTGCAACCCCAGTTTTTCACACACAAACGACGGTTCGACCATGACCTGCCTACGGTCATGACTGCCTCGCTCAAACAGTTCGGATACCGTTTGGCGCAAGTTTGCGGCTTGTTTTTCGGCATCCATCACAAACGACGCACCGTTGAAAGGTTCGCAACAGCAATATTCAGCGGCATGGGTGGCAAAGGATTGTCGCACCATCTCATGGGTATCGTCACCTTGCCTGTGAATGATTCGGTCGAGGGCTTCGCTCGCGAAGTGACCCAGCAGAATGGGTTGCGACAGGTTGCGCGGACTCATCGCGTTGACGATGTATGACAATGGATGATGTCCGTGTTCTTGGAAGCACGAAGCCAGCGAACTGATGTCCATCAGATAATCAGGCTCGATGACCACGATGCCTTCGGGAAAGACCACCTCCACGACCATGCCTTCGCGCAGAATCGACGGCAAGTAAGGGTCGTAGGCATAGGCTATGGTCTTGGTTTGTTCGCCTTCGTCGTCCTCGATGGTGAGGCACAGTCGGCTGTCGGTCCACGAACGCACGATGCCCCGCAGCCTGACAGCCGCCGCCGGCCGCCGGTTCGTTTGGGGTTGCTGTCTTGCGGGCAGCACTCCGGCAAGCGGTTCGGGAATGGTTTCACCCGTCACCGCCACTGCCAGCCGGCAGAGTGCGCGCATTTCCTGCAACCTTGTTTCCACCGAGCGGCTCACCCCACGGTTGCAATGGTGGCGCATGGCCTGCAGTGTGGCGCGGTCGATGCCCGGCAGATGCCGGCTGCGACAAACGTAATCGACTTGCGAAAAGAGATTGCCGAAGTTATGATGGGTTTCGTTCAGTCCGCGGTGACACAGCCAAACGAGCATTTCGTGCTGTTCTTTGTCGATGTGGGGCGCATCGACGGGTGTCGAAGAACGCCCCATGTCGAGCAGCCGAAGTGTCATTTGCAACAAAGACTGCCACAGTCCGGACGAACCGTCAAGCATATTTTTCTCCATAGCGGTCGTAAAGTTAGTAAAACTTTTCGACAAGAAGTAGATTGCGGCAGGTAGCTTTGCCCACGGTAGCAGGCTCGAAATGAGGACAAAGGTGAAGAATAGTATCTGTATGAACGAAATAAATGGCGCAAAAATGTGTTATATAACCATAAGGTATCATCAATCATCACAACTCATGACCACCTCACCACTCCGATTCGTGCGCTTTATCAACACCTGTAAAGCCGAGATGAAAGACACCCGTCGTGTCGATTTCCTGAAACATCCGCGTGCCTATCTGTTGCAAAGACTCTTCATGGTGTATCACAATCTCTTTGTCAAAATGCACTGGGGGTATGCCGCCCGCCTCACGTTCAACACCATGATGGCCATCATTCCCGTCTTTGCCATCATCTTTGCGGTTGCCCGCGGCTTCGGTTTTGAAGAACGCATAGCCGCTTGGTGTCGCGAAGTCTTTGTCGGACAGCCGCAGGTTGCCAAGACCATCGTGGACCTTTCAACCGCCTACATCGACTATACCCACACCGGACTCATCATCGGTATCGGGCTGGTATTCATGATTTGGAGCGTCGTTTCGCTCTTCGAGAATGTCGAAGACGTGTTCAATGAGATTTGGGGCGTTCACAAAGACCGCAGTTTCGGCAGGAAAGTGGTCGATTACACCGCCATTGTTTTTCTTGTTCCGCTTGTCATCGTGTTTTATTCTGGACTGACCGTCTTCATGTACTCGGTTATCGACTTTCTTCCGCAATTCCAACTTCTCACGCCTGCCATGAAACTTCTGCTGGGCTTTGCCACGCCCTTGTTCCTGCTGTGGGTGTTCTTCCTGCTGCTCTATATGGTCATTCCCAACACGCAAGTACCGTTTTCGCACGCATGGTTTCCAGCATTGGCGGGCAGTCTTTGCATCATCATCCTGCAAAACATCTACGTGCATCTGCAGGTGGTCTTGACGAGTTACAGCATCATTTACGGCTCTCTGGCCGCACTGCCGCTGTTCATGATATGGCTGCAGGCATCGTGGTACATCGCCATCGGCTTTGCCGAACTGAGTCATGCCAACCGAAATTTGAAGCTGGGATGGGACATCGACGGTAAGCCATACAGCATTCGCGACCGTATGGAACATTGTCTGGTGGTGCTGGGCCTGATATGCAAACGACAGAAAGATGAGGCACGACCCTGCCGTCTGCGCGATTTGCAGCGCGTGACCGGCTACGCTTATTCTCACCTGACGGAGTGTCTGGCATGGCTGGAGGACACACATTTCATCCTCAACGTGCGCCTCAAAAGTGGCAAAAATGCCTATACGCCCTGTTGCGATACCGACACCGTCACCGTGGGCGGCGTCATTGATGCGCTGTCGGCCCACCCGGTGCAGACCGATGCCGATCCCTTGCGCTGCCGTCTTGCCGATGAGGCGCGTCAGAAGTTGGCGGAGACATGGCAGACAAACCGCGAAAAGCTCGAACAAATCCTCGTGCGCGATTGCATCCGTTGGTAACTATGCAGCCCATCGGTGCGCATGACCGTTTCAAAACCTGTACTTTCGGGTAGCCAAAGGGCAACTTTTGCCTCGTCAAAGGGCAGGTTTTACAAGGTGAAAGGGCAGGTTTTGAAAAACAGCAGGGGAGAGACGGCAGCCGAAATTCGGCAAATAGTTGTCACAAAAGTATTTACATCAGGAGATTTCCAACGGGCATCCGCCCGTTTTTCCGCCCCTGCCGTCCTCATCTCCACCCCCATGGCCGCAGTATTGCACGGCCGTAGGTGCTGCCCATTGCGAATCCCTGTGCAGCGGTAGTCGTCAAACTTCCTCATCAAAGTTATCTGACATCGTTGGGCCACCTCATGATTTTTTTGTTCATGTAAGCGTTTGCGCAAAGAATTAGCGCGACTGTGCAAACGGATGGTTGCAATTTTATGAGAAAAAAACTACTTTTACGCATTCAAATTACTAACGATTCAGACTATGGACTTGCATTTTTATATCGACCATCAAACCATTTATGGCGAAGAACTGGTGTTGAACATGGTTAACCCATCGGCCGATTCCATGGCCGAACCGACTCGGTTCAGGATGCACACCCACGACGGCCGCCGGTGGGAATGCGTGTTGCAGTGGGATGAGACATCTTGCCCGGAATTGGATTATTTCTACACCGTGGTGCGTGGCAACGACGTTGTGAAAAGCGGATGGACCATGAAGAAACATCGGCTTGACCTCAACGCCAAGCAAGCCACCGGCTATCGCATCTTCGATCATTGGATGGACATCCCCGGCAATGCCTACCTGTATAGTTCGGCGGTGACCGACTGCATCGCCGTTCACGACCATACGACGCGCAACCGCGCCTCGTCGTTTGCACAAACAGTGCGCCTCAAGGTACGGGCACCGCGCCTGCGCAACGGCGACAAACTCATCGGTCCCGGCGGCGGCAAGGCGTTCGGCAACTGGAACCCCGACAAGGCTCCGCGCGCCTTCGAACATACACACCATGAATGGGTGCTTGACATCGACCGAAAGAAAATCGAAGGCGACACCTTTGAATTCAAATATGCCCTCAAAAGCGACGACGGACTGCAATGGGAATTGCGCAACAACCGCTTTGTGACGTTGCCCGAGATGAACGATGGCGACGTGGTGGTCTACGAACTCGACGAGGCCGACTTCCCCATCGCACCCGTCCGCTGCGGCGGTACCCTCGTTCCGGTGTTCTCCCTCCGCTCGGAAGGAAGCTGCGGTGTGGGCGACTTCGGTGACCTCAAACGCATGATCGAGTGGGCGGCCGGCACCGGACAGCGCGTGTTGCAGGTGCTTCCCATCAACGACACCACCCTGACACACACATGGACCGACTCCTATCCCTACAGCTGCATCAGCATCTTTGCCCTCCATCCGCAATATGCCGACCTGCGACAGCTGCCCCGCCTCAAGAACAAAGAGGCCGAAAAGGCATTCGAGGAGCGTCGAAGGCAGCTCAATGCGTTGGCGGTCATCGACTATGAGGGCGTAAACAACCTCAAGGACGAATACCTGCGTGCCATCTTCCGTCAGGAAGGCAAACGCATGATGGGTACGGCAGCTTTCAAGAAGTTCTTTGCCCAAGAACAACAATGGCTCGTGCCCTATGCAAAATACTGCCATCTGCGCGATACATACGGTACCACCGACTTCAGCCGTTGGGAAAACCATCCGCAATGGGACGAGCAAGAGCGGGCAGCCCTCTCCGATCCCGCCTCAGCAAATTATGCGGAGGTGGCCTATCACTACTTCGTTCAATACCTGCTCGATGCACAGATGCAGGACGCTCACGCCCATGCAAGGAAACTCGGTGTGGTGCTCAAGGGCGACATCCCCATCGGGGTGAGCCGGCAAGGCTGCGACGTGTGGCAGGAACCGCGCTACTTCAACCTCAACGGACAGGCAGGCGCACCGCCCGACTACTTCTCGGTGAACGGACAGAACTGGGGATTCCCCACCTACAATTGGGACGAGATGCTCAACGACGGATGTCTGTGGTGGATCAGAAGGTTCTCGAACATGGCGAAATATTTCGACGCTTACCGCATAGACCATGTGCTGGGATTCTTCCGGATATGGGAAATTCCGGCCGACGCCGTACACGGCATCACCGGACATTTTGCTCCCGCGCTCGGCATGAGCCGCGAGGAAATCGAAGGTTACGGACTGCATTGGCAGGAAGAACTCTTTACCGAACCGTTCATCATGGACTGGGTGCTCGACCGCATCTTCAGGGAACACGCCACGACCGTTCGCGAGAATTATCTCCTTCCGACCCACGACGGCCGCTATCGCATGCGCCCCGAGTTCGACACACAGCGCAAGGTAGAGGCTTTCTTTGCGGGCAAGAACACCGAAACCGATATATGGATACGCGACGGTCTGTATGCACTCATCAGCGATGTGCTCTTCGTTCGCGACCATAAAGATGCCAATAAGTTCCACCCCCGTATCAGTGTGCAGCTCGATTTCATCTACGAATCGCTCTACGACTCGGACAAAGCCATCTTCAACAGGCTCTATAACGATTATTTCTACCACCGCAACAACCAGTTTTGGTACCGCGAAGCCATGCGCAAACTACCCGTGCTGACACAGGCAACCCGCATGCTGGTGTGTGCGGAAGACCTCGGCATGGTGCCCGACTGCGTGCCTTGGGTGATGGATCAGCTCAAAATACTCAGCCTCGAACTGCAGGCGATGCCCAAAGACTCGCGCGAACGGTTTGGCAACCTCGACCATTTCCCCTATCGTTCGGTATGTACCATCTCCAGCCACGACATGCCTACGATGCGTCAATGGTGGGATGAAGACTGCCAACGCACACAAACCTACTTCAACGTGATGCTCAGTCAGGGCGGACCGGCACCCCACCCGCTGCCCGGTTGGCTGGCGCGCGACATCGTGGCGCGCAATCTTGCCTGCCCCTCGATGCTCTGCATCATCGCCATTCAGGACTGGCTCGCCACCGACGAAAGGCTGAGAAGAAAGGATGCCGAAGCCGAACGCGTGAACATCCCTGCCAATCCGAAGCACTATTGGCGATACAGAATGCACCTTTCGCTGGAACAACTCATGAAAGAAGAGGCGTTCAACGAAGATGTGAGACGGCTGCTGACGGAGAATAACCGCACTTGAGACACCGCAAGGGCGTGTCGGAAGGCATGGAAGTCACCGCTTCCCGGCCTGCTGATGCACCGCCACAGCCGATAAAATGACGGCCGGCAGGGTGTTCGTCCCTGCCCGACAAATATCAACGAGACGGCATTTGCTGTCGATCAACAACAAACAATGATGTTCAAAAAGATCCAAAGATTGCTGCCGCTGCTCCTCCTGCCCTTGCAGACGATGGCACAAACGGTGATGTCGCCCGACGGGAAAGTGGTCGTGAAGTTCGACCTCGACAACGGCAAACCCATGTATAACATGACCTTCAACGGCAAGACAGTGATGAAAGACAGCCGTCTGGGGCTCGAACTCGCCAAAAACAAACACGCATCGAAGGGCTTTGAGGAAACCGACCTGATGGAAGGATTTGTCAAGACCGATGCGCAGATACATCGCTTCGACGAAACATGGAAGCCGGTGTGGGGCGAAACGGCAACCATCCGCAACCAATACAACGAACTGGTCGTGACACTCCGGCAGCCCGAAGAACAACGCGACATGGTCATCAGGTTCAGGGTTTATGACGACGGCATGGGCTTGCGCTACGAATTTCCGCAGCAGAAAAACCTCAGTTACTTCATCATCAAGGACGAAAATACCGAGTTTGCCTTGGCGGGCAACCACACGGCATGGTGGATTCCGGGCGATTACGACACGCAGGAGTACGAATACGTGGAGTCAAAACTCTCCGATATCCGTTCGCTCATGAAGCAATCCATCGGCGATAACGCATCGCAGACGCCCATTTCGGACACCGCCGTGCAGACATCTCTTCAGATGAAGACCGATGACGGACTGTATATCAACATCCACGAGGCGGCGTGTGTGAACTATCCGACGATGCACTTGGAACTCGACGACCGACAAATGGTGTTCAAATCGGTAC
The DNA here is from genome assembly GCA_022781445.1 of Prevotella sp. Lineage (GTDB taxonomy): Bacteria > Bacteroidota > Bacteroidia > Bacteroidales > Bacteroidaceae > Prevotella. The sequence goes on from JALETQ010000015.1 coordinate 46,274, forward strand.
TCACGCCCGATGCACAAGGACTGAAAGCCTATATGCAAACGCCCTGCAACACCCCTTGGAGAACGGTCATCGTGAGCGACGATGCACGCGATATGCTGGCATCAAACCTCATCTTGAACCTCAATGAACCGTGCAAGATAGAGGACACTTCGTGGATAAAGCCCGTGAAATACTGTGGCGTGTGGTGGGAAATGATTGTCGGGAAAAGCACATGGAACTACACAGACGATTATCCTTCGGTCATCTTGGGAAAGACGGACTATGCCCGAAGCCGACCCAACGGACGACATGCCGCCAACAATGACAAGGTGAAACGCTACATAGACTTTGCCGCCCGGAACGGCCTTGATCAGGTTTTGGTCGAAGGATGGAACGTCGGTTGGGAAGATTGGTTCGGACACAGCAAGGCCGATGTGTTCGATTTTGTGACGCCATACCCCGACTTCGACCTCCCGATGCTCAACGAATATGCTCATGCAAAAGGCGTGAAACTCATGATGCACCACGAAACTTCCTCGTCGGTCGGCAACTATGAGCGATGCCTTCCGGCAGCCTATGGCCTCATGAACCGCTACGGTTACAACGCCGTCAAGAGCGGATATGTGGGCGATATCATCCCGAGAGGCGAGCATCACTACGGCCAATACATGAACAATCACTACCTTTATTGTGTGCAGGAGGCCGCCAGACATCACATCATGGTCAACGCCCATGAGGCAACACGGCCGACAGGACTCTGCCGAACTTACCCCAACCTCATCGGAAACGAGAGCGCACGCGGTACGGAATACGAGGCTTTCGGCGGTTCCAAGCCCTCACACACCGTCGTTTTGCCCTTCACTCGCCTGCAAGGAGGCCCGATGGACTACACGCCCGGCATCTTCGTGACCCGACTGAACACATGGAGTGACAACCCGTCGTGGGTTCGTTCGACCCTCGTGGGGCAGCTGGCACTCTATGTCACCTTATACAGTCCGTTGCAGATGGCGGCCGATCTGCCCGAACATTATGAACAATATGATGACGCTTTCCAGTTCATTCGCGACGTGGCGGTGGACTGGGACGACTCGAAATACCTCGAGGCCGAACCCGGAAGGTTTGTCACCGTGGCACGAAAGGCCAAAAACAGCCCCCATTGGTTTGTGGGAGGAAAGTGCAATGAAGACGGTCACAACACGGTATTGAAGCTCGATTTCCTCGAGAAAGGACGTCAATACGAGTGTACTGTCTATGCCGATGCACCGCAGGCGCATTACCAAAACAATCCGCAAGCCTATACAATCACCCGCAAAACCGTCAGACGCGGCGACACCTTGCGCCTCCGCGAGGCACCGGGCGGTGGCTTTGCCATATCGCTGATGGCACGATAGACTGCCGAAGCGTGACCGACAACACGACAGAAAGCCCTCAACGACATGAATAACCCTCAACAACAACTTGTCCGACACTCGACCGTCCGACAGCTTTTCGTCCTCCTTTTCCTCGGCATGGCCCTTGCGGCAGGTGCCCAAACGTTCCGTTTCGATGAAGTGAACTACACCCCCGAACGTACCGTCTTCAAACTTTTTGCCCCCGAGAAGGCCCGGAAAGTGGTGGTCAACATCGACAATCCCGAAGGAAAACGCCTCAAGTCGTACCGCATGAAGTATGTTTCGGACGGTTATTGGACCGCAACGGTCAGGAAAGACCTCAAGAATCACTTCTATACCTTTGATGCCGGATGGGGCGAATCGCCGGGAGTCTTTGCCAAGGCGGTGACCGTCAACGGCAAGAAAGGGGTCGTCGTGAACCTCGATGATACCGATCCCGACGGCTGGAAGGACGATGTGCGTCCCTCGTTGGCCTCGCCTGCCGACCTCATCATCTACGAAATGCACCACCGCGACTATTCCGTCGATGCGTCGTCGGGCATCGTCCACAAGGGAAAATTTCTGGCTCTGACCGAAGATAAAGCCATCGCCCACCTGCAGAAGCTGGGCATCAATGCCGTCCACATCCTCCCTTCGTTCGACTATGCTTCGGTGGATGAAACCCGGCTTGACACCCCTCAGTACAACTGGGGGTACGACCCGCTCAACTATAACGTGCCCGAAGGTTCTTATGCCACCAACCCTTACGACCCCGAAACGCGTATCCGGGAGTTCAAACAGATGGTACAGGCACTGCACCGGGCGGGCATCCGTGTCATCCTCGATGTGGTTTACAACCATACTTTCGACCTCGAAGGCAGCAATTTCCAAAAGACTTACCCCGACTATTATTACCGGAAACGACCCGACGGAAGCTATTCGGACGGGTCGGCATGCGGCAACGAGACCGCCAGCGAGCAGCCTCTCATGCGGCGTTTCATGATCGAAAGCATGAAATATTGGGCGGAAGAATACCACATCGACGGCTTCCGTGTAGACCTGATGGGCATACACGACATCGAAACCATGAACCTCATCCGCGACGAACTCCATCGCATCGACCCCTCGATATTCATCTACGGCGAGGGATGGAGTGCCTCCTCGTGTGCCTATCCCACAGAACTGCTTGCCATGAAGGCGAACACCGCCCGCATGAAAGGAATCGCCGCATTCAGCGACGAGCTGCGCGATGCCCTGCGTGGACCGTTCAACGACAACCGCAAAGGAGCTTTCCTTGCCGGCATTGCCGGTGAGGAAGAGAGCATCAAGGCGGGCATTGCCGGCATGACAGACCATCCGCAGGTGGACTACTCGCGCGTGAACTACTCGAAGAAGGCGTGGGCTGCCGAGCCGACACAGATGATTTCGTATGTCAGCTGCCACGATGATATGTGTCTGGTGGACCGCATCCGCACCACCATGCCCGGCATTGCAGACGACGAACTCATCCGTCTGAACCTGCTGGCGCAGACCGCCGTGTTTACCTCGCAAGGCGTTCCGTTCATGCTTTCGGGCGAAGAGATGTTGCGAAACAAGAAGTTTGTCCACAACAGTTTTCAATCGCCCGACAGTATCAACGCCCTCGACTGGACCCATTTGGAGCGTTATCCGCATGTGTTCGATTACTACCGCAAACTCATTGCCCTGCGAAAGAGCCAGCCGGCATTCCGCCTTCGTACCGCCGAAGCCGTCAGACGCGACCTCACTTTCCTGCCTACACAACCCTGTGTGGTGGCCTATCGACTCAACAACAGGGGCGACAGCGACAGTAAAACCGACTCTCCGTGGGACGAACTGATCGTGATTCTCAATGCCAACAAAGACGGTGTGACCGTCGAAATTCCCGAAGGCAACTACCGGGTGATATGCCATGACGGTGTATTCGATGACCGTCCGATGCTCATCAAGGGCGGAACCGTCACCGTAGGCAGACAGTCGGCGATGATTCTGGGCAGGGAAACCGCCTCCGTAAACAAACAATAATTGACTCCTCCCCGGCCGGTGTCGCTCCAAACGATGCCGGCCGGGGAGGTTATCTTGCAACAACCCACAGACATATCTGAATATATGAAGACGATGAAACTCCTTATCATGGCACTGGTTTCGGCATGTGCGGCTCATGCTCAGGTCAAAATAGACCGCATAGATCCCGTCGACTGGTTTGCCGGCATGAAGAATCCTTCGCTCCAACTCATGGTTTACGGCAGCGGAATAGCCACTGCCGAGGTAGCCACCGATTACCCCGGAGCAACTATCGACAGCATTGTGCGACCCGATTCGCCCGACTATCTGTTCGTGTATCTCGACCTCAGGAATGCTCGTCCCGGCACGATGACCCTCACGTTTGCCGACAAAGGCAGGAAAAGCAAGGTGGAATACCGACTCAAGGAGCGCGAAATGAGCGGCCAACAACGCATCGGGTTCTCCAATGCCGACGTGCTTTATATGCTCATGCCCGACCGTTTTGCCAACGGAAACACCAAGAACGACCAAATCAAAGGCATGAACGCCTATCGCACCGACCGCTCGCAGCCATCGCTTCGGCACGGCGGTGACATCGAAGGCATTCGCAGTCACCTCGATTATTTTAACCAACTGGGCGTTACGGCACTATGGTTTACGCCCGTGCTGGAGAACAATTCGCCCGACCGCGACGGCTTCTCGACCTATCACGGCTATGCCACGACCGACTATTACAAGGTCGATCCGCGCTTCGGAACCAACGAAGAGTACCGCCGACTCATCGCGGAAGCCCATCAGAAGGGACTGAAAGTGGTCATGGACATGATATTCAACCATTGCGGTCTGGAACATCCGTGGGTGAAAAACATGCCTACCAAGGATTGGTTCAACCAACCCGACTACGAGAACCATTACCTTCAAACGTCCTATAAGCTCACGCCGGTACTCGATCCCTATGCCTCGGAAGTCGATTTGCGCGAAACCGTCGACGGATGGTTCGTACCGACGATGCCCGATTTGAACCAGCGCAATCCCCACGTCATGACCTATCTCATCCAAAACAGCATCTGGTGGATAGAAACGGCAGGCATCGACGGCATACGCATGGACACCTATCCTTATGCCGACCGTCGCGGTATGGCTGCATGGATGGCACGGCTCAACGACGAATATCCCAACTTCAACACCGTGGGCGAAACGTGGGTGACCGAGGCTGCCTACACGTCGGCGTGGCAGGGCAGTACGGCTCACGACGGCAAAGCTGACCGGAAGCAAGACGATTCGCACCTGAAAACCGTCATGGACTTTGCGTTCTTCGAGCGGATCAACGCCGCCAAGAACGAAGAAACCGACGGATGGTGGAACGGATTTAACCGGGTTTACAACGGATTGGTCTACGATTACCTCTACGATCGACCGGCCGACGTGATGGCTTTCATCGAAAACCACGACACCGACCGCTTTCTCGGCAACGGAAATGATGTCCATGCCCTCAAGCAAGCCCTCGCCTTGTTGCTCACCATGAACCGCACGCCCCAACTTTACTATGGTACCGAGGTACTGATGAACGGCACCAAGGAGGTCACCGATGGAAATGTACGCAAGGATTTCGCAGGCGGATTTCCCGGCGACAGCCGCAATGCCTTCACGGCCGAAGGACGGACAGCCGACGAAAACGCCATGTTCGACTGGCTTTCCAAGCTCCTGCACTGGCGAAAGGGAAACACCGTCGTGACACAAGGCCGACAGACGCAGTTCATTCCCCACCACGGTGTCTATGTGCTGGCGCGTCGCCATGAGGGGAAAACCGTGCTGACCATCCTCAACGGTACCGGCAAGCCCGCCGAACTCGATGTGAACCGCTACCGCGAAGTCATCGGAAAGCACACCACAGCCACTGATGTCATCACACGACAAGCCGTAAAAATCGACCGGAACATCACGCTTTCACCGCGCCAAACGCTGATTCTGGAGTTTTGACAAAGGCCGTTTCAGACACAACCTTTGTCTGATTCTATAGAAAAACCTGCCGGAGTATTTGTGTTAAATTTAATGCAAATACTCCTTTTTGCATGAAATTACCCTTTGCTTTGTAAGCGTTTGTTTGTATATTTGCACATCTTTTTTAAGAAAACTCCGCTATTCGCATCTTCATTATACCATCATATTTAATTTAATCATGAACCTTATGAAACAGATTCTATTATCGGTAGGGCTCTTGCTTGCATCTGTTGCAGTATGGGGGCAAACCAAATCATTCCAAGTGGATGAACCCGGAACACTCAATCAGGTGATTCCCGGCGACGAGAAGTACACGCTTACGGATATCAAAATATCCGGAAAGATTAACGGAAGCGACATGATTGTTATCCGGGATATGGCCGGTCGTGATCGGAAAAGTGCTGCGACGGAAGGCAAGCTGACAAGACTTGACTTGTCGGAAGCTGATATCGTTTCGGGCGGAGCTTCGTATTTTGAAAGTTTGGAAGGCGATCTCTATGCCACCGACAACACCATCGGAGAGAGTATGTTCGACCTTTGTGACCGGCTTACTTATATAAATCTCCCCAAATCCGTCAAGAAAATTGACAAGGCGGCTTTCTCCGGTTGTACGGCTTTGGACGAAATCGTGATGCATGAGGGACTTGAAGAGTTGGGAGAAGCTGCGTTCGTGGCTTGCGGATTCCCGGAAATCACCATACCGGAAGGGGTCGTGGAACTTCCCGATCTGCTTTTCTATTTTTGCGACAACCTCACGAAAGTGAGATTTCCGAAGAGCCTTTCAAAAATAGGAAAGGAGATTTTTTCGGAGTGCTTCAGCATAAAAGACATTGAGATTGCCGAAGGAAACCAATCCCTCGTGGTGGATGACGGTGTACTGTATGACAGCAACAAGTCATCTTTACTTTATTATATCGTGAACAGACCCGGCAGCGACTTCACTTTACCCGCCTCCGTGAAGACCATAGCCGATGGGGCTTTTGCCAATACGACCCTGAACATGGTGACCCTTAATGAAGGACTGACGGCCATAGGAGAATTCGCTTTCGACGGCAGTTCGCTTTCCTCGTTGACACTGCCCTCGACAGTCAGGGGTGTCGGCAAATACGCATTCAATAATTGTTCCTCCTTGAAAGAAGTCAGTCTCGAAGCGTCTCTCGACTCTTTGAGCGAGAGTATGTTTTCGCAGTGTAGGGCCTTGGGCAGCCTGAACATACCCTCCAACATCAAGACCATCGGGATGATGGCTTTCAGCGGTTGCAAGGGTTTGCGGTCGGTTACGCTTCCCGACCGTCTGCAAGTGGTCAAAGACATGGCTTTTGCCAACTGCAAAGCCTTGGAAAGTGTGAAGATTCCTTCTTCGGTAACATCTTTCGGGAAAGGTCTTTTCTATGGTTGTACCGGTTTGCAAGAATGTATCTTGCCACAGAATATGACCGAGATACCTTATCAGATGTTTTATGGTTGCACGTCGCTCAAGGCAATAGAGATTCCTCAAACGGTGAAATACATCATGCACTACGCTTTCCAGAATTCGGGACTGACCAAACTTTCCATCCCACGTAGTGTGGTGTCGATCACCGATGGCGCATTTTCAGGATGCAAAGACATCGCCGAGATACATAATTATAATCCCGTTCCACAACCCCTTGGCATGATTCCGGTGTTCTTTATGCTGAACGCAGACATCCCTTTATATGTGCCGTTCGGGTGCAAATCCGCCTATGAAGAGGCCGGCGGTTGGAACGAATTCTTGAATATCATCGAGATGCAGGAACATGAAACAGATCCTACAGGAATTGGAAATACAGCCGATACGGGTTCGGAAATCGTCCGTGAAGTTGATTTCCATGACCTGAATGGCAATCGTGTGACCAAAGATCACAGGGGATTGACTATCGTTCGAATGAGCAACGGGGATGTTCGCAAAGTCATGACCCGGTAGTATGAGAGCCATGGCCATCGACACTTGCAGAGCAGTCTTATGACTGCTCTTTTTCAATACCTGCCCTTTTGCCTCATGAAAGTTGCCCTTTTTGCTTGTGAAAAGGGTACTTTTGCGTTCCGAAACCTGCCCTTTCGTGAGTCGGCCGATCGGGTATGACTTCCTGTTTGTGCGCTGAAACTTCTTTTATTGCTCATCTTCAAGTGTCTGCATCGTCAGCCGGTGTGCCCGGACTGTAGCGTTCCGGCAGATCCCGGCGTCCTTATTGGCAGCCGGTGGGGGATACGATTGCCGGCCGGGTGTGGAGGGACGGCAACGAAAAAGGGTGCTTCCGGCATGGAAACACCCTTTGTGTGGATGTGCGACCGGACATCGGGTTACTTCGGGATTGTCATGGGTAACCGGCCGGGAAGCATCATCAAGAGGCCATATATTGATAACCCGGCATTCGGGCCGGTCCGGAGTTACAGGTCGTCGATGGTTTCGAGGAGGTTGCGCAAAGCTTGTTCGGCCCAATGGGTAGACGACAGTATTTGCAAAGCGGGTGGAAAAATGAGATGGTAGTTGCGTCCCTTTCGGGCTTCATCGGTCCAAATGAGCGGATAGGGCTTGCCGTTCACCCCGACATAGCCGAAGAAAGAAGTCACCATACGCAGGCTGTCGGCAGGCCTTTCAAATTCTGTGGCGGGTTGCAGGCTGTCGGCAGTCACGTTGTGGGAGAGGCAAAGGTAGCTTCCGCGCGACTCTTCAAGATAAAGCGTGAAGGCTTTTCGGACTTTTTCGGGCAGACTTGACATCGTCGCTGCATCCGAAACGACAAGATGATAAGGGTCGAACGATGAGATGCGGCCTGCCTCTTCGGCATCGGTTTCGGTCACTTCCCATTGTAGGTCGAGTGCCATCTGTTTCAGTTGTCGTGCCATGTGTGCGGTCATGTCCTGCCGCTTGGTGCCGACCATCAGGAGTTGTTTGGGTGCCGGGGTGGCTTTGCGGTTCTTCATGAGCGACAGGAAGATGGTGCGCATACCATCAAGCTGGGCATTGTCTTCGGTACATTCCCAATACATTCCGCCCAGCAAGCCACGGTCGAGGATGTACCCGCACTTGGCTGCAAGCGATGCCGGATTGTCAAAACCCCAAACGAGAGTTCCCGAAGCATCGACGAGATAAGGCACTTTGGCCGCTTCATCCCATTGCTGCACGTAGCGACGGTCGGTGTGACGGGTCTTCACGAAGTTGTGCAACACCGGGTTTGAGTGGTTGCCCCGACCGTAGAGTGCCATGCCGAGGGTGAGCCGATGGGGCGGGACTCCGTTGCGGATGTGGGCTTCGACGGCCTCGGCGACGGTAATTCTGCCCGAGAGGGGCGACCGGAACAGGGTGGTGTGATGATAAGGCGGATTCGCCACATCGTAAGCCATGATGTTCACAAAGTCGAGGTAGGGCATACATGCCGGAAAGTCGATGTATAATCCGTCGGCGATGGTGGCGATGGTGAGGAGCTTGCCGCGTCCCAGTGCCTTGCGCAGGTCGCGCATGAGGAGGGTGAAGTGGCGCGTGTCGTCTGGCGACGAGCTGATGCCTGCCTCACTGCTTGTGGGATATTCCCAGTCGATGTCGATGCCGTCGAGTCCGAAACGGTCGACGATGCGCCGGCAATCGCGGGCAAAAGACCGTCGGGTGCGGGCGGAAGCCGCCATCTCCGAGAAGTTTCCGCCCGTCCATCCACCGATGGAGAGCAACACCTTCAAGCCGGGATTGACCTGCTTGAGTGCCACCACTTTGCGAAGGAAAGGCTCGTTTTGGACGGTTACGCCGGCAAAATCGGCTCTCACCTGTCCGAAGGCATAGTTGATGTGGGTCATCAACGACGGATCGGGAAGACGCTCGTTGGTCCACGAACAGACATAGGCTACGACGATGGGGGTGGCCGGCGAGGCCATAGGCGAGGCCACATTGACCGACATCTGTCGGGCGGAACCGATGTTCAATGCCATCGACGACACGGCAACGAGTAGCAAGCGGCCGGCAAGCCGTGACGACAGGACGTGATAAACAAAAGGAAGTCGGAACTGTCGTCCCGACTTCGATATGAATCGGTTGTGAAGAACCGAACCTGTTCCGCTCGTTCGTCTGACAGAAGTACTGTCGGTTTGCTGCAGACGCTGCGATCCGTGACGAAGCAAAGCGGTCGGCCAAATGGCGACAAACGGCCGGAACAGGTTCGGAAATGTCATGACTTTCATGATATATGGAACTTGACGTTGTGATGGCCGATGGAGGATGATGGGGTGCAAGCATCGGCCTGGTGGCTCATTGACCGATGGTTTTGACTACCTTTCCTTGCGAATCGCGAACGAATAGCAATCCGCGGTGGCTTTTCTTTTCACTTGCCGAGAGGCGTCTTCCGGTCACGTCATACCATTCGATAGCCGATTTGCCTGCCACGGCAGGGCTCTCAATGCCGTTGGCCTGTGTGAGATTGGTGAACACAAACGAAATGACACCGTCGGCTTGGCGGGTGATTTCGCTCACTTCCTTGTGCAAAAGATAGTCGCCGTCGGTATTGGCGTTGTTGAGAACGGCCTTGGGTCGCGAGGTATCTCCGAAGACGGTGTTGGTTGTACTTGGGAAAGTGACGGGCGATCCGTAGCGGTATCCGTTGGATCTTACCAACGACATACGTTCCATGTTGCCGTCGACCGTACTGGCATTGACCTCGTTTCGGGTCCATGCTCCCTCGTCATAGTCGACGTGATATATCAGAAGTCCGCTTTCGGGGAGGTAGGCATCCCAGCCCTCTTTGTAGCGGCTTTCGAGGATGTAGTACTCGTCGGGATGTCCGTCGTTGGCCATCTTGCAGGCATCGGGTGCCTTGGTGAGGGGTCGGAGCTGCTCGACGACTTCGTTTTCGTTGAGTTCCTTGAAGTCGAGCCAGCCGGCATAGTTGCGTTCGTAGGCGGTATAGCCTGCCGGAACCCAGCCTATGCCCATCGGCCCGTTGTAGCTTCCGCTGTTCATCAGGTCCCAGCTTCCCATGCCGGGATTGATGCCCAGACCGGTATCGTAGACATCGGGCAAGCCCAGACAGTGTGAAAATTCATGGCAGATAACCCCGATGCCCATGTGTGTGCCATTGTTATACAATTCGTTGCTGCATGCGTAGATGTTGATACTGATATTGTCGTGTACCGGAAGGGCATCGATGAGATTCATGCCCACGGCATCTTTGAGTGCCCACATGTGGGGCCAGATGGTCGAAGAGCCACCGCCGGTGGCCTGGCCGAAGCCGGCGTAAAGCAGATAAACGACATCTGCCTCACCGTTTTTGTCCCAGTCGTAGTCTTGGAAGTTTACGATGGGATCGACCTTGGCGCACATTTCTTTCACCAAGTCCACGACTTTGAGGTCGTTTCCTTCCTCGCCGTTCAGGTCTCTGCCATAATAAGAATAGTCGTTGTCGGCAGTGATGGGACCCACTACGTCGAAAGTGAGATCAAACTGTCCGTAACTCTGTGCGCGGAAGTAGTCGCGCACACTGCCGGCAGCCCACTCGGAGGTATAGTTTTCGGTATTGGCAAGCGTCGAATAGTAGTTGTTGATGGTCATGCTGTCGTCCCTGTTTTCGATCGGGTCGAAGCGTTTGTCGGTGAAGTTGACGAGGATGATCAGTCCTTTCTTCGCTCCCTGATAGGTGGCATGATTCCTTTCGCCCACCTTTTGGGGGCCTTTGCGAACACCCTTGAACTCCGCACCCTTGGCTTTGGCTGCGGTGGCATATCCTTTTTGGCGGGCTGCCGCTTCGCTGACGGGTTTGTCGGAAGCCGGAACACCGGTTGAAATGAGACGTCGTTGTTCGATTTTGGCATAGTAGTACACGCCGTCGCGTTCGACCAACGCCACATCATCACGGGTCACATAGTAGTGAAAATTCTCGTCACCGACGAGCATCACTTCCAGTTTTGTGCCGTCGGGTTGGGTTACTGTGCGCCATTCGCGCTTGGCAGGGATGGCCATCATCGCCGAAACGACGAAACTCAAAATGGCCATCAAGGCTGTTCTTCTCATGAAAATCATTGGTTTGTTGCTTGTCATCGTGGATAAAATGCTTGGAATTTGTGAACGAAATGCAGGTGACGGTGAACGGAACACGGGTTGGGGGCGAACCGCAAGCCGTGTCTGTCGTGAACGAGACGCCTGTGAAATGTGCTTGACAGACAAGCCGTTTGGGCAGGGACGGCAAGCAGTTGCACAAGGGTTCATCCCTGCAAAGATAATTTATTCGCAGCAAACGTGGCAATAAAATTCGGCTTTTCCGCGTTAAAAGATTTTATTTTGCTTACGCCTCACCCGTCGAATCATCACGTTGCAGGCGGTGAAGCAGTTCGCGACAGCGTTCGATGACGGCGATAAGTTCGTCGGCCTTCTCGGCTCTGAGCATCTCGATACGTGTCGGCCGGAAGTCGGGAATGCCTTTGAAAAGGGGTGTGGCGGCAAGATGTCGACGGGTGTGGAGGATGCCTCGCCGTTCGTCGGTGCGCTCGATGTTGATGCGGAGTTGCTCCTTGAGGATGTCGATTTTGTCGTCGAGGTTCAGCGGAGCCGGCGAAAGGGTATCTGAAGGACACGCACCGGTTTGCCGACGGATGTAGTCGGCCATCTCCTTGAATACCCACGGACGGCCGAAAGTGGCACGGCCCACCATCACGGCATCGACTTTCGAGGTTTGAAAGGCCTCGTATGCTTCCTCGGGGGTTGTGATGTCACCGTTGCCGATGATGGGAATGTGGATGCGCGGATTGGCCTTCACGCGGGCAATGGGTGTCCAGTCGGCCTTGCCGGTGTACATTTGGGCGCGTGTTCGTCCGTGTATGGTGAGGGCTTGGATGCCGCAATCCTGCAACATCTCTGCCAGTTCATCAATGATGATGCTTTCCTGATCCCATCCGAGTCGCGTTTTGACGGTCACAGGGGTGTGGTCTACCGCCTTGACCACGCGCCGGGTGATGTCGAGCATCAACGGAATGTTGCGCAACATACCTGCCCCGGCACCCTTGCCGGCAACCTTCTTGACCGGACAACCGAAGTTGATGTCGATGACATCGGGACGTGATTCCTCTACGATGCGGGCGGCTTCGACCATCGCCTCGGGGTCTTTGCCGTATATCTGTATACCTACGGGTCGCTCATCGTCACTGATGGTGAGCTTGTCCATGGTCGACTTGACCGAGCGTACCAAGGCTTCTGCCGACACGAACTCGGTGTAGACCATGGCTGCACCGAAGCGTTTGCAAAGCAGTCGGAAGCCGATGTCGGTCACATCTTCCATCGGAGCGAGGTAAAGAGGGTATGAAGGATTTGCCATGGGAATATGAATGAATGTTTGGATGATGGTGAAAAGTGTGAATCAAGAGGCTCCGTTGGTTGAAAAATCTGCCTCTGGGAGATCGATACAGTGGTCGCCATGCGTGTGGTTTCATTCTCCGCCGGGCGACATGACGGTTGGGACAAGGTTGTACGGGGGCACCGTCAAAGGGGATAAAGATGGCAGGTTCCTCCTGCCATCGTGCGCAACACGCCTTTCATTTCGAGTTCGAAAAGGATTGCCGACATCCTTCCGGCCGGTATTCCGCTGCGGACGACGAGAACGTTGATTTGCAAATCGTTGGTCTTGCCGAGGATATCGACCACCCGCTGTTCGTCTTCGGAGAGATGGGGAAACAGGTGTCGCTCGATGCCCGACTGCTGTGCATCGAGCAATTGCCGGTCGTTTTCCCAGCCCATTGCCTGCACAAAGTCATCGGCCGAGGTGATCATGGCTGCCACTTGGTCGCGAATGAGGTGGTTGCAGCCCTGCGAATGGAGGTCGGTGGTGCGTCCGGGGAAGGCGAAAACCTCCCGATTGTAACCTCTGGCAATACGTGCCGTAATCAGGCTTCCGCCCTTTTCTGCCGACTCAATCACGATGCAGGCATCTGCCAAACCTGCCACAATGCGGTTTCGTTTGACGAAGTTGAACTTCTCGGCACGGGTGTGCAGTCGGTATTCGGTGAGCAATCCGCCCTGCAAAACCATCTTGTTGGCGGTGTCGCGGTGGGACGACGGATAGAGATCATCATGTCCGTGCGCCAGCACTCCGATGGTTTCCATGCCCTGTTCGAGGGCATGACGATGGGCACAGATGTCGACACCGTAGGCCAATCCGCTGACGACCACGATGTCGGGGCAGTGGGTTTTGAGTCCCGACAGCAGATTTCTGACCAGGTCTTGTCCGTAGGTCGTGACATGACGGGTGCCCACTACGGCGACGATGCGGCGGTTGTTGAGGTCGGCAGTGCCGCGATGATAGAGTACCATCGGCGCATCGGCACACTCATGGAGACGCTTGGGATAGCATTCATCGGTCGGAATGAGAGGTGTGATGCCCCTTTTCAGAACTTCGTTCAGCTCGTCTTCGGCACTTCTGAGAAAGGCTTGGCTCGACTTCAGTTGTTCTTGCAGCTTGGCAGACAGCATGACGGGGTGTTCGACTTCTTTTCCTTCGGCCAGTCGGAGTATGTCGGATGCCGATCCGACGGTGCGATAGAGCCGCATCATCTCGGCAGGCATGAACCGTCCCGATTGTGCCAATACCATGCAGGCAAGGGTTTCGTTCGTATTCATCGACAGGGTTTGTTGCTGTTTATGGGATTCGGTGGGATGGCCGGGAGGGCTGTTTTCGTGTGTCGCCGGTCAGGATTGTTCGAAGAAGGGTGCGAAAGCGCGGTTGTAATCTTCGCTGTCCGACAGTCTGCCGTTGACCAGACACACCAGTTCGGCGGTACAACTGAAGCACAATTTTTCATCGGATGCCCTGTAAAGATCTTGGTCGAAGACATAGCGGATGCCCTCTTTACGGAGCGACAGGCGCGAGATGAACTCGTCGTCGCAGCGCAAGGGCACTTTGTATTTCAGACTCATGCGGGCCACCACGGCATCAACGCCTTTCTCGTGCAGGTCGGCGAAGCTCACGCCAAGGCTGATCAGAAAGCGGTGACGGGTATGTTCGGTGTAATGAAGGTAGTTGGCATTATTGACAATGCCTTGGATGTCGCATTCGTAGTCGCGCACTTCCATACGGGTTTCGTAGATGTACTTTTTCATATTTCTTGATGTTCAAAGAGTTGAATGGATGAGAACACTCCGCATGCCGTGCCTGACGGACTCTCTTCCATACCACCGGAGAACCGGGTGATCGTTCCCGGATGGCTATCCGTCGGTATGGTTGAAGCGGGCGGAGAGATACACATAGCCGATGCGGCAGCGCAGACATTCGCTTCGGTCGCAGTAGTTTTGCCTGAGTTGCAGCAATGCCTGAGACTCTCCGGCATGGGCGGCCGTCAGCCCGCAGTCCTTCCACAGCTTCGTCACCCTGTTCTGTTCGGGCCTGAGTTGTTCAAGCCATTCGCCGGCCCGGCGGCACAAGGCCTCCTTGGAGGTGTGGCGTCCGTAGGCGAAGAGCGTCGGGATGGCGGTGTTGATGAGCAGCAACCGCAGCGAAGCGTCGGTGATTCCCTGTGTGCTTCGCGCCGACGGTGTGCCGAAGAGGTAATGGTTCTGCCAATAGTCCGACAGTTCTGCCCGATACATCTCGGCGGCTTCGGCAGGCGATTGGCATTCCGTCAGGCGGCTCAGCCCTGCTTTTCCGCTGTGATAGAGTGCGGCCAGCCTTGCCATCCGTATGTGCGGAAAGTTGTGCGGCCGCATCCGCAGGTATTTCCAAGGGCAGTTTTCGACCTCGGTGAGCGAGAACTTGTGGGCGAGGAAGGCATATTCGTTGTGCAACAGTTGGAAATAGGGATCGGCAAGGGCTGCCTTGCGGTGCTTGTCGGTCATCTTGTCGGGATTGAGAAGGCCTGCCTGCCCGAGGAAGAGGGCTTCGACCTGCAGGAGGTTGTCGCGGTGTTTGGCGGCGGCGGCCAGCGACAGATGATGTGCCCATGCTTCAAACGAGGCTCCGTTGGTGCCGAATCCGTGGTTGCGTGCCAAGGTGATGAAGCAGGCTTTTTCCCAATCGCCGTTGTGGCGTTCGGCCCTTCGGACGATGTCGGCCGTCTTTTGTTCGAGCCGTTCGGTCTGCAATGCGGCCAGCCAGCCCGTAACCATGAGCTGATTGAGGTGTGGAACGACCTTGTAACAGGGCGGATAGTGATCGGTGGAGCGCAGCTCGTCGTAGTTGGCAGCCACCTCGGCAGGCACATCCATCTGCAAATGAGGGATGGGTTGCCCGTCGGAGCGTGTCACTTCACGGTCGATGACCGAGCAGACGTGCAGCACGACGTTGTCGTAGGCCGTATCCTGGTGATGGCCGTGGGCATACCAGTCACCGGCTTTGTCGTGAATTTCGACATTGCCTACCCACAATGTACCGTCGATTCTGACTTTGGCGTTGAAGAAATCGGGACCGGCATGGGTGTTGTGGATGCCGGGATGCACCACTTCAACCGCCTTTCCGTCGGTGGTGGTCAGCTCGTGCAGCGGCAATAGTTTATGTTTCCAGCAGTAATGCAGCAGTTGCTCCATCGTGTTTCCGGGGTTGATGAAGCGCAAATTTACGAATTTTCTTCGGGTTTTGTTCATTTTTGTCCCACATTTTCCCTATCTGCCCCTCCCGAACGACTTCATCATTGATCGGTCATTCCGCCACTTGGTTCGTCATTTCATGTCGTTCGTGCCGCTTTCCGGTCGTTTTCGTCAATCTGTCGGCAGACACTCGTCAGGTAAAACTTCCCCTTCTGTCCGGTAAAAGCTGCCCTTTGACCCGGTGAAAGCTGCCCTTTTACGCTGCAAAAGGGCAGCTTTAATAAGTTCAACGGTTATGAAAGATAAAAGGTATTGTCTTCCAATGATTTACGATATGATTTCAATAGTGGCGCGGTGTGATGCCGCGACCGATGAAAACGACGCTTGTCGGCATGAAACATCGGGGTGTGGTTACGCCGAAGCGGCATGACCCCGGGATGTTACCGGCATTGTCATCAGGGCTTCTGTGGCGGACGGCTTCAGGAATGCGGAAGGATGGCAGGGTGGTTTGTCGGAAGAGGACATGAAAAAAGTGACTGCTTCATCATTATGGATTGGGCAATCACTGTTTTAATCTTTTCATTTCCAAGTTGTCCAAGGCGGATTCGAACCACCACAAACAGAACCAAAACCTGTTGTGCTACCATTACACCATTGGACAATCCTTTGATTTATTTCTAAAAAGTGCTGCAAAGATACTGCATTTTGCAGAATCTGCCAAACAAATCGGCTTCTTTTTTCTCTTTCGTCTTGCAAGACGGCACTTCGGGAGCGGCACTCAATCTTTGACGGTGATGAGGTAATAGTTTTTCTTTCCTCTCTGCACGAGCAGGTATTTGCCGTCGATGAGGTCATCGGCGGTAATCACGCGGTCGAAGGCTTCGAGCTTTTCTTTGTTCAGGCTCACGCCGCCGCCTTGGACGAGCTTGCGCATCTCGCCCTTTGAAGCAAACACTTTCACGTCGTCGCGGGCGAAGAGTTCGACGGCCGGTTGCCCGAGCAGATCCCTCGAAAGATCGAACGACGGCACGCCTTCGAAGATGTCGAGCAATGTCTGTTCGTCGAGTTTTTGGAGTGTTTCGCGCGTCGATTTCCCGAAAAGGATGTTCGATGCCTCCTGTGCCATGCGCAAGGCATCTTCCGAGTGAACCATGACGGTCACCTCTTCTGCCAGCCTCTTTTGCAGGATTCGTCTGCCGGGGTCTTGGCTGTGTTCCTCGATGAGGGCTTCAATGGTGTCGCGTTCGAGCGAAGTGAATATCTTGATGTAACGCTGTGCGTCCTCATCACTCACGTTCAACCAGAACTGATAGAAGCGATAGGGTGTTGTTCTTTGGGGATCGAGCCAGATGTTTCCCGACTCTGTCTTGCCGAACTTCTTGCCGTCGGCTTTGGTGATGAGCGGGCAGGTGAGGGCAAAGGCTTCGGCTTCCGGGCCGAGAGTGCGCCTGATGAGTTCGGTTCCGGTCGTCATGTTGCCCCATTGGTCGTTGCCGCCGAGCTGCAGTTTGCAGCCTTTGGTGCGATAGAGGTGCAGGAAGTCGTATCCCTGCAGGAGCTGATAGGTAAATTCTGTGAACGACAATCCGTCGTTGGCAGTACCGTTGAGACGCTGTTGGACGCTCTCTTTCGCCATCATGTAGTTCACGGTGATGTGCTTTCCGACCTCTCGAACGAAGTCGAGGAAACCGAATTCGCGCATCCAATCGTAGTTGTTGACCATCTCGGCGGCATTGTCTTCCTTGGCTTCGAAGTCAAGGAACTTGGCCACCTGCTTTTTAATACATTCCTGATTGTGGTAGAGGGTGTCGGTATCGAGGAGGTTGCGCTCCTGACTTTTACCCGAGGGGTCGCCGATCATGCCCGTAGCTCCGCCTACAAGGATGATGGGTTTGTGTCCGCATCGTTGGAGATGGCGCAACATCATGATGCCGCAAAGGTGTCCGATGTGGAGCGAATCGGCCGTGGGATCGGTACCGAGATAGGCGGTTACCATTTCTTTTTGCAGGAGTTCTTCGGTGCCGGGCATGATTTGTGCCAGCATTCCGCGCCATGTCAGTTCTTCAACAAAGTTCTTTCTCATCGTCTTGTATATTTATATAGGGTGTGATGGTTATACTATGGGTTATGAAATGATGTGCCCTGCCGGGCCGGTTGTGCGGCTGTGATGTCCGGTAAAGGTGTCGGTCGGGGGTAAGTCTTGGATGGATGAACCTGCCGGAGGGTGACCGCGGTCTCGAGGAAGTGCTGCCGGTTGTCAGGGTACGGGGTCGTATCCGCTTCCTCCCCACGGATGACAGCGCAGCAAACGCCGCAGGGCGAGCCACAATCCTTTCGCCGGTCCGTGCTTGGTGATGGCTTCTTTGGCATATTCCGAGCATGTCGGAACGAAACGACACGAAGGTGGTGTCAGGGGGGAGATGGCCGTTTGGTAGAAGCGGATGGGCAACAGCAACAGCATCACGATGGCTTTCCGGAGGTATCGGGCGACGTTTTGCATGACATTCACGGCCTTTCTGCCAGTCGGTTGAGCAATGTCTGCATACATTTTCCCACCTTTTCGGTGGTTCGTTTACCATCCTCCTGCCAGATGAAAGCCATGACAAGCGACCGGGTGGCCGGTATTTTTTCGAGCAGAGGCTGCAGGGTTGCCTTCCGAAGTCGGTAGGCTTCGCGCAGTTGTCGTTTCACCCTGTTGCGGTCGACGGCATGTTTGAGGTGTCGTTTGGGTGCAACGATGAGCACCATGACAGGTGCTTTGTCGCGCGGCCGGTCGACAAACCGGTAGACCATCCTCAGCGGATAGACTGTCATGGCCCTGCTTCCGCTGCTGAAGAGAAGGTCGATGAGCGACTTGCCGGTCACCCGTTCGGCCTTCCGGAATGTGAAACCGTCTGTCGGAACCATGCAATCAGCTTCAGATTACTTGTTCTTCTCGAGGAAGTTTCGCAGCGCACCGGTCATCGACGGGAACTCTTTGGTGGGTGCTTCGAGGTCAAGGCGCAGACCGTTGTCGGTGGCTTCCTTGGCTGTTGCGGGACCGAACACACCGATTTTGATGTCGCCTTGTTCGAAGCCGGGGAAGTTCTTGAGGAGCGACTTGATGCCGGTGGGGCTGAAAAACACCATCATGTCGTAGTCGAAACTCTTGACTTCTTCGGGCGAAAAGTCATTGCTCACGGTGCGATACATCACGCATTCGGTAAACGAAAGTTTTTTGGATTGGAGCAATTCGGCTATCGAATTGTTGTGTACGTCGCTCTGTGGCACAAGGTATTTCTCGGTCTTGTGCTTCACCATCTGCGGCAGCAGGTCGGGCATTTTGCCGGTGGTTCCGAAGAAAATCTTTCGCTTCCGGTACTGGACATACTTCTGTATATAGAGAGCTATCTGTTCGGTCACGCAGAAATACTTCATGTCTTCGGGGATGGTCACTCGCATTTCCTTCGCCAGCGTGAAGTAATTGTCGATGGCGTGACGCGAAGTGAATACCACGGCGGTGTGGTCGAGGAGATTGATTTTCTGCTGACGAAATTCCTTTGCGGTCAGTCCTTCAACCTTAATGAAAGGTCTGAACACCAGTTCTACGCCAAGATCGTTAGCGATATCATAATAAGGCGATTTGTCGCTGGTGGGTTTGGGTTGAGAGACAAGGATCTTTTTTATCATCTGAAGTTAATAATTGATTTTCAAACTATCGTTGATCCACACCAAAGAGCCTAAGAAGATGGCGAGTGGAACGATTTCGAGTGCACAAAAGTACAAAATAATTTGCAGAACTTGTTCTATTCTTCTGAAAAACGTCACATAGCTTTTGTAGAGCGTCAGGAGCTTCACGATGACCACCAGTGCGCCGCTATAGATCACCACTGTTTGAAGCGGCAGCTCGAAATACACCACAGGCAGCACGAGCGGGAAGCACATGATGCCTTCCATGCCGGTGAGGAAGAGTTGTGACTTGAGCCACTGCTTGTTTTCCTTGAAGCCGAAGAACACCGTGTTTACGATGGAATAGAGTATCGTCTTGAGGACAAAATATCCCAAGGCAGTGAAGAAATAGATGGCAAGCAGGGCGTAGGGCGACGACAGCGTGAAGGTGTCGGCGACGTATTGCAGCGTGTAGAAGAAGACCATGATGGAAATGAGCAGGCAGGTTTGTGCCACGAGGAAAAGCTGGAAGCGTATCTCGCCTGCCGTTTCGGTGACGAATGAGGATCGCCGGCTGCTCATCTGGAAGAAGTTTTTGGCTTGTCTCGCCATGAATTTTCGCGAACGGGCGTAGGAAATCATGGCAATGACGAAGCAGATGAGCAGCAGGGCGGTCACCACGTTGTCGTTCCGCAGGGTGTAAGGTACCGGGTCGGCAGCCACACCGAAGCGATCGGTGCCCGCCTGGAGTTCGAGCAGCGAGTCCTGGAAGAAGTACGGGTTCTTGTAATGGGTCAGTTCCTTGGTCCGTGCCAAGGGATCGACCTTTCTTCCGAGCAGTCCCACGGTGTCGACACGATGGTTGTAGAACCGCTTGCCGGGCTTGAAATTGGCTTGTATCGCCGAGTCTTGCTGGGCGGGTGTGGCATCGGCAGGCAGGCTGCGCAACACGTCGGCGGGCGTTTTCTTGCGCACCGGCGTGGCGTATGTCGTCTTCGTGGACGACGATTCCTCTTGTGCGACCGTCTGAGGTATCGTGTCTGTCTGCATCATTTTCATGGTGTGGTCGGGTGTTTTATAGTCCGAAGTGCTTCTTGATGTCGTCCACCCGGTCGGTTTTTTCCCATGTGAAGAGTTCCACTTCCATGGTTCTGTCGCCGTTGTAGAGGCTGGTGAAATGCTTTTTCACCTTCTCGCAGCGACGTCCCATGTGTCCGTAGGCTGCCGTTTCGAGGTAGATGGGGTTGCGGAGCTTCAGGGTTTCCTCGATGGCTTTGGGGCGAAGGTCGAACATGTCGTTGATGACGGCAGCTATTTCGCTGTCGCTCTGTGATACCTTCTTGCGTCCGAAGGTATTGACATAGACGTTGAGCGGCTTGGCTTCGCCGATGGCATAGCTCACTTGTACGAGCATTTCGTCGCTCACGCCGGCAGCAACCATGTTTTTGGCGATATATCTTGCCATGTAGGTTGCCGAGCGGTCAACCTTCGAAGGGTCTTTGCCCGAGAATGCGCCGCCGCCGTGTGCTCCTTTTCCGCCGTAGGTGTCGACGATGATTTTACGGCCGGTGAGACCCGTATCGCCGTGCGGTCCGCCGATGACAAACTTGCCGGTGGGGTTCACTTTGTAGTCTATTTCGTCGTTAAACAGTGCCAAAACCTTTTCGCTGTGTATCTGTTGCTTCACGCGAGGCATGAGAATGTTGATGACGTCGTCCTTGATGCGTGCCAGCATCCGTTCGTCGTTGTCGTCGAACTCGTCGTGCTGTGTCGAAACGACGATGGTCCTGATGCTCTGCGGCACGCCTTCGTCGCTGTATTCCACCGTGACCTGGCTCTTGGCATCGGGGCGCAGATAGGTCATTTGGCTACCTTCCTTGCGGATGTCGGCAAGGGTTCGCATGATGAGGTGTGCCAGATCGAGCGTCACCGGCATGTAGTTTTCGGTTTCGGCCGTGGCATATCCGAACATCATGCCTTGGTCGCCGGCCCCTTGTTCGGCCGCCACCTCGCGGTCGACGCCACGCTTGATGTCGTCGCTTTGTTCATGAATGAGTGACATGATGCCGCACGACTCGCCGTCAAAACGGTAAGCCGACTTGGTGTAACCGATGTTGTTGATGGTTTTGCGTGCAATGGTTTGCAGGTCGATGTAGCGGTCCGACCTCACTTCACCCATGATAACCACCTGTCCGGTGGTCACGACCGTCTCGATGGCGGTGTGGGCTTGGGGGTCGTAAGCCAAAAATTGGTCGAGCAATGCGTCACTGATTTGGTCACAGACTTTGTCGGGGTGACCTTCGGAAACCGATTCCGATGAAAATAGATATGCCATAGTCGTTTCTTTTTGATGCTGGTTTTTGATGCTGTGAGCGGGAAACTTCGGGTGCGGATGCGCCACGGGGAGATGCCGTTCTTGCCCGTCCGGGCAGTCGTTCGGTCATGTGTGTCATCCCTCCGGATACACCGCCTGTCGTCAATTCGGCCGGATATACGGTGGGGAAACTTCGGGAACAACGTGAAAGCTGAACCGGACAGCCCGATGACCGATGTTGATTTAATAATGTATCAGCGTGCAAAGGTACGCCTTTTCGGGCAGACGGCAAAGTTAATTCACGATTCTTTTCCTGCCGGCAATCATCAGAAAGCGTCTCTTCCTTGATTTCTTCCTCTGCCATCCGGCACCGTCTCGCTCAGATCAAGTGAAAGACGCTTGTCTGTTCTATGTGGATTTACTTCTTCGGCAGTGGTCTTTTGGGACTCGATGCTTCGTGGATTGTATCGGATGTCCGGACAAAGCGTCCTTTCTCAAACTAAGAAATATGACCCATATCCTCTCTATTCCGGTGTCGTGTGCGACAGTTCGTTCAGAAAACGGAGGGGAATTTTTGAATCAATTGGTCGTGTTGTAGTGATAGAAGTCCGGGGCGAAGATAGGTGATTGCACCCATTCAATAAGGAAAGATGGTAATAAAATCATTCCGTTTGATATGGTATTTCAACCGACTGATTGCCAGCAGTCTTGCAAAAGGCCCGGTTTTGGTTTCCGAAAGGGCCGGTTTTGCGGTGTAAAAGGGCCACTTTCACCTCGCAAAAGGGCCGGTTTTGAAAAACGGGCGGTGGGCGGACTGTGGCCGGCCGGGTACACGAAGGCAGGCTAACGGTCGTGCCGTCGTGCGGAAAAGATGCCCCGGCAAATGGTGAAAGTACAAAGGACGGGGGCTTCCGGCAGATGAAATGCAACGTTTTGACAACCGGTCCAAAGCCGTGACGCATGAATTATGGAGAGATAACCGCTTGCATTCAAATATATTTTTGTAAATTTGCAACGAATAAGGAGGTATTTCCCTTCAACGGCAACTCCGTTTCAGCTTGTGTGACGGTCGGGTCTGTCGATTCGAAAGCGGACGTGCACTTGTGTCACGACCCGCGGAAAGACTGCGAAACGACCGCTTCGTGGCATGATGACGGCTGTCGCCAAGGGCTTTCGGGCTACGATGGATTGGGTCAACACACGACACACCCGCTCAAAACTCACACCAACGGTCGGTTTGTCAAGGCACATCAGCCCGTCGCTGTGTAGCGATGATGGTACCACCGGCCGTTATTAACCAAAGCAACAACAAGAAATGAACGTATTAGAACTTAGTGAACAGGAGATAGGAAGACGACAGAGCCTTCAGGAACTGCGCGACATGGGTATCGATCCCTATCCTGCAGCGATGTATCCCACCAACGCTTTCAGTACCGAGATAAAAGAACAGTTCAGCGATGATGCCGAAAAACGGGAAGTAGTTATCGCCGGACGGCTCATGGGACGCCGCATCATGGGTAAGGCAAGTTTTGCCGAAGTGCAGGATTCGAAAGGAAGAATTCAGGTATACATCTCCCGCGATGACTTGTGTCCGGACGAAAACAAAGACCTTTACAATGTGGTCTTCAAGAGATTGCTCGACATCGGCGACTTCATCGGCATCAAAGGGTATGTTTTCCGCACACAGACGGGCGAGGTCTCGGTACACGCCCAAGAGCTGAAACTCCTGTCCAAGAGCCTCAAGCCGCTGCCCATCGTGAAGTACAAGGACGGTGTGGCTTACGACAAGTTCGACGATCCCGAGCTGCGTTACCGCCAAAGATATGTCGACCTTGTGGTCAACGACGGCGTGAAAGACACCTTCCTGCAACGCGCAACGGTCATCCGCACCCTCCGCCGCGTACTCGACGAGGCAGGATATACCGAGGTTGAAACCCCCATTCTGCAATCCATTGCCGGCGGAGCGTCCGCCCGTCCGTTCACAACCCACTTCAATGCGCTCAACCAAGAGATGTATATGCGCATCGCAACCGAGCTGTATCTCAAGCGACTCATCGTTGGCGGATTCGAAGGTGTGTACGAAATCGGCAAGAACTTCCGCAACGAAGGCATGGACCGCAACCACAATCCGGAGTTCACCTGCATGGAACTCTATGTGCAATACAAGGACTATAACTGGATGATGGAGTTCACCGAGAAGCTCCTCGAAACCATTTGTATCGCCGTCAACGGCAAGCCCGAACGCGAAATCGACGGACAAATCATCAGTTTCAAGGCTCCCTTCCGCCGTCTTCCCATCCTCGAGGCCATCCGGGAGAAGACCGGCCATGACCTCAACGGCATGAACGAGGACGAAATCCGGGAGGTATGCCGCAAGCTCGACATGGAAATCGACGACTCGATGGGCAAGGGCAAGCTCATCGACGAAATCTTCGGCGAGTTCTGCGAAGGCACTTTCATCCAGCCTACGTTCATCACCGACTATCCCGTGGAGATGTCTCCCCTCACCAAGATGCACCGTTCGAAGCCCGGTCTTACCGAACGCTTCGAACTGATGGTCAACGGCAAGGAACTTGCCAACGCCTATTCGGAGCTCAACGACCCCGTCGATCAGGAGGAAAGGTTCGTGGAACAGATGCGGCTCGCTGACAAAGGCGACGATGAAGCCATGATTATCGACCACGACTTCTTGCGTTCCTTGCAATACGGCATGCCGCCGACGAGCGGTATCGGCATCGGTATCGACCGACTCGTGATGCTCATGACGGGCAAGACTTTCATACAAGAAGTGCTCTTCTTCCCGCAAATGCGTCCCGAAAAGAAAGCTCCCCGAAGCTCTGTCGAGGAGTGGACGACTCTCGGAGTGACCGAAGAATGGGTGCCGGTACTCAACAAAGCCGGATATTTCCTCACCCAAGACATCCGGGAAGTCAATCCGCAAAAACTCCAAATGGACATCAGCGGCATCAACAAAAAGTTCAAATTGGGCTATCAGAATCCGTCGGTGCAGCAATGTGCCGAATGGATTGAAAAGGTCCAAAACCAATAAAACGATTGTCAGAGTGCATGCCGACGGCAACAAGCCGTCGGCAACTCGACCGTAACCAAACAACAAGAGCATGTTCGATTGTGGCAAAATAGCAATCATCGGAGGCGGTAGCTGGGCAACGGCGGTGGCTAAAATAGTCATCAGTCACACCCGTCACATCGGATGGTACATCCGTCGCGATGACCGAATCGAGGACTTCAAACGCTTGGGACACAATCCCGCCTATCTCACAAGCGTGCATTTCGACATCGACGAAATCAACTTTTCGAGCGACATCAACAAGATTGTGCAAAGCTATGACACACTCATCTTCGTCACACCGTCGCCCTATCTCAAGAGCCATCTGAAGAAACTCAAGACCAAAATACGCGACAAATTCATCATAACCGCCATCAAAGGCATCGTTCCCGACGAGAATCTGGTCTGCTCGGAGTACTTCCGGCAGGTCTATGACGTGCCTGTCGAGAATCTGGCGTGCATCGGCGGACCGTCACATGCCGAAGAAGTGGCACTCGAAAGATTGTCGTATCTCACCATCGGATGCGCCGACAGGGAAAAAGCGCAGGCGTTTACCGAAATCATCGCGTCGCATTTCATCAAGACAAAGACCAGCAACGACGTACTCGGCATCGAATATTCGTCGGTGTTGAAGAATGTCTATGCCATTGCTTCGGGTATCTGCAGCGGACTGAAGTACGGCGACAATTTCCAGGCCGTACTCATTTCCAACGCCGTTCAGGAGATGTTGCGATTCCTCAAAGCCGTTCATGACACCGAACGCAACATCAGCGACTCGGTATATCTGGGCGACCTGCTCGTCACGGGCTACTCCAATTTCTCGCGAAACCGCGTCTTCGGTACCATGATCGGCAAAGGTTACAGCGTGAAAAGCGCGCAAATAGAAATGGAAATGATTGCCGAAGGCTACTTCGGAACCAAGTGCATGAAGGAAATCAACCGCCATCTGCACGTCAATATGCCCATCCTCGATGCGGTCTACAACATTCTTTACGAACGAATCAACCCGCAAATCGAGATCAAACTCCTCACCGACAGTTTCCGATAGGCGGCTGATCGGTGAATGGCAAGGCAGCCCGTACAAACCCGCTGTCCGACGATGGCACGGCCATCCTTGCGCTGCCTGCCTCATATCAAGGTAAAAAGTTACGGCTGAAATCACGATTTTCACCGTCTGAAACGCTGATTTTCTCCGTCTGAAGGCTCGATATTCGCCAATAATAATTCCGAATCTCTCGGGTCATCCGTTCATACCGCCGTTGGGTGCGACCCCTTTCGTATGCCGGCGGCATCCGTCTTTCAATCAGGTAAACAGGTTTTCATCATGTATCGAATCATCACCGACAGCCCCAAGCGTCACCGTTGGCCGAACAAAACGTTACGGCCTGCTTCCTTGCCGAACTCCGTTTCGGTGGCAACGGAGGCTCTGCGGCATCGGGAAAGGGGCAGGGCAATCACATCGCCCGTCAGCACTTGTTCTTCGACAGTGACGAATCCATCATCCAAACAGCGGCGACGGCTCAACCGTAGCTGTCGCCCCCTCAATCCTTTTCAACCATGAAGCAACTTCATTTAGACCTTTCCAAAGCGTTGAACTTCATCGACCGTCGCGCTCTCGACGAGATTCAACCCGTTGTAAGCCAAGCACACCATGCCCTCGAGGACGGCTCTTGTCCCGGCAATGATTTCCTCGGATGGCTTCATCTGCCCTCTTCGATCACACCCGGGCTTATCGACGACATCGCCGATTGTGCCCAAACGCTTCGCAGTCTGTGCGAAGTCATCGTCGTGGCCGGTATCGGCGGCAGCTATCTCGGTGCCCGTGCGGTCATCGATGCGCTTGCCGACACCTTCCGTTCGTCCGACGGCAGCGAGGGCAATCCTGCCATTCTCTACGCCGGAAACAACATCAGCGAAGACTATCTTGCCGAACTGACCCGCTTTTTGGAGAACAAGAAGTTTGGTGTCATCAACATATCGAAGTCCGGAACGACCACCGAAACGGCATTGGCGTTCCGTCTTCTCAAACGACAATGCGAGGCAAAGCGAGGCAAAGAGACTGCCCGTCGCGTCATCGTTGCCATCACCGATGCCGAGAAAGGAGCCGCCCGGCAGGCCGCCCGCAAGGAAGGCTATCGCTCATTCGTCATCCCCGACAATGTGGGAGGCCGCTTTTCGGTACTCACGCCGGTAGGTCTGTTGCCCATTGCGTGTGCCGGTTTCGACATCCGCGCACTCGTCGAGGGTGCCCGGACGATGGAAAAGGCATGCGGCATCGACATCCCCTTCGGGCAAAACATGGCACAACAATATGCCGCCATCCGCAACATCCTGCATCAAAAGGAGGGCAAGAAGATCGAAATCATCGTCAACTACCATCCCAAACTCCATTATATCGGCGAATGGTGGAAGCAGCTTTACGGCGAGAGCGAGGGCAAGAACCACAAAGGAATTTTCCCTGCCGCCTGCGATTTCTCCACCGATCTCCACTCGATGGGGCAATGGATACAGGATGGCGAACGCTCCATCTTCGAGACGGTCATCAGCATTGAGCAACCCAGACATACACTCTTGTTTCCTGCCGATGACGAAAACCTCGACGGATTGAACTTCCTTGCCGGCAAACGCGTGGACGAAGTCAACAAGATGGCGGAGCTTGGCACACTCATCGCTCACGGCGACGGCGGTGTTCCCTGTATCCGCATCTCCCTGCCCGCCCTCGACGAACAAGCCATCGGGCAACTGCTGTACTTCTTTGAGCTGGCTTGCGGCATCAGCGGGCTGACCCTCGGTGTCAATCCGTTCGACCAACCGGGTGTCGAAGCCTACAAGAAAAATATGTTTGCCCTGCTCGACAAACCCGGATACGAGGCCGAGAGTGCGGCCATCCGACAACGACTGGCCCGTTCATGAGGACGATTTTCGAGCAGGCGGTGCAAGCCTACAACACCATCCATGCCCCCAAGACGCTCCAACCCAAGGCCGTGCTCTTCGACATGGACGGTGTGCTGTACCGTTCCATGCACTACCATGCCCGGGCATGGCACGAAACGATGGCCCGGCATCACATCGACATGAGTGAGGAAGAAGCCTTCAGGCTTGAAGGCATGCGCGGACTCGAAATCATCCGCATGAAAATGGAGGCTGCCCACCGCACCGTCGATGCTGCAACGGCACAACGCATCTACGACGAAAAGGGTGAAAAATTCTCGTCCTACGGCAGTGTGACCATCATGGAGGGCATCCTTGACCTCATGAAAGCCGTCCGAACAAGCGGCATGACCGTCGGGGTGGTGACCGGAAGCGGCCAGCATTCGCTGCTCGACAAGCTCGAACATGACTTCCGTCCCTACATCGACCGCAGGCTGGTGGTCACCTCTTTCGATGTCGAACAAGGCAAGCCGGCTCCCGATCCCTATCTGCAGGGACTGCAAAAGGTCCATGCCCTGCCTCACGAAACACTCGTCGTCGAGAATGCACCTTTGGGCGTTCGCAGTGCCGTGGCTGCCGGCATCTTCACCATTGCCGTCAATACCGGACCGCTGGAACCCCGGCTCCTCAGCCGGGAAGGGGCTTCGCTCGTATTCCCCTCGGTTGCCGATCTGCACCGACAATGGCCGTCACTCATGCAGACACTCGCTCCCGCAGCCTCCTGAAGGCCGATCCTCTTGTTGTCGCGCCGCATCTTCTCCGCCTGCCGAAGTACGCTACGGCGACCTCATCCGCCCCGCCCTCTCACCGGTCATCCCCCTGCATGGCTGTATTCCGGGTTAAGCGGTCTCCTCGATTCGCTCATTATTCATTTTTAATATCTAACACAACATGAAAAAGAAAAGTATTTTCGGCAGCCTTCTGCTGCTGCTTTTTGCCGCTGCGACATGGGTTTCGTGCAGCGACGACCCCGATCGTCCCGAACTTCCGAAACTCACATGGGTCAGGTACGAACTGAGTGTATCGCCCGATATGCTGGCTTTCTACGACATCAACATCAACTTTCTGACCACCACCGAGAAGGATACGACTGCCATGATGGCACAGACATCGGGCGACTTGGGCGGATATTGGCAATATGCCAACAAGACCATGAACGTCGATTATCACCACTTCAAGTTCAAAGCCGTGGCGAAGAAAAAGGCCGACGTAAACCTCAACATTGCCAAGGAGTCGCTCGAATTCTCGTGGAACTTCACCGGACAATGTACCAACAACACGCCCACATACACCTATAACCCGGCCAACAGGGGCGATTACAAGGTAGAAAAGGCCGGATTGGAGAAGTTCCTCGAAGAACATGCTACCATTCAGTTGGCCGATTGGGACAATGAGAAAACCGTCACGCCGAAGAGTGCGGCATCGCAGGGCCGATAACGCTCTGCCACAAGTCGTCGAACACCTCGCAGACATCCTTGAAAACGAGGGCGGACAAGCCCCCATCGTCGGCGGTATGGAGTCATCCGTGCCGCCGACGTTGCATGACGGGGGTACAATTAACTGTCAGATTGTTTGCCGTTTCGGATTATTTTGGCTATATTTGCCCAAGTGGGATGAAACCATCCCTGCATAACTAAAAACAAGAAGATATGAAAAGAAAACTGTGGATGGCGATGTTCGTCATGGTCATGGGCTTCATGATGGTTGCCTGCAACCAGTCGAATCCCGCCGAGAAGGCAAAAAGCCTCATTGAAGAAATGAAAAGCGAAGGCAGCAACTGGGATGTAGCCACATGGAAGGAAAAAGGAATGGCTTTCATCGATGCCGTCAAACCCATGTTGGCTTCACTCAAAGACGTGAAGAACGACCCTTCCAAGCTCACCGACCTGATGAACAGCGTGAAAGAAGTGCAGCCTTTGCTCAAAGACTTCCAAGAGGCTGCCATGAAAACCGAAGCCGGAAAGAAACTCTTCCAAGACACCGATTTCCTGCAAAAGTTCACCAGTCTGACAGCACCCGAGGAACAATAACCTCATCAACGCAACTCGCGTCATGAACGGGCGGGGGAGAAAACAGTGCCGAAAAGGCTGTTTTCTCCCCCGTTTCTTGTGCCGTCATCGATACGCCTGCCCCAACCGACACCCATCTGCCTGACATTCAAACGCAACCGGATCGGAATCTGGCGGCCGATATGGGTTGAGGCGGAAGTAGCTTTCTTACAGTTGTTTACGATTTTCTTAAACTCCGTTTTTCCAAGACCTGCTCTTTGACATGATAAAAGTTGCCCTTTCGGCTGACGAAAGGGCAACTTTCACAAGACAAAAGGGCAGGTTCTGCAAAACAGATATGCCGAGTCGTTCAGCCAATCGAACCGGACGGACCGGGCAATGCCTGCAGCAAACCGGCAATCCTTCCGGACTTCCATCGGACAAAACCGACCCGGAATCTGACGATCCGTGGAGACTATAGCCGGAAAAGGTGGTCGAAATGGCCGTTGTCCGTTCCCTACCGAAAGACTTCAGCGGTGCAATAGAGCCTCGACGGCAAGCCGATAGGAGTCGGTGCCGAAACCGCTGATCATGCCTTGGCAGGCAGATGTGATGAGCGACGTGTGGCGATAGGATTCGCGGGCATGGATGTTCGACAGGTGAACCTCCACCACGGGCGAGGTAATGGCTTTGATGCAGTCGTGCAAGGCCACGCTGGTGTGGGTGTAGGCACCGGCATTGAGGATCACGCCGTCGGCGGTGAAGCCCACTTCCTGCAGGCGGTTGACAAGCTCGCCCTCGACATTGCTCTGGAAATAGCCGAAGATGATGTCGGGATAAAGACCGCGCAGGCGCGACAAACAAGCATCGAAATGTTCGTTGCCGTACACTTCGGGTTCGCGAATGCCCAAGAGATTGAGGTTGGGGCCGTTGATGATTTCTATGTTCATGGCGGGTAACGGGTGGATAGGGATGGACGAATGACAGAGCCGCCGGTGCCCTTTCGTGTGCCGAATTCGTGAAAAAGACGGCACCTTTGTCGGACAAATCGGGCTTTTCTGTCTATATTTGCATACAAATATACATATAAAGATGGAAACGGGCAAGAAAAAACAGACATCGGTCATCGATGCTTATCGTCGCTATTTGCGATTGCAACGCGCCTATTCGCCTGCCACGCTTGAAGCATATATGGGTGATTTGGGCAAACTGCTTGCCTACCTCGAAGCCGAGAACCTCGACTTCCGGGATGTCGGTATCGACCATCTTCGTCACTTCTCGGCATCGCTCCACGACATCGGCATCGGTGCAAGGTCGCAGTGTCGCATCCTGAGCGGCGTGCGTTCGTTCTATCGTTATCTGCTGATGGAAAAGGAAATCGAGGGCGATCCCACCGAGTTGCTCGAGTCGCCCCAAATAGGCGACCACCTGCCCGAGGTTCTCTCGACCGACGAGGTGGACCTTTTGGAGCGCACGGTTGACCTTTCCAAGTGGGAAGGACACCGCAACCGTGCCATCATTGAGGTGCTGTTTGCCTGCGGACTGCGGGTGAGCGAGCTGGTAAACCTGCATCTTTCCGACCTTTTCATCGAAGAACGCTTCATCCGGGTGGTGGGCAAAGGCAACAAAGAGCGGCTGGTGCCCATCTCCGACAGTGCCGTCGAGGAACTGCAATGGTGGTTTGACGACCGTTGTCGCATGAACATCAAGCCCGGAGAGGAAGACTTTGTGTTTCTCAATCGAAGGGGAGCGCATCTCACCCGTACCATGATTCTGATTATGATCAAGCGACTGGCTGCCGAAGCGGGCATCCGGAAGGTCATCAGTCCGCACACGTTGCGCCACTCGTTTGCCACGGCTTTGCTCGAAGGAGGTGCCGACCTGCGTGTCATTCAAGCCATGCTCGGACACGAAAGTATCGGAACCACCGAAATTTATACCCATATCGACACATCCACGCTGCGACGCTCGATTCTCGAACACCATCCCCGCAACCTTCCGCGTACAGCTGAATCCCAATAGTTCTCGAGCCGATTCGGGCATTACTGACACACTTGCCTGACCTTGTGCGTCCGAATAGGTTGGCTGTCGGTCGGATTCGTCTCGAGTAGAGGCATCCAAAGAGATGAAAGCTTTGCCCTTACGACACCCGAAAGGCGGTGCAGCAGTGAGAAAAGGCCGAAAAAACAGATGAAGGGAATGGGGAAAGAAGCCGACAACGGTCAGCGTGCAGCCGAAGGATGAGGCACGGCGGCAGGTGAAGCGTTAGTGGAAAGGGCGGCCGCCTGATGCTTTTCGGCATCGTTGGCAAGGAAATGTTGCAGGTCGTTGTGCAACCATTGATAGGGCGGGCAGTCTTCATAGCCTGTGTTGCGACGAAGCAAAGGTGTCACTTCTTCGATGCTTCGGGTGTAGCTTGTCAGCTCGTTATGCCGCTGGATGTTGTGTACCGCATTGCGATTGATTTCGTTTTCGCGTTCTTGTCGCAGCTTGTTGCATACCTGCTTGAGCAACGGCACGACAACATTGTCGAAGAGATGGTGCCCCTGAATGTAAAGATATGTCATGTCGGGGGTGATGCCCATGTCAAGGAGTTCGCGCTTGAGAGCCAGATAAGAATCCTTGGCGTCGGGATTTTTATCTTGCAATGATTTTACTTTCCGAAAAACCTTGTATTTCACTTTGGCAATGACGGCATCGGGATTGTGGATGTTGAGATGCCCTGTTTCGATGATATGATTGAAGTCGCTCATCGTAAATTCGCTGTAACGGTTCTGCCGATAGTGCCAGATATTCCACACGAAGAGGGGGAAAATGGCTTGGGAGAACCTTTGGAAGAAGTCCACGAAGTCGAACACCGTGCGGTCGTTGAGGGTCGCCATGACCGCCACGTTGTGTAGCGAGGGGGCGTAACATTGGAAATTTTCGATGGCATAGACGTATGTATGAAACACATACGGATTGGAAAGGATGTTCTTCGATATGGGTGTGATGCCCTGCATGAGCCAGTCGTAGTCGGCATCGACGCAGGCAATCATGTCTTTTCCCGCCCTTTCGGTCAGCAGATTCATGAGTACCGACTTCTTTCCTTTGGTGAGACGCTTCTTGGACGGCAGCATAATCTCGAAGTAACGTTGCTCGTTTTCGTATCGGCTCAGCACATTCCTCCAAAAGATGATGTCGTCGTAGGCTTCGACATACGCCACGATTTTGCGTCGCTGCTTCTTGGACTGTAGTCGGTTGGCGGCGGCAAAGTATTCGGATTGGAGATTTTCTTTGAGACGTTTGTTCATAGTCGTGGGCAGTAAACGGGACAATCGTGGCGGTTTGTCAGTCCGTGATGTCGGTCACTTCGGTCACGCTGTCGAGCCATCCGTTCATGATCACGGCAGGCGAATGGGTTGTCAGTATGATTTGTATGTTGGGATTGAGCGACAGGATGAGGTCGATGAGCTGCTTTTGCCAATCGATGTGCAGACTTACTTCGGGTTCGTCCATGAAAAGCACGTGGGGAACGTTGTCTTCCACGAGGACGGTGAGCATGATGATGAGAATCTGTTTCTCGCCGCTCGACAGCTGATAAGGCACCAGCTGTTCGCCGATGTGCGAAAAGAGGATTTCGTTTTCCGTGCGGATGATTTTCTTTCCGGTGTCGGCAAAGAGGTCGTCCATGATGTCTTGGAAGCGTTTCTTTGGCTCGCTGATGCGCGTTGCCTTCTGTGCGGCATCGGCGTCGCCGCTCTGTAGTGTTTCGATGATGCGGTTTCCGATGTTCACCTGATAGTCGAGATACTTGCGCTGGAGCTGGAAAATCTGCCAGTCGAGTTCGGTGACGAGGCGCGGGTCGATGTGTCCGATGCGGTCGCTGTTCATCAACGGACGGTCGAAAGAGCGGATGACATCATACCTTATATAATCGGCATCGGCAGGAAAGACCTTCAGATGCACGCCTTTGGGCAGGTCGCCGCAAAAGGCTTGTTCGCCCGACAACCCTTTGACCACCTTGTTGAGGATGGTGCTTTTGCCCACTCCGTTGACGCCGCTGAGGATATTGACGTGTCGGTCAAGGTTCCAAAGCACATGGCGCGTGCCGGACCAAAGGGAGTCAATCTCAATTTGCTCGATGTATTCTGCGAATTTCTGCATGGCAATGGTTATGATGTTGTACCGGCAAATATACATTTTTTTTTGCAGATGTGCCACATTACCGGCATAAATGTTCCGGCAGGCCGGGGATTTCGACGGGGAGCGGGTCGGCAGGAACGAAAAAGCCGAAACACAGGGCGGTGCCTGTGTTTCGGCTGTGGGACGCTTGTCGATGCAGAAAGTGCATCATGGGCGGTCCGGACGGGTGTCGGTCACCTTGTCACATCGACACGAGGGTCGTGAATTACAGGGTTTCCGGCGAGAGAAAAGCGGTTGTCAGTTTGCCAACTCGGAGAGAAACTTGATGCGGATGAGCCTGATTTCTTCCTCCGGATAGTCGCTTCCCAGCTCTTCCATCGCCACCTCGATGTCGTCGGTTTCGCTCTCTCTGAAGTACTCGTAGATATCTTCGATGTGGTCTTCGTCCATCACTTCGTCGAGGAAATAGTCGATGTTGAGCTTCGTTCCGCTGTAAACGATGGCTTCGATTTCGGTGAGCAGGTCGTCGAAGTCGATGCCTTGGGTGGCGGCAATGTCGTCGAGTGCTATCTGACGGTCGATGTTCTGAATGATTTTCACCTTGATGATGGACTTCTTGGCAACTGTTCTGACGCGGAGTTCTTCGGGGCGTTCGATGCCGTTTTCTTCACAGTGACGCTGTATGAGCCGGCAAAATTCGGTGCCATAGCGTTTGGCCTTGCCGGCACCCACGCCCTGAATGTTCTGCAATTCGTTGAGGTTGACGGGATACATCGTTGCCATCTGTTCGAGCGAAGGGTCTTGGAAGATGACGTAGGGCGGAATGTCGAGTTTGCGGGCCATGTCCTTGCGCAGCTCCTTGAGCATGGCATAGAGGGTCGGGTCGAGCGAAGTTCCCGATGCTTCGCATTCTTCTTCATCGTCGTCCTTGAAGGCTGTGTCCTCGACGATGGGGAAAGAGGTGGGGTTGTTCATGAATCTCTTGCCGGCAGCGGTGAGCTTCAGCAGTCCGTAATTTTCCACATCTTTCTTGATAAAGCCGGCCAGCAGTGCCTGGCGGATGACGGGATTCCAGATGTTTTCGTCTTCGTCTTCGCCCGAACCGAACGATTCGAGGAGGTGATGCTTGTGCGAAAGGATGTCTTCGGACTCGAAACCTTGCACGAAATGGATGACATATTCGGTGCGGAAGTTCTCCTTCAGGTCGGCGATGGCGTGAAGGATGATTTCCAAAGCCTTTTGTCCTTCGACCTTTTTCTTGGGGTGTCGACAGTTGTCACAGCATCCGCAGTTCTCCTGTGTGTACTCTTCTCCGAAGTAATGGAGGAGCATTTTGCGGCGACACACCGACGATTCGGCATAGGCTGCTGTCTCTTGCAGGAGCTGACGACCGATGTCTTGCTCGGAGATGGGCTTGCCTTCCATGAACTTCTCGAGTTTCTTGAGGTCTTTCTTCGAGTAGAAGGTGATACATTTTCCTTCGCCGCCGTCGCGTCCGGCACGCCCGGTTTCCTGATAATAACCCTCCAGACTCTTGGGAATGTCGTAGTGGATGACGAACCGCACGTCGGGTTTGTCGATGCCCATGCCGAACGCAATAGTGGCAACAATGACATCGATGGACTCCATGAGGAACTCGTCTTGGGTGCGGGAGCGTGTCGCCGAGTCTAGACCGGCGTGGTATGGTGCGGCTTTTATCTCGTTGGCGCAAAGTATCTGCGACAGTTCTTCGACCTTCTTGCGCGACAGACAATACACGATACCGCTCTTTCCGGGATTCTGCTTGATGAATTTGATGATTTGACGGTCCACGTCGTTCATCTTCTGACGTACTTCATAGTAGAGGTTCGGACGGTTGAACGAACTCTTGAACTCCTTCGCGTCGACGATGCCGAGGCTCTTCTTGATGTCCGTTCTCACCTTGTCGGTGGCGGTGGCGGTGAGCGCAATGACGGGCGCATTGCCTATTTTCTGTATCGTCGGGCGTATGTTTCGGTATTCGGGGCGGAAGTCGTGTCCCCATTCCGAGATGCAATGGGCTTCGTCGATGGCATAGAACGAGATGTGAACGGTCTTGAGAAATTCCACGTTCTCTTCCTTGTTGAGCGACTCGGGAGCCACGTAGAGAAGCTTGGTCTTGTGGTTCCGGATGTCGGTCCTGACCTGGTCGATGGCACTTTTGCTGAGCGACGAGTTGATGAAGTGGGCGACTCCCTCTTCTTCGCTCATGCCATTGATGACGTCAACTTGGTTTTTCATCAGGGCGATGAGCGGGGATATGACGATGGCGGTACCTTCCATCAACAGCGAAGGAAGCTGATAGCAGAGCGATTTGCCGCCCCCGGTGGGCATGAGCACAAAGGTATCGTTTCCTGCCAGCAGGTTTTCGACGATCGCTTCCTGGTCGCCTTTGAAGGTATCAAAGCCGAAAAACTTTTTGAGTTGTTGTGTGAGATTGACGTCTTTTCCCATCATCATTGGTGTATTTCCTCCGGTATTATTCGGTTGTCTTGGTCGCTTGTTGGTTTCGGAGTGTATCAGAACATCTCCGGCAGTTTGGATTTATCGAGTTGTTCACGGGCATAATCGAGTGTCACGGTGAACGATTTCTTGCGTTTGGACGGCATTTCGAACATGGCATCCATCATGATCGATTCCACGATGGAGCGCAATCCGCGTGCCCCGAGTTTGTATTCCACAGCCTTGTCGACGATGAAATCGTAGACATCTTCGTCGAACGACAGCTTGATGTTGTCCATTTCGAAGAGCTTGGTGTACTGTTTGATGATCGAGTTTTTGGGCTCTTCGAGGATTTTCCGCAGTGCTTCGCGGTCGAGCGGGTTGAGATAGGTCAGGATGGGAAGGCGTCCGATGATCTCGGGGATAAGCCCGAACGACTTCAAATCTTGCGGAACGATGTACTTCATGATGTCTTTCTTGTCGATGCTCCGAGTGTTTTGCACCGAGTTGTAGCCCACAACGTGGGTGTTCAGCCGCTGTGCTATCTTCCTTTCGATGCCGTCGAACGCACCGCCGCAGATGAAAAGGATGTTCCGGGTGTCCACATGCACATAGTCTTGGTCGGGGTGTTTGCGGCCGCCTTTGGGCGGAACGTTCACCACTGTGCCTTCGAGGAGTTTCAGAAGCCCCTGTTGTACGCCTTCGCCGCTCACGTCCCGGGTGATACTCGGGTTGTCGCTCTTGCGTGCTATCTTGTCGATTTCGTCGATGAAGACGATGCCTCGCTGTGCGGCTTCGACATCGTAGTCGCATACTTGCAGCAGTCTGCTGAGGATGCTTTCGACGTCTTCGCCCACATAACCTGCTTCGGTGAAGACCGTTGCATCGACGATGGTGAAGGGCACGTTGAGGAGTTGGGCGATGGTTCGTGCCAAAAGGGTCTTCCCGGTGCCAGTGCTTCCCACCATGATGATGTTGCTTTTCTCGATTTCCACGCCGTTCTCGTCGACGGGCTGCAACAGTCTTTTGTAGTGATTATACACAGCCACAGAGAGAAAACGCTTGGCTTCGTCCTGTCCGATGACGTATTGGTCGAGGTGTTCTTTGATGGCGGTGGGCTTGGGCACCTTGAATTTCTTCAGGTCTTGGAATGTCTTGTCGCCCTCCTTGTGCAGTCCTGTATGTTCGTTGGGGGTGATATACCCGGCTTCGGTTGCTATTTCATAGGCCTGATTGATACAGGTTTCGCAGATATGTCCGTCATATCCGGAGACGAGGATGTTTGTTTCGTCTTCCGGTCTGCCACAGAAACTACATCTTTTCTTTTGCATAAATGTCTGATTGCGTCACGGGATGTTTATTTTTTTCGGACCAACACGTTGTCGATCATTCCATATTCCTTGGCTTCTTCGGCATTCATCCAGTAGTTGCGGTCGGAGTCTTGCCAAACTTTTTCAAACGGAGTATGCGAGTGATCGGAAATGATGGTGTAGAGTTCTTTCTTGAATTTCATGATTTCCTTGGCTTCGATTTCGATGTCCGAAGCCTGTCCCTGCACGCCGCCGAGGGGCTGATGGATCATCACGCGGCTGTGTGTGAGTGCCGAGCGTTTGCCTTCCGTACCCGAAACGAGCAACACGGCAGCCATCGAAGCGGCCATGCCGGTACAGATGGTGGCAACGTCGCTCGAGATGAACTGCATGGTATCGTAGATGCCCAGTCCGGCCGTGACGCTTCCGCCGGGCGAGTTGATGTAAATGGAGATGTCTTTTCCGCTGTCTACACTGTCAAGATAGAGCAGCTGTGCCTGCAGGGTGTTGGCGGTGTAGTCGTCGATTTCGGTGCCGAGAAAGATGATTCTGTCCATCATCAGTCGCGAGAACACGTCCATCTGTGTCACGTTGAGTTGTCTTTCCTCAAGGATGTAAGGGTTGAGATAACGGGCTTGAGCTTTCACGACGTCGTCGATGACGAGTCCGTTCATACCCAAATGCCGTGTGGCATATTTTCTGAAATCGTTCATGGTTCTGAAATTAAATTGATGTTTGTGGAAGGATGTCGGGACAGAAGAGATTCCTTTTCCTTCATTGATTTGTATCTTCGTTTCCTCCCTGTGTGCTTTGAGGGGCTGGCTGATTATATAAAGAGGTATCGACTTCTTACTTTCACTTCTCATACAAAGTTAAGTAAAAAGTCGATACCTGCCAAAATGTTGAAAGATTTTTTTTTGAAATCCTTCTTTTTAGCGTTCTGCCAATTTCTTGAAATCGTCGAACGAAACTTCTTTTTCTTTGATGCTGATTTGCTTTTTGGCATTTTCAACTACCATCATTTCGTAGGTTCTTTCGAGAATCTGGTTGGCTTGGTTCTCGTTTTTGAGCATATCTTTGGCATATTTCTCGATATATTCTTCGGGAATGTTGTTCATGCCGTATTGCGCAAACTGTTGTTGGGCGGCCATCTTGGCGGTGTTCATCACATCGTCATTATTGATTTTGAGACCCATGTCACTCGCCAACTTGTCTTTGATGAGCTGCCATTTGATGTCGTTGAGTGCCTCTTGGAAGTGTTTTTCGACGAAGTCATCTTCCTTGTCCTTGTTCTTTTGTTTCAAGAAACGCTTCAGCAGTTCTTCGGGGAGCTTGATGTCACCGGCCTTCTCTTCGAGATATTTGCGGAAATCCATCGTGAACAGGAATTCGGAGTGGCTCTCGAACACTTTCGCGATGTCTTCTTTGATGAGCGAACGGAAGGTTTCCACATCGGCAACCTTCTTGTCGGCATACACTTGGTCGAAGAGTTCTTGGTTTACTTCGGCCTTGACGTGTCTTGAAATCTCGTTGATCGTGAATCTGAAGTCGGCGGTAACATCGGACACTTCTTCTTTTTTCATGTTCAGAAGCGAAGCCACCTCGGCATCATTGTCGGGATAGGCCTTCTTGGGATTGAAGACAATGACATCGTTGAGCTTGGCTTTGTCGAAGAGTTTCTGCTGTTCGTCCACCTTGATGTAGGTCGGCATGATGATGGCCGATTCCACTTTGATGCCGTCTTCCTTGACGTTTCCGTCGCCGTCCAGCTCCACGAGTTCGCCTTTGAGGAGGTCTTTGAGTTCGGGATCGTAGGTCTCGGCTTTGTCTTGGTGGCCGTAACGGTTTTGGTAATCCTCGATTTGTTGGTCAATCAGTTTGTCGTCTACGGTGATTCTGTGCATCGTCACCTTGTCTTTCTTGTTGAGTTCGATGCCGATTTCGGGTGCAACGGCAATGTCAAACATGAACGTCTTGGGACCGTTTGTCTCGAGGTCTTGGGGTTCTTGTTTCTCCGAAGCCAAGGGTTCTCCGAGGATATGTATCTTGTTTTCTTGAAGATATTTGTTGATTTCTTCGCCAAGAATCTGATTGATTTCCTCCATTTTCACGGGAGTCTCGAATTGTTTGCGAACCATTCCCATAGGAACTTTGCCCGGTCTGAAGCCCGGAACGTTCACTCTTTTGCGATAATCTTTCAGTGATTTCTCCACTCTTTCTTTGTAGTCCGCCTCTTCTACGACGATGGTCATCAAACCATTGATTTTGTCGGGGGTTTCAAATGAGATGTTCATTGTTTCTTCTTGTGTTATATTTGATGTTTTATTGTTGGCACAAATGAACTGCAAAAGTAGTTAAAATCGTCCTAACTACCTAATTGTATGGAGAAAAATTTGTTTTTTTAACCCAAATCAAATCTCCGGGACCGAACCGATTTTTGTCGGATGTCGAACGGATCGGCTGCCGTTTTTGTCGAAAACGCGACGGGCTGCGTCGGACGAGAACGGTGGGCAGGCTGCCGTCAGTCGGGCGGAAACGGTCGGGAAGCGTGGCCGTTCATGTCCGATACCTCCGGAACGATACCGAACAAAGTCCGTGCCGGCTGCAGATTCCGGCCGCCGGATCGAAAGTCCGATGAGTACTAATGGTTATAAATTCCTATATTATTATTGTATATTCTGCGGGTAAGCTCCGCCCGAAGCCCTTTTTGCCGGATTGATGTGGTCGCCTTTCTCCCTTTGTCACACAATCATAACATCTTTGTTGCGCGTTTGCAACAACTATTTTCGACCTTTGCACGGTCAAAATCAAACCCTATGAAATCAAGAAAGATTACTTTCAGTAACGGTCGTCCGGCTGCGTTCGAGGCGTTCTTGTCGGATTGTGGAACAGATTTTTTTTCGGAATTTTGCCGCTGCGACGGGCTGTGGCAAAACAAAACGACAGGTAAATTGTCGTCGAACGGACGAAAAAAGACGACAAATGTTTTGAAAACGAGGATGACTCCGATCCAATGGTCTTATGTTCGATTGGCGTTCGGTACAGTTATGGCCGTGCTTCTGTGGTTAGGGTGTCCCGTGCCTGTGGCAGCGCAAGAGGGCAATACGGATCTGTTACCCACCATCCACGGCACCATCAGGGGCAAGTATGAGTACCAGCCTCAAGACAAAACCGGGCGGTTTGAGGTGCGTAATGCCCGTGTCAGTGTTGCAGGCAAAGTGGGGCCGGTGATGTCCTATAAGGCAGAGATAGACCTTTCGGACGAAGGAAAAATCAAGATGCTCGATGCCTTTGCCGCCGTCAAACCGTGGAAAACCCTCCAATTCACGCTCGGTCAGATGCGCGTTCCCTTCACCATCGATGCCCACCGTTCGCCCCACGCCCAGTATTTTGCCAACCGTTCGTTCATGGTCAAGCAGGTTGGCAACGTGCGTGATGTGGGATTCACGGCAGGCTATACCTTCCAAGTGGGTTTCCCCATCATCGTCGAGGGTGGCTTGTTCAACGGAAGCGGTCTGACCAACCAAAAGGATTTCTGGTCCGATCGGCTCAATTTCTCGGTCAAGGGCAGCGCGTTCTTCCCCGGCGGCTTCAATCTTACCCTCAGCGCCATGCAGAGCCGTCCCGCCGAGGTGGCACTCATGCACTGGAATGCCGGTGCCTATTATCACGGCAAGGGTTGGCATGTGGAAGCCGAGTATCTGTTGAAGCATTATGAAGACCATGCTTTCAAGGATGTCCATTCGTTCAACTCGTTCGTGTGTTACGACATTCCGTTGCGCAAGGCTTTTTTTTCCAAGATTTCGCCGTTGGTGCGTTACGACTTCATGACCGACCACAGCGACGGCAAGTTCTACGAGGACAGCAGCCGTCCCGGCACGAAAAGCCTCGTCATCAACGACTATCGCCGTCATCGCATCACCGGAGGCGTTACGTTGAGTACTTGCCTTCCTTTCACTGCCGACATCCGAATCAACTACGAGAAGTACTTTTATGGTGACGATGCCGTCGTCCTTCCCTCCGAGAAGGACAAGATTGTGGTCGAGCTGATGACTCGTTTCTAACCCTCGGCAGCCGTATTGCGCCAAGCGGTTCTGTTTCTTGCTGCCACGACGGCCGGCCGATGCGGAATCGCTTTTTGTGTGTTTCATAGT
Organism: Prevotella sp.; assembly: GCA_022781445.1. Taxonomy (GTDB): domain Bacteria; phylum Bacteroidota; class Bacteroidia; order Bacteroidales; family Bacteroidaceae; genus Prevotella. Next base: position 88,150 of record JALETQ010000015.1, read on the forward strand.
GCAGATGCAGGCAGGCATGTCCGGCATTCGGACAATTCCGATTCGGGCTCTCGTGACCGACAAGGGGTAAAAGGGCAGGTTTTGGGAGATAAAAGCGGCCCTTTCGGAAGGCAAAACCTGCCCTTTTGCCCGATGAAACCTGCCCTTTTGTCAAACGAAGAAAAAGAATCGGTCTTGTGAAGGATGAACATGAAATTGTTGATTGCCGTTCGCGCATCTCGCGAAAGTGCGGATGATGCAGGCATCGGGTCGCCGGACGATTGCCGTCATCAGCCATGCCTGTTGCCGGCCGGCAGCCTTTCGCTCGTCAATCGAACAAGACCAGGGCTGCCTCTGATAACCTTTGCGGCTGAAATGATGAATGGCCTGCAAGTGATGTTTTCTCGATGAAACCGTCGGTTTTTGAAAGTCCGACAGCCCATGAGGCAATGCCCGAAGGCTAAGATGTTGAGCTTGAAAGTGTAGCGCGGAAGGAGTATCGGACGGTAAAAAAAAGATGGAAAATTCAAAGGAAAATGTTTGGAACGACAGACCTATTTTTATACCTTTGTACGCATATAGAAGCGGAATACGTATGAAGGCTTGTCGGGTTTGTCCGAATGAACGCAGATAAGGTAAATTCCACTAAAACGATTCCGCAATCGAAGAATTTTGCGAGGCATGACATAAAGCCTGTCCTTATCGTTCGGTCAATCAGCGTTGACCGGACCGGGATGAATGATGTCTGTTTTCTGCCTTGCAAATAACAGGATGACAGGTCGATGGGACTGAAGTTTACCTTCTCGGCCATACCACAAACACCACTAAAAGTACCAATGCTGTCGCTTTCCGTGAGGATGGCGGGCATGTTCACTCCCGGTCTTGTTGATTCTGTCATCCGTTCGATTCCTATGAACCTGAGTTCGGGATAAGTTCCCCTTATCTTCTGTTCTTGACGTAAGGATACAAATCCCTTATCCCTGCCAATTGGCAGGGATGACTTTCTTGTCCATACAATCCTGCTTCGGCTATGTTATAAAATGGTCAGCAGGCCG
>JALETQ010000022.1 GCA_022781445.1 Prevotella sp.
TCGGCACAACGCTCCATAACGCCGTCCAAATCGTAGAAGTCCGAAAGTACCACCAATTCGCCCTGCAATGAGCCGTTGTTGTACTTGGAATAAGTGCCTACGTAGATGCGTGCTTCGTTCAAATCCTTTGTTTCCTTTTCCTTTTGTTTTGTAGTCGTCCCTAAAAAAGAGATGCAACGCGGGAATTGATTCATCAATGACCTCTCTCTTAGCATCTCTTTTTAAGGGACGACTACATAACAAAAGGAAATGGAAACAAAGGATTTGAACGAAGCACGCATCTACGTAGGCACTTATGCCAAGTACAACAACGGCTCATTGCAGGGCGAATGGGTGGAACTTTCGGACTTCTACGATTTGGACGGCTTTATGGAGCGTTGTGCCGAGATACACGAGGACGAGGAAGAACCCGAATATATGTTCCAAGCGTGGGAGGAAATACCCGATGGTCTGATAGACGAGAGCCATTTGGATGAAAATTTCTTTGAACTTCGGGACGAGTTGGACAGACTGAACAACACGGAGAAAGAAGCCTTTTGGGTGTGGGTGTATGGCAACAACGCCCAACTCACACAAGATGCTTACAGCCTTGTAAAATCTTTCCAATCCGACTACATCGGAAATTATGCAAGCGAGGAAGATTTTGCGGAGGAACTTGCGAAAATGGAGAATGAATTATCCGATTTTGCATTGAGTTACTTCGACTTCTCCAAATATGCCGATGACCTTTTCGACACGGACTTTTGGTATAAGGACGGCTATGTATTTCGTAACAACTGATTAAGGAGGATAGATTATGAAACCGAGAAACAGATTTGAGAAGGCAGTACTTGCCGAGAGCAAAAAACTGCGACCGATAAGCAAGACACAATGTAAGTGGGCATTCCGTGAGTGCATAGACCACTTCGCCTACCGCTTGCCCAAAGGTCGCACAACGTGTATGGATTGTGGGCATAGTTGGACAATGGTAAAACCAACGGACACTTGCACCTGCCCTCATTGCAGGGCAAGGTTGCAGGTCAGGGAAACCTTTGAACGCAAGATAAGGCAGAAACAATACTTTACGATACTTACCACTTGTGGAGAATACCAAGTACTAAGAATGTTCCTCCTTTCTGTGGAAATGGAGAAAGGTTGCAAGGTGATAGAAATGTTTGAAATTCCGAAACGTATTATTGCCGTGGAACAACACGAGAATGGTAATCATCTCGGCATCGCTCATTCTTCCTTTCCGATTGCGCGTTTTAGGACTGCTTGGAGAGGGATTTGAAAGTGAAAGTGCTTTTTTGTTCAATTCCAACTCGTATTCTTTGCAGAAATCATCTGCAATACAATATATTTCCGTAACTTTGCTAACAAGTTTCATAGAGGATTGTTTTTTTTGTTATCTGTTTGGTTTTCAGAAACAAATATACGAAAAATAATCCTCTTTTTGGGCTTCTATTGAAACTATTTTAAGGCAAAAAACAAGCGCGGCTTATCCCGAATTGGGGTTGTCAATGTCTTATTGGCTGCGGCGGCATATAACTTCAAAAGAGCCATGAGAGTTCTTTTGTGCCTAATAAAAATATCAGCGTGAAGGCCGATTTTACTAACTTCACGCTCAAATATAGTTTTTAAGGGACGACTATGTAAACAATAAATGAATATCGTATGATATCTGATTGAAGAAAAACTTCAGACCTAACTTCTCAAATATCATCTCTTTGACTGATCTCCATGCTCACAACGTACCGACGACTTTCTTGATGCCTTCAGGCAGGTTATGCATAAAGCAGCCCGATGAAAACGAAAAAGCATCTATATTTTGTATTTTCAATGATTTTTCTTACTTTTGCATCATAGAAAGATTATACAAACATAGTTTATTAATGAACACATCTGTTGAGATTAGAAGGGTGGACTCCAAGAGTTCACTCAAAACATTTATAGATTTCCAATACGACCTCTATAAAGACAATCCTTATTTCGTCCCTAAACTCTTTCGCGATGAGATGGATACCCTTCACAAAGAACGCAACGCAGCATTCGAGTTCTGTGATGCCGAATATTACATGGCTTATAAAGATAATCGTTTAGTGGGACGCGTGGCAGCCATCATCAATCATAAGGCCAACAATAAATGGGGACGTAAGATGGTGCGATTCGGATGGTTCGACTTTATAGATGACAAAGAAGTGTCTGGCGCATTGCTTGCAAAGGTGGAAGAATATGGCCGCCAGAAAGGAATGACTGAAATCGTGGGACCGCTCGGTTTTACAGATTTGGATTGCGAAGGCATGCTTACCGACGGTTTCGACCAGATCGGCACGCTTGCCACGTCTTACAACTATGAATACTATCCCAAGCACATTGATGCCATGGCTGGTTTTGAGAAAGATAACGACTATCTCGAGTTCAAGATTTACATCCCCGAGGGCATCCCCGAACGGTTGATCAAACTGTCCTCCATGATACAGGATCGTTATAACCTCCATGTAAAGAAAGTAACCAAGAAAGAGGTGTTTGAGGGTGGATACGGAAAGAAAATCTTTAACATCATCAATGATACCTTCAAAGATCTCTACGGTTATTCGGAATTATCCGACAAACAAATCGACCAATACATCAAGGCGTATTTTCCCCTCATCGACCTCAATTTGGTAACACTCATTGAAGATAGGAATCACGATAACAAACTTGTCGGTGTTGCCATCACATTGCCTTCCATGTCGTATGCACTACAGAAATGCAGACGAGGTCGCTTGTTTCCCTTCGGCTGGTATCACATCCTGCAAGCCATCAAGTGCCATAAGACCAACATGGTCGACCTGTTGTTGCTCGGCATCCTGCCCGAATATCGTCCCAAAGGTGCAAATGCACTCATGTTTTCCGACCTCATTCCCAGATATATCGACTACGGATTCGAGTGGGCGGAAAGCCAGGTCGAAATGGAAACCAACAAGGGTGTACAAAGTCAATGGCAGTTCTTCAAGACAGAGAACCATAAGAAGCGTCGTTGCTATAAGAAAACCATCTAATCATACCGGTATCATCACTGCAAACTTCTATCAATTCACAAGGCATGAATAATTCTAACAAGAATCTTTTTGAACCACAAACCGACACACCTGGGAAAAAGTCAATCACGGTAAACTATACTGAAGAAAACATCCGGCATTTATCCGACATGGAACATATCCGCACCCGGCCGGGTATGTATATCGGAAGGTTGGGCGATGGTTCTTTGCCTGAGGATGGTATCTATGTGTTACTGAAAGAGGTGATAGACAATTCCATCGACGAATTCAAGATGAATGCCGGTAAGCTGATAGAAATTGACATCGAAGACCGGTTGCGGGTCACCGTTCGTGACCACGGCCGAGGCATTCCGCAAGGCAAACTCATCGAAGCCGTGTCCAAGCTCAACACCGGCGGAAAGTATGACTCCAAGGCTTTCAAGAAGAGCGTGGGACTCAATGGTGTCGGCATCAAGGCGGTCAATGCACTCAGCCAGACCTTCGAAGTCATGTCTTTCCGCGAATCCAAGCGTCGAAAGGCAACGTTCTGCCGCGGCAACCTTTCTGAAGACATCACCGAGGATTGGAACGACGAAACGGGAACACTCATCTTCTTTGAACCCGATAATACCCTTTTCAAGAACTACCGCTTCCATGACGAAATCATCGAAACGATGTTGAGGAACTATACCTATCTCAACACCGGACTCATCATCATGTATAACGGCAGGCGAATCATGAGCCGTCACGGTCTTGCCGACTTGTTGCAAGACACTATGACCAACGATCCGCTCTATCCCATCATCCATCTCAAAGGCGATGACATCGAGATTGCCTTCACCCATACCAACCAGTATGGTGAGGAGTATCATTCGTTCGTCAACGGACAGAACACTACGCAGGGAGGTACCCATCAGAGTGCTTTCAAGGAGCATATCGCCAAGACCATCAAGGAGTTTTCAGCCAAGAACTTCGAATATACCGACATCAGGAACGGACTTGTGGCAGCCATCGCCATCAATGTGGAAGAACCGATGTTCGAGAGCCAAACCAAAATCAAGTTGGGTTCCACCACCATGAAACCCAACGATGGCATTTCCATCAACAAGTATGTGGGTGATTTCATCAAGTCGCAGGTCGACAATTTCCTGCACATCCATCCCGACATAGCCGAGGTACTGCTACAGAAGATTTCAGAAAGTGAGAAAGAAAGGAAGGCAATGGCAGGCGTGACCAAGCTGGCGCGCGAACGAGCCAAGAAAGCCAATCTCCACAACCGAAAGCTCCGTGACTGCCGCATCCACTTCAGTGACGCAAAGAACGAGAGAAAGGAAGAGAGCAGCATCTTTATCACTGAGGGTGATTCTGCGAGCGGATCCATCACAAAAAGTCGCGATGTGAACACTCAGGCGGTTTTCTCGCTGCGAGGCAAGCCTCTCAATTCTTTCGGATTGCCCAAAACCATCGTCTATCAGAATGAAGAATTCAACCTGCTGCAGGCGGCTCTCGACATTGAAGAAGGATTGGACACTTTGCGTTACAATAAGGTGATAGTGGCGACCGATGCTGATGTCGACGGCATGCATATCCGCCTGCTCATCATCACGTTCTTTCTCCAGTTCTTCCCGGAGTTGATCAAGAAAGGCCATGTTTACATTCTCCAAACGCCGCTCTTTCGTGTTCGCAACAGACGAACCAAGATCAAGAATAAAGAAATCGTTGCAGAAGTCGATAAGAAACGCAATGCCAAAGACAAGAAGAGTGACTTCATTACCCGCTATTGTTACTCGGACGAAGAGCGCGTCAATGCCATCCGCGAACTCGGACCCGAACCGGAGATTACCCGATTTAAGGGTCTTGGTGAGATATCGCAAGATGAAATGGGGGAATTCATCGGTCCCGACATACGTTTGGAACAGGTGACACTCCATAAGAACGACCAGGTCAAGAAACTCCTCGAATACTACATGGGGAAAAACTCTCCCGAGCGACAAAACTTCATCATCGATAATCTCGTTATTGAGGAAGACCGCCCCGAGGAACTTTATTGATACTCTCAACGGTGCAGCAATCTACTGCCGTTCCTATCCATTAACACATCACATTTGTCGGGGCGAAACCTCCGGGCTATATCCCCGCCGCCAAAAGATCAGAACATGAAAAAAATACTCACAATTATCCTTCTTGTGTGTGTCGCCATCAATGCCGGGGCACAACTGAGGATTCCCGGCAATGGTGTCGTGGAAAAGATTCTGAACACCGAACAAGCCATTTATCACCTCTATGTCGATACGGTCAATGAAGAAAAACTGGCCGAGGATGCCATCCGAGGCATGCTCGAAAAGCTCGACCCTCATTCGTCTTACTCCACGCCCAAAGAGGTGAAAGCCATGAAAGAGCCTCTCGAAGGCAGTTTCGAGGGCATCGGGGTTCAGTTCAATATGTTGGAAGACACGCTTGTAGTCATCCAGCCAGTCTTCAACGGTCCGTCCGAAAAGGTGGGCATACTTGCCGGCGACCGCATCATTGCCGTCAACGACACGGCCATCGCCGGTGTGAAGATGCCGCGCGAGGATATCATGAAGCGGCTCAGGGGCAAGAAAGGCAGCAAGGTGAAACTCACCGTCAGACGACGACTCGTTGCCGACGATCTTACGTTCACCGTCGTTCGAGAGAAGATTCCCGTCAAGACCGTCGATGCCGTCTATATGCTGGAGTCTGCCGTAGGCTACATCCGTTTGGGCAGTTTTGGTTCCACAACATATAAAGAGTTCATGGAGGGAACGCAGAAACTCGCCGACATGGGTATGAAGACCCTTGTCATCGACCTGCAGGAGAATGGAGGAGGATACCTCCAGTCTGCCGTTGACATTGCAGGCGAGATATTGCAAGAGGGCGACCTCATCGTCTACACGAAGGGCCGTCGCTACCAGCCGCAACGGTTCTTTGCCAAAGGTTCCGGCAAGTTGCGACATGTCAGGGTCGTCGTACTTATCAACGAGTTCTCGGCTTCGGCAGCCGAAATCCTCGCAGGAGCCATTCAGGACCAGGATCGGGGAACCATCGTGGGACGCCGTTCATTTGGCAAAGGACTCGTTCAGCGTCCGATCGAATTCAATGACGGTTCGATGATCAGGCTCACCGTCGCCCATTATTACACACCTTCGGGACGTTGCATCCAGAAGCCCTACAAAAAGGGCGACATGAAAGACTACGAGATGGATCTCGACCGCCGTCTGAAGCACGGCGAACTGACCTCGCCCGACAGTATCCACTTCGACGATTCGTTGAAATATCATACCTTGCGCAACCGTCGGGTGGTTTATGGCGGCGGAGGCATCATGCCCGATGAGTTCGTGCCTCTTGACACCATGCGCTACACCCGTCTGCACCGCCAGCTCATGGTGAAGAGCATTGTCATCAACCAGTCTCTCAAATACATTGACCAAAACCGCAAGACGCTCAAGAAGGCCTATCCCGCTTTCGATCGCTTTCTGGCTTTGTATGAAGTTCCCGACAAGCTTGTCGACGACATTATCGCCGAGGGAGTGAAGCAGGGCGTCAAACCGCGCGACGACAAGGAAGCGACCCTCACCAGGCCATTCCTGAAGAATCAGCTCAAGTCGCTTGTCGCACGTGATTTGTGGGATATGACAGAGTATTTCCGAATTTACAATCAGACTAACGACATTGTTACACGTGCACTCGATGTCATTCATCGTGAGCATTAATCTTACAATGCCGTTCCCTTCAGCCGAGCATGCGGGTACTTATCATCAATACGAGTGAACAGACAGGTGGGGCTGCCCTTGCCGCCAAGAGACTCACCACTGCCTTGAATCTTCATGGAGTTGAAGCGCGTATGCTGGTAGGTCGCCGGCAGACCGCCGACCGCACGGTAATAACGCTCAAGCGGGATTGGCGGCTGCGGTGGCATTTCTTGCGGGAACGGCTGTGCATCTTCACCCATCTGCATTTCCGCAAGAAACATCTCTTCGAACTCGACATCGCCAACACCGGCAGCGACATCACCCGATTGCCTGTCTTCCGGGAGGCCGACATCATCCACCTGCACTGGGTCAATCAAGGCATGTTGTCGCTCGCCGTGCTGCGGAAGATACTCGAAAGCGGCAAACCCGTCGTGTGGACCATGCACGACATCTGGCCCGCCACTTCCGTCTGCCATCTCACGATGGACTGTAAGCGTTACCTCACGGCCTGCCAACAATGTCCTTATCTGTCTCCGACACTGTTTTCGGATTTGGCTGCCAAGGTGTGGAAGCGCAAGAAATCCATCTATGACGCCCATCGCATCATGTTTGTCGGCTGTAGCCGATGGCTGGAAGAAAACGCTGCCCGAAGTGCCCTCCTGCAAGGACAACCCGTCACAAACATTCCCAATCCCATCGACACCGATGTTTTCAGTCCCGGCGACAGAGCCGCCGCCCGGCATCGGCTTCGCCTGCCTCTCGACAAGCGGCTCATCTTGTTCGCGGCTCACAATGCCACCAATCCCAACAAGGGCTTGGCCTACATGACAGAAGCCTGTCGCATCCTTGCCCGCGACCATTCGTCCATGCCTGCCGACACGGCTCTCGTCGTGATGGGCAAGAATGCGACCGAATTGGCTGCACTTGTGCCTTTCGAGGTGTTCGCCCTGGGCTACCTCGACAATCCCCACACCATCGCCGACGTTTATCGTGCTTCAGATGTTTTTGTGTTGCCTTCGCTTTCGGAGAATCTGCCCAACACCATCATGGAAGCGATGGCTTGCGGCATTCCCTGCGTAGGCTTCCGTGTAGGGGGGATACCCGAAGAAATAGATCATCTGCACAACGGCTATGTAGCTCGTTTCCGCGATGCCGAAGACTTGGCATACGGCATCCGACACCTGCTTTTCGATGCCGACCGACAGAAACTTTCCGCTCATGCCGTCGAGAAGGTGGCAGGCCACTACACGCCTGCCATCGTGGCGCAACGCTACATTACCCTTTACCGGGAACTCCTCGAAGCCCGTCACACCGAACCCGATCACCCATGATTACATTCAGCATCATTACCGTTACGTTCAATGCCGAAAAGGTCGTCGAGACCACGCTCAAAAGTGTCGTCCGACAAACCTACGGCCGCGTGGAACACCTCATCATTGACGGACAGTCTTCCGATCGTACCTGTGATATCGTGCGCTCCTATCAGGAACGACTCGACAACCAAGCCGAAACCAAGTGCCTTTCGCTCGTTTCCGAACCGGACAAGGGTATCTATGATGCCATGAACAAAGGGCTTGCCACAGCACAAGGCGACTTCGTGTGTTTCATCAATGCCGGCGATGCCTTTCGAGACAGTGAAGTGCTTGAACGTATTGCTGCACGGGTAGAACATGAAGGCGACGGCGACCTGCCTGCCATCATCTATGGCGACACCGACATCGTGGACTATGACGGACGTTTTTTGGCTCACCGTCATCTGTCTGCCCCCCACCGCCTCAAGTGGACCTCGTTCAGGAAGGGCATGCTCGTCTGCCACCAGGCTTTCTATGTGCGCCGCGACATCGCCGCCGCCATTCCTTACGACCTCCGCTACCGTTTCTCGGCCGACATCGACTGGTGTATCAGAGTCATGAAAGAGGCCGACGCACAAGGTGCCGACTTTCTCAACATGAACGAAGTGTTGGCAAACTATCTTTACGAAGGCCAGACCACCCGCAACCATCGTGCCTCCCTGAAGGAACGCTTTGCCGTCATGCGTACCCACTACGGCTTGTTGCCAACAGTGCTGATGCACCTGTGGTTCGCCGTACGCAAGCCCTTTCTTTCCAAATTCTGACCCAACCCAAATACGGTCATCCATATTGGCTCCCGCTGGTGTAAAGTCGGGTAATCCTCCCCGCCCACTACAAAACAAATGGCAGGAGCTCCACAAATAAAGACTCCTGCTCATGCCTGGAAAAGCCATGCCACTTTGACCCTTTTGGCCAGGCAGGATTTGCCCATCTTGGGTACCGTATATTTGCCCCTTGTAAAGTCCTGGTGCAGGGGTCAATTTTATTTTACCCTTTTAACCTGAGTTCGGGATAAGTTCCCCTTATCTTCTGTTCTTGACGTAAGGATACAAATCCCTTATCCCTGCCAATTGGCAGGGATGACTTTCTTGTCCATACAATCCTGCTTCGGCTATGTTATAAAATGGTCAGCAGGCCG
>JALETQ010000056.1 GCA_022781445.1 Prevotella sp.
CAGAAGGGGCAGCTGTTGCGACGTGGAGTCGGAAAATCCAAGGGAATCGGGCTATCAGAGCTTCTGTTCGACTTCGACCTCGGTGAAGGTTTCGATGATATCGCCTTCCTGAAGGTCATTGAAATGAACGAGAGAGATACCGCACTCCATACCTGCAGGCACTTCTTTCACGTCGTCTTTATATCGTTTGAGCGCATCAATAGGCGCTGTATGAACCACGATACCGTCGCGAACCACGCGGCCTTTGTCCTTGCTGTGTACCTTTCCTTCGGTCACCAAAGCACCGGCAACCGTGCCGACCTTGGAGATCTTGAAGACTTGCTTGACCTCAACCTGACCCGTAATGATCTCTTTCTTGACCTTGTCGAGCATACCTTCCATCGCTGCTGTGATGTCATTGATGGCATCATAGATGATGGAATAGGTGTTGATTTCCACGCCTTCACGGTCGGCCAGCTTACGGGCATCAGACGAGGGACGCACTTGGAATCCCACAATCACGGCATCGGAAGCACTGGCGAGCATGACATCGTTTTCGGAAATCTGACCGACAGCCTTGTTGATGACATTGACCTGCACCTTCTCGGTGGAGAGCTTGATGAACGAATCCGACAAGGCCTCGATACTTCCGTCAGTGTCACCCTTAACGATGATGTTGAGTTCGTGGAACTCGCCGAGGGCAATGCGGTGAGAAATGTCATCGAGCGTAAAGGTCTTTTGGGTGCGCAGACCTTGCTCACGCTGCAGTTGCAGACGCTTGTTTGCCACATCGCGAGCCTCCTGTTCGGTATCCATCACGTGGAAAGAGTCACCGGCTGTGGGTGCCCCGTTGAGACCCAAGACGATAACCGGCTCGGCAGGACCTGCCTTTTCGATGCGTTGGTTACGCTCGTTGAACATGGCTTTGATGCGTCCCCAGCTGGTTCCGGCAATCAGATTGTCGCCAATCTTGAGCGTTCCGTTTGAAATCAGGATGGTACTTACATAGCCACGGCCTTTGTCAAGACTCGATTCGATGACCGAACCGGTGGCTTTGCGGTTGGGGTTGGCCTTCAAATCAAGCATTTCGGCTTCGAGAAGGACTTTCTCAAGCAGCTCTTTGACACCCAGACCTTTCTTGGCCGAGATCTCCTGACATTGATACTTGCCTCCCCATTCCTCCACCAACAAGTTCATGTTGGCAAGGTCTTCACGTATTTTATCGGGGTTCGCACCCGGTTTATCTATCTTGTTGATGGCGAAAACCATCGGAACATTGGCTGCCTGGGCGTGCGCAATCGCCTCTTTGGTAGTAGGCATGACACTGTCGTCGGCGGCAATAATGATGATGGCGATGTCGGTTACCTGAGCACCACGGGCACGCATGGCGGTGAAAGCCTCATGACCCGGTGTGTCGAGGAAGGTGATTCGGCGGTCGTCTTCCAACTTGACGTTGTACGCACCGATATGTTGTGTGATGCCACCGGCCTCACCGGCAATCACATTAGTCTTGCGAATGTAGTCGAGCAGCGACGTTTTACCATGGTCGACATGACCCATGACCGTTACGATGGGAGCGCGACCGACGAGATCTGCCTCGTCATCGACTTCTTCGGTGATGGCTTCCTGCACTTCGGCACTGACATATTCGGTTTTGAAACCGAACTCGTCGGCAACGAGGTTAATGGTTTCGGCATCAAGACGCTGGTTGATTGACACCATGATACCCACACTCATACAGGTACCGATGACCTCATTGACACCCACATTCATCATGGTTGCCAGTTCGCTGACGGTCACAAATTCGGTGAGTTTAAGCGTTTTGCTCTCCGCTCTGCGCTCTGCGCGTTCCTCCTGCATACGTTCATGGGCGGCATCGCGTTTCTCTTTGCGGTATTTGGCACCCTTCTTGTTCTGTCCTTTTGAGGTCAGACGAGCGAGCGTTTCCTTCACTCTGCGTGCCACATCTTCCTCGCTTACTTCAAGACTACGTTGCGGACGCTTCTTGTTTTTGTTCTTTTTGGGTTGATTCTTGGCAGCATTCGCCTGATGACTGTTCTGGTTTGCGGCGGCATTGATGTCCACTCGCTCTTTGTTGATACGGACTCTCTTCTTCTTCTCGGCGTTGTTTTGCGCCGCTTTTTCCACACGTTCTTTCTTGCGTTCCTCTTTACTTTTCTTCTTGGGACGTGTATTTTGATTGATTGAATCAAGATCGATTTTACCCAACACATTCACTTTCGGTCCCGGTTGGTTCTCGCTTTTGAGTGTAAACACTTTGGGCTCGGCGTTTACGGCAGGCTCGTCGGCAGGTTCTTTTTCGACCTTCACTTCGGCAGAAACGAGTGTCGGGGCTACTGTCGGTTTCACATCTTCTTGCGTTTCAACAACAGTTTTCTGTTCCATATCGGCACGAGTGGCCTCTGCCGGTTGGGTTTCGACCTGCACATCAGCAATGTCGGCAACCTTTTTCGATGCCGTACCAACAGGATTTTCAACTGTGTTTGTCACTTTATCTTCCACGACAGATTCCTTTTCGGCAGTTTTCGGAGCTGTCGGTTTCTTGTTCAGCGCATCAAGATCTATCTTGCCCACTTGCTTGAATTGTTGTCGTTTGTTTTCGGGCAAGACCGCTTCAGCCTTGTCGGGCTGTTCGACCCGGATTGTTTTTTTCTCTTTAGGACGCTTTGAAAAGACTTTTTCAGCCTGACTTTTTTGTTCTTTATCCTGCTTGAATTCCTCAATCAAAGCCGCATGTTGCTTCTCGTTGATTTTGAAGTTCAAGTCGTTTTTCACTTCCCCCAAATCACTTTTCTTCTCAAGGAATTCAACTGCCGTTTGAAGACCTATGTTCAATTCACGTATTGCTCTGCCTAATCTTGTACTCATTCTTCTTCTTTTTATTGTACCGAAGGATTGCGGTCATTTCCTTCTTCTTTCTTTTTTCTTTTGGTGTATATTCCGTTTCGGTCTTTTCCGCCCCACGTCCTATACGCTGTTATTGTGATGGTGAAAGCCACGTTGTTGTCTTTCGCGCGTACCTATTATATACTGTTGTCACCTTGGGCGACGATGTTCCCTCTCCGATTCCCGTGGATTGTGACCCGCCCGACGGGCGATTGCCTCCCGGTTCGACAGGGGAGGACATCCCGACAGCCGAAAACCGTTATTCAAATTCGGCTTTGAGGATTCTCAAGACATTATCAACGGTCTCTTCTTCGAGGTCGGCTTTTTCAACAAGAAGTTCCCTCGGTGCCTTGATAACCGCTTTGGCGGTATCGAGACCGATGTTCTTCAACGCGTCAATAATCCAAGTATCGATTTCATCGGCGAACTCATCGAGGTAGATATCTTCCTCGGCTTCGTCCTGATTCAGCTCTCTGAAGACGTCGATAGTGTATTCAGTCAGCATGGAAGCCAACTTGATGTTCAGTCCGGAGCGACCGATGGCCAAGCTCACTTCTTCGGGTTTGAGGAACACTTCAGCCTTATGGTTTTCTTCATCCACATTCAAGCTCGACACCTTCGCGGGACTGAGGGCGCGCTGAATGAAAAGTTTGATATTGGAAGTGTAGTTGATGACATCGATATTTTCGTTGCAAAGTTCTCGGACGATGCCATGAACACGGCTGCCTTTCACACCTACACAGGCACCCACCGGATCGATTCTGTCGTCATAACTCTCGACGGCCACCTTGGCTCTTTCGCCAGGCATGCGTGCAATTCGCTTGATGGAGATGAGTCCGTCGTTGATTTCGGGCACCTCGGCTTCGAGCAATCGTTGCAGAAAGACGGGACTTGTACGCGACAAGATAATCTTGGGATTATTGTTGGCGTTGTCCACTCGCAGGATGATGGCTCTCACAGTTTCGCCCTTGCGGTACTGATCTGCCGGGATCTGTTCGGACTTGGGCAGAATCATCTCGTTGTTTTCGTCGTCTATGAGCAGCACTTCGCGTTTCCAAGTCTGATACACTTCGCCCGAAATAATCTGACCCACGCGGTCTTTATATTTATTGTAGAGAGCATCATGTTCCAACTCCAGCAGTTTGGAAGCCAATGTCTGTCTGAGGTTCAAGATGGCTCTTCGTCCGAATTTGGCAAAGTCCACGCTTTCGGTTAACTCCTCGCCCACTTCGTAATCGGGTTCGATTTTCTGTGCTTCCTCCAGCGCGATCTCCTTGTTTTCGTCCTGCACTTCTCCGTTGGGAACCACCATACGGTTGCGATAGATTTCGAAGTCGCCTTTATCGGGGTTGACAATCACGTCGAAGTTCTCATCACTTCCGAAGAGTTTGGCGATGACGTTACGAAAACTTTCTTCAAGAACGCTCACCAAGGTGGTTCTGTCGATGTGCTTATTGTCTGTAAACTCCTTGAAGGTTTCAAACATATTGGGGGTTTCCTCTGCTGCTTTTCTTGCTGCCATAGTTTTGTTCTGTTATGTCAATCAAAAGAGATGCGGTTCGTTTCTGTCGAAATGGGCACCACATCTTTCTGCTGTTGTTACTTGAAATTGATGATATATTTTGTGTACTTGACGCTGTTCATGTTGAAGGTTTTGTCGACTTCCACCAATTTGGGTCGTTTCTTGCCTTCTTCTTTTTGTTTTTCCTTGACCGTGACGACGAAGTCTTGTCCGTCGACGGCTTTGAGGATGCCTTTCCATTTCAGTCCTCCGGCATCCACGACTTCCACTTCTTTACCGATGTGGTTGATGTATTGTCGTTCCACTTTGAACGGCTGTCCGATGCCTGCCGAGCCTACTTCGAGTTCAAAATCCTCTTCATCGCGGTTGAGATTGCTTTCGAGATAGCGGCTCAGCGCCACGCAATCTTCAATCCAAACGCCGTCGGCATGGTCGATTTCGACCATGATGCGATTGTCGGGAGAACAAACAATGTCTACCAAGAAATACTCTTTGTCAGCCAACCAGCGGTCAACTATTTCTTTGACGATACTCTTTTCTATCATACTTTTTTATTTTTCCCTCATCGACGGAGTACGAACCTGCCGTCGGGATGCCATGCGTCAGCATGGCCTTCATCGGCCACGCCTTCATTTCTTTTCGTCCGCAACTTTCGGAACACGTCCGAAAAATGGTTCCCGGAAGGGCGGAAGCGACGGTTTTCGTGCGCAAATCCGTCTGCCTTATCGACTTGTCGTTGTGCCGAAAAGATGCCTTATACGCGAAAGAGGAACTCTTGGAGGAGCCCCTCATTCCACTGAACGCCTGCAAATATACGCCTTTTATTTCGATTTCACAAGCGTTCTGCCAATTTTGTTCGTCGTCAAAGAAGCTCAAACCCACGTCGGTCATTTGCATGCCAAGGTTCGCATTTCCTGCATATCGGATGGTTCTCTTTTGGCTGCGTATGCCTTTCGGTCATTTCCGATGACAGTTTACCTGTGGCAAAGATGCAGGAAGACCGGACACCACGAACGATGCCGGTCTTCCTATGTAGGGATATCATACGGTTGCCGATGAACCATCGGCCTACCGTACAGAAGGTTTGTTATGCTTCCACTTCTTCTGTTTTCTCGTTGGCACGATAGAATGCAAGGTCTTCTGGAGTGCAACTCTGCACAAAAGCACTCTTGCCGATGACATTTTCTTCGGCCATGCGCACATACACTTTTGCCGACTTGGCAAAGAGTTCGGGTGCCCGGGTGGCATCATCGAGCAGCAACAACGCCATGATGATTTCGGTAGTCATGTCGTAAAGGCGACGTGCGAGATAGTCTTGCAACTCTTGGTTGTTGCTTTCTTTCACATATTCGACACTCTTGCGATAGCTTTCCACCATCTTCACCACCTTGTCTTTGAGGGGTTTCAGTTCGGGAGCCACTTCGGTTTCGAGCATTTCGCCGATGACCGAGAGGTAAGTTCCGTTGGTGATATAGCGGATGGCAGCCACCACCTGCAGCTGTGTCGTTCCTTCATAGATGCTGAAGATGCGGGCATCGCGGTAGAGTCTTTGGCTCTTGTACTCCATGATGAAGCCCGAACCGCCGTGAATCTGGATGGCATCGTAGGCATTTTGATTGGCATATTCGGAGTTCATACCTTTGGCAAGCGGTGTGAAAGCATCTGCCAAACGGGTGTAGAGCTTCATTTCCTGACGCTCTTCGGGTGTGAGTTTGCGCTCCTTGGAAATGTCTTCGAGGGTTTTGTAGAGATCCACATAGCGTGCTGTCTGATAGAGGATGGAGCGTCCGGCATCGATCTTGGCCTTCATTCTCGACAGCATATCGTACACGGCAGGGAAGTCGATGATGGTGGTATCAAACTGTTTGCGGTCTTTGGCATAGGCCAATCCTTCGGCATAAGCCGCCTGACTGACACCCACAGACTGTGCAGCGATGCCCAGACGAGCACCGTTCATCAGTGCCATGACGTATTTAATCAAGCCCATGCGTGTGCTTCCGCACAGTTCCACCTTGGCATTCTTGTAAACCAGCTCGCAGGTTGGCGAACCGTGAATACCCAGTTTGTGTTCAATGTGTCTCACTTCCACACCTCCGTCACGCTTGTCGTGGATGAACATGGACAGTCCGCGTCCGTCGCGAGTACCTTCCTCCGAACGAGCCAACACGAGATGGATGTCCGAATCACCGTTAGTGATGAAACGTTTCACGCCGTTGAGCCGCCAGCAGTTCTCCTTTTCGTCGAACGTAGCCTTGAGCATCACCCTTTGCAGGTCACTTCCCGCATCGGGTTCGGTGAGGTCCATTGACATCGTTTCGCCGGCACACACGCGCGGAATGTACTTCTGTCGCTGTTCTTCGTTACCAAATTCGTAGAGCGTTTCAATACAGTCTTGCAGCGACCAGATGTTCTGGAAGCCCGCATCGGCAGTCGAAACCATTTCCGATGCCATCGAATAGGGTGTAATGGGCAGGTTCAAGCCTCCGTATCGACGGGGCATGGAGATGCCCCACAGTCCGGCTTTGCGTGTTGCTTCGAGATTTTCGAAGGTCTTGGAAGCATAGACCATGCGTCCGTTGACGAGGTGAGGACCTTCCAAATCGACCGACTCGGCGTTGGGTTCGATGACATTGGCGGTGATGTCGCCCATGATTTCGAGCAGTTTGTCGTAGTTATCGAGTGCATCTTCGTAGTCGATGGGTGCATCAGGATAAGTATCCTTGTCTGCAAATCCGCGTTCTTTCAACTCCACGATGCGTTTCATCAGCGGATGTCTGAGGTAGAACGCCAATTCGGGATGATCTGTATAATAGTTAGCCATAACTTATTTGCTGTTTTGTTTGTAATACTTGATCAACTTCGGCAACACTTCTTCGACCGTACCGGTAATCACATAGTCTGCAATTTTGTTGATGGGAGCGTCGGGATCGTTGTTAACGGATATGATGATGCCGCTGTCCTGCATACCGGAGATATGTTGAATCTGTCCGCTGATACCGCAGGCGAAGTACACTTTGGGATGAACGGTGACACCTGTCTGTCCGATTTGACGGTCGTTGTCGGCAAAGCCTGCATCGACGGCAGCCCTGCTGGCACCCACTTCGCCGTGGAGTTCCTTGGCAAGTTTGAAGAGGAGGTCGAAGTTTTCTTTCGAGCCCATGCCGTAACCGCCGGCAACCACGATGGGAGCACCCTTGAGATTGTGCTTGGCAGCTTCGATGTGGCGGTCGATGACTTTCACGACGTACGACAATTCCGAAACGTAGTCGGCCACGTCGGGATACACCACTTCGCCTTTGTAGTTCTCGTCGAGCACTTCGCGCTGCATCACGCCCGAGCGCACCGTCGCCATTTGGGGACGGCAGTCGGGATTGACGATGGTCGCCACGATATTGCCACCGAAGGCAGGACGAATCTGGTAAAGCAGGTTTTTGTAGACCTTCTTGTTCTTCTTGTCCTCGTAGTCACCGATTTCGAGCTGGGTGCAGTCGGCTGTCAGTCCGCTATGGAGCGACGACGACACACGGGGTCCGAGGTCTCGACCGATGACGGTGGCACCCATGAGACAGATTTGAGGCTTTTCGTCCTTGAAAAGTTTCACGAGAATGTCTGTATGGGGTGCGGAGGTGTAGGGGAAAAGTCCTTCGCCATCGAAGACAAAGAGCTTATCGACACCGTAAGGCAGTATTTGGTTTTCAACTTTTCCCTTGATGTCGGTACCGGCAACGACGGCATGGAGCTGAACGCCCAGCTCGTCGGCAAGTTTGCGTCCTTTGGTGAGCAATTCTTGCGACACCTCGGCAACGGTACTTTTTTCTATTTCGATATATACAAATACGTTATCCATAGTCTTAGCCGATAATTTTGTCTTGGATTAGTTCTTTCATCATGCAGTCGATATCACCGTCCGATGCAGTGAGGCTCTTTGTTTCCTTGGCTTGGAAAACGATGTTCTGCACCGTTTTCACCTTGGTGGGCGAGCCGGCCAATCCGCATTGTTGGGGATCACCGTCAACATCGGCCACCGACCATTGGGTCAGTGTCAGATACGGACGTTGTTCGTAGAGTTCGGGATAACGCTCTTCACCGGTTCTTTCGAGCGGACAAGAGGCATGTTTGTATTTCATCACGAGTTTGGCGTTGCACGGACGGCAGGGAGCCGCACTGCCATTGACGGTCACGACCACCGGCAGCGGTGCTTCAACGGTTTCGCCACCGCCGTCGATGAAGCGGCGGATGGTAGCTTTTCCGTCTTCGATTTTCAGAATATCTTCAGCGTATGTCACCTGATTCAATCCGAGTTTTTGCGCCACCTGCGGTCCTACCTGTGCCGTATCACCGTCGATGGCCTGACGGCCACCGATGACAATATCAACATCGCCAATCTTCTTGATGGCAGTAGCCAGCGCGTATGATGTGGCAAGGGTATCGGCACCGGCAAAAAGACGGTCGGTGAGCAACCAGCCCGTATCGGCTCCGCGATACAATCCTTGGCGAATGATTTCGCCGGCACGCGGCGGCCCCATGGTCAGGATGCCTACGGTAGAGCCGGGGTGCTGCTCCTTGAGACGCAGCGCCTGCTCGAGAGCATTCAAATCTTCGGGGTTGAAGATGGCAGGCAGGGCGGCACGGTTGACTGTGCCTTCGGCCGTCATGGCATCTTTACCCACGTTTCGGGTGTCGGGTACTTGCTTGGCAAGCACAACAATTTTCAATTTCATATTGCTATCTTACTAAGAGATTAGGCTGCAAAAGTACGTTTTTTTTTAGTTTACGACAAATAAAGTCACCAAAATTGCACACTTTAGCTGTTTTTGTGCTTACTTTTGACATCTTGACATGACATATTATAATAGGTAATCTTACGGCCGAAGAAGGACAGATGCAGACGGTTTTATCGTCGTGTCTGCCTTTTCGTGCGCCACTCATCCCCAATCGGCCTTCATGAATGGTTGGAGCTTCGATCCTGCGTTTTGATGATCACCGGGGGTTCTGTGATTCTCGGGAAAGTGGTTTCGACGATTCCGGAACACATGACTTGCACGCCGGCAAAACAAAACCTGCCCTTTCGGCTCGTCGTTCTTGCCCTTTTGAGCGATAAAACCTGCCCTTTTATAGCACAGAAGGGCAGGTTTTGGAATGCGTTTCCAACGAAACCATCAAACAGCTGATTGTCAATCAGACTGAAAAACACCGTCTATCCATGAACCATAACGATATGCCTGCCGGGAAAAGAAGCTGCGGGGAGATTCGGCACATAGAGGATTTACACACCGATGCCGTATCTTCGGGTGAAGTTTTCGGTCAAGACAGCCGACAACGATTTCGCGGCCGGTCGCCATTTTAGCGACGACGAAAGTGTTTCAACCCGACCAAAATGTGTACTTTTGCAGTCATGTTAGCATATCAAACCGAACAATTAGCCGACGGACTGAGAATCATTCATCTGCCATCTGACTCGAAAGTCATCTATTGCGGGTATCAGCTGGGAGTCGGAACACGTCATGAAGAGCCGGGAAAAGAGGGCATGGCACATTTCTGCGAGCACCTCACCTTCAAGGGAACCGAGCGTCGCAAGGCATGGCACATCATCAATGCCCTCGAACGTGTGGGCGGAGAGCTCAACGCCTTCACCAACAAGGAAGACACGGTGTACCATGTTGCCGTCCTCAAAGAGCATTTCGCACGTGCCGTCGACCTGCTCAACGACATTGTTTTCCACTCGGTATATCCGCCCAACGAGGTCGAAAAGGAAATCGAAGTGATATGCGACGAAATCGAAAGCTACAACGACTCGCCAGCCGAACTCATTTACGACGAATTCGAAAACCTGCTTTTCAAGGGACATCCGCTGGGGCATAACATTTTGGGTGAAGCCGACAGGCTGCGCACCTACGGCTCGGACGATGCACGTAATTTCACCCGCCGGCACTACCGACCTGACAATGCAGTGTTTTTTGTCACGGGCGACATCGACTTCAAACGCCTTGTCGGGAAGCTGTCCGCACTTCATGACTCACCGGCACTCGGATCACCCACATTCGAGAAACAAACATCTGACATCGCTGTCGTTACTCCGACTCTCTGCGAAGGGCAACGCATCGAGCGCATCAAAGGCACACATCAAGCCCATGTCATGCTGGGCAACCGCGCTTTTCATGTTCACGACCCGCGTCGCATGCCGCTCTACCTGCTCAACAACATCCTCGGAGGGCCGGGCATGAACGCCCGCCTGAATCTCGCCTTGCGCGAGCGCAACGGACTGGTCTACACCGTGGAGAGTTCGATGGTGAGCTATTCGGACACGGGGTTATGGTCGGTCTATTTCGGATGCGACCCACACGATGTGAACAAATGTCTGCGACTGGTCCGCAAAGAACTGAACCGCATGATGGAAAAACTGCTCACCGACAACCAGCTGCGCATGGCAAAGCAACAGATCAAGGGACAAATAGGCATTGCCTGCGATGCACGCGAACAGTTTGCCCTCGACTTCGGCAAATCGTTTCTGCACTATGGATGGCAGAAAGACATCGAGGCACTTTATGAAGACATCGACAAAGTCACTGCCGACGAGATAGTCGAGGTGGCACGAATGCTTTTCAAAGCCGAAAGCATCACCACGCTCATTTATCGCTGACAAGCTGTCCGGCCACGTCAGCAAGGGCTTCGCCACAAGCGACAAACCGAAAATAAGAGGCTTTTTTCGTTTGGCATTACAAAAATATTTCCTACATTTGCACACATCAGCCGCCATCGAGGGGCTGACATTTGGCGGCATGGTAGCCCGGTAACGACCGGGAATGTCACCAATCGCATCCATAACATCAATCAGTATGAAACAAATCATCACCCATTTCACCGATGACGACCTGTATAAACTCACCATGTGTTGTGCCGTTATCGACAATTATCCGCGCGCACAAGTGAAGTATCAGTTCGTCGACCGTGACAACCGGGTCTATCCTCCCGGCTTTGCCGATGAGTTGCGACGACAAGTCGAACTGCTGGAGAATGTGGTCATCAGCGATGAAGAAATAGCCTTCATGCGCGAACGATGCTCATTCATCCCCGAATGGTATTTCAAATACCTGCGAGGCTTCCGCTTTTCGCGCCATTGGGCAAAGGTGTGGCAGGATGCAGAGGGGCATCTGCAGGTCACTTTCGAGGGTAATTGGTGTGACACCATCCTGCTCGAAGTCAAGGTCTTGGCCATCATCTCGGAACTGTTTTACATCATGACCGGACAGACCGACAAGATCAAGCTCAACGAATACTACGACAAGAGCTACGCAAAAGCAGGCAAGCTGCTCGGCGCGGGTTGCGTGTTCAGTGACTTCGGCACCCGCAGAAGGGCATCGCTCGAAGCCGAAGACACTGCCGTGAGAGCCATGCGCGACTGCCAGAACGTGTGCAAATGGGAAGGCAAATTCATCGGCACGAGCAATGTTTATCTCGCCATGAAAAACGACCTGACGCCCGTGGGCACCATGGCACACGAATTCGTGTGTGCCATCGGTGGCATGTACGGACCGCAAATGGCCAACCACATCGCCATGAACGCTTGGCGAAACACCTTTAGGGGTGCATTGGGCACCTATCTGTACGACAGCTACGGATGGGACATTTTCAGCATGAACTTCTCGGAAGACTTCGCCAATCTCTTCAAAGGACTGCGTGTGGACAGCGGCGACAACTACGAACAACTCATGAAAATCGTCGCCAAATACAAATCGCTGGGTATCGACCCGCGTACCAAGCAGGTCATCTTCAGCAATGCACTCGACACGCAAAAAGCCATCGAAATTCACCGGTATGCCAAAGATTTGTGCATCCCCTCCTTCGGCATCGGCACCCATTTTTCCAACGACTTTGAAGACCTGCAGCCACTGAACATTGTCATCAAGCTCGTGGCAGCCAAGATAACGGAGTCGTGGGGCTTCTATAACGACACCTGCAAGCTCAGCGAGGACGACGGGAAACACACCGGAAAACCCGAGGTCATCAAACGGTTCATGGAAGCCATTCACTTCAATCCCAACCCTCCGACGGAGGATTGAGCAAGATTTTCCGAGCCGGCAGCGATGCCCGACGGGCTGAGTCACGACACTACGGTTCGGTTTGTCATGGCTTGTTCAGCACACGACACCTCCCGGACAGGCCCTTTTCGGGGGACAGGCAAGAAAGACTGTGATTCGGTCAGTATGTGTCTGATAATCAACTTTGTCCAATGTTGAAGCTTTAATCCATATCGCCCGTTAGGAACCGGATCGGAATTGTCCGTTTGCCGGCGTCTTGTCTGTCGGCAAACGGACGGATGACCGATTGGAGTTTATGTGGGGAAACGGCAATTTCGAGAAAGGAATGATGGCCTTCCGACCGGAAGAACTTACCGTATTCTCCGATTGAAAGACGAAATCGGACAAAACATGACAGGCAAAAGGAGGCTCAACGAAAGGCGGGATTTTACAGTACCTGCCTAAAAACCATGAAGAATTGTTGCCTTTCTCGTAAAAACACGCTATATTTGCATAGTTATTTAATCATGGCGTGTATGCAAACTTTATGTCATCTTTCCACCCTCGTTCTCGAACAAGCCAAAAAATACGGTGCGAAACCCGTCTTGAACTATCAGGATTTTGGCAGTAACAAGTGGAAAACCATCACTTGGAACAAATTCGCCTTGCGCGTCAAGCAAGTGTCGAATGCCTTGCTGAACCTTGGAATCAAACCACAAGAAAACATCGGAGTATTCTCCCAGAACACCGTTTACTCACTCTATACCGACTTCGGAGCCTTCGGCGTGAAAGTTGTCACCATCCCCCTGTATGCCACCAGCAGCGAACAGCAGTTGCAATACGTCATCGGCGATGCCGGTATCCGACTGCTCTTCGTCGGCGAACAGGAACAATACGACAAGGCTCACCGCGTTTTTCCCCTCTGTCATACACTCGAACGCATCATCGTGTTTGACAAAGCAGTGAAATTTTCACCCGGAGACACCAACGCCATCTACTACGAAGATTTTCTGAAACTGGGCGAAAACCTGCCTCGACAAACCGAAGTGGACGCTCTCTACAAAGAGGCTTCATACGACGATATTGCCAACATACTTTACACCAGCGGCACAACCGGCGATTCGAAAGGCGTGGTGCTGACCTACGAACAGTACAACGGTGCATTGGTTTCAAACGGCAAGTGCGTGCCGGTGGGCAGCCACGACAGGGTCATCAACTTTCTTCCGTTCTCGCATATCTTCGAAAGGGCATGGACTTACTTCGCTCTCTCGACGGGCGCGGAGCTGATTGTCAATACCAACCCGCACAACATACAGCAGGCCATGCGCGAAACACATCCCACCTGTATGTGTGCCGTACCGCGATTTTGGGAAAAAGTGTATGCCGGTGTACTCGAAAAAATCGAAAAGGCGGGCAGCATGAAGAAAAAAGTATTCAGAAACGCATTGCTCGTGGGCAAGAAACACAACGTGGACTGTCTGGCAAGGGGCAAACGACCCTCACCGCTGCTGGCTATGAAATACCAATTCTACAACCAAACGCTCTTCAAACTCATCCGCAAACAACTCGGACTGGACAACCCGCACTTCTTCCCCACGGCAGGTTCGACAGTGTCGCCGGTCGTGCAGGAGTTCGTTCAGAGCATCGGTTTGCAAATGGTCGTGGGTTACGGACTCACGGAAAGCACGGCAACGGTGTCGTGCATTCATCTCGACAAGCCCTACACCATCGGCTCGGTGGGACGACTCATCGACGGCATCCAAATCAAATTCGGTGAAAACGATGAGATTTTGCTCAAAGGTCCGACCATTACACCGGGCTATTACAGGAGGGAAGCTCTCAACAGCGAGGCGTTCGACGAAGAAGGTTTCTTCAGAACAGGCGACTCGGGCTACATCAAAAACGGTGAACTCTTCCTCAAAGAACGCATCAAAGACTTGTTCAAGACATCCAACGGCAAGTATATATCGCCCCAAATGATTGAGTCGAAACTGCTCGTCGACAAGTATATCGACCAGATAGCGGTCATCGCTGACGACCATAAGTTCGTTTCGGCACTCATCATTCCCGACTATCGACTGCTCGAAGAGTATGCAAAAGAACACGGCATCGCCTTCGGTAGCAGGGAAGACCTGTGCAACAACGAACGCATCAAGAAAATGCTGATGGAAAGAATAGACACCCTTCAGCAACTGCTCGCCAACTACGAAAAAGTAAAAAGGTTCACCCTGCTGCCCAAAGAGTTCTCGATGGAAGCCGGAGAACTCACCAACACCCTCAAAATCAAGCGTGCCATACTTCACAAGAACTATGCACGCGAAATAGAAGAAATGTATAAGGACTAAACAACTATATGATAACAGCCGACCAACTCAAAGCACTCAAAGAAAGAGTGGATGCCCTTTTCCACTACCTCCACATCGATGAAAAGAAGATAGAGTTCGAGGAGGAGGAACTCAGGACACAGGCTCCCGACTTCTGGGATGACCCGGCAAGGGCGCAAGAACAGATGAAAAAGGTGAAAGGCATCAAGAAATGGATCGACGGATACCATAAATCGAAAGATGCCGTAGACGAATTGGAGCTGGCTTTCGACTTCTATCGGGACGAGATGGTCACCGAAGAGGAGGTGGAAAACACATACCAAAGAGCCGTTACCGCCATCGATGAACTGGAACTGAGAAACATGCTCCGCCAAAAGGAGGACCCGATGGACTGCGTTCTCAAAATCAACAGCGGTGCCGGCGGCACGGAGAGTCAGGACTGGGCACAAATGCTCATGCGAATGTATATGCGTTGGGCTGAAGCCAACGGACACAAGGTAACCATCTCCAACCTTCAGGAAGGCGATGAGGCAGGTATCAAGAGCGTAACGATGGAGATCGAAGGCGGTGAATATGCCTACGGATTCCTCAAAAGCGAAAACGGCGTGCATCGACTGGTACGCGTTTCGCCTTTCAATGCGCAAGGAAAACGCATGACGAGTTTCGCCTCCGTCTTCGTCTCGCCTCTCGTCGACGACACCATCGAGGTATATGTAGACCCCTCAAAGGTGTCTTGGGATCTATTCCGAAGCGGCGGTGCCGGCGGACAGAACGTCAATAAGGTTGAAACCGGTGTACGTCTGCGCTACCAATATGTCGACCCCGACACCGGAGAAGAGGAAGAAATCCTCATAGAAAACACCGAGAGCCGAAAGCAACTGGAGAACAGGAACAATGCCATGCGACTGCTTAAATCGCAGTTGTACGACCGTGCCATGCGCAAAAGGCTCGAAGCACAAGCCAAAATCGAGGCCGGGAAAAAGAAAATCGAGTGGGGAAGCCAAATCCGAAGCTACGTCTTCGATGACCGAAGGGTCAAGGATCATCGCACGAACTACCAGACAACCGATGTCGATGCGGTCATGGATGGCAAGATAGACGGCTTCATCAGGGCTTACCTCATGGAATTCCCGACCAACGATGAGGAATAAAATAAAACAGCATACATCTTCGTTTTAACAACGACAAAACCTATTTTATATAACCATCTAACCTCAAACGAATATGAATAAGGCTAAACAGAATCAACGCGCAAAGCGAGAAGAGATGCAGGAAAAGCAGGCTCAAAAGGTCATTAGGGTCATCTTCTATTGCCTGATAGGCTTGGCCGTTGCATCCGCCATTTATATGTCATTGAGCTGAACGCCATGAGCGGCATGGAGATAGAGCGCAAGTTCCTTGTCAAAAAGGATGCGCCCTTCAGAGAGCAGGCCTTCTCCCACAGCCACCTGCGGCAAGGATACATACCCGCCAAGGGCATTACGCTGCGCATCAGGGAACAAGACGACACGGGATTCATCACCATCAAAGGTCCATCGACGGACGGCGGACTGAGCCGTTATGAGTTCGAGAAGACCATTTCGGCTGAAGAAGCCGAACAACTGATGCGCTTCTGTGAATTGCCCGTCATCGACAAGACTCGCTATCGGGTCAGACATGGCGGTCATGTGTTCGAGATCGATGAGTTTCACGCCGACAATCAAGGGCTGATTCTTGCCGAAGTGGAATTACAGAATGCCGACGAGGAATTTGAGAAACCCGACTATATCGGCATGGAAGTGACCGGCGACGGACGGTTTTACAACTCCCATCTGCGAACCAATCCTTTCTCCCGGTGGAGGCATTCTCTCCCGGAAGAATACCGATAGACTCTTCATCGGCCTTCAATCCTCCCGGTCGGACAAACCTATATCGCCCATTCATCTTCCTCATTTCTCATCCCCCGATTCTCCATCAACTTGCAGCCGACTCACGATTTGCCCTTGCACAAACGGTCGGACATCGGCGGCCGATGAAAGAAATGTCGATTACGGGTGCTGAAAGGTACAATGCCGGAAGAACGGAACATGAGGAACCGAATGGAAAATGCAAACCTCCTGCAGGCACCATGCTCGCGGATCAGGACGTATCTTACCTCATCACACCCAACGAAACACGAACATTTAACTTACATACCCTCACCAATTCATAAACCCTACAACCATGATTAAAGAATATATCGAGCAAAACGAACAACGCATTCTCGACGAATTATTCAGTCTGATACGCATTCCGAGCGTAAGTGCGAAGCCCGATCACAAAGAAGATATGGGACGGTGCGCCCAAAGATGGAAGGAGTTGCTGCTCCAAGCCGGCGTGGATCGTGCCGAGATCATGCCTTCCAAAGGCAATCCGATGGTATATGCCGAACGCATCATCGACCCGAAAGCCAAGACCGTCTTGGTGTACGGACACTATGATGTGATGCCTGCCGAACCGTTCGAGCTATGGAAAAGCCAACCGTTCGAGCCCGAAATCAGAGATGGAAGGATATGGGCAAGAGGGGCTGACGACGACAAAGGACAGGCATTCATCCAAGCCAAAGCCTTCGAATACCTGCAAAACAACGGACTGTTGCACCACAACGTGAAGTTCATCTTTGAAGGAGAAGAAGAAATAGGTTCACCAAGCCTGACCGATTTTTGCGAAGAACACAAGGAATTATTGGCTTGCGACATCATTCTGGTATCGGATACCAGTATGCTTTCTGCCGACCTTCCCTCGCTCACCACGGGACTCCGCGGACTTGCTTACTGGCAAATCGAAGTCACGGGCCCCAATCATGACCTCCATTCGGGGCACTTTGGCGGTGCGGTGGCCAATCCGATCAATGTACTTTGCAAGCTCATCGCCGACGTTACCGACCCGAAGACGGGACGGATCCGCATCCCCGGCTTCTACGATGATGTGGAAGACGTACCCGAGGAAGAGCGGAAAATGGTGGCGTCGATCCCCTTCAACCTCGACAAATACAAACAATCGCTCGATGTCGAAGAGCTGTTTGGTGAAGAAGGCTACAGCACCATCGAGCGCACCGGCTTCCGTCCGTCGTTCGATGTGTGCGGTATCTGGGGCGGATATACGGGCGACGGTGCCAAAACGGTGATACCTTCAAAGGCTTATGCCAAACTTTCCTGCCGCTTGGTTCCCCATCAAAACCACGAGAAGATTGCCTTTCTGGTCGAAGAATACTTCCGAAGAGTGGCACCGAAGACCGTCAAAGTGAAGATCGAATCGCTGCACGGCGGCGAAGGCTATGTATGTCCCATCTCGTTACCCGCCTACCAAGCGGCAGAGAAAGGATTTGAAAAAGCATTCGGCAAGCGGCCTCTGCCGGTACGAAGAGGCGGCAGCATCCCCATCATTTCCACCTTCGAGAAGATTCTTGGCGTCAAAACCATCCTCATGGGATTCGGTTTGGAGTCGAATGCCATCCACTCTCCGAATGAAAACATGCCTCTCGACCTGTTCAAGAAAGGCATTGAAGCTGTCATCAACTTCCACTTGGAATACGACAAATAAATTCAGACAGCATTCATTGACAACCGTTCAACCATACGGTCTTTCCTCCGGCATGAACAGAGGGAGACTCACCATCAACGACAATGATGTCATTTCTGAAAGAACTCTGCTACATCAGGAAGTCCGACCGACGTGTCATACTCTTCCTTTTGACAGCCATCGCGGGTATCGTACTCGTGTTTCACTTCTTGGGCAGTGACAGACCGACAACATCATCACCGACCACCGACACACTTTCTTGGAAGAACGCCGGTACCGGCAAGCATCGGTCACAACGGGTCATCACCTATGATGAAGGACAACCGGTTTCCGTCCACCTCGCGGTCTTCGACCCCAACACAGCCGACAGTACCACTCTGCTGCAATTAGGATTGTCGCCTTGGCAGGTGCGGAGCATCTATCGCTACCGCGCCAAGGGCGGTATCTTCCGCAAGCCTTCCGATTTTGCAAAACTCTACGGACTGACCGTCAAGCAATACCGGGAACTGCTGCCCTACATCCGCATATCGGACGACTATCGGCCGGCGGCAACGCTCTACGGAAATCGGGTCGAGACACAACAGCGGAAAGACAGTCTGCCCTATCGGCAAAAGCTGAAAAGCGGCGAACGCATTGCCCTCAACCTTGCCGACACGACGGCTTTGATGAAAGTGCCGGGCATCGGAAGCTATTGGGCCAAGCAGATAACCGGCTACCGGCAACGCTTGGGCGGCTTCTATCGGGCAACTCAACTTGCCGAACTCGACGGCTTTCCGACCGATGCCCTACCCTATTTCGAAGTCAAGGACGGCGAGTGTCACAGACTGAACATCAACCGGTTGAGCCTCAACGAACTGAAAAGGCATCCCTATATCGGTTTTTTCAGAGCTAAAGCCATCACGGAC
Organism: Prevotella sp.; assembly: GCA_022781445.1. GTDB lineage: Bacteria > Bacteroidota > Bacteroidia > Bacteroidales > Bacteroidaceae > Prevotella. The sequence goes on from JALETQ010000056.1 coordinate 19,196, forward strand.
TACCGACGGCTGAAAGGCAACCTGAAGAGTCTTTCGGATCTGAAACTCCACAAGGCGTTTACGCCCGATGTCATCGAACGGCTCGAACACTATGTCACTTTCTGACTTCCGGAAACAAGAAATCGAGACTTCCATCCGGAAAGAGAAGAGAACCGGTGGAATAAAACTGACAACAGACAACACATTATTTATAACTCAAACACAACACAACATGAAAAAAATGATGACAATGCTGGCACTCATCTTCGTGTGCCAATTAGGTTTCAGCCAGTCGGTTGAGAGCTTAATCAGTGATTTCAAGGCTGCCAAAGGCGCCACAGTCATGAGTTTTCCAAAGGCAATGATGCAGGCCGCTCTCGCGGAAACGAAAGATTCGGAGGAAGCAGCCATCATCAAGAAGGTCGAACAACTCACGATTGTCGTCACAAACGAATGCTCCAAGGAAGTCAACGAGGGTCTTTCTGCCAAGGTAAAAGCACTCAATGACAACACTTATGAAGTTATTTCGAAGGAAGACAAGGACGGCGAATTCAGCATTGTCTTGGGCAAAAAAGACGGTGAAAACATCAAAGAAGTGGTCGTTTTCGCCGGTGAAGGCAGTGCATTGGTACTCACCCAAGTGCAAGGCAACTTCGAACCTGCCGACATAAAAGGTGTCATGGACATTGCCAAATAAATCTTTTACCCCGGTCGAAACGGCTGCCGAAAGTGTGAAATTCCACCATCGGCGATTGCCTGCGGGCAAACGCATCTGTCAGCGACCAACCGTAAACCTTTCATCACCCTTCCTTTATCCGAACAACCGCGGATGAAGGAGGGGTGTTTCATTTCCTTTCTGTCCCAATCTTTTCGTAGATTCAACCGAAACGGGTCATGATAATTCGAGTGGGTTTCGTTTGATTGTCAGGCAGTTTGACGATCATTATGTGGCAGGCACGGTGAGTTGCGTCCCGTCAAGTCGGCAGACAAGATGCCGACCATCAAACGAAACCCACTCGGAATCTCATGACCGATTTGGATTAAAGGTCAAAGAATGGCACAGGCTATGTGCGCACATGCTTCGGCATCGGCCAAAGCGTGATGGTGTCGGGTGAGATCGAAACCGCAAAGAGCCGCAATGGTGTGCAGCTGATGGTTGGGAGCATGAGGGAAAGCCTTGCGCGCTGCCTGCAAGGTACAAAAGAACCGATAATCGGGATAGTCCATGCCGTAGCACCTGAAAACCGCTTTAAGGCAGCCTTCGTCAAACGACTTGTTGTGAGCCACCAGCGGATAACCTTCCAAGAGCGGTGCAATCTGTTGCCACACATGGGGAAACACCGGCGCATCATCGGTATCTTCGCACGTCAGCCCGTGTACCTTGGTGCAGTTGTAGGCATAAAAATTGGGCTCGGGTTGTATCAACGAGTAAAATTGATCGGTGAAAACACCGGCGCGCACCACGACGATGCCGACGCTGCAAACGCTGGTCCGGCTGTAATTGGCGGTTTCAAAATCGATGGCAGTAAAATTCTTCATGGGGATGTTTGGTGAGATAATACGGTCGTGGAATGAACTATCGGGCAGCCGTAAAGACAACCATGCAAGTCAGAAACGAGAAAAAATGTCCGACATCTCGGTGACATCATGGCAATCGATATGGTGAGACGCCCTGATATTCATCTGTCGATATCACCCATCAAGTTGCTTCCTGATGTTGCTTCCCGTCCGGTTTTTCATGACCGGGTAAGGTCGAAAGAAGAAAAAGGGGAGATGCTTTACACACCTCCCCTTGTATGTCAACAGGATGGTCAGGCTTTCAACACGCCCAATTCCTTACCCACCTTGATGAAGGCGGCAATACATTTGTCGAGTTGTTCCTTCGTATGTCCGGCCGAAAGCTGCACGCGGATGCGGGCTTGGTCTTTCGGAACGACGGGATAATAGAAGCCCGTAACGTAAATACCCTCCTCCTGCATCTTGGCGGCATATACCTGCGAGAGCTTGGCATCATAGAGCATCACGGCACAGATGGCACTCTGCGTGGGCTTGATGTCAAAACCGGCAGCCATCATCTTGTCACGGAAATAGTTGACGTTGCTGACGAGGCGGTCGTGGATTTCGTTGCTTTCCTTGAGCATTCTGAACACTTCGATGCTGGCACCGATGATGCCCGGAGCCAACGAGTTGGAGAACAAGTAAGGTCTGGAGCGTTGTCTGAGGAGTTCGATGATTTCCTTGCGACCGGTGGTAAATCCGCCGAGGGCACCGCCGAAGGCTTTACCCAGCGTACCGGTATAGATGTCCACACGTCCGTAAGTCTTGAAAAATTCGCTCACGCCGTGACCGGTGGGACCTACGACACCTGCCGAGTGCGACTCGTCGACCATGACCAAGGCATCGTATTTCTCTGCCAAGTCACAGATTTTGTCCATCGGTGCCACGTTGCCGTCCATCGAGAACACACCGTCGGTAACGATAATGCGGAAGCGTTGTTCCTGCGCTGCCTGCAGCTGTTTCTCCAAATCAGCCATATCAGCGTTGGCATAGCGGTATCTCTTGGCTTTGCAAAGGCGCACGCCGTCGATGATCGAAGCATGGTTGAGGGCATCCGAGATGATGGCATCTTCCTCGGTGAAGAGCGGTTCGAACACACCTCCGTTGGCATCGAAGCACGCGGCGTAAAGAATAGTGTCTTCGGTTTGGAAGTAGTCGCTGATGGCGGCTTCCAGTTCCTTATGTATATCTTGAGTTCCGCAGATGAAACGTACCGACGACATGCCATATCCACGGCGTTCCATCATCTTGGTCGCTGCTTCGATGAGTCGGGGATTGTCCGACAAACCGAGATAGTTGTTGGCACAGAAGTTAATGACTTCTTGTCCTTTAACTGTGATGGCTGCTTTCTGCGGGCTCTCGATCAAGCGTTCTTCCTTGTAAAGTCCGGCTTCGCGAATCTCAGCAATAGTCGCGCTGAGATGTTCTTTCATTTTTCCGTACATAAGTATTAGGTTTTAAATAATCCAATACAAAGGAAAGGATTATTTTTGAAATAGGAATCAGCCTTTCTGTTATTTTTTTCAAAACCTCTCCATTTTGAACCATTTTTATCCGCAAACATTAGTGCATATCGAAAAAAAACGTTTATTTTGCACCCCGAAATCAATTACTTAAATATTGTAGTATGAAAAATATCTTAGTCATCGGTTCGACAGGACAGATTGGGTCTGAGTTGACCATGGAACTGCGTAAGCGTTATGGAAACGACCATGTTGTGGCCGGATTTATCAAGGGAGCGGAGCCTAAAGGTGCCCTGTTGGAATCAGGACCCGCCGAAATGGCAGACGTTACCAATCCCGGGATGTTGGCAGAGATCGTAAAGAAACACAATATCGATGCCATCTACAATCTGGCAGCACTACTTTCGGTAGTAGCTGAGGGCAAACCCCGCTTGGCATGGACCATCGGTATCGACGGATTGTGGAATGTACTCGAAGTGGCCCGCGAAAACAAGTGCTCCGTTTTCACCCCGAGTTCGATCGGCTCGTTCGGACTTGACACGCCCCACACCAATACTCCGCAGGACACCGTGCAGCGTCCGCGCACCATTTACGGTGTTTCGAAAGTCACGACCGAATTGTTGAGCGACTATTATTTTCACAAATACGGTGTCGATACACGTTCGGTACGCTTCCCGGGCATCATCTCCTACGTCACTCCTCCGGGCGGCGGAACCACCGACTATGCCGTTGACATCTACTATTATGCCGTTCGCGGCGAGAAATTCACCTGCCCCATCAAGCAAGGAACACTGATGGACATGATGTATATGCCCGACGCTCTCAACGGTGCCATCAACCTCATGGAAGCTGATCCCGCAAGACTCAAGCACCACAACGGCTTCAACATTGCCTCCATGAGCTTCGATCCCGAAACTATCTATGCCGAGATCAAAAAGCACAAGCCCGATTTTGAAATGGTTTACGACGTTGATCCGCTCAAACAAAGCATCGCCGAAAGCTGGCCCGACAACATGGACGACTCGTGCGCCCGTGCCGAATGGGACTGGAAACCGCAGTACGACTTGGCTTCGATGACCAAAGACATGCTCGAAAAACTCTCTCAGAAGCTCGGCTAATAATCAAGCCATCGAACGCGTCTCCGTGCGCTTCGGCCACACAGATATACAGGAAGATGTTGCTCATCGGCAGCATCTTCTTTTTTTACCCAAACCGGTCAGCGGACAGCCGGGCATACATCATTTTGCAGAAGGGCAGGTTTCACCTTTCAAAAGGGGTACTTTCGCAATGCAAGAGTACCCCTTTTGGATGACAGAAGGGCAGGTTTTGTTCATACGCCCCGAATCTTCGGCTCACAGAACCATGTAACCACAATCGGCTATCAGGACATTTGGTTCTGCTTCTACTGCCGTTTACCCCAAGTCACAGACGCTGCGAATAAGCTATAACCAAGCGGCTCGCTCTTCCTGAAACGAAGGGAATAAATTCCAATGCGTATGCAGAAGGAATCGCAAAAAAGGCTGAAATGTCGTGGGATGATAGAAAAATGCCGTCACAGGGGGCATTGAGCCGATGGTATCAATCGCCTTCAGCGGGTTGATAGGCGCGCCATTGCTCTATCTGACGGGCAACGACCGGAGGCACATAGCCGGCTATCGGCCTGCCATCAGCCACAGCCTGTCGGACCATGCTGCTGCTCACGTCGAGCAACGGACAGTCGATGACTGTTACACGTGGGGGCAAACGGTCGGTATCGACAGGTGCTTCGGGTCGCGGATAGATGGCAATGTCGTAATGACGCACGATTTCTTCATGGTTGAACCATCGGGTGAAATAAGCCCAATTGTCGCTGCCGATGAGCAAAACAAACGCATCGTCGGGGTAACGTTGCCCCAATGCCTGCAAGGTGTGCCATGTATAGGCCGGCTGTTGCATGCGGAACTCGAAGTCGCACGCCACGAGTTGCGGATGATTTTCGAGTGCCATTTCGACCAATTGGAAACGTTGTTGCCGGTCGAGCATCTTTCTTTGCGTCTTCAAAGGGTTTTGGGGTGTCACCATAAACCACACTTCATCGAGCGCGAGCTGCTCCAGAAAATGCAACGCGAGGGTGATGTGACCGTTGTGGACGGGGTCGAAAGAGCCCCCGAAGATGCCTATCCGTCGGTTCATGGCTGTAGTTGGGCAGGTGAAATGGTGGCCGGTGATGGTTCAGTCTTGTTTCAGAAAGGCATCGACCAGCCTGAAAGTGTCTTCTTTGGCACGATGAAGGTCGTCATTGACGATCACGTTATCGAATTCTTTGGCAAACCCCATCTCATAGGAAGCCTTGGCTACTCTGTCCTCAATGGCTTCCGTCGAGTCGGTGCCTCTTGCCACCAGCCTTTTGCGAAGTTCGTCGACCGATGGCGGTTGGATAAAAATGCTCATGGCGCGGTTGCCGAATTGTTGCTTGATGGCACATCCGCCTTTGACATCGACATCAAAGATGACGTGCTGACCGGCAGCCAGTTGTTTTTCGACTTGGGAACGAAGCGTACCGTAAAACCTGCCGGGATATACCTCTTCATACTCCAGAAACGCTCCCTGTCCGATACGTTCTCTGAACGCTTCGGGCGAAAGGAAGAAATATTCCACCCCGTCTTGTTCGGTGCCACGGGGTGCTCTGCTGGTGCAACTGATGGAAAAATGGAGTCCGAGTTCCTTGTGTTCGTTCATGAGCCATTGCACGATGGTGCTTTTTCCTGCACCTGACGGTGCAGAGAAGATGACCAACTTGCCCGTTTGGGGTGTCGGGGCGTTGTTGCAGGGTTGTTGTTGAGGTTGGTTTGTCATGATGGTTCGAATGATAACAGGTGTTCGATCGACTGTTGTCCGGTGGCGGGCAGGGCTGAAAATGCGCCTTCCGTGCCGTCTTGAAAGACAAAGGTAATACAATAAAGGGAAATAAAAGAATCTTTAATAGGATATTGTTGGAAGGTCGATTCAGATTTGGTATATTTGTAAAGTATTAGTTCCCGAACAACATCTACAGTCCTTTGACGGACGTTTCATACTGCATTTTTCGATGACAAAGAACAAAATTTTGACCCATTCCTACACGAGTCCGTGCGGAGAGATGCTTCTGGCATCGTTCGAACACCGCCTTTGTATGTGCGATTGGGTGAAGTCCGAACCTGTCACCGCCAACCTTCTACGTCTTCAATCCTCGCTTCAGGCCGATGTTTTGACAGGCATCGATGCCGTCATCGACCGGACTTGCCGACAGTTGGATGCCTATTTCACGCAGCCGGCCGCCGGCTTCGACGTGCCCTTCCTGCTCATCGGAACTCCGTTTCAGCAGCAGGTGTGGCGTTCGTTGGCAACCATTCCCTATGGCACCACCATCAGTTACGGCAGGCAGGCCGAGCTGTTGGGATGCCCACGAGCTGTCCGTGCCGTGGCCGCTGCCAACGGTCGTAATCCGTTGAGCATCATTCTGCCCTGCCATCGGGTGATTGGCAGCAACGGCAAGCTCACCGGTTATGCAGGCGGACTGGAAATCAAACAATGGCTGTTGGCATGGGAAGAAAAGCAATCGGGAAGAAAGAACAACACAGATGATTAAATTCAGAAATATCACAGAAAACGATCGACAACTCATTCAGTCGATTGTCATGCAAGGCGACAACCGCAGTTGCGACCTGTCTTACTCCAATCTGGTGGCGTGGCGTTTCCGTTTTGGTACGCAGTTTTCCATCGTCGATGACTTTTTGCTGGTGAAATTCTTTCACGGCGATACGCAAACCTACCTCATGCCGGCCTACAGCCGACAGACGGCCGCCGACGAACGATTTGCCGACAGGGTCGAAAACGTAATCCGCCTGATGCGCGAAGATGCCATCGCCATGGGGCATCCGCCTTTGCTCATCGGTTCGGACACCGTCATCACCGACATCATCCGTCAGCGTTTCGGCGACTTCTTCACCATCGAAGAGCGTCGCGATTTTGCCGACTATATCTATCTGCGCGAAAAACTGGTGACCCTCTCGGGCAAGAAACTGCAGGGCAAGCGCAACCATATCAACAAGTTCAAGGCTACCTATCCCGATTATACCTACCGCGACCTTACCGAAGACCTGCTGCCTCTGTGCGTTCGACTCGAAATGCAGTGGCGCAAACGCCGGCAGTCGACGGGCGAGGGAGAAAGCATGATGTACGAACTGAGGGCCATGACACGCTCCATGCGCCGTTGGGAGAAACTGCAGCTCGTGGGCGGAACGCTTTGGGTGGACGGCAACTTGGTGGCTTTCACCTACGGATGTCCGCTCACCGACGATACGTTTGACGTGCTGGTGGAGAAGGCCGACTCCGATTATGAGGGTGCCTATCAGATGATCAACCAAGAGTTTGTGAAGCGTCTGCCCGAAAAATACACCTATATCAACCGCGAAGACGACATGGGGCTGGAGGGATTGCGCAAGGCCAAGCTGTCATATCGCCCCGAAATACTGCTCATGAAATATGCCGTCACCGAGTCGAAGCCGCCGGGCGAGTTTGCATCTCCCGACAGAATAAAGGACGAAACACGGGCGTTGTGGCACCGCACCTTCCAAGACTCGGAAGCTTTCGAAGAACTCTACTTCACCAAAGTGTTCCGCCATGAGTACAACTGCTTTACCATCATCGGCAACAAGATCGTGGGAGCCGTACAAACGCTGCCCTATACCCTCTTGTATCATGGCGAAGAAGCTCCCATTTCTTATGTGAGCGGCACGTCGGTCGACGAAAACTGCCGCAAGGAGGGCATCGGCCGCAACATCATGCTGCAGGCCCTGCACAAGATGAAATGCGCCAAGAAGGTGTTTGCCGCCCTCATTCCGGCGGAAGAATGGCTCTACAGATGGTATGGCGAGATGGGATTCGTGCAGCAAGTCACCTGCACGCCCCCGTTGGCCGATGTGGTTTCGACACCTTTCGAACGGCTCGACAGTCTGCAACGTGCCAAGGACTGCATCGTATTGCACGACGAAGAGCAATGGAAAATCTTGCAGGAGGAGCGTCTTCTCACCGGCAGCCAACCCATCGAGAAGCCCATTGCGGGCATGATCAGGGTCATCGATGCCGAGCAGGCTTTGGCTCTCTATGCCCGCATTCATCCCGAATTGGAGGAAATTCTCCATGTAAACGACGAACAACTCGAGCAAAACGATGCCTTCTATATCATACGAAGCGGCAATGTCATCCGCACCGACAAACCTCATGTCGAGGCGCGTTACATCACGATTGCCCAACTGGCGGACATGATTCTCGGTGACGAAAAACTCGAAATGAGTGCCATGCTCAACGAAGGGTAAGCCTTTCAGACTGCCGGCAGCAAGTCTTTGATAAAGCCGACAGCATACTTTCGGCAGCCGGCGGCAGTCTATCGGCAGACCGATGCGGTACACGTTTGCCTTGATACGGATGGTATTGCCTTTTTTCAGTGTACATCCTGCCACGCAATATGACCCAAAATCCTCCTTTGCTTGAACCGAAAAGGAGGATTTTTCGTATGTTTTCATCGGCAACGTGTGGCAAATTACCCGTTAGGTGTGGCTCTGCGACTTTGCAACGGCAAGCGGTTTCATCTTCGTTCAGCATCACTTTTTCCCACGAATGAATCGGCAACAGCCGTCCCAACCTTTCCAAACTGCAACACGACACAGATGGAATGCCATCGAGCCCACGACCATCAGCCCCACGAAGCCGACGGCATACCCCGCAAAAGGAAGGCCGGATGCGCGGAGAAACAAGCCGTAAAAGAAGGGATGGAATACTTTTTCGAAGAACAAAGGATGGGCATGGAACAGGTAAATGGCAAAGCTCACCGATGCCAATCGGTTGATGAAACGACTCGAGAAATGCAGTCGGGTGAAGCAAAAGAACAGCGACAGCGTTTCCAACAGGTTGAAAGGCGAGTTGTAATGGAACAAACGCCAAGCCCAAAGGTCGGCTCCCGACCTGAACAACAGCAACGCCAATAAGGCGACAACGACCGAAACGGCAACGAAAACTGCGGCATAGACCTGCCAACCGAGGCGTGTCAACGGCACGGGATGACGATGAAAGTAGCGTGCCGTGAGGTAAAGATAGAAGAAAAACAAGGGCGAACAGCCTTTGTCAAACCAGTGATTGTCGAAGAGCCAGCCGTAAACGAACATGAAGAGGTAAAGCCCGACGAGGGTCGTTCCGAATGTTTTGCGGTCGGAAACATCGGCAAAGCGGTTGAGGACGGGCGAAAACAGATACAGAAGCAGATAGGACGGAACGAACCAATAACCCAGACCGAACACCGTGTAGAGGAATTTTTTCAGCGAGAAGGTCACGTCGGAGGCTGTCAGGACGTAGTAAAAGTAAATCGAAACGGAGAAAAAAGCCACCGTGAAGCACAGCGACAAGAACTTGCGGCGGTCAAATTGAATGCCGAACCATCCCGAAATGAACACGAAAAGATTGACACACGGCATCGACAAGCTCTTCAACCAAGCATAACCTACCAACGAAACGTCCTGCCATCGGTCGGCAGATGCCGTGTCGAGGCTCATGCCGAGGAGGTCGATATGAAACAAAACGACCAGCAACATGGCCAAGATGCGCAACAATTCGATGTTCGATTCACGTACCGGAAAGGCTTTCTGACCGTTGATTCGTCCGCCGACCGATCCGGATGAGGTGTATTTCTGTTTGTTCATGGATGAAGGTTAGAGTGCTTTTTGGGGGGTGTCGTTGTCGCTGTTTCTCCCGATGTTATCCTGTAGTAATGCCACGAATAACCGGCCGTTTCGGATCAGATACGTATCAGTTGTGAACCTTTCACCTCGGCATCACCCTCGATCAACAAGACGAAAACGCCTCTTGGAAGCCGAGAAACGTCGACGGCATACCGGTCATTGCCGCCTTTCAACTGTCGTTGCAGGACAGATTTACCTTCGAGACTCACCAGTTTCACCTTGAAAGAATGGGCAACGGGCGAAGCGGAAATAAGACTAAGACTGCGTCCGAGAGCATCGATTTCGATGCCGAGGGCGGTCGTTTGGCGATATTCTTCGGCTATTCCGTTCTGTCCGAGTACATCAAGCATTCCCCGATACACGTCGATTTCGCCATAGCCATATTCATTGTTGGGATGCGGAAGTGCGGCATCGTATTGCCGACAGGTGCGCGAGAAGATGCCCAAAATGTCTTCGGGAGTGAGCAACGGATTGGCTTGCAACCACAAAGCGATGGCACCTGCCACAGCCGGAGTAGCCATGGAAGTTCCCGAATTGCAGTTCCAAGCATAGGTACGGCCGTCGAAATCGAAGGTGGCAACATTGCTTTTGAGGTCCGAAGCATAAGGATTGGCCTCCATATAGTAGCTGCTGTATGACGAGATGATGTTGGTGCCGGGAGCCATGACATCGGGTTTCACGCGTCCGTCGTAGGTCGGTCCCACCGAAGAATAGCTGCTTCGTCTGCCATCGTTTCCCTGATCGAACGTCACATTTTCGCCCAGATAATTTGTCACACCGGTGCGATAGCCGGTGGCACCCGCGCAAATCACCCTCGGGGCACTGCCCGGCGAGTGGATATTGCGCACCTTTTCGCCCGCGTCGAGCTGCGGATCGAGTTCGTTAGTGAGCAGATAACCGCTTGCACGATAGTATTCCACGTCGGCATCGGTACCCTTCACCTCGACCGAAACGGGGATACCGCCGCCTATCTCGCGACTGTCGGCCGACAAGCGATAGTCAATGACCCACTCGGTGGAGTCGTAAGCCGACCTGTAAGCAATGTAATCGAAGCGGTAGACGTAGTCATCGACCCTGATGCTGTCACTGTATTCGCCATCGGCAGCTTGCCTTATGTCGGCGGTGTGGTGTTCGACGGTTGTCTTCCCGTTGCCGTAAATAGTGGTTCGGATGGCAAAATCATCCTTCGACTTGACGGTGGCCACCACACTGTTTTGGGGCGAATAGACAAAAGTACCCATCGACTCCACGCCGGCAGGCTTGCGGAAGAAGGTCTTTTTGTTGCCTTCGTTTCCTGCCGAAGCCACCAGAATCCTTCCCGGACCGACAAGGCTGTCGAGCATTTCGTAATACAACACGTCGTCGCCGCGGAAGTCTTCGTAAGAGCCTTCGCTGAAATTGATGACGCAAGGCTTTCCCACCGATGCGGCATAGTCGAAGATATACTTGAAGCCGAGGGCATCGGTGGCATACGTATACATCAGAATTTTGGCAGAATCAATCAACCCGATGTCCGACTGAACGGCGTTATTGACCAAGCACAGGTCGCTTTCGTAGGCCAATCCCCGGTAAGGCGAGTCATAACCGCTGCCCCCCGCAATGCCCAACGTATGGGTACCATGACTCTGTATGAGGTTGTCGCGCGAATGTCGGTAGGCTCTGATGGCATCTTCGGTGGTATAGTCGGCACCCACATAGCAGGTACTGCCGATGGTATCGACCGACAACTGATCCCAGAAGCGGCGTATGCGGTAGTGGGTTGCAGTGGTATCGAAGAACGTGGGATGCGTGAGGTCGAAGCCTACGTCCATAATACCCATTATGACACCTTTCCCGGTGAATGCCTGTGGCAGTCCGGTGCCGGCATGAACGGCTCGCGAACGGATGATGACACCCATCGTGTCGAGGGTCAGCGAGCGGCTTTTGCCTGCCTCAATGCGCTCCACCGACGGCAGGGCAGACAGCCTTGCGATGGCAGAAACAGGCAGGGCTGCAACATAGATGTTGCCCACGCGTGCCAGAATGCGCGCCCCCTGACTTGTCAGCACATCTTCTTGGCGATCCGAAAGGCGCACAAGCGCACATATTTCGGTGTCGCGATGCCTGCCCGGCATGCGGCGCGCTTCGTGCTTCTGTTCCACGACGACCTGCCGGATCAGGGACGACATCTTGGACCAAACGGGTATCTGCCCCCATGATGACAGGGCACAAATCCAGCCGAAGAGGAGCAATGATATTCTGTTGTGCTGCATGATATTGAATGATTTAGCTCCCGCAAAAATACAAAAAAAAGGAGAATATGCCCCACAAAGACATGACTAACTGAACGGCAGGGCTTATGAAAAACACAAACGAAGACTGAAACATCGGCCGAAAAGAGCGGAACGCATGAAGAATCCATCCATCCGGACCGGTCACGGGAGCCCGGAATGCCGCATACCGTCGGGTCGCTTGGGATTGATCCGGAATGAAATTGAAAGGGCGAATCCAACGGATGGGCTCGCCCTTTCGTGCATATTGATGAAACAGTTGGTTTGTGATGGCTGAAGGCTGCTGCCCGAACAGCCTTCGCGATGCTTGCGCCGACTACTTAGAAGTCGATGTCGAGACCCACGCCCAGCACCTTATTGGTACGTGTGAACGAGTCGGTTGCCTTGACGGGCAGGCTGCCTGAGGGCGTAGTGACGGTCATGTCGTAAGCCTTGTCGAATGTTTCGTAGTTTGTCCAGAAATAAGCCACATTGAGTTTCATGTTCTCTTTGAGCCTGATGCCGGCCCCGAAGCCCACCGAATAGCTGCTGGTCACGAAGCTGAGGTCGCTCAAGAATTCGCCATTGCCAAGGCCGTACTTCGTGCGTTGCACGCCGGCACTGACCTGAACGGCCTTGGTGATGTCATATTCTGCACCCAACAACATCTCCTGCGTGTTGCTTTTCAAGAGCTTCTGCTTGTCTTTGTCCATGCGGGCACTCTTGTCGAAGTAGTAATGGTAGGCTGCGCTGACCCTGAATTGGGGCAACACTTCGTATTGGGCACCTACGGCCAAGATGCCGGGCAGGTCGTTGGGCGTGTTCACACCGTTCTTGAAAAGCCCCGTGTCATCGTGTTTGGTCTTGTTTTCAATGTTGAGACGGGTCGTGAATTCATAACGGGCACCGATGTTCAGACGGTTCAACTTCACGTCTACGCCGATGATCGGAGTGATGCCCCATCCGCTCTGGGTGCAGTCGAGGTGACGGTCGGCAAACTGTTGGCGCGTGGTTTGCATGCCTTCTGCCATCGCCTTGTATTTCTCGGCTTCGCCCAACAGTTTGCCACGCTCCACGTCGTTGGCGGCATTGTCGGCCTTGGTGGTGTATAAGAGTACCAGTTGGTTGAGTGCTTCAGCCTTCGAACCGAAGAAATCGTAGAGATTCTCGTTCTTTCCGTCGATGTTGGCCGTGATGCCGGTGATGCTTCCTTCGTAACGGTTGCTGATATAATTGAAACGCAAGCCGCCATAGACCGCCACCTTGTCGTTGATCTTATAGGTCGAACCCAGTTGCAAACCGTATATGTACTGGCGGCCGCTGAGATAGCTGTTGACCGAGTAACCCGGTGTGGCAGACGTCAATCCTTGCGATGCGAGCAGTGCCGGAATCATGGCAACGGTGCGCTCGAACGAGGCAAGTCCGTCGTTGAAAGTGGCTTTTCCACCACCGCCCATGATGCCGAAGCCTAGCTGGAAGCCCCATTTGTCGTAGTTCATGGCGGCCTGAAACGAAGGAAGGATGGGCACGGCCGCCTCGCCCTTGAACTCCTTGATGCCGTTTTGGTCGCCCTCAAAGAGGCTGAACGGCTGGTAAAACGGAGTACCTTGAAGGCTCGGAACGGTCAAGCCGCTCTTGATGGTGCGGGTTTGATATACATTCTGGAAGTTGAACGACAGGTGCAGGCCGTTGCTCAGAAAAGCGACACCGGCCGGATTGCTGTATACGCCGTCGATACCGATGGTTCCCACGCGGGCAAACATGCGGTTGAATGCGATGTTTTGATTGGTATTGGTGAGCAATCCGCCTGCAAAAACGTTGCTGCCGAGTGCGAGAAACACACTCACTGCGAGAATTTTGATAGTCTTCATCTTAATATGTGTTTACAAAATTGGTCGCAAAGGTAGTTTAATTGTTCTGTATTTCCGTTCGTTTGACAATATATTTAATGTTTATTGATGCTTTATTTATTGATTTACAAATATTAAACATCTCATGTCATACATACCGTTTCTTGCCATTCCACCATCTTCATCACGGCTTTCTCTCCTCTCGGAACACGACTTTTATCTCCGGTCGGTCATGGGTGTCCGAGTCGGTTTCATTTGATTGTCGGGCAGACGGGCTGTCAAGTTGATGCGGACTTGGCAGGTTATGGCAAAACAAACCGACAAACAAGCTGTCGGCAAGCGGACGAAACCGCACGGGGAATGTCATGAACGGCACGAAATGGGAACTAAACGGGCTGATGCGCGATTGGAATTTATTAACCACATCGATAACAAACCATCAGCCAACACTTTACAAATTCTTCACAAAACCTGCCCTTTTATCTCGCGAAAGGGGCACGATTGCCGGGCAAAAGGGGTACTTTTACCCGACGAAAGGACAGGTTTTGCAGCACGACAAAAAACATATCCGAGAATACAGGAACACGAATGGTGCCGACGAACGGCCGGGGAGGATGACAAAAGGAGAGTTTATGAACCCACAGAAAGGAGTGTCAGCGACGCTCTATGGTGATGGATTGGTGGCTGTATGCCACGATGGCAGGACGGTGAGTGATGAAAAGAATTGTCTTGGTGTTGTCTGCCAAAAGGTTGTTAAGGAGCTTCTTCTCGGTATCGGGATCGAGGGCACTGGTCGATTCGTCAAAGAGCATGACACTGCGGTTGCGTAGAAGAGCGCGTGCAATGGCGATGCGCTGCGCTTGTCCTTCACTCAATCCCCCACCCGACTCCGAGCAAACGGTGTCAAGACCGGCAGGAAGATCGGCAACGAAGTCGGCACAACTCTTGTGCAAGGCCTCAAGCATCTCCTCATCGGTGGCATCGAGCTTGCCCAACCGAAGGTTCTCGCGGATGGTTCCGCTCATGAGCGTGTTGCCTTGCGGCACATAGACGAAGTTGCAACGAAGCAATGCCGACAGTTCCACACTGCGATCGGCATCATAGATTTCGACACTTCCCTGCTGAGGACGTATCAATGCCAGCACCATACGTATCATCGTGGTCTTGCCGGCACCCGTTTCACCCAAAATGGCAGTACAGGTACCGGGTTTGAAGTCGAACGAGAAGTCTTCGAGGATGTTCCCTTCGTCTTCATCATACCGATAGTACACATGATTGAACCTGATGCCGCAGGGGGCAGCCATGACGATGTTGTCACCTTGTTCTTCTGTAGGTGTCTCTTCCAACTCGATGAGTCGCTCGGCAGCCGTGAGTACACTGACAAACTCGGGTACCAGACTTGTGAGGGTGCGGGCGGGTGCCTGTATCTTATGAACGAGCTGTAAAAACGCTGTCATGCCGCCAAAAGTGAGGGTGTGATTGGCGAGGCGGAAGGCACTCCATGTGAAAGCAACGAGATAACCCAGCGAAAAACCGAAACTGGCGATGAAACTCGACCACACCGAAAAAGAGGTGCGCCGGACCACATTGTGACGCAGTTCGCTGTGGATTTCCTCCAATCGGTTGACCATTTCGCCGTTGCTCTCCAGTGTTTTGATGACCATGCGGTTACGGATGGTTTCCTGCAGGATGCTCTGCACCTTCGAATCGCTTTCACGAACCTTACGGGTGAGCTTGCGCATACGCCGTACATACAACCGACTGAACAACATGAAGACGGGAAGGATGGCGATGATGACCAACGCCAACAGCTTGTCCATCGAATAAAGA
This sequence comes from Prevotella sp., assembly GCA_022781445.1. Lineage (GTDB taxonomy): Bacteria > Bacteroidota > Bacteroidia > Bacteroidales > Bacteroidaceae > Prevotella. The sequence continues at coordinate 34,876 of JALETQ010000056.1, forward strand.
AAGAAGAAAGCACCGATGAAAAGGGCAAGGGTGGAGAGGGTGGCAGGCAGCGTTTCGGTGAGAAAGCGCACCACATTGGTCACGTCAAATTCCAGCCGGTTGATGATGTCACCGCTGTGTCGGCTCTCCTTTCCGTGCCATTCCGAACGCAGGATGCGGTCGAGCATGAGCTGCTGCATACGGTTCTGTGCCTTGATGCCCAAGATGTTTTTTACCCAGATGCTGAGGATGTTCAGTCCGAAATCGGAAAGCGTGAGAATTGCCATGACGGCTACGGCAGCAGGAATGGAGCCGTCGAGGTTGCCGGCGGCTATGTCGATGGCATGTTTGACTGCCCACACCTTACCCAAATTGACCGCGACCGATGCCAACCCGATGAGGGCATTGAGGGTGGTTTGCAGGCGATGCCCCTTCCAAAGTTTCCACAACCACCCGACAATGAACTTGATGGTATATTTGGAATCGGCCGGAGCGAATATCGAATGCAGACTCATGGGCATTCCTCCTCGCGGTTATCGCGCCCCCACATCATCTTCTCCTTGAGGGTGGTGAAGTAGCTTTGCCGTCCCGTTTTAAGCATCGGGAGCTGTCGTTGGGCTTTCCTGATGATGAGCGGATTGTCATCGCTGCAACTCACCGAGCGTCCGTCGACGGCGACAAGATAATTGTGCGATCGGCTGGCAACGTGGAGTTGTATTTCCACATCGTCCGAAAGTACCAGCGGACGAATGCCGAGCGAATGGGGAGCAACGGGGGTCAGCCCGATAATGGGGGCTTGGGGCACCATGATGGGGCCACCATTGGAAAGCGAATAGGCGGTACTGCCGGTGGGGGTACTGACAATCAGACCGTCAGCCCGATAGGTGATGATATGTTCTTCATCAACGATTGTCTTGATATCGATCATCGAAGCATTGTCGCGCTTGAGGATGGCGATGTCGTTGAGGGCGTATGGATGAGCAAGAAGTTCGGAGGCTCCGCAAGTGACCTGCAACACGGAGCGTTGCTCAAGGGTATAATTCCCTTCGAAAATAACGGACAAAGCCGATTCGACATCGCAGGGATGCACGTCGGCCAGATAGCCCAGACGACCGGTATTGATGCCCAGCAGGGGAATGTTTCGGTCGATGACATGAGCCGCAGCGCGTAAGAAAGTGCCGTCACCGCCCATCGAAATGGCAAAATCGGCATCGACATCGATGCTGCCGAAAGGCTCGATTCCCTCACACAAACGAGGCTCATGGGTTGCCAGATAATCGTGGAGAGCGGTTTCCATATATATTTTCGCACCCCTATCAAGAAGGAACGTCAGTATTTTCGACACGGTCGCCGTGGCATTTTTCCGATAGTCGTTTCCGAAAAGTACAAAAGTAAGTTGGTCGCTTTTCATGTTGTCGGGTGAATTTGGCGTGACAAAGATACGCAAAACCGTGCGTAAATCGGCACATCCGTGCAAAATATTGTGGGAGAATGACATCGCGCATCGTCGCAGACCCCGATCGGTCATCATAGCCGGAGCCGGTTTTGCCTGATGGCCGAACATCCGGAACGGCGGTTAATCCCAAAGCGGACCATGAGATTTCGGGTCGGTATCGTTTGACGGTTGAGCCGTTTGATGGTCGTTTTGTATTGCCGTAACCCGCTACGCCTGTAACAAAACAAGAGAAAAGACACCGGCAAGTGAACGAAAACGAGCAGGATTCAGATGAGAGATAGGGACGAAACGGCCAAGAACGGATGCAGGCTATCGGTACAAAGCGGTGAGATCATCTTGTCAAGCAGGTGCTGCAAGGCCTGTGTTCCTCCGGCATCGGGTAACAGGCAAGCCGTCACACGATGCAAAACGGAAAGGAAACAACCGAAAGTCTACATATCTCTGTCTGCGAACGGCAACAAAAAAACCGATCTTTCGACAAGAGAAAGATCGGTCATACGGTCGTATTGAAAATACAGACTTCAATTACTCACCGGCAAGCGTGAAACGTTTGTAAGCGGTAATCTGCAAGTCCTTGTCTTGTTTCTTGAGCCATTCGGCAACATTCATCTTGTCGCCGTCGCCAAATTGGAACTCTTGGTCCACGAGGCAGTTCTCCTTGAAGAACTTGGCCAGGCGACCTTTGGCAATGTTTTCAATCATCTGCATGTTGAGGTTGGCAGCTTTCTCAGCGGCAACCTTGGCGCGGATTTCGCGAGCCGTGGCAGCCTGTTCTTCTGTAAGCCATCCTTTGCTGATGTTTGATTCGATATGATCCTCGCTATCCACGAGGTTTGCATTGATACCGGCCTTGTTGATGGCAGCGATAACAGCCTTTTCAACTTGCTCTTCCTTGGTCTTTTCAACAGCCACTTTGTACTCCTCGTCTTTCACTTCTTGCGAAACGCTTGACTCATCGAGGGCGATAGGCTTCATGGCAGCCACCTGCATGGCAACCTTGTAAGCGGCATCGGCATTGTCTTTGTTGAGCTGAACCATCGTAGCAAGGGTATGACGGTGCATGTGATCATAGATGGCGATGTTGTCGCCCTCGAGGAAATTGTATCCGTCGATTTCCATTTTCTCGCCCGTAATACCCGAACGTTGTGTCACAACTTCGGATGCAACACCACCGGAAGCCAAGGTAAGGTTGTTTACTTCTTCGAGTGTCTTGGCTTTGGCGGCGATGGCTGCGTCGAGGATGCTTTCGGTCATGGCGATGAAGTCGGCACCGTTGGCCACGAAGTCGGTTTCGCATTTCACGGCAACCATTGCAGCAAATCCGTCCACTTGCTTTACAAGCACGCATCCGTTTGAGGTTTCGCGATCAGAACGTTTGGCGGCAATAGCCAATCCTCTTTCACGAAGTAAGTCTTTAGCTTTGTCGAAGTCTCCTTCAGATTCGGTCAAGGCGTTTTTCACGTCAGCCAAACCGGCACCAGTCATGGTGCGGAGCTTCTTGATATCTTCCATATTTGGTTTGTATGCCATAGCTTCAAATATTTTATGATTGGTGTATAGATGTGAGGTGTTTGTAGTGAATGAAAGATGCCCGACGGGACAATGAACACTCGATTCCGGACGTTCTTGATAACACATTCGTGATCAACGAAACATCACATGAGGATGGAAAACCGGACACGAGCGACACCAAGTCCGTCCGACCTCTTTCATTCAACAGTATTATCCTTGCGGATAGAAATGATTATTCGGCAGCAGGAGCTTCCTCTTCCGTAGCGGGAGTCTCTGCGACTTCAGCTTGAGCAGGAGCTTCTACCTGAGCGGAAGCCTCGGCAGCATCCTCGTCTTTGCGGGCACGACGGGCACGACGGGGGCGAGCTTCGGCAGCTTCTTCGCTTTGTTCGGCAGCAGCTTTCTCGTCAGCCTTCTCGATTTTGCGTTCTTCCAAGCCTTCAGCGATGGCAGCACAGCAGGCAGCGAGAATGGTCTCTATGCTGTCTTTGGCATCGTCGTTGGCAGGAATTACGTAGTCGATGTCATTCGGATCGGAGTTGGTGTCCACGATTGCGAACACAGGAATACCGAGACGCTTGGCTTCTTTGACGGCGATGTGTTCTTTCATCACGTCGATTACGAAGAGAGCGTTAGGCAAACGAGAGAGGTCAGCGATAGAACCGAGGTTCTTTTCGAGCTTGGCTCTCTGACGAGTAACCTGCAAAAGTTCCCTTTTAGAAAGGTTAGAATAAGTTCCATCGTTCATCAAACGGTCGATGGTGGTCATCTTCTTAACCGCCTTTCTGATGGTCGGGAAGTTGGTAAGCATACCGCCGGGCCATCTTTCGATGACGTAGGGCATGTTCACGCTTGCAGCTTTCTCTGCCACAATCTCTTTGGCTTGTTTTTTAGTAGAGACGAAAAGGATCTTCTTTCCGGCCTTGGCGATACCTTTGAGTACCTCTGCGGCTTCGTCTATTTTGGCTACGGTTTTGTGCAAATCGATGATGTGGATGCCGTTTCTCTCCATAAAGATGTAGGGAGCCATTGCGGGATTCCACTTGCGACGCAGGTGACCGAAGTGGCATCCTGCTTGTAATAACTGGTCAAAGTTTGTTCTTGCCATGTTTCTTTTTCTTTTTTGATAGGTTGTTTACTTTCTTTTTGAAATTCTGTTTGTTAGAATCAGCCGAAAAGTAGTTTGCGTTTCGTCATGACAGTGACGGCACGTTGCTTGATGAAGTCAGCGAGTTGCATCATTGATTTCAGCATGTTGCCGTTCATCTCATGTCCCGATTATCGGTTTGATGACACGTATTTGACATTGTTTCTTCACGATTTGATTTCCGATTATGTTCGCGATGAATGGAAAGAATGTCAGTATCGGGGGATGCGATACGCAAAGTCATTTCGGTTTAGATGCTAAACTGCTTCCTTTTCAGGATGGTTGCGAAAGATATACAGGCGGAAACGATGCGGAGGAAGTTCCCCACCGTTCGTCCGAATATTAACGCTTGCTGAATTGGAAACGACGACGAGCCTTGGGCTGACCGGGCTTTTTACGTTCAACAGCGCGAGAGTCGCGAGTGAGGAAGCCTTGGGTCTTGAGCGATTTCTTGTCTTCTGCGTTGATTTTCACCAAAGCACGGGCGATAGCCATGCGCAAAGCCTGGCTTTGTCCGGTGAAACCGCCACCGTCGAGGTTGGCTTTAATATCGTATTTGTCGGCTACTTCGAGCAAGTTGAGGGGTTGTTTCACCACATATTGCAGGATAGCTGAGGGGAAATATACTTCGATATCTTTTTTGTTAATGGTGATTTTACCTGTGCCTTCGCTGAGATAAACGCGTGCTACAGCACTTTTACGGCGACCGATTGCGTTAATTACTTCCATCGTTTTTGATTATTTAAACAGGTTAATATCGATTGCTTTGGGTTGTTGAGCTTGGTGATTGTGCTCGGTTCCTTCATAAACATAGAGGTTGTTGAGCAAGTGACGTCCCAAGATACCTTTAGGAAGCATACCTTTCACGGCATGACGGATGATGCGTTCTGCGCCATCGTTTTTGGTGCGGAGTGATGCCGGGGTATTGAAACGCTGTCCTCCGGGATAGCCGGTGTAGCGTGTATAAACCTTATCGGTTTCTTTTTTGCCGGTAAAAACAATTTTCTTGGCGTTGATGATGATTACGTTATCACCACAATCAACGTGCGGAGTGAAAGAAGGTTTGTGCTTTCCGCGCAGCAGTTTGGCAACTTTTGAGCAGAGACGACCAACTACTTGGTCGGTGGCATCTATGACCACCCAATCTTTCTGTGCCGTTTCCTTGTTAATGGAAATCGTCTTGTAACTTAAAGTGTTCATTCTTTTTAATCGATTTTCTACTAAAAAACATGTTTGTGATTCTCTTTCGACAAGCCCAAACGGAAAGACGCACAGACATCTACTGCCTTTGCAACACCTGAAGACTTGTCTTCGTACGGTCGATTCACTAACCATGACACCCGGCCAAAAGTGCCACTATTAACACTTCCGTACTTGGGGACTCTAAGTTCATCCCCGAAATAATCGGACTGCAAAGATACAAAACATTTCAGACTTATACTTAACGGGAGATGTGTAAGGGAGAACTATTTTTTGATTATTAACATATTTAACTTGCCAACCCATCCTTTCTCCTTTCAAAAGGACGTTCAAACGAATGTCACCGACTGAAAGACAGAAAGTTTTTCGCTCCCGGTTTTCATTTCATACGACAAAAATGCAGACCAAATCGAACGAAAATACATACCATCAACGGAGTTTTTCAAAGCTCATTCACGGCTATCCAACTTCAATTGTCGGAAAAGGTCGGGGCTATTGCCGACATCGACAGAAATCGTCACGGCCGATTCATGAATCAGTCATTTCCGACATTCCTTGTCGAACAACAAGAAAAAGCAGGCGACGAACCCCATAAATATAATAAGGTATCAGACACCTGCCCTGATGTTAACGGGAAAATATCATCCGACCCACACCCGACGGCCGGATTCATTTAATTCAGTCATGAACTGATCGGAATTTGTTCTTTCCGATTATTTGTGCCTGTTGGCGCGTTGTTGGCGGTATTTGGCTTTCTGCCGGGCACTGCCCGAGCCGTGCGCACCGGTGATATACTTCTTTTTCTTGGCTTTGGTTTTCACTTTGCCGGCATCTTCCGAAGACGGTTTTGCCTTCCGAAAAACAATGCCACCACCGGAAATAATCTCGTCTATGTCAGTCATGATAGTACGGTTAGGGGTGTTAGTTATGATGAGAGTGATATATCCGATACACGATTGCTTTCGCCCAGACAGCTAACGTTCGCAGAACTGTGCCAACGATGCCATCGGCTTGCATTCGGACATGGCGGAGGGTCAAGGTCGCCAACCTGTCGCAACGATCCGAAAAGTTATCAGTGATGGAACAGCCTGATGCCGGTGAATGCCATGGCGATGCCGTATTTGTCGCAGGTGGCAATCACATGGTCATCGCGCACCGACCCTCCTGCCTGTGCAATGTGGGTCACGCCGCTCTTGTGTGCCCGCTCGATATTGTCGCCGAAGGGGAAAAACGCATCGCTGCCCAGTGCCACACCGGTGTTGCGGGCTATCCATTCGCGTTTTTCGGCAGCAGTGAACACTTCGGGCTTGCGGGTAAAGAACTGCTGCCAAACGCCCTCAGCCAACACATCTTCGTAGTCTTCACTGATGTAGATGTCGATGGTATTGTCGCGATCCGCCCTTCTGATTTTCTCCACGAACGGCAGGTTCATGACTTTGGGATGCTGGCGCAACCACCAGATGTCGGCTTTCGATCCTGCCAATCGGGTGCAATGGATGCGGCTTTGCTGTCCGGCACCGATGCCGATGGCTTGTCCGTCCTTCACATAGCACACCGAATTGCTCTGGGTGTATTTCAGTGTGATGAGTGCAATCATCAAATCGCGTTTGGCCTCCTCGCTGAACGTCTTATTGACAGTGGGGATATTGGCAAACAAATCGTCCGAATCGAGCTTGATTTCGTTACGTTGCTGTTCAAAAGTGATGCCGAACACCTGCTTGCGCTCAATGGGTTGGGGACGATAACCGGCATCGATTTTGATCATGTTGTAGGTTCCTTTGCGTTTATCGCGCAGGATATCAATGGCTTCGGGAGTGAATCCGGGAGCGATGACGCCGTCGCTTACCTCACGTTTGAGGAGTGTTGCCGTGGCCGCATCACACACATCGCTCAGTGCCACGAAATCACCGTACGAACTCATGCGGTCGGCTCCGCGTGCCCTTGCATAGGCCGCCGCGAGCGGTGTCAGCCCAATGGACAGGTCGTCGACGAAATAAATTTTGCGCAGGGTGTCGCTGAGCGGAAGTCCGATGGCAGCACCTGCCGGCGAAACATGCTTGAACGAAGCTGCAGCCGGCATGCCGGTGGCAGCTTTGAGTTCACTCACGAGCTGCCAAGCATTGAGTGCATCGAGAAAATTGATGTACCCGGGACGTCCGTTCACCACTTCGATGGGCAACTCGCTTTCGTCGATATAGATTCTTGACGGTTGCTGGTTGGGGTTGCAACCGTATTTCAGTGTCAGTTCTTTCATAAGATTTCAATTATTTACCCTCAATCGGTCATGCGACCGCTCGATACAGATTACTTGTTTTTATTCGGAGCTTTCCTACTTTTTGTGCGTGCAAAATTACGCTTTTTTCATCGTTCATGCAACAGTCTTCGCAAATAATCCTTACCTTTGCACCCGTCGAAAAGACATGTTATGGAAAAGAAAATTCAAGCATTAAAAAAACTGTTGGAAGTTCTTGAAAACGATTTGGGGCGGAAGTCTAAGAATATTCTTGTCGCCAAAAAGGTCAAGACCATTCTTCACGGCATGGAAAAGCCGAGCCGAGACACCCTCGACAAGCTGTCGTTGCTGGCAGGTTTTCAAGATTGGGAGAGCTTGCAGCATGCACTCCACGGCGAATCTGACGGACAATCGAATTACGAAGACGAACAAACAACATCAAAAAAAGAGGTCGGGAAATGATTTCCGACCTCTTTTTTTGCTTGGTTGCAAATATCCTTCGCCGATGACGGATTGACGGTTGCCCCATCCTTGCCGTCGCCGGAGGAACAAATCAAAGCGCAATTACGCTTTGTCTGCGGCTTGAGTGGCTGTACGCTTTTCAGCGATACGTGCTTTCTTACCAGTGAGCTTACGCAGATAGTAGAGTTTGCTGCGACGCACCTTACCAATCTTGTTTACTTCAATCGAATCGATGTTGGGCGATTCGATGGGGAAGATACGTTCTACGCCCACGGTTCCCGACATTTTGCGAACGGTGAATCGTTTTTTGTCGCCATGACCGGCGATTTTGATGACCACACCACGGTAGAGCTGGATACGCTCTTTGTTACCTTCGACGATTTTGTAAGCCACGGTAACGGTGTCGCCCGCTTTGAATTCAGGGAATTTTTTTCCGGTTGCAAATGCCTCTTCGGCAACTTTAATCAAGTCCATTTTGCTATTTCATTTATGATTTGTTGGTTCGACGCAACATGGCCAATGACTCGTCCATTGCCAGCGGTTACGCCAAAATCGGTGCAAAGTTACGGTTTTTATTTGAATTATGCCACTTTTGCCCGTCTTTTTTGGTCCTCTACACGATTCCGGAATGGTTGCAGTTATATCATTCTGAAGTGATTTAATATATAGTGTCGAAATATCACCGAGTTTCTATAATGTATGACATCATGCCTGTCAACATGACAGATTTTTTCCTTAAAACAATGATTAATCGACCGTAAATTAGTATATTTGCTGTCGTTAAAGGTAAGGCAATTATGACAAAACAAGATTTTTTAGATATACTGGAAGAACATAAAAGCTCGGGCTTCCAAGAGCAGATAGACTATGAAAAGTTCTATCTATACTCAATTGTAACCCATTCAACGGCCATCGAAGGGTCAACGATGACCGAAGTGGAGAACCAGCTGCTTTTCGACGAAGGCATTACGGCCAAAGGAAAGAACATCATTGAGCAAAACATGAACCTTGATCTTAAGGATGCTTATGAGCAAAGCATGGAAATGGCAAGGGAGCATACCCCTTTCTCTGTTGATATGCTAAAGCAACTGTCGTCAATAGTGATGAGAAGAACAGGTGCGGCGTATAATACACTTGCCGGGACTTTCGATTCATCAAAGGGGGATTTACGTCTTGTAAACGTAACAGCCGGATATGGAGGAAAGTCATACATGAATTACCTAAAGGTACCACAGAAACTAAAAGAGTTCTGTGAAGAAATGAATGAGAGAAGGGAACAGCTCTTAAATAATCCCGATGTATACGAGCAATACCGTTTGAGTTTTGATGCACATCTGCAACTTGTGACGATCCACCCATGGGTAGACGGTAATGGCAGGATGTCGAGATTGATCATGAATCATCTTCAGAATGAGTTCGGTCTGGTGCCCAATAAGATATTAAAGGAGGACAAGGCCGAATATATCAATGCCTTGGTGAAATCAAGAGAGGAAGATTCAAATGTCCCGTTCCAAGACTTCATGTTCCGGGAACATGCCAAAAACCTTCGGATGGAAATTGAAAATTACAGGATATCCATGGAAGAGGAAGAAGAGGAAGAACAGAAACCCCGACGGGGGTTCCGTAGATAATCAATTAAATAAAGGGTCACTTGAACGGTAAAGTTCATTGTACGTTGTCAAATAAAAGTGCACAGTTGCAACTGTAGTTATTTATTTTGATAGTTGCTCATTTTGTTCTCATAAATTCTATTACCTCAAATCCGCAACTGTTGCGATAAAATGCCAGTTTGGCTCATACCCATCATTTTGTTGTCTCTGGCTGTCATGATGGTGTCGTATTTTTCGTGACAGAGCATTTCATCCCCTTACCCCACACAGCGACTTGAGGCAATACGCCGTTGAACACCGACAAGCACTAACGATTACCCAAAGTCTGTATTGAACATGTTTCTAGAGGCATGATTGTCTGTGTACATATTCAGCACCGACTGCCTCGACGTTCTGATCCACTTGGCCGGGACAGAGATAAACTTGAAAACGAAGGCCTTGATACGGCTTGTTGTCTTGAGTCCGAACTTCTTCACTTGCAGTCTCT
>JALETQ010000059.1 GCA_022781445.1 Prevotella sp.
ACTGTTGGCAGCGGCTGCTTACAACTTCAAAAGAGCCATGAGAGCTCTTTTGTTCCTGTTCAAAATAATAAGAGAAATGCTAAAAGAGAGGTCATTGATGAATCAATTCCCGCTTAGCGTCTCTTTTTAAGGGACGACTATTTACTTCCCGCTTGGAGGCAACAGAGTTTCACAAATAAAGACATTGAGGAATACGATGATTGTGTTTGGTGTGAGTGGTTTATGGCATGGAGCCAACTGGACATTTATCTGTTGGGGGTTGTATCATGCTCTCTTATTCATTCCTTACATGTTGTTGCATATTGACACCAAACATCAATTGACCGTTGAAGCTAATCGTTTGTTGCCTTCTTTCAAAGGATTTATCCAAATGTGTATAACTTTTTTTCTGGCTGTCATCGGGTGGATACTTTTTCGTTCAGATAGTATGTCACAGGCTGTCGATTATATTTACAGAATGTTCATGACAATAACCCAAGGAGAAGTTTTGGGTAAGCGTGCTCTGGTATATTGTTTCTTGTTGGTCGTAATAGAATGGTTGCAGCGCAACAAAGCCCATTGTATGCAGATTGACAATCCCCCAAAGTTCCTGAAGTATCGTGTAGTAAGATGGACAATTTATTATATTCTCATTTGGTGTCTTGTGGCCATGGCCGGTTCACAACAAGACTTCATTTATTTCCAATTTTAAATTAAGCAATATGCGTTCGTTTATCATAAAAAGTTTATTGTTCATATTACCTTTTTTCGTATTGTTGATCATTGGTGAATGTGTTGCAAGAATATCACCAAACGAATACAAGTATAAAGAAGAATGGATGAGAGAACATGGGAATGAAGTTCATACTTTGGTTTTTGGAAGCTCTCATGGATTCTATGGTATCAGCCCAAAGTATTTGGGAAATGACGCCTTCAGTTTGGCAAATGTGTCTCAAACAATAGTCTACGATGATTATTTATTGCGCAGATACCAACATAGAAACCTAAAGAATATCATTATTCCCATTTCGTATTTTACAATGATTACAGGTGATTTAGAGAATGGTGCAGAGTGGTATAGGGCTATATTCTATAAACTATATATGGGATATCCGAAACACTCGAACTTCTCTATATACAATTTTGAAATTGCTTCTTTCCAATCTTACAAAGCTAAGATAGCGTCTTTCTTTGAAAAAAGTCAACCAAAATATGATGAGAAAGGATGGGGAACAAGTTATACACTTGATAAAAAAGATAAAGATAATTGGGATAAATCAATATCGGTCGAAGCTGCAAGACGTCATACAAAAGATGACTTTTCTCGTCTCAGCCAAAACTATAACTACTTGAAATCTATGGCCCGGTATTGTAAAAATAATGGTATCAGAATGATCTTGGTTACCACTCCGGTCTGGAAGAGTTATTATATTCATCTTGAAAAGAAACAATTAAAAGTGATGAGTAGCAGTATCAAGAAACTTGTAGATGAGGAAAACGTCGAATACCATAATTATTTTTGTGACAAAAGATTTGTTGAAGATGATTTTTATGACGGAGATCACCTGTCGGACGTTGGTGCAAAGAAGTTTAGCAAGATACTTAGAAGGGAGCTAAATCTATAACGTTTTACACATTTCATATTTCTCCAATCGGTTCATTAGGAACTCAAAAGGCTACTATTTCCCAATGAATCGATTTGGTTTTAGGCCTTTCAAGGTTCAAAGAGCAACATTTTTCGTATATTTGTGGGTGATAAATTGTGGAAGAACCATGACTCTTCCAACAAGATATGAACAAATCAAGGGCTATCGGCCGGCACATCGGGTCGGCGATCAGCGGCGGAAGTACAGGCCAAAGGATAAGAATACATTCCGAAAGGAACAAGAGAGCGATAGCGGATGACGGCAAGAAAATATCTGTTGATGCTCATCGGATGGAGCTTGGCGGCCTGTCTGTGGGCTGAAAGAACTCCGGTCGAGGTGTTACTCCGAAAAGGGACGACGGCGATGGACGAACTGGCATACGGACAGTTGAGACCTTTGTCGGACAGCTTGATGGCATATGCCAAGGCGCACGATGACAAACGCATCGAGAGTTATGCCTATTATTATCGTGGAACAAGCCTGCTCTACACCGGCAAAGGAAAATACTCGATGGCCGACATCGGGAAGGCAAGGGCCTTGGCTGAAAGCATCGGCAACGACTCCATCGTGGCTCTTACCTACAATTCAACCGGCATCTACGAGGCTTCGACAATGTTGAACCTCTTTTTGGCGCAACATTACTTCCTCAAAAGCCTGCAATATGCCGAGAAATCCAACTTCGACTGGCTTAAAGGACGCATTTTCGGTAACCTTGCCATCTTGTCGAAAATGCAGGAAGACACCGCCGGTTTGCAATATGCAGTGAAGTGTTACGAATACGGAAGGCGCAACATGAACCACCGCATGGAACACCTCGGTGCTTACAAAATGGCAGAGCTGTACCTCATCAGACGTGACAGGAAGACGGCCGACAAGTACTTCCGCATTGCCCTTGCCCTGCAGGAGAAGTATCGTTTTGACGATTTTTCCTCGCTCATCATCCACGCCACGATTCTCAAAGAGGTGGGTAAATATGCCGAAGCCGAGAAAGTGCTGGCCCGTACCATCCGTTCCAAGGGTGTCCAAGAGCTGTTTCTGCCAGATGGTATATGCTCTATGCACAGCTGTTTTATGCCCGTCGCAACTATCGGGAGGCGGCAAAGATGGCACAGAAAGCACTTGCCCTTGCCGAAAAACACCATGTGAACACATCGGTTTCCGACTGTTATCTCATGTTATCGCGCTGCCATGAGGGTCTCGGCGAGCGCGAAAAGGCATTCGGCTATCTGAAAAAGAGCGAGAAGATGTCGCGACTCATTCACGCCGTCGACAAAGAACATTTGAAGAAAGAGTGTGAAATGGCGTTCGAACTCATCCGCAAAGAAGGTGAAGTGAAACTCAATCACGAGAAAATCAAGAGCCAGCATCAAGTCAATCTGATGTTGGTCTGCTCGGTCATCCTGCTGCTCACGCTGCTCGTGGTGCTGGTGTTGAACTATCGGAAACGCATGAAGCTCTACCGCAACATCGTGAAGCAAAACACGCTTGCCCTTGCAAGGGAACAGGATTTGCGAACACAGATCGAACAGTTCAAGGCAGAAGATTTGCGAAAGGGCAACAGGAAACAACTCGAAAGCGACAAGGTGGACGAGCTGTACGAACGACTGTGTCATGCCCTTGAGGACGAAAAGCTCTATAAAGAGCCGCAACTCACCCGCGAAAGGCTCTCGAAAAAACTGAACACCAACCATACTTACTTGACCAAGGTCATTACAGAAAAAACGGGAATGAACTTTTCACAATTCGTCAATTCTTACCGTATTCATGAGGCGGTGCGCATCTTGTCCGATGCCGGCAATGCCGAATATCCGCTCAAACAACTGTGTTTCGACCTCGGATTCACTTCTTTGTCGAATTTCTACAAGCTTTTTCAAGACACTGTAGGTATGTCGCCCTCGGCCTATCGCAAATCGTTCAGGCGGATGGAAAATGAAGACCCGGCGGATGACTGATCACCGATGATTTACCCCCAACGGCCATTTGATATCGGACGGAAAGTGCCATGAACGGCATCAAATGCAGGATCACACGTTCGAATGACCGGTTTGGGTTTATGTAAAATACTTTCCGATATTCGCAAATGGCGGATTTTGGAAAACCTTTTTTTGCAAAAGTGCCATAACTTTTATTTCTTTGCAATTGCCGAACATTCGTGCCGGCTTCGCAAACGATCCGTCGAAAAATGCCGAAACGAACGCGGAAGCAGAGGAAAGGCAGGACGGGACTCCCGTTGAACCTATCCGCCGGCAACACCCCACATCGCCGGATGTGGTGGCACAAGCGACCACTCGAAACGTGAAAGGTGTACGAAAGGCCGGGAGAAGATTCAGAAAAAGACTTATAAAAACAATCATCGTATGAAAAAATGCCAGTTGAAAAATGGGAGAAGAGTACTCCTGCTGTTGGGTATCGGCATCTTGACATTTGCCGTTTCTTTCCAATCGAAAGCCCAAGTCGCCGATCCCGGTCCGTTGGTAACGGTGACACTGTCGGGAACCGAGTATCTTGAGGATGTCATGTTGGCTCAAGTGGGCGACTATGACAAGATACATGAAGTGACGAACCTGAAGGTCGTGGGGGGCATTCTGTCCTCGTCGGACATATGGTTTCTCACCGAACACATGGCATACGATGCCGACAACTCGGGCAAAGGCAAGCTCGTGAGACTCGACCTTTCGGATGTAGATCGCATCGGAACCAACTCCGTCGATGCCGGAGTGCTGTCGCTTATTGCCGTGAAAGAACTGATCTTGCCCAATACGGTGCAGATTCTGGATGGCAATGCGTTCATGAATTCCAAGATCGAATACCTCACTCTGGGACGGGATACATGGAAAGTCTGCGGTTCGTTGTTCGATGAGGAGACCGACCGGGCATCGGCAGGCGAGGAGATGCTCGTCAGACGACTCGAGGGAATGGAATATTTCAGAAACATCGACTCCCTTTCTTTCGAGAATCAACCCGTGAAAGACATGATGCCCATCCGAAGAATGATCAAGATGGAATACCTGAACATGGCGGGAAGCGACATCACCCGACTGGACCTATCGACCATGCCGGTACTCACCACCTTCGTTTGTTCGCGCTTGTCGCTCACAAATCTCGACTTCTTTTACAACGGCGTGATAACCCATATCGAGGCCGAGAACATGCCGAAGCTCACCGACATCAACCTTGTCAACGGCACTTTCCAAGATACGGCGCAATATAACATCGCCAAGGGCAACGACGCTTTGAAGACCGTTCATTGCGACATCGGAAAAGAAACCGAATATGTCACCTCGTTGTTTGAAAGTCGTCCCGATGTGGAAGTGGTCAGCGAGTGACCTTCCATGGCAGGTTCCGAGAATCAGCTGGGTTAGATTTCGAACATGAAACCTTCCAAACTTTCACCTGTAAAAGCAAAATATGTAAGGTGAACATTCATAGAACCTTCCCCTTGTTATATTATAATGATATAACCGACGAGGAAGTTCCGCCGACCGTTGGCGAGGCTTCCTCTTCTTTTTTACCCTGCCGGGATCGTTGTGCCGGGCTGAACCCGAATCCGTCATCAGACCGTTTTCCCTACATACCATGTTGTCCATGACATTTTCCGGC
>JALETQ010000002.1 GCA_022781445.1 Prevotella sp.
TTTTTGCTGCTTCCTTGTCGAATTCCTTGCAAAAATCATCTGCTATACAGAAAATTTCAGTAACTTTGTCTTTGGTAATCATCGTCTGTTGTTTTTGTAACTATTTGATTTACACCTATAAAGATACAAAATAATAGCGAGGTTACCAACTTTTATTACAAGTTTTTTATCCCGAACTCAGGTTTGAAGTAATGAATGATTTGTTTTTTGCGGAATGCTGGAAACTCAAGGAAGTGAATATCCCTTCCAAACTTAGGGAAATGCATGATTGCATTTTTTATAATTGCAATGAAGTCTCGCCTTCTGTGGCAATATTACCCGAAACGGTTGAGATATTGGATGGTGCAGCATATTATGGAATGATTACCATTGAAGAAATCATAATTCCCAAGAATGTGAAAGTATTAAAAGCATTCTGTGAAGGGATGTCAGCCCTGCGCAAGGCAACGATACTGACAGACAAACTGACAGAAATAGGAAATGATGCTTTTTATTGGTGCAGTGCGTTGGAGGAGGTCAATATTCCGGACAAAATCACACGAATTGGCCAGGGAGCTTTCTTCTGGAATCTCAGGCTCCGTAAAATAAACATTCCTTCCACTGTCACGCGTATCGAGAAATTTGCCTTCGACAGCGCACCCTTGGATTCCATTGACATACCGGCCGGTGTGACATTTATAGGCAGGAATGCGTTTTGGAACAATCGCAATCTGAAAAAAGTATATTCACGCCCTGTCGTCCCCCCGGTGACTTCTGAGTGGGCGGGCGGAGCCGACGCTCCGAATTTGCCATTCCGCCATTCTGCAGACGAAGCCACCCTCTATGTCCCCAAAGGTTCTGCCGATGCCTACCGTGCTTCCGAGGTCTTCGAAGGGTTCAAGGAAATCGTTGAGTTGGAAGCATGGCAGTGGCCGACTTCAATCAGTACACCGGCCATGACGGAAAACTCATACAGAATATATGGAAAAGACGGCACGTTGCATGTCGAGGCAGACGGCAACGGAAACCACGAACCCGTATCCGTCAATGTATACAACATAGGCGGAACGTCGGTTTGGAAAGGGCAGGTGACCCATTATGCGGAAATCAGACTGCCCAAGGGATTCTATGTGGTAAGGACAGGGAAAACGACCCGAAAAATCTCGTTGTAAACAACGATTGGTCGGCTTTGTCGAACGGAACGGACAGACAAGAGAATCCGTGAAATTCATCAAGGAATAAATTCTGTGAGGGAGGAGGAGTGTCTCCCGGCATTCACTCCCCTCTCCTTGTTTCACAAATAATCAATGAAGTATGAGATTGAAAAATTACACCATGTTGTTGCTGTTGATGTTTGCAGTAACAGTTAAAGGACAAGAATAGAACAAATCATTATAAATAAAACCTTAGAATCATGATGAGAAGACTTTTTCTTTTGTTTCTATTTTGGAATCTTGTTTCCCTTTTTCCCAAAAAATCGTGGGGACAAGTCAATTTCTATGATGCGAGAGTGGACAAGTATGGACAGCTGGAGCAAGTCTTGGGCGACAAGTGGAGCACGATAGACTCATTGGTCGTGCATGGACCTATCAATGCCACTGATTTCAAGACAATCGTTCGTTGTGCGAGGGATGGAAAATTGCGGATTGTCAATTTGCAATTTTCACAAGTTGAGAACAACAAAATCCCGGATTCCGGGTTTGTTGATTGGAACTGGTACACTTCCGGGCGTTATCTGGATATCCGTCGCATTATCCTACCCGACAATATTACAGAATTTGGGTTCTGTGCTTTTTTAGGGCTCACATTAAGGCATATCAATATTCCGGCTTCATTGAAGAAACTGGGAGAGAGTTGTTTTGAGGATGACAAATGGCTTGAAGTGAATCCTCTAATAATTCCCGAAGGAATTACAGAAATTCCCGTCCGGTGTTTTCAGTGGTGTGACAGTCTCAAGAAGATTGTTCTGCCCTCCACTCTCAAAACAATCGACCAACTTGCGTTCTATTACACAAAAGTGCAAGAGATGAACTTCCCCGAAGGCTTGGACAGTATCGGATTTTCTGCCATATATGCCACAGACCTCACAGAGATTGTGCTACCTAATACTGTAAAAAAGATAGGGAGTGCAGCCTTTCAAGACAACAAGAAGCTAAAGAAAATAGTCCTGCCCGAAGGAATGACAGAAATTCCCATACGACTATGTTGCTTGTGCTCAGTCTTGGAAGAAGCAGAAATCCCGAAGTCTGTAATTAAGATTAATCGCAATGCGTTTCAGTGGTGTTATAAATTGAAGACACAGCTCTCTCCAAAAGTGAAGAGGATTGGTTCTGATGCTTTTAGCTACTGTGCATTGGACTCCATTGTCTTCCCGGCTACTCTGGAGTACATTCAAGGAGGAGCTTTTAATGATTTAAAATTCTTGCAAAAGATTTACTCTCTTTCTGCAACGCCTCCTGTTTGTACAGACCATCCAATGGGTATCAACCCGGGAAAGGGTCCGTTTCATGGATTTACCCCCAACGATATACCTGTCTATGTTCCCATCGGATCAAGGGAAAAGTACAGACAGGCTTTTGGCTGGAGTTACTTCACCAATATCATCGAGACGGACAAGTTCCCCACAGGGATAGATTCCCCTCAAGTGGACAATACAGAGAAATATAAGGTATATGCAAAGGATGGAAGGCTGATGATAGAGGTTTCCGATGCGCTTTCTTACCCTCTCCGTTATTCGATTTACTCCATAGATGGTGAGATGGTAGAGCAAGGCAACCTCACAGTTTCTCATACCATACAGATGAAATCGGGTATCTATATTGTCTGTATCGGAAAAACCACACATAAGATATTCTTATAATCCCAAATCGGCCATTAGATTCCGAGGTGATATAAACGACATGAAATGTATAACCAAACGCTCTAATAACCGATTGGGGATAATAATCTTTTCATTCGCGAGAATGAAGTGTGCCAAAACTCCATTCCCCCTAATTGACTATCATTTGTGAAAGCAACCGCCATCAAAGAGCTAAAAACTCAATGATAGCGGTTGTTTTATTTGATTAAGAGAGAGTGGAAACTATCAATCTGAAAGGAGACTTCTACCTTAATACAACCTCTTTGGTGCTTATTTATCTAAATCAACCCGTAAAAACAGAAAACAAACAGCAATAAGAAAATGCAAGAATTCATCAAGATTTTCTGAAATATTCATTCATGTTCACCTCATCGCAAACCGGTATTCTTTGTTTTCATTCCACACACATGGGTCTATAACCATCACGAGACAAATCACAAAACGCACATAAACAAATAGTTTTCAAAGCAATACGAAGCATATAAATTCTTCAAAATCCGCTTCAACTACTCGACAAGCATTATTCCAAACCAGCAGTTATCATTTCTGTTTCATGAAATTCACATCAAATATTTTCCCACAAATATTTCTCAAAAAGAAAACTTTTCCTATCTTTGCCAACGTAAATGTTTTCCAAAACGGATAACTCTTACCGTCACAACAGCACCGTAGTTAACAAAAATGTGAATCATTCACACATCTAAACACCATCAACACCACACCTAACAATCTACATCATGGACAATTTTTCGATTACCAAACGCGACGGAACAAGCGAACAGTTCTCACTGGACAAAATCATGAATGCCATCATCAAGGCGTTTAAGTCGGTCGATGCTGATATCGACCTCCTCAACATTTCAAAGATTTTCAGTCATCTCAACATCTTCAACGACATCAAAGTGGAAGACATCCAAAACCAAGTGGAGGTGGCTCTGATGAAAGAAGGGTGCTATGACGTAGCAAAATCATTCATGCTGTATCGTCAAAAACACTCCGAAGACAGAGAAACAATGGAGAAATTGAAGTTTCTGGCAGACTATTGCGACAATTCAAACGCAGCCACATCGTCCAAATACGATGCGAATGCCAATGTGGAAAACAAAAACATCGCCACACTGATTGGCGAGTTGCCCAAGTCAAACTTCATACGTCTGAATCGTCGCTTGCTGACCGACAGGCTCAAAAAGATGTACGGAAAGGATGTCGCCAACGAATATCTGGAATTGCTAAACTGTCATTTCATTTACAAAAACGATGAGACGAGCCTCGCCAACTACTGCGCATCGATCACCATGTACCCGTGGCTCATCGGCGGGACGATGTCGATAGGCGGCAACTCGACCGCTCCGACAAACCTCAAGTCGTTTTGTGGTGGCTTTATCAACATGGTGTTCATGGTGTCAAGCATGTTGTCGGGAGCCTGTGCCACGCCCGAATTTCTGATGTATCTCAATTACTTCATCGGCCAGGAATACGGCGAAGATTACTGGCAACACGCCGACAAGGTGGTTGACCAGTCGGTCAGGCAGCGCACCATCGACAAGATGATCACCGACTGTTTTGAACAAATCGTTTACTCGATCAACCAGCCCACGGGGGCGAGAAACTATCAGGCCGTGTTTTGGAACGTGGCTTACTACGACCGTTTTTATTTTGAAAGCCTGTTCAAAGACTTCTACTTCCCCGACGGTTCGAAGCCCCATTGGGAGAGTTTGTCGTGGCTGCAGAAACGTTTCATGAAATGGTTCAACAAGGAACGCACCAAGACGATGCTGACATTTCCGGTCGAAACGATGGCTTTGCTCACCAAAGACGGCGACGTGATAGACAAGGAATGGGGAGATTTCACGGCAGAAATGTATGCCGAGGGTCATTCCTTTTTCACCTACCTGAGCGACAATGCCGACTCGCTTAGCTCCTGCTGCCGTCTGCGCAATGAAATTCAGGACAACGGTTTCAGTTATACTTTGGGGGCAGGCGGCGTGTCGACAGGCTCGAAAAGCGTGCTGACCATCAACCTGAACCGCTGCGTTCAATATGCCGTCAACAACCAACAGGATTACAAGACCTTCCTCACCCGCGTCGTAGACCTTTGCCACCGTGCGCAACTCGCCTACAACGAGAACTTGAAAGAACTTCAATCGCACGGCATGTTACCGCTGTTCGACGCGGGATATATCGACATCAACCGACAGTATCTCACCATTGGCATCAACGGCATGGTAGAGGCAGCCGAATTCCTGGGCATCCCCATCAATGACAATGACGACTACCGCACCTTCGTGCAGGGTGTACTGAACATCATTGAGAGCCACAACAAGCAGTATCGCAGCAAGGAGGTAATGTTTAACTGCGAGATGATTCCGGCAGAAAATGTGGGTGTCAAACATGCCAAATGGGACAAGGAAGACGGTTACTTCGTGCCTCGAGACTGCTACAACAGCTATTTTTACATTGTCGAAGACGAATCGTTGTCGATCATCGACAAGTTCAAACTGCACGGCGAACCCTACATCAAACACCTCACCGGCGGCTCGGCTCTCCACGCAAACCTATCGGAACATCTTGACAAAGACCAGTACCGGCAACTCCTGAAGGTGGCAGCCAAGGAGGGTTGCAACTATTTCACATTCAACATTCCCAATACCATCTGCAACGATTGCGGACACATCGACAAACGATATTTGCACGAATGTCCCGAATGCCATTCGACCAACATCGACTACATGACCCGCATCATCGGCTATCTGAAGCGGGTAAGCAACTTCTCGGAAGCCCGTCAGCAGGAAGAGAAACGCCGGCATTATGCCCGGGCAAAGGCAGAACAAACGGAATGAATGCCGACGACCACCGACAAGACATCATGCAAACCATTATATATATGCAACACCTGCCACAAGCGATAAACCCATGTTGAAATACGTCAATACCGATGTTGTCTTTCAGGAAATACCCAACGAAGTGACACTTGCCGTCAATGTGTCGGGATGTCCGTGCCGTTGTCCGGGATGCCACAGCAAATACTTGTGGGAAGACACGGGATTGCCGCTTGACAAGGACTCCATCGACCAGCTCATCGCCACCGTGAACGACCACATCACCTGTGTGGCCTTCATGGGTGGTGATGCCGATCCGAAAGGCATCGACCAACTGGCTCGTCACATCAAGGAACAACACCCGGAATTGAAGGTGGCATGGTACAGCGGAAGGACGTGTCTGTCGGCGATGATCGACAAGCAGCATTTCGACTATCTGAAGATCGGTCCTTACATCAGGCACTTGGGCGGACTGCAGTCCGAAACTACCAACCAACGACTCTATCGCAGAACGACAGGCGACAAGTTTATCGACATCACCCACTTAATGAGGCACGACAACAGCCCCCGAAAGTGACAATCCGCATGACACCCCGCCTTGCGACACTCTTTTCGGAGCCTGTGCTGCCACCGTTTCGGATCTGTCGGTACACGCTGTTTCCGGATTCCCGATGCGACGCATGATGCAATTTGGATAAGTTTTTCCCCTCAAACGAAACAAGATATGGTGTTTTTTAAGTACATTTGTGCGTAAAAAACAATCATACGATGAAAAAACTACTCTCTCTACCGTCCAATGCAGCCGACAGTTTCCACGAACTGACCGGCTTTTCAGATGACGAATGGTTCAGCTGTAGCGACCCCAAAGAAAAACAGCTCGGATCGGGCGGCGGCAGCGCATGGCTGCTCCAACAGGCGCATGCTGCATCGGGCGACACGAAAGAACTCAAGGACTGGCTTTCGTCCGAACGCCGGCTGATTCTTCATGCCGGCGGACAAAGCCGCCGACTCCCCTCCTATGCCCCGACGGGCAAGTCGCTGATACCCATCCCGGTGTTTCGTTGGGAACGCGGACAACGCCTGTCGCAAAACCTGCTTTCGCTACAGATGCCGCTCTACGAACGCATCATGAAGCAGGCTCCCGACTGTTTTCACACCTTGATTGCCAGCGGTGACGTATATATCAGACAGGCCGGTGTAGGAGACCGGACGATGCTCGATGTGGGAAAAATTCCCGAGGCCGACGTGGTTTGTTACGGTTTGTGGCTTCCTTCCGAGACAGCGACCAAGCACGGGGTGTTTGTCTGCGACCGAAACAGTCCCAGGGAATTGAAATACATGCTGCAGAAACCGTCGTTGCAAACACTCGGCGATCTGCAGAAAGACCACTACTTCCTCACCGACATAGGCTTGTGGCTGCTGAGCGACCGTGCCGTCGAAGTGTTGATGAGGCGCAGCAGCAACGACGGAACGATGCCGACACCCGCGAGCAACGCCGACGATTTCAAGACCTACGACCTCTATAGCGGGTTTGGTTTGTCGCTCGGTACGGCTCCGGCCATCGAAGACGAGGAAATCAACGGACTGTCGGTAGCCATCCTGCCCTTGCCTGAAGGCAGGTTTTATCACTTCGGAACATCGCACGACCTCATCAATTCCACGCTCGCCGTCCAGAACTTGGTCGATGACCAGCGCGAGGTGCTCCACCATTCCGTCAAGCCCCATCCTTCCATCTTCATCCAAAACGCCCGGGTTTATGGCAAGCTCGACGAAAACAACCACAGTCTGTGGATTGAGAACAGCTGTATCGGCGAACGATGGACACTCTCCCACAACCATGTTATCACGGGTGTTCCCGAGAACAATTGGGAAATCACCTTGCAAGAAAAACAGTGCGTGGACATCATACCCATCGGAGATAAGAGTTTCGTGGTGCGCCCCTACGGCTTCGACGACCCCTTTCGGGGCGACATCAGCAAAGACACGCTGTTCCTCGGACAACCTTTCAGGAAGTGGGTCGTGGATCGTCTGCCGGTACCCTATCCTATCGAAGGGGCTGAAGACCTGCAAAACGCGCGCATCTTCCCAGTGGTCGACAACGAGTCAGACATGGGACTGGTACTCAGATGGATGCTCAACGAGCCGCAACAGGCCGGCGGGCGACTGCTATGGATGAGTTCCCGTCGACTGAGTGCCAACGATATAGCTCATGAAATCAATCTCGAAAGGCTCGAGAAGCAACGCACCGGCTTCCGAAAAATAAACTGGACAACCTTGGCAAACAACCACCGGTACAGCGTCTTTTATCAAATCGACCTCGAAAATGCAGCCCGGGAATTTACCAAGTACGGCATTCCCGAACCCCGGCCCATCTCCAACGACGAGAGCCTGACCGTGAAAATTCAGGATGCCATGTTCAGATCGGAGCTTCGGAGGCTGAAAGGCGAAGACGGAAGCGAGAAAGAGCGACGGGCATTCGAGTATCTCAAGGAAGGCATTCTGCAGAGTGATTTCACCGGAACAACCGAACCGCACCTCTCCGTACTGCCCGACCAGATCGTCTGGGGACGATGCCCCGTGCGCATCGACTTGGCTGGCGGATGGACCGACACGCCTCCTTTCTGTCTCATGGAGGGCGGAACGGTGGTCAACATGGCAGTGGAACTCAACGGACAACAGCCCTTGCAGGTGTTCATCCGTCCGTCGCAAGACTTCCACATCACCCTTCGGAGCATCGACCTCGGAGCATCCGAAAAAGTGATGACCT
This sequence comes from Prevotella sp., assembly GCA_022781445.1. Lineage (GTDB taxonomy): Bacteria > Bacteroidota > Bacteroidia > Bacteroidales > Bacteroidaceae > Prevotella. The sequence continues at coordinate 8,426 of JALETQ010000002.1, forward strand.
ATGAACAACTCATCAATTTTCAGCAAGTGGGCAGTCCCTTTGCCATTCCCAAGGCAGCCTTGGTGCTCGCCGGCTTCGGCCCGGGCGACATCAATGCAAGATTCCGAACGCTGACCGACCTGCTGAAGGACTTCGGGGGCGGAATGGAAATCACGCTCTTGTCTGCTATTCCGGCAGGCAGCGGCATGGGAACCAGCAGCCTTCTGGCAACAACCGTACTGGGTGCGCTCAATGATTTCTGCGGATTGGGATGGGACAAGAGTACCATCGGAAGAAAGACCCTGTCGCTCGAACAGCTCCTCACCACGGGTGGAGGATGGCAGGATCAATATGGTGGCATATCGGGCGGCGTGAAATTGCTGCGAAGCGGCAGGGGTTTCGAACAGATACCCACCGTCAGCTGGCTGCCGACCGACATCTTCACCAATCCCGAATACAGCCACTGTCACCTGCTCTACTACACCGGCATCACGCGGACTGCCAAGACCATTCTCAAGGAAATCGTTAGGAAAATGTTTCTCAACCAAGGCGAAGAACTGGCGTTGCTGCGCGAAATGAAGGAACACGCCCTCGACATGAGCAACCTCCTGCAACGTCAGGACATGGAAGGCGTGGGACGGCTGCTGCGCAAGACATGGCGACAAAACACCCTGATTGACAGCGGAACGAATCCACCCGACATCGAAGCCCTGACCCGTCGGGTCGACGACTGGTGCTTGGGCTATAAACTTCCCGGTGCAGGAGGTGGAGGATTCCTCTACATGATGGCTAAAGATGCGATGGCGGCAGCGCGCATCCGCGAAGAACTCATCAACCGTCCGATCAATCCCAATGCACGCTTTGTGGACATGACCATCAGCAAACAGGGCATGCAGGTGAGCCGCAGCTGACGGAAATCCTGACTCCTGATCTCATACGCTCCTACTTCGGATAACCGAAACATCACTGTGTTTCAGTTATCCGAAATTCTTTTTACATGAATAAGTTATCAGCTTTCATTCCTATGAACCTTGTAACCCAAATCAATCATTGGATTCAGAGTCTGTTTTGTTTGATGGTCGGTTTGTTGCAGGCGAAACTGTTACGGCAACCAAAACGACAAACAAATGCCGGCAGGCGAATAAAACAGACAGAGAGTACCATGAGCGGCATGGTATATAGGAGCAAACACTCTCCTGAGCGATTAGAATTAGCGATTTGACAATAGCTGGATAGCACGGTCAATATAAGGTGTGATACGTCACAGGCGAGAGATCATATACTCATCAGCCGAAAAGAGGAATGCCGATTTTGCCCAAGAGCAGAATCGGCATTCATTAAGAAATATCCTATTGGTCTTGAATGACCGCGGAACGGATGTGTTATTTGGCATAAGCCACCGAACGGGTCTCTCGGATGACGGTGATTTTCACTTGTCCGGGATAGGTCATTTCGGTTTGAATCTTGTTGGCAATCTCTGACGACAGAGCTTCCGAGTCTTTGTCATTCATCTTATCGGCCCCCACGATGACACGCAATTCACGACCGGCCTGTATGGCGTAGGTCTTGGTGACGCCGGGATAACTCATGGCAATGGCTTCCAAATCGTTGAGTCGTTTAACGTAGGCTTCCACAATTTCGCGGCGCGCTCCCGGACGGGCACCCGAGATAGCATCGCATACCTGCACAATGGGAGCAAGGAGAGTGTTCATCTCCATCTCGTCGTGGTGGGCACCGATGGCATTGCATATATCGGGTTTCTCCTTATATTTCTCGGCAATCTTGGCACCATAGAGAGCGTGGGGCAGTTCGTTTTCTTCATCGGGCACCTTGCCGATGTCGTGCAGCAGTCCGGCACGTTTCGCCTTTTTGGGGTTCAATCCCAATTCGGATGCCATCACGCCACACAGGTTTGCCGTTTCGCGAGCATGTTGAAGGAGATTCTGTCCGTAGGAAGAACGATATTTCATCTTACCCACAATGCGGATCAACTCGGGATGAAGACCGTGAATACCGAGGTCGATGACGGTGCGTTTGCCCGTTTCGATGATTTCGTTCTCGAGTTGTTTGGAGACTTTTGCCACCACTTCCTCGATTCTTGCCGGGTGGATGCGTCCGTCGGTCACCAGCTGATGCAATGCCAAACGGCAAACTTCTCGGCGAATAGGGTCGAAGGCCGAAATGACAATCGCCTCGGGCGTGTCGTCAACCACAATCTCAACACCGGTCGCAGCCTCAAGAGCGCGGATGTTTCTGCCCTCTCGTCCGATGATTCTTCCTTTCACTTCGTCGTTGTCGATATGGAAAACACTCACCGAATTTTCAATGGCAGTCTCTGTGGCAACGCGCTGAATGGTTTGAATGACTATCTTTTTCGCTTGTGCATTCGCATTCAGTTTCGCCTCATCGATGATTTCGTTGACATAGCTTGCGGCATCCATCTTAGCCTCTTCTTTCATGCTTTCAACGAGTCTGTTCTTGGCTTCTTCGGCACTGAGTCCTGAAAGTTCCTCGAGTTTGGCACGTTCTTGGATTTGCATTTTCTCGAGTTCATCTTTCTTGATTTGCAAGGATTTCTTTTCGTTGTCGATCCTTTGCAAGCCCTGTTCGACCTCCTGCTTGCGTCTTCCCAGTTCTTCTTGTCGTTGGTTGAGCGAAATTTCTCGTTGCTTGAGCTTGTTCTCGCCCTGCTGGATGCGTGCATTGCGCTGCTGTACTTCCTTCTCAAGTTCAGCTTTTTTGTTGAGGAATTTTTCCTTTACCTCAAGGAGTTGTTTTTCTTTGATGACCTCTGCCTCTTTCCTGGCATCGTCAATCGTCTTATTGTATATACCTTTCAAGATATATTTGAATATAAAATAGCCTCCGGCAAAGCCAATCAGAAAGAAGGCAACTATTAAAATAATTGATATTAAGTTCATAAATTCATATTGTGATTTAGATATTCTTTACGTTTGAGGGTCACATCTTCTCCGAACATTTGTCGGAGAATTGTTTCCCTGATGTTCACCCGTCACGTTGTGAGTGATGCCCGTTCTCAATCTTTGAGGGTGTTTTCTATCTCAGACGTGAGTTTGCCAAGAATATCCACAAAGGGTTCCACATCATTGTTTTTCTGTTCTCTGACCAACTGGAGGGCTATATCGATGAGTGCCATATACAAGATTTCCTTTTCGCTTTTGCGTCCGTCATAGTAACTTGCATAGCGGTTGATGGTTTCAGAGATCAACTTTGCAGCACTACGATAAAGTTCCTCGTCTTCACGAGGGATATTAACCGTCATGTCGGTATCGTAGACATGCAATCTGATATGTAGTTTTTCTTTGTTTTCTTCAGGCATTTCCGTCTGTATTCTGGAACGGTCCGACCGTTACTTCTCTGCCAGCCATGTGATACATTTGTTCACGTCTCTGATGAGAGCTGCCAGCCTGGCTTTTGTTTTCTCGACATCGCCATCGGTAACAGTCATCATCTTGGCGGTTTTGAAGCGGTCGAAAGTTTGCTGTATGTCCCTTATTTCCTGCTCCAAGCGTGCTATATCGGCATCACGTTGCTTTATCTTCTCGCACAGCAAATTGTTTTCCGCCTTGATTTCCTGAAAGCGTAACATCAACTGACGCACACGAGTTGAAAAGATGAGCAATGCTTTGTTGTCTTCGGGCATACCTTGCATTTTTTCTACAAAATTACTTCAATAATTTGTAACATCCAAACTTTCCTCCGGTTATTTGAATTATGCAAGACTTGTTCCGTCGGTCGCACACCGCCCGCCAATCCTTTATTTGCCTGCCGGTTCTTCGGGGGTCTTGTTCTGTTCTTTCTTGGCAAGGAAGACGATTTGCGACACATAGTCGGCCACCCATTGTTGGCTAAAGCCCAAACGTGTGTTGTATTTGCGCACGGAGAGGACGGCTTTCACTACCCCCGGATCGGTAAAATCGTTCTTGTTGAATATGTCGTCTACCGTTTTTTGGGTCATGCTGTAGATGGCTTTCTTGAAGAATGACGGCACACGGAGCTTAAACTTCATCAGATTGCCCAACAGCAACATCAGATCTTGTGAGAATCCTTGGAATTGAAGCATGTAGGTTTGCACGTCTTGAATCTTGCGGCAGTTCTTTTTGATGCTCGAATCGATCTCCTTGAAGAAATCATCGTTGCTCTGATAGAACTCTTTGAGCATCTTCTTACAATGATTTCGTTCGCCAAGACCGAGCTTGTTGTTGAGCGTCGGAATGCGGAGAGTGGTTTTGAATACGCGCAAGTCGGGCAACATTGCCAAATTGGTGATACCCAAATTGGCAGCTATCGAAGCCTGAAAGTACACCCTGATGAGTGTCATGTAGTCTTCCATGCCTCCCGTTTTATTCTCTTGTTCCTTTTTTTGGAAGAGTTTTGAAAATATTCCCATTGTTTATTTGTGTGATATTGGTCTGCGTTTGTCACATTCGGACAAAAGGTTTTGCAAAATTACGACAAAAAGACAGACTGACAAAATAAAACCCATAATTTGTGCCGAACCGTCAACCACCAACCGGTTATCATCGACCGATCCGACTCATCTATGAAGGGGTTATGCCGAAACGTATTGATGTACATAGCGGCCGTGTACGTTTGGGACAACAAGCATCCCATCGAAGCATGTCATAGGAGGCAGAAAAACGACGAAGCCGACCCGCTTCGATGCAGATCGGCTTCGCGAAATATGAATAACATTTTTCCGTTTACGGTTTCGCCACCCATTTCCGGCAGACATCAAAAATGCGTGTCTGCCGTCACAAAAACAGCGACTATCAAAACCATTGACGACAAACATCATCGGAAAAGCATGAAGCATCGCGGTCGGGGCGGGCTTCCCGCGACCGATGAGGGGTCAGGCCAAAGACAACTTGCCTTTTTCGCCTTTCACTTTGCCCTCTTTGAACAACCATCCCGTTCCCAAAAGGGTTTCTTCCAAGCTGATACCGGCAACTTTGGATACTTCTTCGATGCTCATGGGAGCTGTGGCTGTAGCAAGCGTCTGATACACATCACCGGCCTTGAAGCCTACGTTCTCAGCATTGACAGCCTCAGCAGGCATGGTTATCTTTGTCGTCTGCGTTTTGGTCGACGGTTTCGCGGTTCTCTTCTTGGTTGCTTTGGGGGTAGCAGCAATGTCCTTTGTCGTAGTCTTTTTCTCTACCATCTTCTTTGTCTTTTTACTTTAATTGCTTACTTGTTTCTTAATACCTTTTTGTCGATTGTTTGCCAGCGAATCTATCGCTTACGTGTCACAAGGTTCACGGACGCGATTAATCGTCAAATCATCCTGTCACTTCATTGTTTAAGGTGAGAGGTTTCCAAAACCCGACAAACCTTTACCCTGAAGTATCGGCAAAATTAGGTTATTTTCCGAAGACTGCGAAGCCAAAAACATGAAAAGATGGTTACATCGACCGTTATGAGTTACTTTCTTGACTTACATCAACTTTGAGTTTCAGTTCGTTCAACTGTTTGATATCCAAAGCCGACGGTGCATCAAGCATCACATCCCTACCCGAATTGTTCTTGGGGAATGCCATGCAGTCGCGTATGCTGTCAAGACCTGCGAGGATGGAAACAAAGCGGTCGAGACCGAAGGCTATACCGCCATGAGGAGGCGCACCATACCTGAAAGCATTGATGAGGAATCCGAATTGTGCCATTGCCTGTTCGGGAGTGAAGCCGAGGATACCAAACATTTTTTCCTGCAAACGTCCGTCGTGGATACGGATGCTGCCACCGCCCAGCTCTACACCGTTGCACACAAAGTCATAGGCAACGGCACGAACACGCTCGGGATGGGTATCGAGCAAGGAGATGTCATCGGGGTTGGGCATGGTGAACGGATGGTGGGTCGACATGAGGCGTTGCTCTTCGTCGCTCCATTCGAAGAGCGGGAAATCTACAACCCATAGGCATTCAAACCTATTTTTGTCGCGCAGTCCCAAGCGATCGCCCATTTCCAAGCGAAGGCTACACAACTGAACACGCGTCTTGTTGGCATTCGAACCGCTCATGATAAGCACGAGGTCGCCATCTTTAGCACCGGTAGCTTCCTTGACCTTCTGCCAAACTTCGGGAGTATAGAATTTATCGATACTCGACTTGACAGTGCCGTCTTCGTTGTATTTCACATAAACCAGTCCACTTGCGCCTACCTGCGGACGCTTTACGAAGTCGGTCAGTCCGTCGAGCTGTTTGCGCGTATAGCCGGCACAGCCGGGCACACAGATACCGCCGATGTAAGCAGCATCGTTGAACACGGGGAATGTGCCGGTGCCTTTGAGCTGTTCGTCAAGTTCGACGAACTCCATGCCGAAGCGCATATCGGGCTTGTCGCTGCCAAAACGGCGCATGGCTTCGTGCCAAGTTATTTGCGGAAGATGCTCGGGAAGTTCCACGGAGAGGATTTCTTTGAACAGATGTCTGGACATTCCTTCGAAGACTTCGATGACATCTTGCTGTTCCACAAAGCTCATTTCGCAATCAATCTGCGTGAACTCGGGCTGACGGTCGGCACGCAAGTCTTCATCACGGAAACACTTGGCAATTTGGAAATAACGGTCGAAACCGCTCACCATGAGCAACTGTTTGAGCGTTTGCGGACTTTGTGGAAGAGCATAGAACTGGCCGGGATTCATGCGAGAAGGCACCACAAAGTCGCGGGCACCCTCAGGAGTGGAACCTATCAGGATGGGTGTTTCGACCTCTATAAAGTCTTTTGAGTCGAGGAAATTGCGTACAAGGATGGTCATGCGGTGACGCAGTTCAAGATTTTTCCGCACCGCGTTGCGTCGCAAATCAAGATAACGATATTTCATTCTGATGTCATCTCCGCCGTCGGTATCGTCTTCAATGGTGAAAGGAGGAGTGACACTCTCGCTTAAAACGGTCAGTTCTCTCACCAGAATTTCGATGTCTCCGGTGGGAATGTTGCCGTTCTTGCTCTGTCGTTCGCTCACTTCCCCGACAACTTTGATACAGTATTCGCGTCCCAACTTATTGGCTTTTGCAAAAATGTCGGCATCGGTCGTTTCGTTGCAAGCCAGCTGTGTGATGCCGTAGCGGTCACGAACATCGACGAATGTCATGCCGCCCATTTTACGAATTTTCTGTACCCATCCGGCAAGCGTCACTGTCTTGCCCACATCCGAAATGCGAAGTTCTCCGCAAGTATTTCCTCTATACATAGCAATTTATTATCTGATTGAGTTGCAAAGGTACTCGAAAATGTGAGAAAACACAAAAAAATCAGGTCATTTGTTTTCTGCAATCTGCCGGGCAAACAACTCTACTTTAGCACAAATCGGCCATGAGAGTCCGAAGCAATCTGTCCGACAATCGAACAGAATCTACCCGAACTCCCACGACCGATTTGGGTTAAAAACTCGAGATCAGACGAAGCTGATTATCAGCATCCGCCTTAATTGTTTTCGAGCGGAACGGCAAAGTAAGCCTTTTTGCCGGTGGGATAGATTCCTTGGATGTAAAGCACTGGGTCTTTGCTCATCGAAGCCTCTTTCACCAGACGCTGCAGCTCTTCCAGGGTTTTCACGGGCTGGTCGTTGACGCGCTGCATGATGAAGCCTTTATTGACTCCGGCATCCTTCAAGGCACCGCTGTTAACCTTCATGACTTCGAGCCCGTAACTGATATTGAGTTGCTCCTTGATGGCTGCAGGCACCTCGCGGAAGTTGGCACCGAGTACGTCGAGGTCGGCGGTCTTGATGACTTTGGTGTTGCCTTGTGCATTCTTGAGGGTCACGGTCTTGCTCACCTTTTTCTTGTTATGCAGGTAGCCGATGGTCAGTTTGTCGCCGGGACGCTTGTTGGCGAGCATCTCCATCAGCTCTGCCATCTTGGTGATCTTCTTTCCGTCAAGCTCGGTGATGACATCACCCGACATCACTCCGGCATCGAATGCGGCACCGTCGTCTTCCACTTCCTGTACATATACGCCTTCATTGGTGCCGAGGTCGACTTCTTTGCCTTTGTCTTTCTGATCGTCGATATACATTCTGGCATCAGAACCCTTGATGCCGAGGAACGCTCTCTGTACCGTTCCGTATTGTTTGAGGTCGGCAACCACTTTGTTCATGATGGTGGTCGGAATGGCAAAACCATAGCCGATGTTTCCGCCGGTGGGCGAAGCGAGCATGGCATTGATGCCGACGAGTTCGCCACTGGTATTGACAAGGGCACCGCCGGAGTTACCTTGGTTGATGGCGGCATCGGTTTGGATAAACGATTCCACACCGTTGGCGCCGAGCGAACGGGCTTTTGCACTGATGATACCTGCCGTGACGGTGTTGTTGAGTCCGAAGGGGTTGCCCACAGCGATGACCCATTCGCCCACTTTCAGCTTGTCCGACTCGCCCACAGGCAATGTAGGCAGCCCCTTGGCATCGACCTTGATGAGGGCGAGGTCCGTGGTTTTGTCGGTACCGATGATGCGGGCCGAGAACTCGCGGTTGTCGTTCAGGGTTACAGTAAGTTCGTCTGCACCTTCGACGACATGGTTATTGGTTACGATATACCCGTCGGATGATATGATGACTCCCGAACCGGTGGCAGTGCGCTTGGGAGTTTGAACTTGTCGTTTTTGCGATCCGCCGTTGCCTCCTGGGTTTCCGAAGAAGCCGAACGGGTCAAAAAAGTCAGAGAACGGATCTTGAACTTCGACAGTTTTCACTTTGGAATTTTGAACATACTTGATATGAACAACTGCCGGAAGTGCTTTTTCGGCAGCATAGGTGAGGTCGACTGGCTGACCAACTACGGGCGAAGCACTCGCCTTAATAAACGCTCCTGTTGAAAAGGCAACGGCTACGAGGCACATCGCCAGACACAAATACTTTGAAATTTTCTTCATTTCGTTACTGTTTTGAATGTTCAACTATAAATGTTTGTCTGTCGGTTTTGCTTGCAAATATAGGCTCAAAATGTCATAAGCAAGAATTTTTCCGCGTTTCTTTATCCCAATTTAACAATCGATTTTTGGTGCTTAACGGCTCTTAAGCGCATCACTTTGACAATTTACATTCGTTTACCGCAGTCCAGACAATACCGAACGGAATGTGGCATAAACGGCGTGAAATGTAAACTATACGCCCGAATGACCGGTTGGGGTTGAAGAACGGCCTGATATCAGCCGGGAGTTTGGCTCGATATGTTTGCAGATATCAAATGTTATTCCTAACTTTGCATAGCATCCGCAATACGTCCGACAACAAATTGCACATCAAGATTGTGACAGAGAACCGGCAGGACAGCCACAAACAAGGCATATAACCCACGATGTCCCGGCATCGGGTCCGGTATTTTGGCACTACCATCATATAATTATATATAAGGTTGCTTCATCTGAAACCGACGGCACACGAGTCGAAGAATCGTTCACCGATGTGCAAAGGGATGGACTGAAAGGATGAAAACAAGGGGGTCTCCGCTCATCATCTAACAAGAATATACATGAAAAGAATCATCGGCAAGGTACTTTTTTCAACCGTCATACTGCTGTTCGCCCGGCCATCGGCGGCACAACGTCATGAGATTCATGATCTGCAGGTCAGTTCTCTACAGGTCGTTGCCGGTGACGATTGGCTGTCGATGCCGGTCATTCCCCTGAACCAGGGGATTCCCGTTCGGATCGGATTCGACGTTTTCGGACATGCTTATCGACGATTGGCTTTCCGGGTGGAACACTGCGAGGCAGACTGGTCGGTTTCGAAAGAGCTGTTTGAAAGCGATTTCGTGGAGGGCTTTGCCTCGGGAAGCCTGATTGAGGAAACTGAACAATCCATCAACACCAACACGCTTTACACGCACTACCGGCTGGAACTGCCCAACGGGCAATGCCGCATCAAGCTGAGCGGCAACTACAAGGTCACCGTCTATGACGACGACAACGGCGGAAAGCCGCTGCTGACAGCCTGCTTCATGGTGGTAGAGCCACAAATGAATGTGTCGATTGGTGTCACGTCCAACACCGACATCGACATCAACCGAAGTCATCAGCAGGTGTCCATGCAGCTGGATTACGCCGGCTTGCGCATCACCAATCCGTCGACACAGATTAAAACCGTCGTCTTACAGAACGGCAGATGGGACAATGCCCGCATCAATGTCCCGCCCCAATATGTGTTGCCCAACGGTTTGAAATGGGAACACAACCGACAATACATCTTCGAAGCGGGTAATGAATTCCGCCGTTTTGAGGTTCTCGACCCCACACATCCCACACTGGGCGTCGACCACATCGAATGGGACGGCGTGGACTACAACGTTTTTCTCTTCCCCGACGAGCCTCGTCCCAACTATCTGTATGACGAAGATACCAACGGAAGTTTCTATATCCGCAACAGCGACAACATCGAAAACGACCGGCTGACCGACTATGTGTTGGTGCATTTTCTCATTCCGGGCGTTCCGAAAACGGACGGTGAGGTGTATATCAACGGCACATGGACCAACAATCGTTTCTTGCCACGTTATCGAATGACCTACGATGAGACACAAAAGTCGTATCGCGCCACCATCAAGCTCAAACAAGGCTATTACTCCTATCAGTATTTGCTGGTCACTCCCGACGGGAAAGCCGTACCCATGCCCTCGGAGGGAAGTTTCTTTCAGACCGAAAACACTTATCAGGCATTGGTCTATTACCGTGAACCGGGCGACAGAACCGACCGCTTGGTGGGGTATAGTCAGGTACAATTTCGCTGATATCAAGCTTATCGGAAGACATTCCCCAAACCACCTTGCGACCCACAGATTGCCGTAAAGCTGTGCATTTGGTGTCAGACAAGATGCCGGCAAGCACAAAAATCAATCAAAGGATGTGTTACGGCCGTCACGAAGACATTGAGCATAACGCCAAAGGCCGAATGTATATAATCTGCCAAATAGCAACAAGTTAACAAAACATCAACATATCGCCGGCAAAAGCTGCCCTTTTGAATCCTATAAGTTGCCCTTTTGAATCCTAAAACCTGCCCTTTCGGAAGACAGTTCATGGGATACGATGAAGAGGATACATTCCTCCTACCCTTGAACGTCACTATATCCCTCTCTCCGGTGGGTGTGGAGAATATCGGCATTGACGAGTTTGCCGGTAGGAAAGGCCATATTAAACTGTCGGCGTGGATTCAGATAATGGCAGGATGCCATCTGTCGGAAAAGGATTTGAAATACAATTCCTTTTGAAAGAAAAAATCATTTCTTGAAGCAATACCAGTTTATCAATATTGCTTGTGTTCTGTTCAAAGTACTATATGCTTTGCTGTGTATGCCGCAATTTCAACATGTGCAGAGGAACTGATGCCTTAATTTCATTGATCAGCATATTCAGCAATGACTGCCGAATGAAATTACGGGTTGTCATCATTACAATCTCGCGAGTTGGTATGGGCAGTGCAAATGGCCTGACCAACAGTTTCTGACTCTCTGTCAACTGACGTAGTGCCAATTCCGGAATGAAGGTCACACCTTTGCCGTTCTCTACTATGCGCATAAAAGTTTCTATACTTCCGAGGTTATATGCTTTCTTGCTTATACTTGCTGATTTAAGCTGGCAGAATTTCACTAATTGCTCACGGAAACAATGTCCCTCATCAAGCAGCCAAAGATACTCACCGCTAAGGTCGGTGGTTTTTATAGAACTTTTCTCTAACAATGAGTCGCCTTGGGCTATATAGGCGAAGAACTGCTCAAAGTACAAACTGTGACAGTCCATATTCTCCATACCCCTCAATCTTGCCAGTATTCCTGCATCAATATCTCCCCGTAGAAGGGCTTTTTTCATATCCTCTGTTTTCATTTCTATGATACGCACATCCATGTCAGGATGCTCTTTCATAAGTTTTGGAAAGAAATTGGGAATGAGATAAGGCGCAATGGTAGGCAACACACCTATATTGAATGTACCCAGTAATGAATGTTTCTCTTCCTCTGCCGTTTCTTTTATGCGACGTGCTCTTACCAATACTTTCCATGCCTGCTCAATGATTGCCATGCCTGCAGGTGTTGGTTGTATGGGTTGTTGCTTTCTGTCGAATATCTTAATATCCAGTTCGTCTTCCAACTTCTGTATCATCGAGCTGAGCGTGGGTTGTGTTACACCGCATGATTCCGCAGCCTTTGCAAAATGCTTAAAGCGATATACTGCCATTACGTATTCAAGTTGTTGAAGTGTCATTGTTGTTTGGGAATTATGGTTCGTATGATCATTGTCTACCGCAAAATTAGCATGAAATTGTGAAACAGCAAGAGCAGTCAAGTTTTTTTGACTGTATGTGTCGAAATATGAACATATAATCTGCCGACAAACACAGGTCTCGACATATAGTCCCAAATCGGTCATTATATTCCGATTTGGGATAATGATAGTTTTTTTCTATTTACTGATAAACAATATCTGTTGTCAGTAGTTTGACGGATTAATAACTTTGCAAAACCAAAACATAATTGCAAACAATAAAACGATATGACAATGAAAATCATAATGCCAATATTGCTCTATGCGGCCAATGCCCTTGAGCCTGTAATAAGTGAGGAAACGGTAAACCTTCATTACGGAAAACATCTGCAAGGCTATGTCAATAATCTCATAACTCTTGTAAAAGACACAGAGTTTCAGAATATGACAGTTGAGGAGATTGTGGTATCAGCTCCTGAAGGTCCTGTATATAATAATGCCGGACAGATACTCAACCATGCTCTTTATTTCTCTCAATTTCAGTCGCCACGACAGAACAACATGCCGGAAGGGCGTATAGCAGAGGCCATAAACGCTTCTTTCGGAAGTTTTGAGGAGTTTAAGAATCAGTTCACACAAGCTGCAACGACAGTGTTTGGCTCTGGTTGGGCATGGCTTTCGCAAGACTCTGACGGCAAGCTTGTAATTACAAAGGAGGCAAATGGCGGCAATCCTCTGCGTCAGGGGCTCAACCCTCTCTATGGGTTAGATGTGTGGGAGCATGCTTACTATCTCGATTATCAGAATCGCAGAGCAGACCATATCAGTGCAAGCTGGGACATTGTGAATTGGCAGGCAGTAGAACAAAGATTGAGATAGACATAGAACCGAGTTGGGAATTGAAGATATTAAAGTGCCGGTGTCCTGACAGGAAATGTAATACAAAAAGCATGTAGACACCAGCCTTTGATATCCTGACAATGGGAGGAACAGACGTCCTTTAAGTTCTTCCGATTCCTTTCAACTCCCTATTAAAATCGAGTTTACAAAATACCAACAACATAAATTCAAAACAATTAGAAATTACATTTTATGGAATCAATTATCAACGCACACGTACCGGAGTTTACAGTCCAGGCTTTTCAGAACGGCAGTTTCAGAACTGTATCAAGTAAAGACATAGAAGGGAAATGGGCACTGTTCTTCTTCTATCCGGCAGACTTTACCTTTGTTTGTCCTACAGAACTGGAGGATTTGGCAGGCAAGCACGAGCAACTTAAAGCAATGGGTGTAGAGGTGTTCTCGGTAAGCACCGATACTCATTTTGTGCATAAGGCATGGCATGATGCCTCCGACACGATCAAGAAGATCAGATACACCATGCTTGCCGACCCGACAGGCATCATCAGCCGTGGTTTCGGCGTATATAAGGAGGACGAGGGCTTGGCATACAGAGGTACATTCCTCGTAAACCCGGAAGGTCTTGTCAAGATTGCCGAGATACAGGACAACAGCATCGGACGTAATGCCGACGAGCTTGTAAGAAAGATTGAAGCTGCCCAGTTTGTCGCCACTCACGAAGGTGAGGTTTGCCCGGCAAAGTGGAAAAAAGGCGATGAGACTTTGAAGCCAAGCATTGACCTTGTAGGCAAGATTTAAGTATTCATTAATCGGTCCTCCTCCACTTTTGGGGAGGGCTCTTTTTTTCCGGTTATGTTAGATACAAACATTTTAGAACAAATAAAAGGAATATTCTCCACCCTTCAGGCAGAAATAGTGCTTAGGGTCGAGTGTGACAAAGATGCGGGGCAGAACGCCGGGCTTGTTTCTTTCGTTGAAGACGTAGCCTCAAGTTCTGACAAGATAGCAGTGGAATATGCCGACGGCGAGGGTTTCCGTTTCAGCATCATAAGAAATGGCGAAAACACAGGAATAAGCTTCCGGGGCATTCCAAACGGACATGAGTTCACCTCATTGCTCCTTGCCATTCTCAATGCCGACGGCCAGGGAAAGAACCTGCCCGATGATGCGATTGCCACAAGAATCAGGGCTCTGAACGGAAGGGTGAAACTTCAGACCTACGTTTCGCTAACCTGCACAAACTGTCCCGACGTGGTCCAGGCACTGAATGTAATGGCACTTGTCAATCCGGAGATAAGCCATGAGATGATTGACGGAGGCTTGCACCGGGAGGAAGTTTCCCGTCTGGGCATCCAGGGTGTACCTTCTGTCTATGCAAACGGCGAACCTCTCCATGCAGGACGAGGTGACATAGGCATTCTCCTGCAGGAACTGGAAGAGAAGGTAGGCACTTCGCATGACGGGAACGCCCCGGTTCAGGAACACAGCTATGACGTTGTTGTTCTTGGCGGAGGGCCTGCGGGAGCGTCAGCCGCCATTTATTCTGCCCGCAAGGGCCTGAGCGTGGCTATAGTTGCAGAACGTGTAGGCGGCCAGGTCAACGACACGGTGGGAATCGAGAACGTGACTTCCGTCTCTCATACTACAGGGGCAAAGCTCTCTGCCGACATGCGTGAGCATATCAGCAATTACGCCATTGACGTGTTCGAGAACCGGAAAGTTGTCTCTGCAAGTCTGCGCGACGGGCAAAAGAGCATCAAGGTTGGAGGAGGGGAGGTATTCCGTGCGCCGGCAGTAATCATCACGACAGGTGCAAGCTGGCATCGTCTGGGTTTGACCGATGAGGACAAGTATATAGGCCATGGTGTGCATTTCTGTCCCCATTGCGACGGACCTTTCTATAAGGACAAGGACGTGGCTGTCATCGGAGGTGGAAATTCGGGCGTGGAAGCCGCCATCGACTTGGCAGGCATATGCCGGCATGTCACAATCATTGAGTTTGCCGACGAAATGAAAGCCGACGAGGTTCTTCGGCAGAAAGTACAGGGCTTGGAGAATACCGATATATTTGTTTCCACAAAAACGACGGCCTTGCTGGGAAACGGCCGGCAGATAACCGGTTTACAGGTGATGGACCGCAGGACGGAGGAAGAGCGCACCATAAGTCTTGACGGCGTGTTTGTACAGATAGGACTGTCGCCCAACAGCGAGCTTTTCAAGGAGGAATTGGAGCTTAGTCCCCGCAATGAGATTATTGTTGACACGACCAACCGCACTTCCCTTCCCGGGGTTTATGCGGCGGGCGACGTAACGACCGTGCCCTACAAGCAGATTATGATTGCAATGGGTGAGGGAGCAAAAGCCGCATTGTCAGCTTTCGATGACAGAATCAGAAGACTGCACTGTGCCGGAAAGCCGGTTTCAGATGGCAGAGACAAAGGAGGCAGGAGAAACCAATAACGGACATGAGTTTTTTCAGAACATACTGAATACCGGCAAAAGGGTCGAGGGTTTTCGGCAAAAGGGTCGAGGGTTTCAGGCAAAAGGGTCGAGGGTTTCTGCAGGACAGCACTATAAGTCAGCAAACACAAACGAAGAAATCCCTCTCAGACCGTTTTCATGCCGGGCATACAAGACAATCCCCGATCGGAACCACATGACCGATCGGGGACTGACAAACCGGATGTATCCTTCGGGCCTGCGAAGGAAAATTCCACAGTACCGGGTTATCGAAGGGGAATCTTATAACCGAAGGTGAACTGCAATACGCTGTTCTTCGAAGAGCTTCCGCTTGCGATCTTGGTAAGACCGAGGTTATAACGGAGGTCGAAAACGAAACGCCTGTACTCGTAAGACATGCCGACGGGCAACGAGAGGTCAATGCTTTTCACGTTATGAAGATCCCTCTCCACTTCATGATACTTGCCGGTATAAACCTCAGAAGCCGACACCTTGATGCCCGGCTGCAGGCCCATCTTCACGGCAAAGCCTCTTGCCACATAGATATTGGCGAGAACGGGAATGTTGATATAGTCGATTTTCAAGGTACCGTCGTCATAATCGGCTCCCTGCATGGAGTACAATGCGCCAAACGACAAGCCCACCATCGGACTCGCCCCGTACTCGAATTCGCCGCCGACGGCAAGACCCACACGGAAATCAGAATGTGACGAATTGGTCACATCCGCCAGGTTGAAACCTATTTTGGGCTGGAACGTCATTCTTCCCACCCGGTTCTGGGCGGTCATTGTCAGGGTTGTCACTGCCATGAGGACAATCATCATTGCTTTTTTCATACTTGATTGGTTTTTAAGTTAAACGAATATCGATGGCATGAACCATCTCTTGTGAACTGTCTTTATACATGAAATGCGGCCGTACCCTTACCCCGACAGCCTTCCGGCAGCAGACGGCACGGCCGCCCTTGTGTCAGTCTTCCATGAGTTTGCGGTAGCGGCCCTTCTTGATCTCGTCGCCTGTGCCGAGTCGTTGCGCCTTGTTAATCTCGTATTCCGAATAGCTGCCTTCGAAAAAGAACACGTTTCCGTCGCCTTCAAACGCCAGGATGTGGGTACAGATACGGTCGAGAAACCAGCGGTCGTGACTGATCACCACGGCACAACCGGCAAACGACTCCAAGCCTTCCTCGAGTGCGCGCAACGTATTGACGTCAATATCGTTGGTAGGCTCGTCAAGCAACAGCACATTACCTTCCTGCTTGAGAGCCAACGCCAACTGCAGACGGTTGCGCTCGCCGCCCGACAACACTTCACACAGCTTGCTTTGGTCGGTACCGGCAAAGTTAAAGCGCGAAAGGTAAGCCCGGGCATTGATGTCGCGGCCACCCATGCGGATGGTTTCATTGCCTTGCGAAACCACGTCATAGACCGTTTTCCTGGGATCGATGTCCTTGTGTTGCTGGTCGACGTATGCCAGTCTGACCGTTTCGCCCACTTCAAACACACCGCCATCTGCCTGCTCCAATCCCATGACGAGACGGAAGAGAGTTGTCTTTCCGGCACCGTTAGGCCCGATGACACCCACGATTCCGTTGGGCGGCAACATGAAGTTGAGGTCGTTGAACAGCACCTTTTCCCCAAAGGCCTTCCGCACATGACTGGCATCAATAACCTTATTGCCCAGTCGCGGACCATTGGGAATGAATATCTCGAGCTTCTCCTCCCTTGCCTTCTGCTCCTCGTTCAGCATCTGTTCATAAGAGTTCAGACGGGCCTTACCCTTGGCCTGCCGGGCTTTGGGCGCCAAGCGTACCCACTCCAACTCACGTTCGAGCGTCTTTCTGCGCTTGGAAGCCGTTTTTTCTTCCTGCTCCATGCGCTTGGTTTTCTGTTCGAGCCACGACGAATAGTTGCCCTTCCAAGGAATGCCCTCCCCACGGTCGAGTTCCAAAATCCACTCGCTTACGTCATCGAGGAAGTAACGGTCGTGCGTCACGGCAATGACGGTACCCTCATATTGCTGCAGATGCTGCTCGAGCCAGTCGATGCTCTCGGCATCGAGGTGGTTGGTAGGTTCGTCGAGCAACAACACGTCGGGCTTCTGAAGCAACAGCCGGCAGAGAGCCACGCGACGACGTTCGCCACCCGACAGGTGGGTGACAGGCAGGTCCCCCGACGGACAACGCAAGGCGGCCATCGCCCGTTCGAGCTTGGAATCGATGTTCCATGCATCGGTGGCATCGATGATATCCTGCAGTTCGGCCTGACGCTGCATGAGCTTGTCCATCTTGTCGGCATCGCCATAGTACTCCTCAAGTCCGAACTTCACGTTGATATCGTCATATTCTTTCAGGGCATCGTAGACGTGTTGCACACCTTCCTGCACGTTTTCCTTGACGGTCTTGTCCTCATTCAAGGGAGGATCCTGAGGCAGATAGCCCACCGTATAACCCGGACTCCACACAACTTCGCCCGAAGAAGCCTGATCAATGCCGGCAATGATCTTCATGAGCGTGGACTTGCCGGCACCGTTGAGACCGATGATTCCTATCTTTGCTCCGTAAAAGAACGACAAATAAATGTTGTTCAAAACTTTCCTTTGATTCTGTGGGATGACTTTCGAGACACCCACCATCGAGAAGATTACCTTCTTTTCATCTACTGTTGCCATGCTTGCAAAACTCTGTTTATGGTGTATGTTATGATTTTACCGTTCCATCGACCTGCCGGCTGCCTGTTTCCCCGGAAAGCCAAAGAAAAGAAACCGCTGTCGAAGTATCCTTGTTCAACTCCGAAATACAAGTGGTCGTTCAGACTTGTACGCTCTGTTCGGCTGGAAGTGAAGTGTTTAACGTCCCTTATGGATTATTCGAACAGCTACTCATTGATATCCGGTAGTTGTAAGATGCTGCAAATATAAGCATTCTTATTCGGATAATGAAGGCTTCGGACAAAAAACGAACGGTTCATCCCAGCTCCCCTATCCGTCACATTCTGCCGAAAAGCCGCAACGGAAAGGCGCAATCAATCTCGTTCTGCAAGCATCATGGCAGCCATTCGGAGAAAATATCAAACGAGGCAAGGGAAAAGGATTGACATCCGAAACTGAAAAAGTGGCACACCGGGGAATGGAATACTGACATTCGTGTCAGCATCCCGTCACCGACAAAACGTCTTTCGACTTTGGCACGGATTTCGCATAAACCGAAAGCAGAACCATAACAACATAAAAATATACAATCATGAAAATTCAACCATTAGCAGACCGCGTGCTGATTGCACCGGCATCAGCAGAAGAAAAAGTAGGCGGAATCATTATTCCCGACACCGCAAAAGAGAAACCCATGCACGGAAAGGTTATCGCTGCGGGCAAAGGAACCAAAGATGAAGAAATGATACTGAAAGAAGGCGATGAGGTTCTCTACGGTAAATATGCCGGCACCGAAATCGAACTCGACGGCGAGAAATTTCTGATGATGCGCCAGAGCGACGTGCTTGCCATCGTTAACAAATAAGTCCAGAAGAGCCATTTTCCCAAAAGGACGGAACTCGGCGACGACACCTAAATATTATATTAAACACAGACACAAGAAAAACAATTAGAAGCAGAATATTATGGCTAAAGAAATAAAATTTGAAATGGAAGCTCGCGACCTCTTGAAGAAAGGGGTTGACCAACTGGCTAACGCCGTAAAGGTTACCCTTGGCCCCAAAGGTCGTAACGTAGTAATCGAAAAGAAGTTCGGCGCACCTCAGATTACCAAAGACGGTGTGACCGTCGCAAAAGAGATTGAACTCGAGGATCACTTCGAAAATACAGGTGCCCAGCTCGTCAAGAGTGTGGCATCAAAGACCGGTGACGATGCCGGCGACGGAACGACAACCGCCACCATTCTTGCCCAAGCCATCGTGACCGAAGGTTTGAAGAACGTTACCGCCGGAGCTAACCCTATGGATCTGAAACGCGGTATCGACAAGGCTGTCAATGCCGTGGTGGAACATATCCGCAAGACAGCCGAAAAGGTTGACGACAATTACGACAAAATTGAACAGGTGGCCACCGTCAGTGCCAACAACGACCCCGAAATCGGCAAGCTTCTGGCAGATGCCATGCGCAAAGTGTCCAAAGACGGTGTCATCTCCATCGAAGAGAGCAAAAGCCGCGATACCCACATCGAAGTGGTTGAAGGTATGCAATTCGACCGCGGTTATCTGTCGGGCTACTTTGTAACCGACACCGACAAGATGGAATGCGTGATGGAACATCCCTATATCCTCATATATGACAAGAAGATCAGCAATATCAAGGAATTCCTTCCCATCCTCCAGCCGGCAGCCGAAAGCGGACGTCCGCTGCTTGTCATTGCCGAAGATGTAGACTCGGAAGCCTTGACAACGCTGGTTGTCAACCGTCTGCGCTCCAACCTGAAGATCTGTGCCGTTAAGGCTCCGGGCTTCGGTGATCGCCGCAAAGCCATGCTCGAGGACATCGCCGTACTGACCGGCGGTACCGTCATCAGCGAAGAAAAAGGCCTCAAACTCGAACAAGCCACCCTCGACATGCTGGGAAGCTGTGAGAAAGTAGAAGTATCAAAAGACTACACAACCATCGTAGACGGTGCCGGAACGAAGGAAGCCATCGCAGACAGAGTGGCAGCCATCAAGAACGAAATCGCCAACACCACCAGTTCCTATGACAAAGAGAAGCTGCAGGAACGCCTCGCGAAACTCTCCGGAGGTGTGGCTGTACTCTACGTAGGTGCCAACAGTGAAGTGGAAATGAAAGAGAAGAAAGACCGCGTTGATGATGCTTTGTGTGCCACTCGTGCCGCCATCGAAGAAGGTGTCGTAGCCGGAGGCGGTACCACTTACATCCGTGCTCTCGAAGCTCTGAACCAAGTGAAAGGCGACAATGCCGACGAACAGACGGGTGTGAACATCGTTGAAAGAGCCATCGAAGAGCCTTTGCGTCAGATTGTCACCAACGCCGGCGGCGAAGGTGCCGTTGTCGTTCAGAAAGTTCGTGAAGGTAAAGGCGACTTCGGTTACAACGCTCGTACCGATGTATACGAAGATATGCGCAAGGCCGGTGTCATCGACCCTGCCAAAGTGGCACGTGTGGCTTTGGAAAATGCCGCTTCAATTGCCGGAATGTTCCTCACCACGGAATGTGTCATCACCGACAAACCCGAAGATACTCCTGCCATGCCGCCGATGGGCGGTCCCGGAATGGGTGGCATGATGTAATCGGACATCCTTACTGACCCCGTCGTCAGCCGTGCCTCTGCTCCCAACAGGTAAGGTACGGAACGACAATCAAATCTCCCTTCCATCTCTCAGCCGATAAAAGCGGATATTGAAGAAGGCAAGTGCAAACTTCCCTCTCATATTCCCCTTTATCCGGAGAGAATGGAAGGGAGATTTGATATATATATATGTCACCCTCCCCCTTGACCGGCATAAGGTCGAATCGATGATCAGAACACTCAAGCAACAAGACACAATCGACAGACAACCGAACAATTCCGATTCGGGTTCTCCTAACTGATTTGGGTTGAAAAGACACTGAAGCCATCGCAGCAACATGACCGATTGAGGCTCAAGCCTTATATGCCGGATGCACGATGTTACCAAACGCATAATTTTGTGTAATCGGGAAATATGCGTATCTTTGCGCTTGAATAAGAAGACTTGCATGAAGAATATCAGAAATTTTTGTATTATAGCACATATCGACCACGGAAAGTCTACCCTTGCCGACCGGTTGCTCGAATTCACACACACCATCCAAGTGACGGAAGGTCAGATGCTCGACAACATGGATCTGGAGAAAGAACGTGGCATCACCATCAAGAGCCACGCCATTCAGATGGAATATGAGAAAGACGGACAAACCTACGTGCTCAATTTGATCGACACCCCGGGACATGTGGACTTTTCATACGAGGTATCGCGAAGCATTGCTGCCTGTGAGGGAGCATTACTCGTGGTCGATGCAACGCAAGGTGTGCAGGCACAAACAATTTCTAACCTCTATATGGCGATCGATCAAGATCTCGAGATCATCCCTGTCATCAACAAAATCGACATGCCTTCAGCCATGCCCGAAGAAGTGGAAGATGAAATAGTGGAACTGATCGGCTGCAACCGAAGCGATATCTTGAGGGCTTCAGGAAAGACCGGTGAAGGTGTCGAATCTATCTTGGATGCTGTCGTAGACCGCATTCCCCACCCCGTCGGCGACGAAGATGCGCCTTTGCAGGCGTTGATTTTCGACTCCGTTTTCAACTCGTTCCGTGGTATCATTGCTTATTTCAAGATCCTCAACGGTTCGTTACGAAAAGGCGACAAGGTCAAGTTCTTCAATACGGGCATGGAATATGATGCCGACGAAGTGGGAGTACTCAAGATGGACATGATTCCACGAAAGGAACTCACCACCGGCGAAGTGGGCTACATCATCAGCGGAATCAAGAATGCCAAGGAAGTGAAGGTCGGCGATACCATCACCCACATTGCCCGTCCATGCGAAAAAGCCATCGAAGGTTTCCAAGAAGTGAAGCCGATGGTATTTGCCGGTGTTTATCCCATCGACCCCAATGATTACGAGAACCTGCGCGCATCGCTCGAAAAGCTGCAGCTCAACGATGCCTCGCTCTCCTTTTCCACGGAGTCGTCGGTCGCGCTGGGCTTCGGTTTCAGATGCGGATTTCTCGGACTGCTCCACATGGAAATCGTGCAGGAGCGTCTCGACCGCGAATTCGACATGGACGTCATCACCACCGTTCCCAACGTGTCCTATATCGTTTACGACAAGCAAGGCGGTTCCAAGGAAGTCCACAACCCTTCCGGCTTGCCCGAACTGACCCTGATCGACCATATCGAAGAGCCGTATATCCGTGCCAGCATCATTACCGATGCCAACTTTATCGGCCCCATCATGACCCTGTGCCTCGACAAACGTGGCGAACTCATTAAGCAAGAATATGTCAGCGGCAATCGCGTCGAACTGCATTTTGACCTGCCTTTGGGCGAAATCGTCATTGACTTTTATGACAAACTCAAGAGCATCTCGAAAGGATATGCGTCGTTCGATTACCACATATCGGAATTCCGTCCATCCAAACTCGTGAAACTCGACATCCTGCTCAACGGCGAACCGGTCGATGCACTGTCAACGCTCACCCATCAGGACAACGCCGTGACCTTCGGCAGAAGGATGTGCGAGAAGCTCAAAGAGCTCATTCCTCGCCAGCAATTCGACATTGCCATTCAGGCTGCCATCGGAGCCAAGATTGTCGCCCGCGAAACCATCAAATGTGTCCGAAAGGATGTGACCGCCAAATGTTACGGTGGTGACGTTAGTCGTAAGCGCAAGTTGCTGGAAAAACAGAAACGAGGGAAGAAACGAATGAAGCAGATTGGCAACGTCGAAGTTCCGCAAAAGGCATTCTTGGCTGTATTGAAGTTGGATTGACAACACCTTGCCGTCAACGCGGAAAAGAGGATACCTTGAGACACCCATGGCAGACTGCGCGGAATTATCCGCGACATGGATATACCCGATGATTGTCCTAACCGGGCGAAAACCTGCTCCGATACAAAAGGAAATATGTGTCATCGCACACAACCCTTTTTCGGATGTCAGTAAATTCCCGCAACGCTTCCGGGCCGCCCAAAGGCACGAAGAGGTTGTGATCAACATAGGAAAAAACACTTACCCCCCAACCGGTCACGCGAGACCGAACCCGTCATGTGCGATTGTCGTGCATCCCGGCTGCCAGATGGCAGACTTCACAGCACACTGCATCAAGCAAAAACGGCAGACAAGATCCGACAAACGGACAAAAAATGGCCGGAAGCATCAAGAGCGGCAGGAATGCCGGCAGAAGCTGTCGAATGGCCGGTTGGGATTAAAACAGGATGAACTATGAGAGGATTTTCCGAAACACCGCGTGACATCGCCCGAGAACTGGCGCGAAAGTACAGCACCATGACCCACGAGGAACTCGACACCTTGGAAAGCATCCTTGTGCCGATGAAGTTTTCCAAGGGAGAAATGATACTCAAGGAAGGACAACAATGCCGTCACATCTACCACATTGCCAAAGGCCTGGTGCGGCAGTTTTATTTCAAAAACGGTAAAGAGCTTACCGAACATATCGGTGTGGACAACTCGATTGTGATGTGCATCGAGAGTCTGTTCAAGGAAGAGCCTACCCGTCTGCAGGTCGAAGCTCTCGAAACCTCCTATATCTTTGCACTTCCCAAACAGAAACTCGAGGAGGTTGCCCTCCATAATGTGAACATTCAGATACTTTATCGCAAGATATTGGAAGAATCACTGATACAATCTCAGATACACGCCGACCTCATCCGTTTCGAGACGGCGCACGATCGATACAAAAAGTTGTGCTCGCAGATGCCGCAGGTAGTCTATCGTGCCCCGCTGAACTACATCGCCAATTATCTGCAGATGACTCCCGAAACATTGAGTCGGGTCCGTTCCGCCATTGCGCAGGAATAATGTTGGCACAAAGCATTGCCCGTCATCCGCAACAGATTCACCATGAAACCATCAGGCAGTATTCCACTTACGGAATTCAGCCTTTGATCCAAAAACAATCATGAGATTCCGAACAGGTATCTTTTGATCGTCGAACTGTTTGATGTCCGGTTAATTTGATCGTAGACCGCTACGTCTTCCATATACCGGCCATCGAACAACCGGCAAACAAATCAAATCGGAAAGAAGGTCGCATGTACGACATGGAAAGTATAACCTTACACGCTCACGACCGGTTGGTTTGTTTCGTATGTTTTCTTTCATGTCTTACTTTCTCAACATTCGAAATTCATTCTCCCCTGTCGCTTCATCACCAAGCGGTCATAAGAGACCAAATTCACCCGACACAACCATCCGTGTAAAACCCAAGCTGACGGCAACCGGCAGAAGCCAAGTCCCGACCTGCCACAGGCATTGGGCGGGTATCACTTGCGGCTGCAGGGGAGGTTCGACCGAGGATTCTTACGATTCTTCAACAACTCCTTCTTGATGTCACAGCCCGGACATCCCTCACAAGGGTCGGCAGAACGTGCCATTGCCTTGTAGAGATGCCTGGCAACGTAAACAAGACTGCAGAGGATGATGGCATAAACGATGATTTCCTGCATGATGTTACCTTTCTAAACAATCCATAAACTACCTATCTGATAAACCAGTGCCGACATCACCCAAGCCAATCCCGTGGTATATACGGCGGCAAAGGTTGCCCACTTCCAGCCGGCACTCTCGTTCTTGATGGCAATGATGGTGGCCACGCATGGGAAATACAGCAACACGAACAGCAGGAAGCTGAAGGCCTTGAGGGGCGTAATGCCGTCGGCTTCCATCTTCTGTCTGAGTTTGAAGTATTTGTCGTGCGCCTCGTCTTCGGAAAGATCTCCGGCAACACTCTCGTCATCACTGTAGAGTACCCCCATCGTCGTTGCCACGATTTCCTTGGCACCGATACCCGCAATGAGTCCCACGTCGAGTTTCCAGTCAAATCCTTGTGCCCTGAACACGGGTTCGACGGCTTTGCCTATCTGCCCAATGTAGCTGCTCTCTTTCTGTTGGGATGGTGTGAGCCGGTCGTCATGGGGGAAGTAACCGAGAGCCCAGATGATGATGCTTGCCACCAGAATGATGCCGCCCATCTTCTTGAGGTATTGCTTGCCCTTTTCCCAAGTATGCCTGAGGATGGCTTTGCCCGTAGGGAAGCGATAGGGCGGCAGCTCCATCACGAACGGCAGGTCTTCGCCCTTCACGAGAAAACGGCTGAAAAGACGGCTCATCAGCACCGCCATGAGGATGCCGATGACATAGAGCGATATCATGATCGAAGAACGGTATTGCGCCTGAAAGAAGGTACCGATGATCATGATGTATATCGGCAGTCGCGCCGAACAGCTGAACATCGGCAGTATCAGCATCGTGATCAGCCTCGACCTCCGGCTTTCGATGGTTCGGGTTGCCATGATAGCAGGCACGTTGCAACCGAAACCCATGATAAGAGGTATGAACGACTTGCCGTGCAAACCCATCTTGTGCATGATGCGGTCCATAATGAATGCCGCACGGGCCATGTAGCCGGTATCTTCCATGAAGGAGATGAATGCGTAGAGAATGAGTATTTGCGGCAGGAACACCATCACTGCGCCCACACCTCCGATGACACCGTCGATGAGCATATCCTTGAGCGGCCCGTCGGGCATGGTGGTTTCGATGCCCTGCCCGATGAGTCCGAAGAGCGATTCGATCCACCCCATCGGTATTTCGCCGAGCGTGAAAGTGGTTTGAAACATGACATAAAGCACGAGCAGGAAGAGCGGAAATGCCAAATACTTGTTGGTCAGCATGGCATCGAGGAAGTGGGTGAGCTGGTACATGTCGAGCTTCTTCCCTTGCTTGTAACCCGCCTCGTGAAGTGCGCCGCGGATGAAGCCGTACTTGGCATCCATGATGGCCGTTTCCGAGTCTTCTTCGGTATCTTCCTTGATCTGCATCACGGCACGGTCGCGGACGGCAATGACAGCATCGCCCCCCTCCATTTTTCGCACGAGCGACTCCATGTCCTTGTCCATTTCCAACAGTTTGATGGCCATGAAACGCGGGGCAAAGCGCGTACCGAAGAGCCGGTGTCTTGCCAATGCTTCCTTCACCATGTCGATGCCTTTCTCGACATACAGACCGTGGTTGATATGGATGTGTCTTACGACGCTCCGCCGCGGTTTCGGACCATGTGCGAAGTCTTCGCCGTGGTTGCCGCCGTGACGGTTCTCGTATTGTTTGTGCCAGTTCTGAATTTCGGCGGCCACTTCGGGGTTGATGAGTCCGTCTTCGCCGATGTAGTCGGCACCTTCGTACAGGTTGATGATGATGTGGAAGAGCAGATCCACACCCTTGCCCGTCTTGAAAGAAGTGGGAATCATCGGCACGCCGAAGAGTCTGCCCAGTGTTTCGACATCGAAGCGGTCGCCTCTTTTCTCCACCTCATCAAACATGTTGAGGGCACAAATCGTCCTGACATTCATGTCGATGAGCTGTGTCGTGAGATACAGGTTGCGTTCGAGGTTGCCGGCATCGATGACGTTGATGATGATGTCGGGTGTCTGTTCGATGATCTGCTTGCGGACATACAGCTCTTCGGGCGAATATGCCGAGAGCGAATATGTGCCGGGAAGGTCCACGATGTTGAATTCGTAACCCTCGAACACCGCCTTGCCCTCTTTGGCATCGACGGTCACTCCCGAGTAGTTGCCCACCCGCTCGTGTGCGCCCGAGGCCACGTTGAACAGCGATGTCTTGCCACAATTGGGATTGCCCACGAGTGCCACGTTGATGGTACGCCGCTGCCTGAGGTAGGCTTGCCTGGTTTCATCGGAACCGTCGGCATGTGAAGTGTCATACAACGCTGTACGGGCGGCCTCGATGCCTTCCTTCTCCAAGGTGTTCTTGCTATGCAGCAGATGCGACTCCGAGGCACAGTTCACCACTTCAATCAGTTCGGCTTCATCGCGACGGAGCGACACCTCGTAGCCCATGATTCTGTATTTTACCGGATCTTGCAGGGGCGCGTTTTGCAGAACGGTCACTTCTTTGCCTTTCACGAATCCCATTTCGACGATTCGCTTGCGAAAGCCTCCGTGTCCCATCACCTTGACGATCAGCCCTTTCTCACCGGTTTTCAAGTCAGATAATTTCATCTGTGATATGCTATGGTTAAAATGTATCTTGCCTATCGGCACCTTTCTCCGGATTCTTCGACAAGATGCACGCAGACGGATGCGTATGAAATGCTCCACAAACTTACAAAAAAACGTCCGAACTCACATCGTTTTTCAGAACATTAAATAAATCTTGCACTTTACGCCTTTCCAAAAGTCTTTTTGATCCTTGCTGTCAGGAGATCCGAATTGAACTTCGGCCTTGTCGACAAAGGCTGTTTCATGACACGGAGTTTACGTCGGAATCACATCCGCACAAACGGATCCCATCCCCTGCGTGACAATCGTATCTGTTCATTATCAAGCGATTATAAATCAAGAATTATCATCAATTCCCTTGCACAAACCAAAAACTTTGTTTACCTTTGCCCCCGAACATCAAAATAGGTATTTGACGGAACGTTATCATAACCGGCATTGTCTTTCCTCTCTATTATATAATAAAGGTGTGAGCGGTTTGCGAAGAAACTTCGGTTTCTCTGCATCTTTTAGTGTGTTATATTTGGTTAGCTCGGATATTTTGCTAACACACACACACACACACACACACACACACACACACACACACACACACACACACACACACACACACACAGGTGCCACAGGCGTAACCACACCCTAAAGCATTATTTTCACATACGCGCGCGAGATGGTCCTCGCGAACCCCGACAGGCAAAGGATTTACTGATGAATCCTCTGCCTGAATTTTCATATCCTTTCGTCAGATTCCGGGAGGATAAAATAACGGCTAATCATTCACAAAAATAATTGTTAAACATGAAACAGAAAGAAGCAAAGAAGCGGACTTACATCCATCCGGAAATAGAGATCATCGGTATGGATTCAGAGCGTCTGATGGCACAAGTAAGCGGAGATCATTCCAGTATCGGACAAGGAGGAAGCGCAGGTGATGCCAAGCATTGGGATTTTTCAGAGGAAAGTGATGGACAGATGCTTCCCACTGATAAGAATCCGTGGGAGGAAACAGGAGAACAGTAACATTAAAAGACAAGAATATGAAACGCAAGTATTTTTTCCATGCAGTATGGTTGCTTACGGCAACAATGGCAGGCTGTGCCAGCGAAGAGAATCCGCCGACTGAAGGCATACAGAATGTCACGGTGACAGAGACCGCCACCGTGACATTCGAGAGTGAGAATCCCATGCCTAAGGCCAAATCCCCGGCGCGTACATCCATCGATCACCGTCTCGGTCTTGGAGCCATGCCTTACTGGTCGACAGGCGACAAGATATGGGTGAAAGATACCAACGGCTATTTCCGGCAGAGTGGCGAGGGAACGTTCAACTCGGACATGTCACACGGCATTTTCACACTATCGGGGACATTCGACAACGGATGCACCGTCAATTACACGGGTACAAACGGCACAGCAGGCGACAAGGTGACCATCGCTACTACACAGACCCAAACAGTTCCCAATGATTTTAGTCATGCTGGAGCTTCGGGTGACTGTGGCACCGCTACGGCTTCGGGCACTGGTAATTCGTTCAAGTTCAAGCTCGACCACAAGGCAAGTTACCTCTGCTTCCTACCTCGCTCATCGAACGACTATGTCCATCGAAGCAAACTCTTCAAGATTGAGGTGATTTCCGAGGATGCCATCGCCGGGACATACGATTTCTCTACAGGCACCCTTTCCGCCGAGCCTATGTCAAACAGCTCGAAGACCATCACTCTGACCACCGGCGACGGATTCCCCGTCACCAATACGGCAACCGATATCGATGCAAACGGTGCCTACATGGTCATTGCTCCCGGTACACACAGCCTTACCGTGCGCTATTGGCTTAGGAACGAGACCGACAATCCTGACGGAACCATAGAGGGAACCGTCACCAAGTATGTGGATCTTACCTGCGAGGCAGGGAAAATATATGATGTCACCGCCAACCTGGATCCGCAGAACCTCTCCTCCGAATACTACATGTGGGATGCCAAGAAAGAATATTGGTTCGGATACAAGGACGTTCAGCCCAAAGTCAGTCTCGGCAAAAATGACAATTATCCGAAAAGCCAAGAACAGGATCCGGACCGTTGGTATTATACACCTCCCACCAATGTCAACTGGGCTGCCAATACAGCAGCAGACTGTCCTACAGTCAACCAAGTGATATGGTATGCACAAAGGGGAGATCCCCATTGGGATGCCGATGAACTCTGGAGTTTGCTTGGTCATCTCCGCAAGGGCGGGATGTGGCTGAAGAAGAAAGAAGTCATAGCTGCGGATAATCATACAACTCTTCAAAACATGTATGAAGCCTATGACGGAACCGATTACCGTAAGGCAACAAATGAATTCCCCGAATACTCTTTCACGAACAATCACATTGTCCGAGAACGTCCGGTCAAATCGAAAATAAACAATTATTTCTATCTCCCGGCCAAAGGTTTCTATCGACACGGAGAGTTTCAGTATGTCAGCGGTTACGGCTACTATTGGTCGGCTACAAGATCGATACACAACCCAGATCGCTCTTTCAGCCTGAGCTTCTCTTCCTCTGCGATATCTCTCGGCTTCAATTATCAATTCTACGGTTTTTCCGAAGAACTGAAATATTGACGGACAATTCTCAAGAAGAACAAGATGTGTTCCGGCAATTAAAGTCCAAACATTAACCAAGCCATCGGGCGGTGCAGATACAGACCTTGACTAAATATACTTCAGTGGGGCACTACTTATACTTTAGACGCCCACTACTTATACTTTAGTCGTTGTTAACATTTCCACCGTTCCGAAGGCACAAAACAATCAAAGCTATGGCATTCTACAGGAAAATGAAGATGAAGGTGAACGGCAAGTGGTATCCCAAGTCCGTTCTGGTAGGCTCCGCCATCACGACGGAGCAAGTGGCAAAACGACTGGCAGCCGAGTCGACGGTAAGTCCCGCCGACGTGCGTGCCGTATTGACCGCCCTCGGCGGCGTGATGGGCGACTACATGGCGCAGGGCCGCTCGGTGAAGCTCGACGGCATCGGCTCGTTCTACTTCACGGCGGCAACCAACAAGAACGGCGTGGCCACGGAAAAGGAAGTGACCGCCGCCCTCATCAACGGCGTGCGCGTGCGCTTCATTCCCGAGACCCGCTTCCGCGGAGGCGGCTCTCTCGCGGGCGGAGGCGGTCGCCGTGCCGTGCGCGGACTGACGGACGTGGACATCGAGTGGGAAGAATGGAAGGGCAAGGTCGATTCGGACGAGCCGGAACCCAATGCCGAACCCACACCGGGCGGAGGGGGAACGGAGTTGCCGTGACATTGCCCCACAGGCATTCCGGAATCTCGGGAAGCAGGACGGCGGACACCATTTCGTGTGGTGTCTGCCGTCCTTTTTGTTACGGCTGCCATACTTCAGTTCCAACCGGTCATCAGAGGCCGAAACGGCATTGTTCGCTTGCCGGGCGGAAAGTGCCATGAACGGCACGAAAGGCATAACTGACGGTCTGATGACCGATTCGGGTTAAATATAAATGTTTATCGTGGGAGAAAGTTGGATTATTTTGCCTACCTTTGTCACTCCAACCGGATGGCGACAGGCTGCCGGCATCCAAACAATGATAGCAGAATGATGGACGAAAGACATATCAGAATAGCCGATTACGACTACCCTTTGCCCGATGAGAGGGTGGCCAGATATCCGGTCGAGAGGCGCGACCACTCCAAATTGCTGGTTTACCGGTCGGGCGAAGTGAGCCACGACATTTTCTACAATCTCCCCGAATACTTGCCCGCAGGGTCGCTCATGATCTTCAACAACACCAAGGTGATCCATGCCCGCATACGTTTCCGCAAAGCCACCGGCGCACTCATCGAGGTGTTCCTGCTCGAACCGCTGTTGCCTGCCGACTACGAACAGATGTTCCAGTCAAAAGACCAATGCTCGTGGGTATGCCTCGTGGGCAACCTCAAGAAGTGGAAGGGCGAAACGCTCTCCCTGCCTCTTCGTGTGAAAGGCCGTGACACCACGCTCCATGCCACCTTCCGCGGCGAGTACCACACGGGATTCCGCATCGACTTCCATTGGGACGGTGACTTCTCGTTTGCCGAAATCATCGATGCGGCCGGCGAACTGCCCATCCCGCCCTATCTCAACCGTGATACCGAAGAAAGCGACAACGACACCTACCAGACCGTCTATTCGAAAATCATGGGAAGCGTGGCTGCCCCTACGGCCGGCCTGCACTTCACCGACGAGGTGCTGAACGACATCGACCGCCACGGCATCGAGCGCGAGGAAGTGACCCTCCACGTGGGTGCCGGCACCTTCAAGCCCGTGAAGAGCGAGGAGATTGAGGGGCACGAGATGCACACCGAGTACATCAGCGTGCGCCTGCAAACCATCGAGAAACTCATCGCCCACGGGGGCAAAGCCATCGCCGTGGGTACCACAAGCGTGCGGACGCTCGAAAGCCTGTATTACATCGGACTGAAACTGCTGCGCAATCCACACCTGTCGGCCGAACAGCTGCAGGTCGAACAGTGGGAACCCTACGAGCAGACCGACGGCATGACTGCCGGCATCACGGTCATCGATGCCCTTCGTGCCATCGCCGCCTATCTCACCGACAACGGCATGCAGACCCTCCACACTGCCACACGCATCATCATCGTGCCGGGCTACACCTACAAAATCGTGGACCGGCTGATCACCAACTTCCACCAGCCGCGCAGCACCCTGCTCCTGCTGGTGAGTGCCTTCGTGAACGGCGACTGGCAGCGCATATACCGCCATGCTCTCGACAACGGCTTCCGGTTCCTGAGCTACGGCGACAGTTCCCTGCTCATGCCCTGACAAGATCCGGACAATCCGGTGCAAGACCTCTGTAACCGCGCGCCGGGAACAACATACATCGGGCTGCAGCCTTCAAACATCCATTACCATATAAAACATCGAACACATGAAAATAGGAGATAAAGTGAGATTCCTCAGCGAAACCGGCGGCGGACGAGTGGCAGGTTTCCAGTCGGACAAAATCGTTTTGGTCGAAGATGAAGACGGATTCCAAATACCCGTCTCCGTCCGTGAAGTGGTGGTTGTCGACGAAGACAACTACGACAGCCGGCAACCGGCAACCCCTTCATCGGCAAAGGCTGCACTACCTGCCGACGGAAGCAATGACGAGGATAACGACTATGACCCGGCCGACCGCGAGGTGACCTTCCGCGCCCCGGCCTACGAACGAAAGGGCGGTGACGTGGTTTCGGCCTATCTGGCCTTCGTACCCCTTGACATCAAAGAGCTGACACGCACCCGGTTCGAGGCTTACCTCATCAACGACGGCAACTATTACCTCGCCTACGTCATCTACAGGCTTGAGAACGGTGCGGCAACCCTGCTCCAAAAGGGCGAGATAGAGCCCAACACCCGCCTGTTCATCGAGGAGTTCGGGCGGGAAGAACTCAACGGGTGGGAACATCTGGGCGTGGACCTCATGGCATATAAACGCGACAAGAGCTATCTGCCCAAGCCCGCCGTCAGCACCCGGCTGCGCATCGACACGGTGAAATTCTACAAGCTGCATCTGTTCCGCGAAAACGACTTCTTCGACTCGCCGGCATTGCTCTACACCATCGTCGAGAACGACACGACGGAAGAAGAGCCCGACATCGACCCCAAAAGGCTGCAGCACGAAATGACAAGACCGAACAAACGGGAGGAGAAAACACATGACACCTATGTCAGACGCTATGACAACGGCAAAGGAAATCCCCTTGCCGGCAAGAAGAAAGACGAAGACATCGTCGTCGTCGACCTCCACGCCCACGAACTGTTGGATACGACGGCAGGCATGAGTGCCACCGACATTCTCAACTATCAGATCGAAACGGTGAGGAAGACGCTCGAGCAATACCGCAACAAGAAAGGCCAGCGCATCGTCTTCATCCACGGCAAGGGAGAAGGGGTGCTGCGGCGCGCCGTCGTCCACGAGCTGACCTATCGTTATAAATCATACCCGTATCAGGATGCCTCGTTCCAAGAGTACGGATACGGGGCCACACAAGTAACCGTCAAATAGCCTTATGAAAAACGGATTCATGACCGTAGCCGCCGCCGTTCCGTCGGTGAAGGTGGCCGACGTGGACTACAATGTAGCCGAGATTGAACGCCTGATGAAAGATGCCGACAAGGCAGGTGTCGAGGTGGTGGTATTCCCGGAGTTGTCCGTCACGGGCTACTCTTGCCAGGACTTGTTCTTTCAGCAATCGCTGCTCGAAGGTGCCGAGCGCGGACTCACCGAGTTGATGAAAGCCACCGCCGATCTTGATGTCATTGCCATCGTCGGCGTTCCGTTCACCATCGATGCCGCCATCTTCAACGGGGCGGCGGTGATCCAACACGGTGCCCTGCTGGGCATGGTCGTCAAGACATATCTCCCCAATTACGGCGAGTTCTATGAAAAGCGTTGGTTCTCATCGGCCGCCGACCTCAACGACACGGCATTGACGTATGCCGGACACTACGTGACCGTGGGCACGCAACCCCAATGCTTCCTCACTGCCGACGGCGTTGCGTTCGGCATCGAGATATGCGAAGACCTCTGGTCGCCCGTCTCTCCGGGCAGGATCTCTGCCCTTGCGGGCAACGAAGTGGTTTTCAACCTCTCAGCCGACAATGAGCTGATCGGCAAGTACGGCTATCTGCGGTCGCTCGTGGCACAGCAGAGCGTCATGTCGCTGTGCGGCTATGTGTATTGCGGCTGCGGATTCGGCGAGAGTTCACAGGATGTGGTATTCGGTGGCAAGGCATTGGTTTACGAATGTGGCGAGCAGGTGGCCGAGGGCAGCCGTTTTTCGTTCGCTCCCCAACTGACGGTTGCCTGCATCGACATCGACCGCATCAGGGGCGAAAGGCGACGCAATACCACATTCACACAGGCCAAGAGAGGCATTGCATCGCTCCGGATTGCCTGCGACGAACCGCTGCATCCGGTACGCGACACCGACCTGTCGGAGACCAGAATCATCCACCCGCACCCGTTCATGCCTGCCGGCATGACAGTAGAAGAGGTGTGCAACGAGGTAATCAACATTCAGGCGGCAGGACTGGCCAAACGACTGGTTCACACCAACTGCCGCAAAGTGGTGGTGGGCGTGAGCGGCGGTCTCGACTCTACGTTGGCATTGCTGGTGTGCGTCTACACGTTCGACAGGCTGGGCTATGACCGCCGTGACATTCTGGGCATTACGATGCCGGGCTTCGGGACATCCGACCGCACCTACGACAACGCCGTAACGCTGATGCAGGCGATGGGCATCACCATGCGCGAAATCAGCATTGCCGCTGCCGTGACACAGCACTTCAGCGACATCGGTCACGACATCGACGACCACGACGTGACCTACGAAAACGCGCAAGCCCGTGAACGCACTCAAATCTTGATGGACGTCGCCAATCGCGAAGGAGGCATGGTCATCGGCACGGGCGACCTTTCCGAACTGGCACTCGGATGGGCCACCTACAACGGCGACCACATGTCGATGTACGGCATCAATGCTTCCGTGCCCAAAACCATGATACCCCACATCGTCAACCACTTTGCCGACCTCTTCGAGACGAAAGGGGAAAAGGCGGGCAACGGCAAGGCTTTGTCGGGTACCATCCGACACACGCTGCGCGACATCATCGACACCCCGATTTCGCCCGAACTGGTGCCTGCCGACCCGCAAGGCAACATCACACAGAAGACCGAAGACCTCGTGGGTCCCTACGAACTGCACGACTTCTTCCTGTATTATATGCTTCGCTACGGTTACCGGCCACAGAAAATCTTCATCCTCGCAAGGGCGGCATTCAGGGGCAGATACACCGACGAAGTCATCAAGAAATGGCTGACGACGTTTGTCCGCCGGTTCTTTGCCCAACAGTTCAAGCGGTCGTGCCTGCCCGACGGTCCCAAGGTGGGCAGCGTGAGCCTTTCACCGCGCGGTGACTGGCGTATGCCGACCGATGCCTCTGCAACCCTCTGGCTCGACGAACTGAAAAGCCTGTAGCCCCCGACGACGATTTGCAACCGCCTTTGTCATGACACCACGGATGACAAAGGCGGTTGTTTTGGATGGCTGCCGGAAAACAGGCGAACAGCCTACAAACCTGAGTTCGGGATAAAAAACTTGTAATAAAAGTTGGTAACCTCGCTATTATTTTGTATCTTTATAGGTGTAAATCAAATAGTTACAAAAAACAACAGACGATGATTACCAAAGACAAAGTTACTGAAATTTTCTGTATAGCAGATGATTTTTGCAAGGAATTCGACAAGGAAGCAGCAAAAACGGGGCTTGAGTCCCCCAAGAAAGCCCGTCGGCGCAATCGGTCATGGCGTATGAGCCGTTCGGAAATCATGACGATACTCATATGCTTCCACTTCGGCTCGTTCCGCAATTTCAAGCATTACTACCTGTTCTATGTGAAGGAACATCTTGCCGACCTGTTCC
>JALETQ010000040.1 GCA_022781445.1 Prevotella sp.
GAAGCGGAAGAAACACAAGCTATTCTGCAAGCGAGCAGGCATAGAACCTACCATTGGACACTTGAAATCAGACTATCGTTTAGGCCGCAACTTTTACAAGGGTGTGACCGGGGATGCTGTGAACCTACTGTTGGCGGCGGCTGCTTACAACTTCAAAAGAGCCATGAGAGCTCTTTTGTTCCTGTTCAAAACAATAAGAGAAATGCTAAGAGAGAGGTCATTGATGAATCAATTCCCGCTTAGCATCTCTTTTTAAGGGACGACTAATAAAATGACTATTTGCACTTCTTAATGGAACTTGTGCAGACGTAGAAGAGATAGAAATGTTTGAAATTTCGAAACGTATTGCCGTGGAACAACACGAGAATGGTAATCATCTCGGCATCGCTCATTCTTCCTTTCCGATTGCGCGTTTTAGGACTGTTTGGAGAGGGATTTGAAAGTGAAAGTGCTTTTTTGTTCAATTCCAACTCGTATTCTTTGCAGAAATCATCTGCAATACAATATATTTCCGTAACTTTGCTGACAAGTTTCATAGAGGGTTGTTTTTTGTTATCTGTTTGATTATCAACTACAAATATACGAAAAATAATCCTCTTTTTGGGCTTTTCTTGAAATTATTTTAAGGCAAAAAACAAGCGCGGCTTATCCCGAATTGGGGTGTTGACAACCCTGGGACAAAGTTGGTTAATGCTATTTGGACCAAAAGGGGCAACCGTATTGTGCCCAAGGGGGACTATTTTGCCTGGCCAAAAGGGGCAAAGTTGCATGGCTTTTCCAGTATGTTGGGAGTTGTTTATAAAATGCGTAGGACCAAGATACTTTAACAGGGTTGCTTTTTGTCGCTTCATGCTTTTCCGGAATGACGCAAATCGACAGTTCTTTCTGGTTTGCCGGAAGTCATATCGTAGAGGAACAGTATGTCATAGGTGTGAACAGTATGGCGTTAATCAGTCCGGAATACT
This sequence comes from Prevotella sp., assembly GCA_022781445.1. Lineage (GTDB taxonomy): Bacteria > Bacteroidota > Bacteroidia > Bacteroidales > Bacteroidaceae > Prevotella. The sequence goes on from JALETQ010000040.1 coordinate 966, forward strand.
CATTCTTCAAGGTCTGTCATGCTGAAAAAGGCACGTCTACATGCCGTGATTACCAAGAAAATGGTTACTTTTGCATACAAATATCCGATTTGAACATGTTACTTTTCAAATACTTAAAAACCTTTGGCAGCTACCTGTCGCTCATGGGTCGCACCTTCTCTGCCCCCGAAAGGCTGCGCATGTTTGCCAAGAAATACGTTCAGGAGATGTCGGCACTGGGCGTGAACTCCATCGGTATCGTGCTGCTGATATCGTTTTTCATCGGAGCGGTCATCTGCATCCAGATGAAGCTCAACATCCAGTCGCCATGGATGCCTCGCTGGGTTTCGGGTTATACGACGCGCGAAATCATGCTGTTGGAGTTTTCTTCGAGTATCATGTGTCTCATCTTGGCAGGAAAGGTCGGCTCCAACATCGCTTCGGAGCTGGGTACGATGCGTGTCACGCAGCAAATTGATGCCCTCGAAATCATGGGTGTCAATTCGGCATCCTATCTCATTTTGCCCAAGATTATGGGTCTGATAACCCTCATGCCCTTTCTTGTCATCTTCTCGTCGGCGATGGGAATCGTGGGTGCTTATGCCACGGCTTTTCTGGGACACGTGCTGCCCCCCGACGACCTGACGGCAGGTTTGCAACACGACTTTCAGCCTTGGTTCTTGTGGATGAGCATCATCAAGAGTGTGTTCTTTGCCTTCATCATCGCCAGCGTGTCGTCGTTCTTCGGATATACCGTCGAGGGCGGTTCGGTCGAAGTCGGCAAGGCCAGTACCGATGCCGTCGTATCGAGTTCGGTACTCATTCTTTTTTCCGATGTTTTTCTCACCCAGTTATTGTCTTAAGTCTGCCCATAGGAGGATCCGCAACCATGATAGAAGTAGAGGGATTATACAAATCGTTTGACAACAAAGAAGTACTACACGACATAGGAGCCGTATTCGAGAACGGGAAAACCAATCTCATCATCGGCCAGAGCGGCAGTGGCAAGACCGTGTTGATGAAGACGCTCGTCGGACTGCTCGACCCCACGCGGGGCAAAATAAGATATGACGGCCGCGACTTCGTGGCGATGTCGAAGCGTGAGAAAGTGATGTTGCGGCGCGAAATGGGCATGATATTTCAGGGAGCCGCCCTTTTCGACTCGCTGTCGGTACTCGAAAACGTGATGTTTCCGCTCGACATGTTCTCCTCGATGAACCTCCGTGAGCGCACCAAACGTGCCCGGGAATGTCTCGGAAGGGTGAATCTCGGCGATGCCCAAGGCAAATTTCCGGGCGAACTGTCGGGCGGAATGCAAAAGCGTGTCGCCATTGCGCGTGCCATTGCGCTCAATCCCAAGTACCTGTTTTGCGACGAGCCCAACTCCGGTTTGGACCCGCGCACCTCGCTGGTCATCGACGAACTGCTGTCGGGCATCACGAAAGAATACAGCATGACCACCATCATCAACACCCACGACATGAACTCGGTGATGGGCATCGGAGAGAACATTCTCTTCATCTACAAAGGCCGTAAGGAATGGGTGGGCACGAAAGACGAAGTGATGAACGTGGGAAACCAGCATCTCAACGACCTTGTCTTCGCTTCGGACCTGTTCAAGAAAGTCAAGGAAGTGGAAAACAACGAATATTGCGAATGTAAGAACAGCGGTAACGGCGGCACCTGAGCCTTCCGGTTCGCCCTCCGTGGCGACAGACGAGGCGATGCCCGCACCGGCAAATCATCAATCAATCCGTAAAACAATCAATACAATATGGCTATTATCAAGACCGTGAAAGGCCTCTCTCCCAAATGGGGAAAGGAATGTTATTTCAGTGAAAATGCCGCCATTGTCGGCGAAGTGACGATGGGCGACGAATGTTCGGTGTGGTTCAACGCCGTTGTCAGGGGCGACGTGGCACCCGTGACGATGGGCAGCCGTGTCAATGTGCAGGACGGGGCCGTCGTGCATGTGACCAACACCACGGGTCCCACCATCATCGAAGATGACGTCAGCATCGGCCACAATGCCACTGTCCATGCGTGTACGCTCAAGCGTGGCTGCCTGATAGGCATGGGATCGACCGTACTCGATCATGCCGTCGTGGGCGAAGGGGCCGTCGTGGCTGCCGGCGCGCTGGTGCTGGGCGGAACCGTCATCGGCGAACACGAGATATGGGGAGGCGTTCCTGCCAAGTTCATCAAGAAGACCCGCGAAGGACAAGCCGAATCATATGCCAAACATTATGTCGAATATTCGAAGTGGTATCTCGACGAAGAGAAATGAATCACTGTCCCGGCGATACCATTATATATATTATAGCTCATCCGTTCAAGCAGCATCCTACACATGAATATCTGTATTTTCTGTTCAGCCAACAGCGACATTGACCCCGTTTACGTGGAGAAAACCTCCGAACTGGGGCGGTATCTGGCAGCCCGTCGGCACACCGTCATCTTCGGCGGATGCGACTTGGGGCTGATGGAGTGTGTCGCCGAGGCCGCCCGTCGTGCCGGCGGACACACCGTCGGCATTGTTCCGGGCATCGTCGAAGCCGGCGGTCATGTGAGCGGCCACGCCGACGAGGTCGTGCATTGTGAGAATCTCACCGACCGCAAGGCATTGATGATGGAGCGCAGCGACCTCTTTGTGGCTTTGCCCGGCGGCATCGGAACGCTCGATGAAATCTTCACCGTGGCATCGTCCCACACCATCGGCTATCACCGGAAGCCCGTCGTTCTCTACAACATCAACGGATTCTGGTCGCCACTCATCGCGTTGCTCGACGACATGAGTGCCCAAGGCATGATCAGGGGCGACTGGAAAGACTTCATCGCCGTGGCAGACAACCTCGACGGCCTCGATGCCTTCCTGCACTGAAGGCCGGCGGGCGCAAGCCCATGTCTATATACATTCAAACTATCAACCGTAAAACTTTTCTCATGAAAAAGCTCATTGCATTATCACTCATCGCCACATCGACGGCGGTTCAGGCACAGAAGCCCGACTATCCGACGACCGACAAGGTGGCAGTCACCGACGATTACTTCGGCGTGAAGGTCGAAGATCCTTACAGATGGCTGGAAAACGACACCAGCCGGCAAACGGCAGCATGGGTCGAAGCCCAGAACCGGGTGACCAAGGCTTACTTCTCGAAGATTCCCTTCCGCGACAAGCTCTTCAACCGGCTCAAGGAGCTGGCCGACTACGGCAAGGAATCGGCACCGTTCCATAAACACGGCAAATGGTACAGCTACCGCAACGACGGCTTGCAGAACCAGAGCGTCATTTATGTTTCCGACCGGCCGGAAGGTCCGTGGCGCGTCTTCCTCGACCCCAACAAGCTCAGCAGCGACGGCACCGTTGCCCTCGGCGGACTCTCCTTTTCCAACAACGGCAAGTATGTGGCCTACAGCATCTCGCGCAGCGGAAGCGACTGGAGCGAAATATACGTCATCGACCTCGCCACCGGCAAGCTGACAGACGACCACATCGAATGGGTCAAGTTCTCGGGAGCGGTGTGGAAAGGCGACGGGTTCTACTATTCCACCTACGATCGTCCCGAGCAAGGCAAGGAATACTCCAACATCAACGAAACGCACAAGGTGTATTACCACAAGATGGGTACCCCGCAGAGCGAGGATGCCCTGTTCTATCAGAACCCCGCTTACCCCAAACGCTTCTACGGCGTGAACGTCAACGAGGAAGAAACCATGATGTTCCTCATGGAAAGCGGTGCCGGCTCGGGCAACAATCTCTACGTGAGAGATCTCCGTAAGGCCGACTCGCAGTTCATACAGATGACCTCCGACCTCGACAAGCAGGCGTATCCCGTGGAGATCATCGGCGACAAAATCTATATCTTCACCAACACCGGCGCGCCAAGGAACCGCATCATGGTGGCCGACATCGACCGTCCCGGCATCAAGGACTGGCAGGAATTCATCCCCGAAGGAAAGAATGTGCTCGAAAGTGCCGAGGTCATCGACGGCAAGTGGTTCGTGACCTACAGCGAAGATGCCGCCACGGCGGCCTATCTCTATTCGATGGATGGCAGGATGATGCACAAAATCGGCCTCCCGTCGGTGGGCACCGCCTACTTCAGCGGCAGGAAAGACCGCCCCGAATGCTTCCTCACCTTCACCTCGTTCACGGTGCCGGGCAGCATTTACCGCTACGACATCGACAAGAACAGGTCGACGCTTTTTGCCGCTCCCAAGGTGAAATTCGACCTCAATGCCTACGAGAGCAAACAGGTGTTCTTCACGAGCAAGGACGGCACAAGGGTGCCGATGTTCCTTACCTATAAGAAAGGCTTGAAGCCCAACGGCAAGAATCCCGTCTTCCTCTACGGCTACGGCGGTTTCAACGTGAGCCTCAACCCGTCGTTCTCGGCCATGCGCATCCCCTTCCTCGACAGTGGCGGCATCTATGTCATGGTCAATCTGCGTGGCGGAAGCGAATATGGCGAAGAATGGCACCAGGCCGGAACGAAGATGAACAAACAGAATGTGTTCGACGACTTCATCTCGGCGGCCGAGTATCTGATTGCCGAGAAATACACCAGCAGGGAGAAGATAGCCATCGTCGGCGGTTCCAACGGCGGACTGCTGGTGGGTGCCTGCATGACGCAACGCCCCGACCTGTTCCGCGTTGCCGTGCCGCAGGTGGGCGTGATGGACATGCTACGCTACCACAAGTTCACCATCGGCTGGAACTGGGCACCCGACTACGGCACGAGCGAGGACAGCCGCGAGATGTTCGAGTATCTGCTGGCCTACTCTCCCCTCCACCGGCTCAAGCCGGGCACGCACTATCCTGCCACGCTGGTGACCACTGCCGACCACGACGACCGCGTCGTTCCCGCCCACTCGTTCAAGTTTGCCGCACGTCTGCAGGAGTGCCAGGGCGGAACGGCTCCCACGCTGATACGCATCGAGAGCAAGGCCGGCCACGGAGGCGGCAAGCCTCTGGGCAAGGTGCTGGAAGAACAGGCCGACATATACAGCTTCATCATGTTCAATCTGGGCATGAAGATGAAATGAAAAATCACAGAGTTTCACATCGGGGGATGACATTTCCGGCCATCTCCCGATGTCTTTTCACCCTCGTTCAAACTCCTGTAACATAACCGACGATGGCTGAGACGCTGAAGGAAAAGACGGCACGCGGACTGCTTTGGGCAGGCATCAACAGCGGAAGCACCCAGATACTGAGTGCCGTCATCGGCATATTCCTGAGCCGGACGCTCTCGCCTGCCGACTATGCCGTGGTGGGCATGCTCACCATCTTTACCGTCCTGGCGGTCAACATTCAGGACAGCGGCTTTGCCAACGCCCTGATCAATCTCAGGAAACCCACGGCCAATGACTACAACTCCGTCTTCTGGTTCAACATCCTCACCAGCTTCGTCCTCTATGCCGTCCTCTTTGCCTCGGCACCGCTGATAGCCTTGTTCTTCCGTCAGCCGTGCCTGACGGAGCTTTCGCGCTTCCTGTTCATCACGTTTGTCATCGCCTCGTTCGGCATTTCCCACAACGCTTACCTCACGAAGAACCTCATGAACAGGGAGAAAGCCGTCATCAGCCTGTCGGCCACCGCCGTCTCGGGCATCGTGGGCATCACGCTGGCACTGGCCGGCAAGGGCTACTGGAGTCTGGCATGGCAGCAGGTGACCTTCAACAGCGTTACCCTCATCGGCAGATATTGGTACACGGCGTGGCATCCGAGCTTCAGGATCGACTTCGCCCCCGTCCGCCGCATGTTCGGCTTCAGCTACAAGATACTCGTGCCGACCGTCATCAACACCTTGAGCGAGAATGTGCTGACCTTCATCTTCGGCCGCCTTTATCCCGTGAAAGACGTGGGCTACTATGCCCAGGCCCGCAAATGGGAGCTGATGGCACATTCGTTCATGAACATGACCGTGTCGCAGGTGGCACAGCCCGTGTTCTCCGAGGTCAACGAAGACCGCGAGCGGCAGCGGCAGGTGTTCCGGAAGATGCTCCGTTTCACGGCTTTCGTGTCCTTTCCGGCCTTGCTGGGGCTTGCCATGGTGTCGCACGAGTTCATCGTCGTGGCGCTCACGGCCAAGTGGGAGCCGGCGGTGATTCTCCTGCAGGTGCTGAGTGTGAGCGGATCGTTCGCGCCTTTCTACATCCTGTTCCAGAATCTGGCCATCAGCCGCGGACGTTCCGACATTTATTTGTGGTGCAACGTGGGACAGGTGGTGCTCATGCTGGCACTGGTCATCGGACTTCACAGCTTCGGCATGACCGTCATGGTGGTGGCCTACGCCGTGTTCTACATTCTCTGGCTGCTCGTCTGGCAGCGCGTGGCCCGCCGGCTCATCGGTCTCCGGCTCGCCGAGACCCTGCGTGACATCCTGCCTTTCTTCTTCATTGCAGTTGCAGTGATGCTCGCCACCTATTATTCTACCCTCTTCATCGGCTCGTTACCCTTGTTGCTCGGTGTACGCATCATCGTTGCCGTAGCCCTTTATGTCGGGTTGATGAAGCTGCTGAAGGTGAAGATGCTCGAAGAAAGCTGGGCATATCTTCGCAAGAAGCGTCACTGATCCGCCTTCCGTTCCCTCCTTTCCCTTCATCCTCTCACGCATGGCATCCTTGCCTCCGGGCGCGGTGTCTTGCATATCGTTCGCACCGGTATGCCGCTATCGTCGCGTGTCAGCAGTCGTACCGTCGTGTGGTAGTGCCGGTACAGACGTCTGTACTGTCAGTACCGGCACTCGGTAGCGTCAGTACCGGCACTCGGTAGCGTCAGTACCAGTACTTGGTAGCACTCGTACCAGTACTTGGTAGCACTCGTACCAGTACTTGGTAGCACTCGTACCGACACTTGGTATCATGCGTACCGACAGGCGGTATCATCCGTGCCGACGATTGGTATTTCAAATGCCACGCGTCGGTATTTCGGATTTTGTACGCCGGTACGACCGGGTTGTTCCGAAAGAAAGTCGGTCATGTCATTATGGTTCGGACAGAACCGGGCGGAATAAAGGCAGGAAAAGGCAGTCCGCAAAGTGTGTTTGCGGGGGAGGGGAGGACGAAGACAGAAGAAGGGGGAAAGAAAACGGCGTCGGGACGTGGCCGGAAATTCAGCTCTTGCGGGTATCGAAAACCAGTTGCGACGGACGGTGGTTGATTTGTTCTTCCTTGGGCAGGTGCTTCCTCAACACGGGATAATGGGTGTGCAGATAGGCCTCCAGGTCACGGGGGGCAGCCACTTCGAGCGGGCCGAAGCACACCTTTCGGGGATGCTTCACGTGGTCGATGCTGACCGTGTCGTTGGTGGTCACGACGTTTTTGCAGTAGGCCGACGAGCCGCTGTTGAACAGCGTCTGCGACCATTTGAGGCATTTGTAGACCCCTTTCTTGCTCAACACCGTATTGACGAGGCGTGTGACGAGGCAGGGAACGATGCCCCGCCTGCGCGGCACGGGCAAGTCGCAATGCCCGAAATGCTTCCATTGCCAGATCTCCTTGCCGATGAAACAGCCGTTGAAGAAGTTCACCAGATGCCATTGCAGCCGCTCGAGCCATCTGTTCTTCGGTATCTTGTCGAAAGGAAACACGTCGACAAAGATGCCTTGGTGCATCCTGACATCCTTGGCCATCGTCTCGGCAAAGAGCGTGTGATGCTCCCGCACCTTGGCAAACCATGCCGGCGTGTGCCCGTCGGTCTGCACCCACTGCAGGAAATAATCGTCGCCCAGCACCGCGGGAGCCTCCCGGAGGAAGCGTTCGTAGTCGTCGCGCGTCATGCCGATGTCGATGTCGTCGTCCCAGGGAATCATGCCGTCCCAAAAGTAAGCCCCGATGGCCGTACCGCCGATGATGAAATACCCGATGCCGAGCCGCTCGCACACCCTCACGACCTCTCCCGTGATCTTGTAGAGATGGGCGTGAAGCTGCTGCAGTTCTTGGTCGGTATAGGAGTAGTCGGAGCTGTTGGCCATGGCAACGGACGGTGATTTGTGCCTGCAAATGTAAGAAAAAACACGAAAAGAAGCCTCCGGTCATGCCATAAATCTGTAAAAATGACTAACTTTGCGGCATCCAACCATAGACACAATCCCTCATGAAACAGCCTGCCCGGATCGACATAGCCGTCCTGATATTGTTCTTCAACCGTCCCGAACAGCTCAAAGGCGTGTTCGACGAAGTGCGCAAGGCACGCCCCTCACGCCTGTTCCTCTATCAGGACGGGCCGCGCGACGAACGCGACCTGCCCGGCATCGAAGCGTGCCGCCGCATCGTTGAGGACATCGACTGGGAATGCCGGGTCGAACGCAAATACCAGACGCGCAACTACGGTTGCGACCCTTCGGAGTTCATCTCGCAGAAATGGGCGTTCTCGATGGCCGACAAATGTATCGTCCTGGAGGACGACGACATCCCGTCGCAGTCGTTCTTCCCCTTCTGCAAGGAAATGCTCGACAGGTACGAACACGACCAGCGCATCTCGATGGTGGCGGGAATCAACTACGACGAGGTGACCCCCGACATGCCTTGTGACTACTTCTTCGCCACCACCTTCAGCATCTCGGGATGGGCATCGTGGCGCCGCGTCGTCGACCAGTGGGACGAACACTATACCTTTCTCGACGACAGCTTCAACCTCCGCCAGCTCGAAGCCTACATCAAAGACCGCAGGTACCAGCAGGACTTCATCCGCTTCTGCCGCTACCACCGCTCCTTGGGCAAGGCATACTACGAAACCATCTTCCACGCCGCCATCTTTTTCAGCTCCGGCCTGAGCATCGTGCCGCGGGTGAACATGATCAACAATGCCGGCGCCACGGGCGAAGGCGTCCACCTTTCGGGAAGCAACGACGACCTGCCGCGCGCCATCCGCCGCATCTTCACCATGAAACGCCACGAACTGTCATTCCCCCTGAAACATCCGAGGTATGTCATCGAGAACGTGGAATACAAACACCGCATGTTCAGAATCATGGCGTGGGGACACCCTTGGATCAAGTTCGGCCGCTCCTTTGAAGAACTGTGGATCAACCTCCGGCGGGGCAACCTCCGGCGAATCGCCGGTGCCGTCGCCAACAGGCTGCGCATCCTGGCGGGAAGACAACGGTTCGACTGAAGACCGGTTTTGAACGGGAAGAAACTTGTGGTGGAATTGTGAAAGAAGTTGTGGTGGAATTGTGAAAGAAGTTGTGAAAGAACTTGTGGCGTCTTTTAATAAAATGACTATTTGCACTTCTTAGTGGAACTTGTGAAAGCCGGTTTTTGAATAAAATATTTGGACTTTTATCAGAAAATCACTACCTTTGCAAACCAATAAACATCAGGACTTGTAGCTCAGTTGGTTAGAGCAACAGACTCATAATCTGGAGGTCCCAGGTTCAAGCCCTGGCTGGTCCACAATAGGTTTCAAGAGGACGTCAGACAATACGTCACTTTAGCCTTCAAAACAAGGATAATCGCTGTAAAATCAAGGTTTTACAGCGATTTTTTTGTTTTTATCCACATTCGCTTGACTGCCAAACCATACCTTTTGATAGTCATCATTCGGTCATTTTCTGCTACAGAAACCGCTACACAAAAGCAGGCACTAAAAAAAATGTAGCAGTGAATGGAAAATGACTACCAAATTGACGGCATGCAAATCTCTTGTTTTCAATAATTTATGTAGAACTTTGTAGCCGAAAAGCTACACTAAAATGATGCGTTATGAAAACAACTTTCAAGGTGTCCTATTACCTACGTTCCAACTATGAGAACAAAGAAGGAAAATCGCCTGTAATGCTCCGGATGTATCTCGGAGGAGAAATGGCAAATCTGGGATCCACTAAAATTTTCGTGGATAAATCTAAATGGAGTAATAAAACCAGCAGAATGATTGGTAGAACGGCAGAAGCCCTTTCTGTCAATGCATCGATAGATGCACTGACAACTACTTTAATGCAGATTTATAGGAAATATGAAACCTCTGAGAGCCTGTCCTTAGACCTTATCAGGTCAGTGTTTCTTGGAACAGACAAGGAGT
>JALETQ010000041.1 GCA_022781445.1 Prevotella sp.
GAAGCGGAAGAAACACAAGCTATTCTGCAAGCGAGCAGGCATAGAACCTACCATTGGACACTTGAAATCAGACTATCGTTTAGGCCGCAACTTTTACAAGGGTGTGACCGGGGATGCTGTGAACCTACTGTTGGCGGCGGCGGCTTACAACTTCAAAAGAGCCATGAGAGCTCTTTTGTTCCTGTTCAAAATAATAAGAGAAATGCTGAGAGAGAGGTCATTGATGAATCAATTCCCGCTTAGCATCTCTTTTTAAGGGACGACTAATATAAATTGTGGTATTCTGCCAAGTAATTGTGTGTTTGTTTTATAGACCGTTTTGTCTTTAAGGAAAATCCCCGGTCACCAAGTGGTATTGGTGGCCGGGGATAGATGGAATATGTTTCCGGTTCTTGACAACGGAGGGGCTTGCGTGAGCTTTTAGGCGAGAGTCACTTCCACCACAAAATCGACTTCGGACTTATGTTCGGGAAGTTCGAGGAGAATTCCGTTGCGGGCAGGAACAATCTTGATGTCGGTGCGACGGATGAAATCGACCGCTTTCTTGACCAATTTCTTTTCAATGGGCAGGAACAATCCGTTGTCGGGCAGATTGAGAATGTGGACGAAGAGGGTTTTGCCCCGTTGTGTCGTCACTCCCCAATCTCTGGGAGGGACCATTCCTCCGCGCGTGTCATGGATGGTTGCGCCGTAGCGGTTCATCCACTGTCCCATTTCGTGCAACCGCCTGACGGCCTCGGCAGGAAAGGATCCGTTGGGTTCGGGGCCGACATTGAGCAGCAGATTGGCGTCGAGACCGGCTGCCTTGACAAGCAGACGTATGAGATCGTCGGTCGATTTGTATTGTGTGTCGGTGATGCTGTAGCCCCATGTGCGGTTCATCGTTTCGCAGGTTTCGAGCGGCAACCGCCCGATGGCCTGTCCCGACAATCCGGCTTTGTTCTCTCCGGGCAGATCGCGTTCGAAAACCTGCACGTCTTCGCCTTCATTGGGTGCTTGGTGGTGGTTATTGATGACCAGACAAGAGGGTTGGAGACTATGTATCATGGCGTATTGCTCGTCGAGTTGCCAGTCGAAAGGTTGCGGGTCTTCGTCGTGATCCCACCAACCGTCAAACCAAATGGCACCGATTGGACCGTAATTGGTGAGCAATTCTCGAAGTTGGGCATTCATGAAGGCGTAATAGCCTTTCCAATTTATCCCATCGGTGGGACGTCCCAGCTTTTTCCCTGTTCTACCTAAGGGGTAGTCGGTACGATACCAGTCGAGATGGGAATAATAGAAATGCAGGGCGATGCCTTTACGCCGACATGCCTCGGACAACTCTTTCATGACATCGCGCCCGAAAGGTGTGGCCTTGACAATGTTATAGTCGGACTGCCGTGTGTCGAACATCGAAAAGCCGTCGTGATGGCGGGTGGTGACGGTGATGTATCGGGCGCCCGAGGCCTTGACGGCATCGACCCACTCGTCGGCATTGAAACGGTGAGGATAGAAAGCAGATGCCAATTTGGGATATTCCCGATAATCGATGTCGCGATTGTTCATGACCCATTCGCCATGGCCAAGAAGCGAATAGATTCCCCAATGGATGAAAATGCCGAACTTGTTATCGCGGAATCGTTGTTGAGCCTTAATGATTTCTTCCGTTGGTCTGTATTGACTAAAAGAGGGGATTGTCAATGAAAAGCAGAAAAGTAGTGCTGCAAATGTTTTGGATAGTTTCATGAGAAAAGGTTTTCTAATTGTTTATATCTGGTAGTTTGATTCTTGTTCAGAACAGATCGACAACGGTGATGCCGGCACCACCGAACCGGATGTCTTCGTCGCGGAAGCCGGTAACCTTGGGAATCGTGGATAAATAATCACGAATAAGCCGGCGAAGTATCCCGTTACCTGTGCCATGAAGTATGCGTACACGGTTCACACCTACAAGGATGGCATCATCGATGAAATACGATACGGCTGTCAGCGATTCGTCACCACGCATACCTCTGACATCAAGGTCTTGTTTGAAATTGAGTTTTTTCTTGTCGATGGCTTCACGCGTGGTTCGACTGATGGAGGCATGAATATCTGATGACGGAGTGTGGGATGGCTTGCCTCGTTCGAGTTTGTCGAGTTTAATTTTCGTGCGTACGTCACCAAAAATCACAACGGCATGTTTTCCGGTCGTACTTTCAATAACACCCACTGATGAAAGTCCTTTGATGCGAACAGAGTCACCGACAGCCAACGGGGATTCGTTTCTCGTTTTTGTTTCGTGCTGTGTTACGACCTGGGGGAGAGTACCTTCGCCTGCTTTCAAGCGTTCCGGTTTCTTTTGTTCTTTCCGCTGTCGACGTCTTTCGATTTGTCTCATCTTAGCCTCGATGAGTTTGTCTGTTTTGTTATCTTCCACCCTCAAAACCTCGTTTCTGAAGGATTGAAGTTCTTCTCTGATACGTTTGGTCTCTTCTTTCTCGGCCTGCTTCTCTCTGATTTCTTTGATGGCATTCTCAATGCGTCGGTTGCTCTCTTGCATCAATTCTTCGGCTTGTTCTTTAGCCTTTGCAAGAATTTCTTTGCGCCTGTTTTGCAACTCTTCCACCTGCGATTCAAATAGGGCAATGCGCTTCTCCAGATCTTTCTCGCGACGATGTATGTTGTTTCGCTTGGCTTCCCAATACCGCTTGTCCCTGACAATGTCCTGCAGATATTTGTCGCTCATGATGTATTCCGAGCCTACAAGCGAGGACGCATCTTGTATGACGGCTTCGGGCAATCCTGTCTTACGGGCGATCTCAATGGCGAACGAACTGCCGGGACGCCCCATTTCCAGCTTGAACAAAGCCTGCATCTGATGGCGGTCGTACAACATGGCGCCGTTTTCAATCATGGGATGGCTGTCGGCAAAGTGTTTCAGATTCTGATAGTGGGTGGTGATGATGCCGAATGCACCCTTTTGGCAAAACTGTTTCAGAACAGCTTCGGCAATCGCACCGCCAATCATCGGCTCCGTGCCGCTCCCGAACTCGTCGATGAGGAGCAACGCCCCGGGATCTGCCCGACGAATCATGTGCTTCATGTTGAGCAGATGGCTCGAATATGTACTGAGATCGTTTTCTATGCTTTGCTCGTCACCTATATCAATCATGATGTGACTGAATATCCCTACTTTCGAATGCTCGGATAGCGTAATGGGAAGGCCACACTGAACCATATATTGTAGCAAGCCGACAGTTTTAAGGCACACGGACTTTCCTCCTGCATTGGGACCGGAGATGATCAGAATGCGTTTGTCTTTATTGAGCATGATATCAAGCGGAACGACTTCTTTTCCTTGTTTTTCGAGCGAGAGTTTTAACAAAGGATGAACAGCTTCGACCCAGTCGATAAGCGGACTTTTGACGACTTGAGGTACGATGGCACCTATCGAGTCGGCAAACTTCAACTTGGCTTGAATGAAGTCAATGACGGCAGGCAAACGATAGGAACTGACAATATCGGTCACGAATGGTCTAAGCGTACCTGAAACATCTTTCAAGATACGGATGATCTCGCGTCGGATATCCATTTCAAGTTCTCGGATGCGGTTGTTGGTCTCTACGACTTCCGCAGGTTCGATAAAGATGGTTTTCCCCGAAGCAGATTCATCATGCACGATGCCTTTCATCTTGCGTTTCTGTGCCGGTGCCACTGGTATGACAAGTCGTCCGTCACGCATAGTAGGAGCCGCATCCTTATCTACCAAACCTTCTCTTTGTGCAGCCCGCAGGATGTTGTGAAGGGTTCGCGAAACCGAACTTTCGGCTTGAAACAAGTCCTTTCTGAGTTGCGCCAACAACAGTGAGGCGTCGTCCCGCATTCTGCCACCATCGTCGATGATGCGGTCAATGGCGCGGACCAGTTCGGGGAAAGTGCGAATTTGAACGGTAAGTCTCTGCAAGTTCGGGTATAGATATGTTGATGCGGAATCGTCTTTGAGTGGGTTGTCACCGCCAGCATCCTCCTGCTCATCGCCGGAAGTCATCTCTGCAGGGGGAAACTCGTGAAAAGAGACCACGACATGATCAGCGTGCCGAGATTTGCATGTATGTCCATCATCGGAGCTATTTCTTGCGAGCGGAATACCATATGATATATAGTCGTCACATCCTTGCCCATCATCATCCTTTCTTGTATCATGATGCCCCGTCGCCTCCTTTGTCTCATCGTTGTAGGCTTGATCGTTTGAAAAGCTGGCCGGTTCCGTATCTGCTTCACAAACGTCATCATGAAAGTTTACACCATCATGAAAGGCGGCGTCATGTTCACCATTACTTGCAGATTGTGAGTTATCGACTCTCTTGTTCAGAAAGGTCACCATATGGGCAATGGTATCCATTGACCGGCGCAAATCAAACAATTCCTTCTCGGTCAAATAGGCACCTTCGGCCTTCAGACGAGATACAGCTTCCCTCATATCAAAGAAATACTGTAACGGGAAGTGTTCGTTTTCTTGCAATAACCGGTGCAGTTCATTTACTTGTTCGAGCTTTGTTCGTATATGCAGTATTTTGTCGGAAAAAGCAAGATTATCCACCAGTTCTCGTCCTAATGATGACAAACAATAGGCGGTCAATCTTCCTTTTACCTCATCGAAACCAATCTTGGATTCAAAATCGACAGGATAAATCATGGCGCGAAGATACATTAAATTCAATGAAGTTACAAAAAAAGCACTTCAAAACTTGCATCGGTAAAATAAAACAGCTACCTTTGCACCACTTTAAGAGTTTGGTTTGTGCTCGGTAAAGTGCTGCAAAACAAAGCTCATTTCTTGGAGAGATGGTAGAGTGGTCGATTACAGCAGTCTTGAAAACTGCCGCACTGAGAGGTGCCGGGGGTTCGAATCCCTCTCTCTCCGCAAACAAGGGTGTAAATCAACGAGTTACGTGATTTACACCCTTTATTACACCCCAAAAACTTCATTGTCTTAGAAAACTTATCGCATTTCTTTTATTACAATATTCGTTTGTATTCGTGAAAGTAACAA
>JALETQ010000046.1 GCA_022781445.1 Prevotella sp.
TGAGCACACCATCTACATCGAAGATGATGGCCTTGATGCGTTTCAGATCATAATTTATCATGGTTGTTGGTCGTTTTCGGGTTCGTGTGTGGCAAGACGATGAATGCTGTCGCTCATGACAGCATAGATGTTTTGCCAATCGGGATGATCGGAAAGCCATACTGACTGTCGGTCAATGACGGTACGGTCGTTGCGCACGGCAGGCCCTGTCTGCGCCTCGCGGGGTGACAGTTCGTGAACCTTTCGGGCGGTTTCGTCAATGAGCGGCAACATCACTTCGAAGCCTACCGATGCCTCGCGAAGCAGTCCTTCGGCAATAGCATAACAGTGATTGGCAAAGTTGCACGCAAAGACGGCTGCCAGATGAAGACGCTTTCGTTGGTCGGACGAAAGAGGATGCACGCTGCCACCCACCCTTCGTGCCAGCGACAGCACGACAGCACGAGTCTCATCGTCACTCCATTCGACGAAGCAGGGTATCTCTTCAAAACGCGTAGAACGTTCTTTCGAGAAAGTCTGCATGGGGTAAAACACGCCGTAATGACGGCAGAAAGGTGCAAAGATGTTCATATCGATGCTGCCTGCGGTGTGAAGAAACACCTTCGACTCACGTCCCCTAACGAGCAAGGGCAACAGCTCGGGCAGTACATCATCGCGCACCGACACGATAAACACATCGGCATCGTCGCTCAAATCGTTGAGAGCGGTCGTGGCGCGACAGCCCAACCGTTGGGCCAACCGTTGGGCAGAATCCTCCGTCCGACTCCAAACATCTACCACTTCGCATCCTTGTGCCACCATGGCCACACCAAGTTGTGTAGCAAGATTACCGGCACCGATCAGTGAAAATTTCATATGCCGGGTTTATTCGATGGGAACGCCAAACTTTCCGATGTGTACCTGTTCCCATTTCAGTTCTTCTTCGTGATGACGGGGCTTTTCTTCACCGGGATAGCCGAAAGCCACGACACACAAGATGCGCATATCTTCGGGAATGTCAAGGATGCCGCGCACCACCTCTTCAGCATCGCTGCCGTCGGCAAGGTAGCGGTTGCGCATTTCGACCCAGCACGATCCAATGCCCTGTTCGGCAGCTGCATACTGCATAGACACGGCAGCGATGCTCGCATCTTCCACCCAGCAACTGTTGGTTGTTTCGTTGACAGCCACCACAACGGCCATGGCAGCACCTTCGATGAGCTTGGCACCATGCTCTTTGGCATCCGACAGTTTCTCGAGGTCGGCACGGTCGTCGACCACCACGAAATGCCATGAGCGGCGGTTCATCGACGACGGTGATATGAGTGCGGCCTGCAGGATGTTCACCACGTCGTCGGGAGCTATCTCGCGATCGGAAAATTGGCGGAAACTGCGGCGGTTCCAAATTAAATCTCTAAAGTCCATGATTTGTCAATGTTGAAGTTAATGCTTATCACAAGGCAGGTTCTATCTTTTCCCACCTTTATATACCTTTCATATTTCAAATAAGAGTTTGCCCTCGGCAAGAAAATCCAAATCGCTCAAAGCCCATTATCAGAATCTTCCATCTGTCGGTCGCACAAGGCGGAAGCGCACGACCGGGCTTCTTTCTGCGACCGTTGGCTACAACGCGATCTCTCCGCTTCCGTAACAACGATGGTGGTCGGTGTCATACACAACACAGAACTGCCCGGGCGCAACACCCTGAACGGCCTTCTCGGCGTGGACGACATAACTTCCGCCACCCAGCGATTCGAGATGTCCGCGATGAAACTCGGGCGTGTGACGAATCTTGAATGTCACCTCGCCCGGTTGGGGCTCAAGGGTCAGGAAGTGGAAGTCGCGTATGGCAAACGTGTCGCTGTAAACCTTTTGCGGGTCGTAGCCCTTGGTGACATAAAGCACATTGCGCTCCATATCCTTGCGAATGACATTCCAAGGACCACCGCCCAAACCCAGTCCGTGCCGCTGCCCGATGGTGTGAAACCACAATCCCTTGTGGCGGCCGATGACCTTTCCGCTGTCGATGTCGACCACCTCGCCGGGATTTTCGCCCAGATAACGGCGCACATAGTCGTTATACTTGATTTTGCCAAGGAAGCAGATGCCTTGCGAATCCTTGCGCTTGGCATTGATGAGGTGTTCGTCTTCGGCAATTTTTCTAAGTTCTTCCTTGCGGTAATGACCGATGGGGAATATGGCTTTTTGGAGCTGCCACGAATGTATCTGTGCCAAGAAGTCGGTCTGGTCTTTCACGGGGTCGGGACTGGTGGTAAGCCATTTCAGACCATCAATGACCTCGGTACGGGCATAATGTCCCGTGGCTATGAGGTCATAAGCATGTCCCGCTTTCTCTTCGAAGGCACCAAACTTGATGAGACGGTTGCACATCACGTCGGGATTAGGCGTGAATCCGGCTTTCACTTTCTCCATCGTGTAGCTTGTCACGCGGTCCCAATACTCACGGTGACAGTCGATGACCTCCAGTTTACAGCTGTAACGAGCCGCCACGGCAGTAGCCATCTCGAGATCTTCTTCGCTCGAACAGTCCCATTCGGCATCCTCCTCGGGTCCTATCTTGATGTAGAAGCAATCGGGTTTCAGTCCTTGCCGACACAGTTCATGAACGGCTACCGAACTGTCTACGCCACCCGAAAGCAGCATGGCAATCTTCTTTTCTTTCAAATCCATGTGGCAAAGTTACGTATTTCCGACCAAACACGCTCCCTTACCTCCGTTTTTTAACCCAAAGCGGTCATTGTATGCGGAGGCGGTTTCGAGTGATAGAGGGGCAGACAGATGGTGAATGGGTTGCAGGCTCTTCGTGTTACAATATTATAACCGACGAACAAGATGCCGGCAAATAACGAAATGGGAAGAATAAAGGCACGAGCGACCGGACATATATCACCACAAGATCTCATGACCGATTTGGGTTTAACCGACATCGGCAATAATGTCACATATCGACCTCGAGGGACGAACGAAAGGGACTAAAAGCAAAGGAGGGTACGCCACTCATGGCATACCCTCCTTTGGAGTGAGTTTGATGGACTTACATGCCACTGTCCGTATATGGGGATCCGACATTGATTCCGCCAGGACCTTCACTCTCGGTCGGTATTTCTTCGATCTCGGGAGCGAAATAAGGGAGTTTACCCAAATTTCCGGACTTTTCGTCAAATTCTATTTCTTCGTACATAATCTTTCTGTTATTGATAATTTATACCTTATTTCACTATCATTTTCTTCCCGTTCTGAATATACACGCCCGTTTGAGGGTTGCTTACTCTGCGTCCGGTAAGGTCATAATATGTTTCGTCATTGTTCGAACCGGTGTCGGTTGCCACATGTACTTCGATGCCGTTTGCGACATTATCTTCAAAGAAGAAGTACACTCGGGTTGAACCTGTTCCTTGTGCAAAGACGGCATTGGGCAGGTAAGCCTTGTTGGCTTCGAGCGTCTTGCCGGGCGTGAGGCGGTTGAACCACAATTCTCCATTACGAACATTCAGCACGTAAGGTTCATCACCTGCTACCGAGGTCTTAGGTGTATCAAAGGTACCCTTGAGTTTATTGTTGCTGTAATCGATGTTTGTATTCTCCAAATCAGTATAAATCAACTCGTATGTTTCGGGCGTATTGCTCCAAAAGAGGATGCCGTTTCCATTACCATTGTCCTGATAAATATCGCGTTCCTCGATGATTTTAGCCGTTTCAATATATCTGGGATCATCCAAATGGGGCGTATGTGCCTTGTAGGCTTTGAGCTTACCGGGCTGAATCAGATGTTTTTGATGGCTGAAGGAGATGGTTTTGTACTGTCCGATCGTCACACGGTAGAAGTCAATCGGCTCGATGGTGAAATCACTGTTGGAGTCGGCTTCGTTCCAAGTCAGAAGATTTTCGTGTTCTCCTCCTGCATCATTCATATAAGTGAGACGGTTTCCAGACTCATCCACGACTTCGAGGAAGAAGCGAGTGGGCTGATTGTTGAGGTCGTTGTTGGTGAATACCGTTTGATCGGCAAGACGGAAACGAGTGGCTTGCGCCTTATCGGACGTCATACTGTTGGCTGCCGGAGTACCGTCCTTGCCGTCTTTTGCCACATAATACTCGCTGGTATAGGCATTCTTCATGTAGAACACCTTGGGATCATTGCCTACCGGAACGAAAGTCCAGCACTGATAGAGCATCTGATCTTTATCGTTCACCGGTCGCGGATAGGATGTTTGAGTCATATATCCTTCAGTGTCGGAGGTATTCATCACCCCATGTTTCCAACCCGAGTGTACCCGATAAACGCCATGATTCACAAATTGGATTTTCTTGTCGGCAAGGGCGGTTTCCAAACGGTCATACTCAGCTTTCATGGCTGCTGCCGTTTCGTCGGTTGGATTGTCCTCATACGCTTTCACCAAACCGGCCAAAGTTTGCACATCGGTCGACCAATAGGTATTGACACGGTCGAGATCGCGCAGATATTTCAAACGAGCATTGGCATAATCCTGCGGCAGGGGTTCGAGCGAGAAGTCCATCAGTTTATCGTAAGGATAAGATCCTGTGTTCAAACCGGTATAGCCATACGAAGTAAGCACACTGTTTTCATTGTTTCCATCTCCTGCAGCACTTCTGAAAAAGCGGTTCAAATCTTCTCCAAACAGAGGTCCGCTCACGATTTTCAAGTACTTGCGGTCGTTTTGATTGTCGCGTTCGTTTGCCCAATAGCTCGCGCGTTCGATCTCAATCTCGAACGAATTGGACAAACTTTCTCCAAACGTCACATCACCATTGAAAGTGAGTTTTGTGTAATACTTGCTTTCATCCATGTTCATGACACGGTAGCGTTGATTGCCGTTCACGACTGTAGTGGGTACCAATACGAAGAGTTCGTTGGGATTGATGTTGTTGTGTTCGGCAGTGATACCTGCAGCCGAAGTGTTGAGTACACCGTCTTGCCATCCGCTATGGATGCGGTAAATCTGAGTGGTCGGGTCAAAAGGAATTTTCGCTGTGGGAAGACTGCTCTTCATGGCATTCCATTTGTCATTGAAGGCCTGTGCCTTTGCCTCGGTAGGTTCTGCATCATAGGCTTCAATCAAGGCTCTCAACTCTTTGGTCTCGGCAGTAGATTTCAAGGCATCCACACGGTCGAAGTCTTGATAAGCGAACTTACGACCTTCGGGATCGGGTATAACGAGAGCCTGTTGGAAGTTCCAGTTGATGAGACCCATGTCCGATTGAGTAGTTGTCGTCAGCATTCCGGGACTAACTTGTCTGTAAAGATAATAGTCAGTACTTCCGGTGCGGTATATTACATCAAAGTCGGCTGTACGACCGGAAGTGCCGGGAACAATAATAATCTCCGAACCTGAACCAAGCGTTACCGCTGTGCCCGATGCAGTGGGCAACACGATTTTCTTTGTAGCATCTCCGGCAGAAACAATCGTAAAGGTATTGGCTTTGCCTGCAACAGGCACGATCTTCCACTGATTGTTCATGTCGTTGTAGTTTTCATCGGTGTTGATCTTTCCATCTGCTTCCACAACACCATTCGTATTCTTCAACACGGTGTTGACATTGGCATCAAAATTCTGGGTGGTAGCCCAACTGATGAAATAGTTTTTGTCTGCAAATTTCAGTCGTTTGTCATTGTTGTCGATGGTCAGTTCATCGTAAGCATCCCACAATGCACTGTAGTTCTCGTCTGTCTTGTTATCGTTCCAATCATTGTAAGCCTTTTCCAGTTCCACCATGTCTTCGGCCTTGAACGAGCCTACCATGTTTTTCGTGTCGAGCAGTGCTTTGGCATTGAGTTCCATCACCGGCACCATGATAAAGGCAGCATTCCAGTCATCGGCATAAGAGTGGGCTGTGGCAGCAACGGTTTGGTTGCTGTTGGAAGGAGTGTGGTAAAGATAGCGTGTACCGGGATTGGCATCCGGATTGGTAAACTGGTAGTATCCGGGGATTCCCAATTTGCTGTTTTCCATGCGGAAAGCCTTGCGGATGGTAGCAATCATGATGTCTGAACCACGATATCTGGTGTCTGTCACCGGACTCGTGCCCAACTTAGCACCACTGCCGGGTTCTTGGACAAAGCGACCAATGTCGTTTGTATGATAAGCATAGCCCGAATTATGGTTGCGCAAGTATATCTCTGTTGTCTTGATAGAAGTGTTCGATGCATCGGTTGCCCCTTTTTCTGTACGTGTCAATGCCCACACGTCGGTACGAAGCCCACGAGTGGATGCAGGACTTTGGAAACCAATCATGAGTTTGTTCTCTCTTGGCTCGGTATCATATAAGAATTTGGAGTTGTCTGAAGCCGATACAATACGATAATATCCCGAAGGCAAGTCACGAGGATCGGTTTTCTGTTCCTTCCCCTGATACATCACACGGTCGTATTCGTCGATGACCTTATCGATATTTGCTTTTACTTCGTTTCTGTTTGCTTCGTTAAAATTGGGATGAGTACCGAGGTCATTGATTGAAGCGGCTTCAAGATTATTCATCAGATCCTTTAATTTGGAAAGCTCCGATCCGCGGTAGAATCCCCATGCTCCTTGCAAAGCGACCAATTTACGGGCATTGTTCAAACGGTCGGGAACAAAAACATAATCATAAGCAGTTGAATAATCGGATGCTTGACTGTTATAATAACTCTTTGTCTTGCTTTCCGTATCAAAAGCTCTGATATCATTCGGTGGAAGTAATTCGATAAATTTATTAGCACCCCATTCATTAAGTCCGAACCATTGCAAGAGGACACGCCCTGCACCAAATTTGTCAGTACCTGATGAAGAAACCAAAGGTTTGATAAACACTCCCCCTAAAGGACTCGCTTGAAATCCGGTATACATGGTACCATACTGATTAAAAGCTGTTCCTTCACCTTTCCCGTACATGTGCTTTCTTTCATTACGATTGAAAAGGTAGAAATAGTCGACATTTCCGTTTGCAGCATCATGAATATTACCCAATTCAAAACCCTGGTTCATTGGACCGGTAGCATTCCATGCACCTGCGGCCCATCCGGAATTCAACTTATTCTTGACGGTGTAGTCGCTATAGTTGCCTGATTCCTGCGCCAGGAAATAAGTGGTATTCTTGGGATTGAATATCTTATACACACCCGGACGATATTCAATGGCGGGATTACCATTCTGAATCCCCAAAGTGTTGTATAAGAAGTTCGCTATTTCGGTCTTCGCAGCGGCATCTCCTCCATCGACTCTTTTAAGCATGTCCTTCAAATTCCACAACTGCTTCGTGGTGTAACCACCGATGGCATCACGAATGCTCCACAAATATCTCGCATAACTCACACAACCATCCAAATCAGTATTGCCGGAAGGAAGTTTCGGATTGGATGGCAATGGTTCTTGAATACGCGTGTCGTACCCTTCCGGAATCGGATTGGATCCGGGCCATTCATTCTGTGCCCATGCCCCATTGACAGACACAAAAGCCATGAATGCCGCGAAGATCCTGGCTTTCATGTTTCTGTAAATAAAACAATTCATTCTATTATCCATTTTGTTATTATAAAAAATTTAATCATACCATGACGCTCACGCCTACACACCGGTGCGACTTCATGCACATCAAGCGAGCCATCAACTTCGGTTGTTTTCGACCAAAGCAGATTTTTCATCCTTAATTCCGCAACACTATAATTTAACTTTATTTATAAGTTCCTGAGCAACAAAAAGTTGCCCAGGAACTTATAAATAAAGTTAAATTATAGTGTTGCGGAATTAAGGATTAATTTTAATTTTTCGTTCTTACAATGTCATTTATACGGCACGCAACCTTGTTCTCACTTATCTACCTTTTGGCCAAATCATGACCCGGTCATCATTTTTTCAGTCGGAAGCGTACTTGCAGTGTTCTATCTAAACCATCTTTTCTTTATACAGTAAAGTAGCATTTCAGGATCGAAACACAATCACCATTATCAATATCTTAGACAGATAGAAATCGTTTCACCTCGTAATAAATACAAAGATTTGACAATTTCGGCTGCAAAGGTATAGTAATTTCTTAAAATTACCCCCTCCGATTTGTTAATTAACGTTTTAACAAAGCAACTTATTAGCTTGTACGAAAAAATGTAAAGGGAATATGGCAGGAAAACCTCATCCCCACCCCCAACAAACAAAAGCCTTTTCAAAAATGCCGACAAGTAATCCATACCGGTCGAAAATTCTCTCTTATATCGCGAAACATTGGCCTTTACGGCTCAATGACCGACAAGAAGTCACACGAATGGCGGACTGCCGACACACCGACCGGAAACAAATTTCCCCAAGGTGGCACCACCTTTCGGCACGGGTCGGACACGACAAATTGACTGTTTCATGGAATTTTGGGCATTCACAACGGAGGATTATGGATATTTTTACCTAACTTTGCAGCGCAAAATAGAAAATGTTTATAACAAATGGACGACTATCACGCGGAAAACGATAACCGATAAGCGTGGGGATTGCGTACAAGAAGCCAATCCCCGGCTGTATCTTATTATGGAGATTGGCACCAATGAAAACATACTGGAACACAAACGACAAACTGACTACCATCGATGAGTGGCAGCCTCATTGCTGGATTCAAATGACATGTCCCACCGAAGAAGAACTGCAACAGCTTGAAGAGCAGTTCAACATCCCCGATTATTTCTTCAGTGACTTGAGCGATACCGACGAGCGTGCCCGCTATGAATACGACGACGGATGGATGCTCATCATTCTTCGCATCCCCTACGTCAAGGAGATTCGTTCGCGAACGCCCTACACCACCGTACCTTTGGGTATCA
Source organism: Prevotella sp. (assembly GCA_022781445.1). GTDB lineage: Bacteria > Bacteroidota > Bacteroidia > Bacteroidales > Bacteroidaceae > Prevotella. The sequence goes on from JALETQ010000046.1 coordinate 8,801, forward strand.
TCCACAAGCGCGACGTAACCATCACCCTGTGTTATTACGAAACCAACATGATGATCGATTTCGTGTCGTATCAGCAGAAACGCGGCGAAGGATTCGTCGATTACGTCGACATGATTTTCCGCCTGTTCCTCTCTTCCGCCGTGTGGTACCTCAAACGCCTCAAGCAAATCAGCACCATCATCGACAAAGCCAAGCGCAATCTCGACCGTGAGGTCAACAACGAGTCGCTCATCGGACTGTCGCGCCTGCAGGATTCGCTGACCTACTTCGTCACCAGTATCCGCGGAAACGAGAACCTCTTGTCGAAACTGAAGTTCAAACTGCAGATCGACGAACTCGATGCCGACCTCATAGAGGATGTCAACATCGAGATGAGCCAGGCACGCGAAACCGCCAACATCTACTCCGACATCCTCGAATCGACGATGGAAACCTACTCGAGCATCATCAACAACAACATGAACACCATCATGCGTACGCTCACTTCGGTGAGCATCATCCTGATGTTCCCCACGCTCATCGCCTCACTCTTCGGCATGAACCTCATCAACGGCATGGAATCCAGCCCCTTGGGCTTCGCCATCGCCATCGCCATATCGGTCATGGTGTCGGGTCTGTCATGGTGGATTTTACGCCATAAACGCCTCATTTGAAAATCAAAAGCACTTCTTTTGCCTCCCCAATCATAAAAAATACAAGAATTATATGGTGCTTTCGTTTATTTTAATTAAGTTTGCACCACATTAAACCCTAACCGGTTATGAGAAGCCAAGCTCGTCTTGTGCGATGGCAGGACAGACGAGATGCCGGTTTGTAGCAGGCGTAGCCGGTTATGTCAAGGCCGAACGGCAGACGAGAAGCCTGCAAGCTCATGCAAATGGTCAGGAAGCATTGACAAGAACATGAAACACAGCCAAGCGGCCGGATGACCGAATGGAATAAAAACAACCAGTTTACAACGAAAGACAACGAACGGTTTTCTGTCCGGACCGATGAACGAAAATCGCACATTCGCCGAGAAGTGCGCCTCGGGACACGACGACAACGGAAACCTACCATAAAAGAATAATTCGAATCATAAACCAAAACGTTTTAATGATGGACTCTCAAGACAACACTTTCGAGCAAGAAACCATGTCCCAATCACAAGATATGGCACAGACACCGTCGGACATTGCTCCCGAAACCATTGCAGAAACTCCCTCGACAAAGGAAGACACCGCTGAGGCAGTTCCAAATGCCGAAGCAGAAATCAACCTGCAACCGGAAACCGACGGGCTGACATCAGCCGATGCAGCGACCTCCGTCGCCGGCAACGACCACAAAAACTACAAGACAAAGCTCGAAGTGCTCGAACGCATCAAGGAGATGGCACAGGGCGAAGAAGTACCCTCGAAGGAGGAAGTGGACTATCTCAAAACCATGTTCTACAAGTTCCACAACGCCGAAAGAGAAGCACAACTCAAAAAATTCATCGAGGAAGGCGGAAATCCCGAAGACTACCGCTACAGTCCCGACGAACAAGAAGAAGTGTTCAAGCGTGAAATGGGTGTCATCAAGGAACGTCGCGGACAACTCTTTCAGGAGCAAGAAGCCCTGAAAGAGAAGAATCTTCAGCGCAAACTCGAAATCATCGAGCGCATCAAAGCCATGACCACATCACCCGAAGAGGTGAACAAGTCATACCCCGAGTTCAAAAACCTGCAACAGGAATGGAAAGAGCTGAAACTCGTTCCGGCAGAAAAAGCCAACGAGCTGTGGCGCAACTACCAGCTCTACGTCGAACAGTTCTACGACCTGTTCAAGCTCAACATCGAGGCACGCGAGTATGACTTCAAGAAAAATCAGGACATCAAGATCCGTCTTTGCGAAACGGCCGAACGCCTTGCTGACGAAGAAGATGTCATCAGTGCCTTCCACCAACTGCAGGATCTGCATCAGGAATATCGCGAGACGGGACCCGTAGCCAAGGAATTGCGCGAAGAAATATGGAACCGCTTCAAGGCCGCTTCAACCATCATCAACAAGCGTCACCAGCAATATTTCGAAAATCTGCGTGCCAAAGAAAACGAAAATCTCGATCGCAAGACGGCATTATGCGAAAAGGTCGAAGCCATTGCGGCAGCCGAATATCCTTCGGCAGCCGAATGGGATACCCACAGCAAGGAAATCATTGATATTCAGTCTGAATGGAAAACCATCGGATTTGCGCCCCAGAAGATGAACGTCAAGATATTCGAACGCTTCAGAGCCGCATGCGACCTCTTCTTCGGTAAGAAAGCCGAGTATTTCAAAGAACTGAAACAACGCTACAACGAGAACGCCGAAAAGAAACGCGCCCTCATCGAAAAAGCCAAGGAGATGATGGATTCGACCGACTGGAAAGCTACCTCGGAGAAGTTTGTTGCCCTCCAAAAAGAATGGAAAACCATCGGTGTGGTACCCAAGAAAGCCGGCGACCAACTCTGGGCCGAGTTCCTCGAAGCCTGCAACAAATTCTTTGAAGCACGCAACAAAGCCAACTCGGACACCCGCCACGAAGAGCGCAGCAACCTCAACGCCAAACAAGCCATTATCGCCAGACTCGAGGCCCTTGCCGTGGAAGGCGGCGACAACGTGCAGGAACAGGTGAAGGAACTGAGCGAACAGTTCAATGCCATCGGTCATGTGCCTTTCAAAGAGAAAGACAAGATTTACCAAGCCTACCGCACCATCCTCGACAAGCTCTATCAGGAATTTCACATATCGACACAACGCAAGCGCCTCGACAACTTCAAGTCCAACATCAAGGACCTTGCCAAGAAAGGTGAAGACATGCTCGACAACGAACGCTCACGCCTGCTTCGTCGTTATGATGCCCTGAAACAGGAGGTGCAAACCTACGAAAATAACCTGGGTTTTCTCAATGCGTCATCAAAGAAGGGCAACAGCCTTATCGATGAAATGAACCGCAAGGTCGAAAAACTCAAAGACGATTTGAAACTGGTGCGCGACAAAATCAAAGCCATCGACGCCGAAAACCGCACCCGAGAAGAATAAACCCCAATCAGTCATCAGACCGTTTGGTTATACATTTCAAGCCGTTATCAAACAAAATCAAGCCGGACTTTCATGACCGATTCGGAACTAACAGTATAATCCTTGTACACCATTCATCTTCAGATGATGCCCATTCCGGATATTGCCCTGCCTGCGGCATTATCCGGATTTTTTGTCTGCTCATCCTTTTCCGTCAGTCGATCATGACCGGGCGGACCGGTTGTGTTCAATCTGCAGGCCGGATATATTTTCTTCCGGTGTCCCATTGATTCTCATGTCACTCCAGGGCAAGAAACTTTTGTCCCTGTTACCGAGGAAAAACATCAGAATCGAAATCGGATTCCTGCTGTAAATTCTCTTCCCCTGAGCGGAATCTGATAATAAGAATAGCTAGCACCATTGTAAAAAGATTCGGCATAAACTTTGCGGTTCAGTACGTTCAATGCAGCCAATTCCAACAACATTCTTTTTGAAAGTCGGCAGGTCATTCCGGCATTGACAAAGAAATTCTCGGCATATTTGTCCCGAACGATCTCGGTTGTCGTTTGCGAAAAGTCCATGTAGGCTTTCAAGGTTTGCGTGGGAAAGAGGTCTGTGCGCAGGGTATAATAAAAATTCTTCAACGTATGATTCCCGGGCGAGAAACGGTCGGCCTGCTTCCATGTGACATTGCCTGCCAAGACAAATTTGACATGCAGGCAATGCAGCTTGTTCCAATTGACAGTGAAGTCATAACCAACGGCGTTGCTTCTCACATAATCCTCCTGTTCGTTTTGCGACAGAAGCATCTTTGTACGCACAAAGTTGCCCTTGTGCCTGACCGACAGCCCCCATGCGCGAAATATCTTCATGATATTGTAAGATACAGTCCATGATGTCTGCGTATTGTTTGCCCAAACCGGATAAAAGAAAGTCAGGTCGGGGAGATACCGGGAAGCATCGTGAGAGTCTGTTTTCATGTGCGTCCATGCGGCATAGAGACTCCACGACAACATTTTCTGCGTGTTGAGATATGACAGACTTGACGAGACGACGGACATTCGGGAAACAGTTGTACTGTCGGGCAGGGAAGACACCGTCCGATAATTATTGAACACGACCGCCCCTGCCGGAACATCCGACGTGTCGGCATTCCGGTTATGACCTATGTTGAAAGAAGCATCATAATAGTTTCCGACCTTATGACGGAAACTGATGTCGGGCGAAAACAGGATGTGTTTGTCCGTTCTGTCCTTCCAAACATACCGATAAGCTATGTATTCGACCGGCAAACGGACTTCAAGATGTCCTCTGTCGAAATTAACTTCGTACACGGGTTCAAAAGTGTGAAGCGTGTAGTGACTCTTATGGGTCATGATGGTGTCGGATGCCAATCCGAAAGAACTTTGCTTATATTCACCGATGTAGGCAATCAGCAACGGATGTCTGCCGAGGTCGAAGGAGGTTCCGACCCTGTTACGCATAAAAAATTGCCTGGTAACGATTTCCTGACCGATACCGTTGTTGATCGATTGAAGATTTTCGTCGTTCCGGTACCACCTTGCAATGGAAGAAACCTGCACCAAACGGGCAGGAAGATTGAGATGTATGTTCAAAGTGTTTTGAATGTATCTCGGACGTTGTCGGACGGTCTCGTCCTCCATACCCGTGCCGGAGCGGATCATGTTGTCCGAATGTATTTCGGACAACATGCCCGTAACGGCTTCCTGAACATACACTTTCTTGCTGTTCAGTTCGTATTGCACCTGCCCCTTGACCATATCCCGCTTTGTCGTCAAACCATTAGCTTGACAGACGGTCACGGGTTCTGCCCCAGACAAGTGCAGATATGTACTGTCTTCGCTCCGGCAGTTGTCATGATAACAGACGGCATTGATCCTCAAAACCGATTCTTTCGTAAAGGCATGCAGATAGTTCATGCTTGCATACGAGGATTTGTTGTGCAGATAATACAAGGCAGAAATGGGCGGTTTCGTCGCATTCGTCCCTCTTAAAAATGGTGAAGGCAACGATTCCTGCAAATAGATGTCGCCGTTTGAGAGGTCATTGGCGAAAGGTGCGAAATCATTGCCTTGGTTGTTCATGCCGAAACTCCAAAGAAATTGATTCCTCGAACTTATCTTGAATACGTTAAGACGGTTGTCCCATCTGGCAGGAGTGCCGCCGATACTTCCGAAGACTTCTCCGAAAGGTCGTAATTTCTTGTTTTTGTTGAGCTTGATGTTCAGCGTTGCCTGATCCTTGTGTACTTTATCTTCCAAGGCACGGATGGGTTGGTTGTTCTCTATCACCTGTATTTGCGCCACAGCTTCAGCAGGCATGTTTCGAGTGGCGCGGTTATAACCGTCGCCCATCAGATTCATGCCCTCTATGTTCAATTGGTTGATGCTTTTCCCTTGGTAGGTTATTTCACCGTTGCTTCCCACTTCCAATCCCGGCAGTCGCCTGATGACATCTTCGATATACAAGTCTTCTTTCTGCCGAAAGGCATTTACGTTATACCGCAACGTGTCTTTATTTCTCGAAACGGGACTTGACGTGACGACAACTTCCTGCAATTCGATGTCTTTCTCGCGGAGGACCCAATCAAATCGGCTCATGTCACCTTGCAAAGGAATGGTATCGGACCCGAATCCCATCTTCGAAAAAGCCATCCGCTTACCTTCGGCATAAAATGGCAGGGTGTATTTTCCGTCTTCTTTTGTCAGCGCAAAGGCCAGTGTGGAATCCTTTGGGTTCAAGAGTTTGCATATCACATCCCGAATGCCCTGTCCTTTCGAATCGGTAACGAAGCCCGATATGTGTTTTCCGGATTGGGCAAGACAGATGACAGGAAACAGGACTAAAAGAGCAGCAAACCGGATTTTCACCATACCAACTCCAATAAATTGCTGGGACGCTTCAGTCTGTTGGCTTCGGGGCTTACCCATCTGCCGTTTTGCATCACCTTGACCTTAAAGACATCGATGGATAGATTATCAAAGTTCTCGATGTCGTTTCTGTAAGCCTCCAACGCTTCCCTGCGTGTAGTATGAATGATAGGCTCGACGAACTTGTTTCGATACAGATACATATCTTTGTGTTCCACGGCTTTGCCCACCCGGGTATTGGTGAATATCCAATTATACTTCGTATCGTGTAGTTGCAGAATCAATCCGGGCAGTCCTCCGAAAACGTATGGACCGTATGGCAAAGGGAGACTTTCCGCATACCAGGCCACATACTGCCTTCCGGCATACGAGCCGGTAGCTTTCCTGCATGGCATTTGGTTGATGATGGTGTCGCCTTCGACAAGCGTCCACTCCATGTCGGGCGTATCAAAAGTGTATTCATAACTTCTCAAGATGTCATAAATCTGAACTTTTGATTTTCCGGCGGCAAGGTCGTTCATGGTAACAATATTATATTTCCACTTACTGATGAAACTGTCCCACTGTTCACGGGCAATTTTATCTTTGGCGTTCTTCTTGCTTTCCGCCAGATAATCATTGACGGAATCGAGCAATATGCGGTTGTAATCACCAAAAGAAGTATATTTATCCGATATCAACAACACCGTTTGACATTCAGTGTAGTCGGTGGTTTTGGTGGAATCCTTCAAGAAACGAAGATCATAAAACACACAAATGCAAGCGGTATCGTATGTTTCCTTCGACATCCGTTCGTAATGGTCTCCACCGGGACTATACAAATTTTGAGCGCAAACGACAAGCGGACATACCAGAAGTAACAAGAAGAATGTACGACTTTTCATATCTTTCAGGTCAATATTTCACAAAGCATGAAGGTTGCGTGGCCGGTAAGGCCACGACCTGCCCTCTGCAAGGTTGCAAACCGGAAGAGGAATCGCTTATGTTCCGATCTTTCGGAGAGTTGTGCAAAGGTAATAAAAATTTGTATGTTTGCAAAGTGTATGACACTTTAATTTGTTCTTCATTCCGGAATCGGCACAGACATCTGTTTAATGACGGAGTATGGAGAATCTTACCGCACTTGTCAGCGGGCCGGCATCGATGGCCGGCATTCGTTGTCATTCCCAATTATTGGTGTCCGCTAAAAAAATCAAGCCCATTTAGAAATGTCTGTTTTGTCGGACAGCCGATGTGTTGGACATATTGATAGACTTTTTCTGGGTTAATAACTCAGGAAAGGCTAAAAAGCACAAATAATGCCAAGTTT
>JALETQ010000054.1 GCA_022781445.1 Prevotella sp.
ACCACGTCAGGCAGCAACGGCGCGCCATCACCGAGGCAGAGCAACGCGACATCCGCCGTTCTTTCACCGAAATGGGGTACGACGGCGGTGCCGTCGTGTTCGACCGCCTCGAGGAGTGCTATCCCGCCCTGATGCGGATCAAGAGAAACAAATAAACTCCGCGCCCGGCCATTGTCCGTCGCCGTCCCGACAGGAGGCCGTTGCCGGGAACGGAGAGGGCATCGCCTTGTACATATGTGTACAATGAATTATACATATGTGTACAATTGACTGTACACATATGTACAATACGCTGTACATACGTGTATGGCAGGGCGCGCCCGACGACGGGGCGTACACGTGTATACGGAGATGCCGGACCGGGCTCCGGGGAAAGGAAAAGAAAGGGAAAGGAAAAGAAAGGGAAAGAGAGGGAAAGGAAAGAGAGGGAAAGGAAAGAAGGGGAAAAGGAGAGGAGGGGAAAGGGACTTCCGGTTCGTCCCTTTCCCCTCCTTGGTTCCGCACTATTCGAAGAAGTGCATGAATGCGATGTTTCCGGCCGAGGAGATGGCTTTCCTCACTTTTCCCGTTGCGGGATTGTAGGCAAAGACTCCTGCGGCGTCGACACCATAGGCCGCGAAGAGGATCTCTCCGTTGCGGTATTCTATGGCCACGCTGTGTCCGTCCGTATAGGGTATTCCGTCAATCTTCCCGATGCTCCCGGCCTTCAGGTCAATCATCACGGCCATGGAGTTGCGTGCCGTATAGGGGTTGTCGCCCATGAGTTCCAGCACGCCGACATAGGCCGCGACCTTGCCGTTGCCGATGTATTTGCAGTTGAAGACCGTGGCGGCCTTGTACGGGCTGCCTGCTATCGGCGTGTCGCTGATGTCCCATGTCTTGGTTTCGTCAAACTCCTGCCTGCCTGCGGGGATACACACGAAGCCGTTTTTCACATACTGCGGGTTATATCCGAAGTAACCCGTACAGGCAATGTAGAGGTCATTCTGTTCGTCCGTGAAAATCATGTCCTTAAGGAATGGACGCGTGGGGAAACAAAGTCCGTTCGACTTTTCCGAGATCACCTTGAGGACCTTGTCCGTCTTTGTGTCGATAACGGCCACATCCACTTGCCGGTGGTCTTCGTAAGGCATCCAGTTTGTCCCGATCTGATCCAGCGGAAGGTAGTAGAACCCGTCACGGATGATGCCATAAGAGGGTTCGGCACTATTGTCCCTGTGTGCGTACCGGCCCAAGTCTATCTCTCCTGTCTTTGTCATGGTCCTGGGATTGACGACCATGACTTTCCCCAGGTTGTACAGGGGGATGTAGGCCTTGTCGCCGGACACCCGGATAAGATTGACAGGGTATGAGTTGGGAATGATCTGCATTTCTCCCACCTTCTTCAGGCCTTTCGGGGAATGTTCGTATTTTTCGACCGCCTGCTTCCCGTTGTTTCCGAATTCAGGGAAGACAAAGACGTCGTTTCCCCACACAGAGATCGAAGCCGCGAAACCCGTCTGAATGCCTTTGGTCATGCTCAGGGTGCCCGACAGTTCCGGTATCTGCTGGAGATACGACTGTCCGCTTGTACCTTCGGCATTTTTCACCGTGGTTTCTATCAGGATGTTCCCCTCCCCTCCCGGAAGATTGCCGGGAACGGGCTCATCCCCGTTGTTGTTGTCACACGATGCCGCAAAAAGCATTGCCACACTCATGGCTGCAGGCAGCCAGTTTTTCTTTACGTTTTTCATTTTCATCATTTTAGGTTGTGATTATTGTGTTGTTTATCTGAAGATGTATCTCAGCTTGATTCCGAAGCTCCTGCCCGGCAGGGGGCGGTTGAATTCCGAAAGTACCGTGGCGTTCGTCAGATTCCTGATTTTTCCCGAGACGAACAGCCGCCGGTTCATGAAACTGTGTTCGAAGCCGATGTCTACCGTCGTGCTTCGCGGTATCCGGCGTTTGGCGTTTTCCGTGATCTCGAAGTCGTACAGGTATTCCTCCACAAAGGCCATGTCGGCAAACAGCCGGGTGTTCTGGCCTTTGCCCCCGAACAGGTTTTCCTTGTGAAACTCGACCCCGGCATTTGCCATGAAATACGGGATGTTGGGCATCCGCTTGCCTTTTGTCGCATTGGGCAGGCTGCTGCCTTCCTCGTACTCCCTCACATCGCGCAGGTCCTGATAAGTCACATTGCCATACCCGTAAAGGAAAGGGAATATGTCGGCCTTCACCTCAAGCTCCGCTCCCAGCGTTCTCATTTCCCCGAAATTCTGGTATTGGGCGCCGAGTATTCCTTTGGTGAAACGGATCATGTCTTTCAGATACATGTAATATCCGCCCAGTTCTATCTGCAGGTTGCTCGGATGTCTGCCTGTCAGGTCGTACAGCAGGCCGGCATTCACGCTCAGATTGCGCTCGGGCAGCAGCTTCTCCGACGGGGTGATGGTGTAGCCGTCTCCCAGCAGTTCGTTTTCCGCCGGGATACGCACATCATATCCTCCCGACAGCTTGGCCATGAAGGAAGGGGTGAAACGATAGCGCATGGCATCGCTGAAGCCCACACTGCTTTTGTTCAGCGAAATATCCTCGACCGGCGTACTGACGTAGATGTTCTGATAAGAGGTTTTCATGGAGTACCAATAAATGCGGGTTGTCAGCGAGTTGAGGAAGCGGTCGTCCGCCGTCCGGAAATCATAAGTCAATCCTCCCACCCAGCTTCTCATGCGTGAGTCGAAATCGACTTTCTTGCCGATGCTCTTCTCCTTCGTCGGGTCTGAAGGATAGCCGTCGGCAAGCGTGAATACCGAATTGAAACTCACGGAATGGTTCCTGCCTATCAGGTATTCCAGGTTCAACTTGTTGATCAGCGTCGTTTTCTTATTGTCCGAATCAGAAGCGTATCGCGTACCCAGCTCGCCTCCGATCGGGGATGGCGTGGGATAAGGGTTTCCCTCCCAGTCGTACCACACCTTGGCCGTATCGACCAACCCATACTGCGTGTAAGCGATCGCCGTGCTCATGTCGAAATCCAACCCGTCGAGGAGGAAGTTGTCTTTCTCCAGTTTATTGGACAGCACGTAAAGGCGTGACCTTGTATGTGCCTGCCTGATGTCTGTCTCGATACCCTGTATTTCCTTATAAGTGTCGATGAACACCGGTTCAAGCTCAACCTCGTCGAACCACCATTTCCGGGCTTTTATGCTTCCGCCCAAGATCAACTTTCTGAAATTGTCATGGTTGCGTTTGATTTTCAATCCCTTGACATACGGGGAATCCATCGTATAGCTATTGTCTGCATACGTGTAGCCTCCGCCGATGCCGAACACCAGCCCGGCATTTCTCAGGTTTCTTTTGAAGACAGTCTGCGCCTTGTTCACATTAAATGACTCGAGGGTATAACTCACGTCGGCATAACGGTCCGGATATTCCTTGATGACGAGATTTACCGCACCTCCCATCGACGAGCCTCCGAACTTGGCCGGCACCACTCCCTTGTATATCTCTATCCTGTCAATCATGTCAATAGGGATGTCATTGAGGTCTATAAAGTCCGACTGGTCATTCAGGGGCGTTTCATCGATGAAAAAGCCGATTCGCTTTCCCTCCAGTCCCCTTACAGACAACCGGGAAGTGCTTCCCACTCCCCCTGAGGAACGGATGGCAACACCTACCGTCTTGGCCAGTATTTCCTGCACGTCACTCACGGTTCCCTGCAACTGCTTCATGCTGATCACCGATACAGGCATGGCCTGTTCGCGTATCCTGCGGGCTTCGCTCTTGCCCGTTACGATCACCTCTTCGAGCGATCGCGATTTGGCCTTGAGGCGTATGACAGTTTTCCTGGCGTCATCTTTACCCGCGGTGATTTTCAGAGTTTGCGTGTGGTATCCCATGAATTTCACGGTGAGCGTATAAGCGGTTGCAGGAATATCGGAGAAGGCAAATTCCCCGTGCTTGTCTGCGACAACACCTCTTTTCAGTTCCTCGATAAAAAGGGTTACTCCGGGCAATGGTTCCTCTCCGGCATCATCGATGACCACGCCCGCTATGCGCCCGCTTCCTGTTTGGGCGGCAACACCGGTGCTCATGAGCAGCAGTGTTGAAAAAAGAAATAGTAATTTCTGCTTCATTGGTTATGTTTGTATGAATGTTCTTCATTATGTATTGCTTTATCTCCCATCGGTCACCGGACCGCGAAGGCCACTAAAAGCTATATCTTGCCTTTGCCCATATTTCCGAATTGTTTTTGTACCTGCCGAATATTCCCTCATTGCCCCCAAACCAATCATAGCCTGCCGAGAGTTGGATATGGTCGTTCAGCGCATAAGAGGAGGCAAAGCGGCTGAACCATCCCTTGTGGTTGAGGTCGAAATAGGTAAAGTTGGAGAGTTGCCATGTGCTGTCCAACAGCTTTTTCGACACATTGAGCGTGAGGAGCGACTGGTGGCGAGGTTGTGCTATCTGGTCTGCATATCGCAGGATACTTTCCGAAGAAAACTGCACCATTACCGTCCATTCATGGGGCGCATACCAGTCCACGCCCACGAGATAATTCACGGTATTGAACCCTTTCTGCTCCATAGTTCCCGCCTCGGGTTTGTAGCCGAAATGCTTGTCCACGTTGAACGCCACTTCGCCGCGCAGGACAAACTGCCCCAACGGCTTGGATATATCTCCTCCGAAGAATCCCATGCGGTAATATCGTGGAGATACGGCCATGTGGGTACCTGAAGACCGGTAGGTAATCACAGGCATCTTGTTCCACGTATGCAAGGCAGCAATGGAAAAATCCACTCCCGGCAAGGTAAAGCAAAGTTTTCCTCCATATTCCATGTTGGAAAAACGGAACTTTGGGTGGCTTCCGTCCTCGTGCCAGACAAGGGGCTGAACGGTGTTTTTAGGCAGCACGCTCCATGGATTTCCGGCATCGGTCGGCAACTTATACCCCTCGAAGGTCGGTACGGCAAGCAGCTCTAACTTCATCTTCTCATTAAAGACAAAGAAGCGCAGGGCATTGACCGGCATACGGATGTCATCGTAGTCCTGTGCCAGGAACTCCGTCATATCCATCGGAGAAACCAAGTCGGTGATGCGCACGCCGTCTGCCACACCCCAAATGACCAGTTGCCGACCGAGGCGAAAGCCCCAGTGCTCCTCTCTGTGGTCGAGATATGCCTCCCGCAGTTCAAACCCCGTGCGTTCCTTCAGCAAGGCATTGTGGGTGGCATTGAACGAGACAAAGAGCGTCGAACTGCCAAAACTTTTCCCTATTTCACCCCTTACCCGGGTGCGTGAAGACATAAAGTCATTCGGCTTCTCGGAGCGGACGGCATGATAGGTATCCACAAAGCCTTTGAGTTGCCATAGCGAATCTCCTTGCTCTTGCCCCCAAGCGACGTGTATGGGCAAGAGCAGGAAAAACAGCAACGAGAACTTTGCAGGACGATTACTTATGTTTGTCATCAGAAGCGGCCTTTCTCCAAAGTGGTAACATTGAATTTCGAGTCTTCCATGGGGAGATTGTATTTTGGATTCTTAATTTCAAGAATCGTCTGATGCCCCGTCTGCACGTTGGTCATATGCAGTTTCCGGGCAACCCAGAATCCTGCTACTTTGGCAATGTCGGATAATTCGAGACGACGGTGCAGTTTCCCCATCTTGTCATAGTATTCCACCTTGACGGCTATCAGACAGTCTTGGCGTATGAACGCTATTTTCCTGGAATAAATCTCGCGCTTGTCCTTGGGTACGGATTCAAGTTTCCAACACTTGTGTCCACCTATATTCTCTGTACCCAGCAGTTTGTGCGTATCCTCATCTACACTGCGACTGCCCATATCGTCATAGGTAAAGTCACTGCCCATAAAGTAATCCTGCTTGGCAGACGAGCCGCTGATACGTCGGGTTTTCTTCATAGCGGGCAGATAGAGCCATTTGTCATCGTCTTTGCCGGGATTGTCGTAATCCCACGTGAGAAAGCCCGTACCCTTTACATCGCCGGGATATTGGAAGAACATCATGCTCTTGCGGTCTTTCTTTCCTTTGCCCACATCGATGGAATAAGAAATCAGTTTACGCTCGCGCACTGCTCCGCGCTTGTTAATCAGTTTCATCACCAATTCAGACTGACGGGTATCGCCATCGGGGCGGTCTTTTACTTTCTGGGCAATGTCTCTGCCTGTCTGTGCCATTGCTGTGGCTGTGAATGCGATAGCCATTGCTACCATTGAGAATGTTTTCTTCATTGTCTTACCATTATTTTGATTGTTTTCTATCATTTGTCAGTTACCAAAAGGCCATAGACTTAAAACTCCAGTTCCAACCCGACCATTAATTCCTCGGGTGCAAAGCGAAGTCCGAAACCTTTGGTTCCCATTTTGGGCTCTTCGCCCATAAAGTAGTCGTTTCTATAGCCGACAAAGCCCATGCGCAAGCAGAGGCAAAGCCCCTCGGTAAGATCAACGCAGGCTCCGGGACGTATTCCTATTTCGAATCCGTTGATATGCTTTGTGGTGCCCCCCTCCTTCTCTTTGGAAAAGTTGAAGCCTCCCCCGGCATCCAAATAAAGATTGAACGGACTTCTATGGAAATAATAGTAGCGGACAAAAGGCGAAACTTTGAAAGCGTTGCCTATGGTCTTAGTTTCTCCTTCCTTTCTGTGTTCGTATTCATAGCCAAGGAGCAGACCGACTCCCCAATTGTCATTGAAAAGGTAGCCGACTTCTGGACAAAGGTCTAATGTCAGGGTCTTGTCTTTATTGTCAGACCAAAAAGACACAGCCCCTCCTGCAAAGAACCGTCCTTCGTGCTCATGGTCTTTGTCTGATTCCAACTTGTGATGTGGAAATACGTTTTGGGCAAATCCACCACTTGTTGTCATGCACGCCAGAAAGGCGACAAACAGTGATTTTATTAATTTCTTCATTATGATTGATGTTTTATTGTTTTTATCCTATTGACTTTTCGAGCATCTTCCGGTAGGTCGCCGATTGCCTTTGCAACTCTGCGTCGGTGCCCATAGCCTCAATCTTACCTTGATTGAGCAGCACGATTTTATCGGCTCCGCGAATGGTACGCATCCGGTGGGCGATAACAATGACAGTCTTGTCCTTAATCAGTTCCGACAACGCCTCCTGTATCAGGCTTTCGTTTTCCACGTCAAGCGAGGCAGTGGCTTCGTCCATCAGGATAATGGGAGCATCTTTCAGGATGGCCCTTGCGATGGAGATGCGCTGACGCTCGCCACCGGAAAGCCGCTCGCCGTTTTCGCCGATGACTGTATCTATACCTTCGGGCATACGGTCGACAAACTCATCGCAGCGGGCTATTTGGGCGACACGGGTCACTTCCTCGTCCGTAGCTCCTTTTTTGCCGATACGGATATTATCTTTTATGCTGGCGTTGAACAGCACCACCTCCTGAAAGACAATGGCATAGTTTTTCAGCAGCGTTTCAGGGTCTATCTGACTGATGTCCTCGCCACCGAGCAGGATTTTCCCCTGCCGTATGTCCCAAAAACGGGCAGCCAGCTTGGTGAGCGTGGTCTTGCCACTTCCCGAAGGTCCAATCAAAGCTGTAACTTCGCCTTGCTTGGCGGTGAAGCTCACGCCGTTGATGACAGTATAATCCTCGTAGCCGAACACGACGTCTTTGAAATCGATGCTGTAATCTTTGGGGTTCATTTCCTGTTTGCCTTCCTGAACGGGCATGGTTTTAATCTCTTTGATACGTGCCACCACGCCGTCGAGCGCCACGATCATCGCCATAAAGGAGAGGATGCCCTCGATAGGCAGGTAGATGCTTGCCGTGAGGATGAGATAGGCAATGTAGACAAGGATGTTGATTTGTCCGTCAATCAGCATGTTGGCACCGACAATCGCCACTGTGACAATGCCGAGCTTCATCAGCATACCACCCAGAGCGACGGCTATACCCGAAGAAAGTTCGGCTTTTACCTTGGTTCGGGTGCCATCGTCTACCTTGTTATTAAATTCGTCTAACAACCGTTCTTCCAAATTATAGGATTTGATTTCTTGTATTTGGTCAATCTTCTCCTGTAAATCGTCAAACACTTTGCGACCGGTTTTCACGAGTACGTCCACTGCTTTCCGTTGTTTCTTCTTGGAAAGGAAAAAGAGCAGCAACGAGACGGGCACGACCCACAATGCCGCCAATCCAAGTTGCCAATTGTAGATGAGTATCATTATGGAAATGATAATCGTGGAAATGACAGTGGAGTAGATATGCGGCACAGAGTGCGAAAATATCTGTTCGTAAAGTTGCAAGTCACTCATCATAGTGGCAGAGAGGTCGGACACATCGCGTTTGCCAAAATAAGAGAGTGGAAGTTTCTTCAGACGGTTGGCTATATCAATGCGAGAGTTGGCACTCTCGTTATAAACATTGTCGTAAAGGCGTACATAATCCCACCTCGCCACGAAAAACATCACCAACAACATCACTACGATGATGACAATATAGTTTACAAGGGTTATTTCTACCGATGCGGGAATGCCCTCCAAACCGCCCAGATACTGGAACAGAAACATAAATCCGACGATGGGCGGAAACATCTTGGTCATATTCAGGATGGTATGCGAGAAGATAGATTTCTTCAGGTTCTTCGCTCCCTGATCCGACATGGCGTATCTTTGTTTAAAAAAATTATTCATTTTTGCCTACTATTTTCCAGTTGGCGGCTTTTTGGTATTCGTCCCACTGTTTTTTGTAGGTACCGCCTTGGGTTAATAATTCATTATGTGTACCGCTTTCTACTATTTTGCCGTTCTCCATCACAAGGATTCTATCGGCATTAACCACCGTGGAGAGCCTATGGGCAATCATCAGCGTGGTTTTGTCCTTTGACAGTTCCTTGAACGAAGCCTGAATGATATGCTCGTTTTCGGGGTCGGCGAAAGCGGTTGCCTCGTCGAGGATGACAAAGTCGGCGTTCTTCAGGAAAGCCCTCGCAATGGAAAGTCGTTGTGCTTCGCCGCCGGAGAAGTAGGTCCCTTTGGTACCGTAAACCGTATCCAATCCCTTTTCTAAGTTATCGACAATCTCTTTGGCTCCAGCCCTGACGAGGGCTTGTTCTATCTCCTCATTGCCGGCATTGGGGTTACCCAACAACAGGTTCTCACGCAGGCTCATCTTGAAGAGCTTGGACTTTTGGAACACAAAAGCAATCTTTCGCATCAATGCCGACTTTTCGTATTCCTTGATGTTGGCACCTCCGACTAAAATCTCGCCTTCATCGGCATCGTAGAAACGGGCAGCCAGACGAGCTACGGTAGTTTTCCCACCTCCTGAAGCACCGACCAAGGCAACGGTTTCTCCTTTGTTCACCTTGAACGATACGTTGTCCAGCACTTTTTCTTTTCCATACGCAAACGAAACGTTCCTGAACTCCAAGCCCTCTCCAATCATTGTTTTTTCGCCATAAGTGAAGTCGTCATAATCCAAAGCTGCGTCGATCTTATCTAATGCCAGCTCAGCAAAGTAGGTGAAGTTTTGAATAGTCGCACTACGATACATAAAGATGCCGAAGACGGGACCTATCAATAGATAGATAACGGAATTACCCAGTATCTGACGCACATCGCCACCAGAAGTAATCATCATAATGGCAACGGGTACCAGAAAGAATGCCGTGGAGCTTGAGATTGCCTCGTATAGCGACATTTTGTTTTTGAATCCCATACTCCACCGCACTACGAAATCTTTCATCTTTACAATGAGCGAATAGAAGCGGGCAAAGCTCTCCACGCTTTGGGCAAAGGTCTTCACTACCGGTATGCCGCGCACATACTCCACTGATTCGGCGGAAAGATTGGCAAGCCCTTCGTAGTATTCTTCCCGCATCTTCATATTCTTTTTGGTGGTCATAGTAGCCATAATCAATATGCTTATAACCATCGGAATTAGGCTTGCCAA
Organism: Prevotella sp.; assembly: GCA_022781445.1. GTDB lineage: Bacteria > Bacteroidota > Bacteroidia > Bacteroidales > Bacteroidaceae > Prevotella. The sequence continues at coordinate 9,919 of JALETQ010000054.1, forward strand.
CCCTAACCGCCAGTCGAAAAGGAAGAAGAAGATTAATAGCACAATGGGCGAAACAATCGTCATTGCAAAATCCGGCAACTGATGCGCCAGCATACTGTGGGTCTCTCCGGCACCATCAATAATGGTCTTGCGCAGGTTACCGCTTTCGCGGTTGGCAAAAAAGCCCAAAGGCTTTGCCATCATCTTCTTCACGCTAAGTTTGATGATGTTTGCCTCTACCTCAAAAGCGAATATGTGAGACACCAGTAGCGCAAAGAAATAGAGCAACATCCCTGTTGCGGCAAAACTCGCAGCCAGAATTGCATAATGCTGTATGGAAACCTCATCGACATCGTTACTCAAGATAATTTCGCTGACAATCTTATGGATATAGACCATAGGCATCAGCACCAAAATACCCGAAAGGGCCGAAAAAAACATCGCCAGTGAAAGCATATAGCCTTTTCTGCCCGCATATGGCAGCAACCGCTTCAGAACGGGTGCTTTCTCCTGTTTTTTTGTAATATTCATTTTGTATTCAATTATGTTTGTTTATTCAACCTTCATTTGTATTTGTTTCCTTGCCGAACAGCCGGAACTTCCGGAACAATATGGGAGTGACGCAAAGATCGGCAAGCAGTGCCGATACAATACCTGCTACGGAGAGTATGCCCATGTGTATGAAGGAAATACATTCGGAAGTGGTATAAACAGCGAAGTTGGCACAAATCACCACACTCGTCAGCACGATGGGTGTTCCGATGGTACGGAACGAGCGGAGGATAGCCTCTTGGTAATTGCCTCGGCGGTCGAATTCCAGATGTCCGTGGTTGATGAAATGAATGGTGTCATCTACTGCCAATCCGAGAATCATCGGCATGATAGTGGCGGTCATCATATCCAACGGATAGCCCATCCATCCCATTAGTCCGCCTACCACCAAGGCAGGGGTAAGATTGGGAATCAGACCGATAAGTCCGATGCGCACGCTGCCGAAGACAAACATCATTAGGATGCCGATAATCAGGAGGGAGATGACGAAAGAGACCATCTGCCCGCGAGCCACATACTGCATCATCACCGTAAACTGAGGAATGCTGCCTACGGTCGTGACCGAGGCTTGAGGAAATAGTTTGGTGGCATAAGCGACAATATCGTTCAATTCCCGTTCCGTTTCCCCGGAATCGTATGAATTCATCTCGACCATCAGACGAAGGCGCCGATAGTCGTAATCCATCCAATACTCTGCCTCACTGCCGCCTGCATTTTCATAAAGGAGCAGCAACTGCGCCACCTCATCGGGATTATGAGGGATTGTATAGTAGGAAGCATCACCGTCATGCAGGGTTTGGTTCAGATCTTTGAGGATGTTCAATACTGTAGTGGTACGTTTGGTCAATTTATAGTCATCGGCCCGTTGAGCCAAAGAGTCCAGCCGCATAAGCATTTCGGGAGATTTCGCCAATCCGTTCTTGGGCAGTTCTATCATTACATCGTATGTATAGACAGATCCGAGTTCGCTTTCGCCCACCTCCAACATATTATTTACATAGGGAATCTTCCGTCCCATGGTACGCTCTACGTCAAAGGCGGTCTCTATCTTGGAGAATTGATAGACAAGCACAACGGAGATTGCGCCGGTAAGCCATAGAATCAAAGTGCTATGTTTAAGTACACCTTTACCCATCTTCTCCAATTTCCGGTCCAGCCACCGTCCTCCCGTTTTCTGCACCTTGGGATGTGGCTTTCCGTCCTTGCCGAAACTAAGGAGTACAGGCATCAGTGTAATGGAGATAAAGAACGCCAGCATCACACACGAAGAAGTGGCTATCCCGACAAAACGCATGGGCTGCATCGGGATGGCAAGGAATGAAAGCAGGGCAGCAAAAGTGGTAAGTGCGCTGAACAGCACCGGCCATCCCATTTCCTTTACGGTTTCCTCCACGGCCTGTCTCCGCTTTCCATGTATAAGAAATTGACGTTTGAAGTAAGAATATACGTGAATGTTATATGCAATGGAAACGGCAAAGGTCAGCAGCATGGGAATCATCACCATACCGCTATCTATCGTCATACCTACATAGCCTAACATACCATACACGATGACTATGGAGCCTACGGCAGTGACAATCGGCACGACCACTCCCCTGAAAGAGCGCGTCACCAGTAGCAGGATAAGTATGGAGATGAGTGTGGCTATCCCCATTACGCGAGGCATTTCTTTTCCCAACCATACCGTTTTCATGGCTGTGACATAAGGCAGTCCCGTGCCTTTGGGATGGAGTTTTTTGTATTTGTCCTTGGTAATGATATGCTCCAGTTCGTTACCCGTCAGCATCTCGGGAGCAATGGCATTCTTTCCCTTGTTCCAGACCGAATCCTCAGGAAAAGTACGCAACTTGAGTATAATCCACGAGAGCGTCCCATCTTTGGAAACAAGCCGTTCGGCAACATGCGGTTTCAGGTAAGCCTTGCGGCGTATCTCCTCCAGTTTTGCCGGATCTGACGGTATTGTTTCGGGGACAATCTGTTCGATAGTCATACCCTCCTCACTGCCCATCATAAATTCGATGTCGGTGAGCGATGTTATTTTGTCGGCATAGGAAAGACTGTCCATCATCTCGTTGGTGAGTTTGCGAATGAGTTCCAAGTTCTCCTTCGTAAACGAATTGTCGCACCGGGTCAGCACCGCGGCGAAATTGTCATTACCGAATATCTCCTTGAACTCTTCAGTCTTGACAAGCATCGGGTCGTCTTCGAGGAAGTAGTCTTCCCACGAAGCACTCACTTTAAAGTATCTTAACCCTGTAACTCCCACACCGAAGACGAAGACAAGTAAACTTAGTATCAGCCATCGTCTTTGTACCAGCCATCTACCTCGACGGGCAAACCAATCATTGATTCTTTCTATTTTCATATCATTACGTTATTTATTATAGATTCTTTTGTCCATGTATAAATTCAAATTAGTCTTTCGATTACAGAATTTAACACAAATTGATCATTGGAGCCTTTTGTATTACCGTAGCCCGCTCTTGCCGTTCCCTGGGAGTTCTCTTGCCATCCTTTGGAAAGCCTTTTGCCATCTTTTAGAAGTTCTACACCTACAGCAAAGCGATAATCCGGATGTACTCGACAATTTTGCAACACAATTTCTATATCAGCAAGCTTCAAGCATACAATTATCCCGAATTTGTTACTGTAATGGATCGTGTCGAAAAACGACTCTGAAAACTATTCGCCTGCAATACATCACAATGGAATCTCGGCACAAAAGAGAACAGTCGAGCTTTTTGTTCAGAAAAAAAAGCGAGCCACTCTTTGCAGATGGCTCGCTTCATGGAATATACTATTAAAACAGGACTTCTCATAGATTTGACGGTTAAGACAAAACCCTATAAATCTGTTTGTAGACATTCGGTATCGATATTTTCATTTTTCGCAATAATTGACCCTTTATCCAAAAGCTCTTTGCAACAAGTGTTTCTCCGACTTTTTGCAATCCATGATTCCTCGCAGAAAAAAAGTCCGTTAACACCTTGCACAAGGGTTATTTCCTCGTTACTAATAATATTCGTGACACTCATATATTGATTGATTTTATTCTACAGGAAGAGGGAGGTTCGTTCTTCATTGTTAGATTCCACATTCATAAGTTTCTTCCACCCTCCTGTACTAAAATGAATATACTCACTGATAAAACATTCGATTTCCTCACAAGAGAGTTCCTCATGCAACACCACCTCTTTCATCATATTGATCCACCAAGAACAAGCGAAATGCATGAAGAAAGGAGAAACACATGTATACAAATCCGGATAGAGAATTTTCATTTTCTCCATATATTCTATACCAATCATAGTACTTTTCTCTATCCACTTTTCCCAATAATCCTTAAACCGGGAATCCTGTGTATGGAGGAACAACAACTTAAATTCCTCACGGTAATGAGTTACAAGACTCATAACCTCATGCATGGATGCACGATGGAACTCCTCGGAAGTAAAAATCTCAAGAGAGAAACTTTCTGGCCGATTATGATTCTCAAGTATCCTGTTCATCGCTTCTAAAAGCGGATGTAAGACGACCGCCAACAAATCATCCTTACAGGGAAAATAATTGTATATGTTGCTCAAGCCGACACCCGACAGCTTGGAAAGTTCACGCATAGAAACAGCCTTATAGCCTTTTTGGAGAAAGGCTTTCCTTGCTGTATTCAACAATATTTTACGTGTATGGTCTTTCGTAGTTTGCATAAACAGGACATAACCCAATATTATGAGTGCAAAGATCGCCATATATATCCAAATCGGCAATACCTAAAAATAGTGATTTAAAAAAAACAGGCTTATCCAAAATTCCCCACTAATTTGCTACTGAGCCGCTGTTAGACAGTGTTCGGGATTTACACCCATTAGATCATACCCATGTCGGGCGAACACGAAAAAAGGTCCCGTCCGAGTTTCCTCGGACAGGACCTTGCAAAAAAAGGCGGCCACCTACTCTCCCACATTGCATTGCAGTACCATCGGCGCAGGCGGGCTTAACTTC
>JALETQ010000008.1 GCA_022781445.1 Prevotella sp.
CATCAATGACCTCTCTCTTAGCATCTCTTTTTAAGGGACGACTATTTATGAAAGGTGATTAGTGAAAGTACGTCATGTTTTTTCTTTGTTGTGGAAACCGAGAACGAATGAAACAATGATACTTGGCCACTGGCATCAATACGCTCAAGGCATATCGGTCATCATTACCGGAACTTGAGATGCCGACAAACGGACACGACAAGTACAGAAAGTGTAATGAAAGACAGGTCATGTCAAACAAAACGATCTGATAACCGATGTGGTATAACAAAAACATACCATCGGATTTTTGCATTCCAATGGTATGTTTTTATATGAGTAATCTGAATTTTGAATGTAAGATAACAGCGAGATGATGTTTGCTTTATCCGAGATACTTCATCAAAATCTTGGCATTACCACTATCACGAAGTTTGGCAATACTCTTTTCGCGAATTTGTCTCACTCGTTCGCGAGTTAGCCCAAGCTCATCTCCAATTTCCTCAAGACCTTTTTCATGACATCCGATACCAAAACATTCACGAATAATGGTTATTTCCCTATCTTTCAAAACTTTATTAAGCACAGAATTAAGCTCGAGAGCCATAGATTCATGATCGACTTGTCGGTCGGTTCTGCTATCATCTCCACTGGGCATCACATCGAGCATACAATTATCTTCGCCATCTTGGAAGGGTGCATCGATACTCACATGATGACCGTCTGCCATCAGACTTTGTCCGATCTTTTCTTCATCTATTTGGGTAACTTCCGAGAGTTCTGATACCGATGGATGTCGTTGATTCTCTTGTTCGAACTTGTTAATCTCGTGATTGATCTTGTTCAGTGACCCTACTTGATTGAGAGGAAGGCGCACAATGCGACTTTGCTCGGCAATAGCTTGCAGAATGCTCTGTCTGATCCACCACACGGCATATGAGATGAATTTAAAGCCTCTTGTCTCATCAAATTTCTGAGCAGCCTTGATAAGTCCGATGTTCCCTTCGTCAATCAAGTCGGTCAAGGTCAATCCTTGATGCTGATATTGTTTCGCAACGGAAACGACAAAACGCAGATTAGATGTAACGAGTTTGTCTTTTGCTCTCTCTCCTTCAAGTCCTCCTTTCTTTATCTTTTGAGCCAATTCTATTTCTTCATCAATAGATATTAGCGGAGCTCTTCCAATTTCTACCAAATACTTGTCCAAAGCCTCGCTTGAACGGTTCGTAATACTCTTTTGAATTTTTAGTTGCCTCATTCTATTGAAATAAAATCTATAACTAATTGACTATAAAACAGTAACCTTAGAACTGACGTAAATCAACTGCAAAGTTACAAAATAAATTCCAAATGTTAAACTATTGGCTATCTGTTTTTGTGTTATTTATATATATCTAACCTGTTAAAACAGTTCGTCTCTCGACTACATATTGGCAGTTTCAATGGATTTTTCTTGGTCTTTTGAAATAATAATTCTATTTTTGCACAGTCGATTGATGATGTGCAATCACTTAAGAAAGGAGGAGAACCATTATGTCCATACCCAAAACACGCCAGAAATTGGTGGATGTTGCTCGTCAGTTATTTGCCAAAAAAGGTCTTGAAGATACAACCATGAATGACATCGCTGTTGCTTCCGGTAAGGGGCGACGCACTCTTTATACATATTTCAAAAATAAGGAGGAAGTGTATTATGCGGTTATTGAGGCTGAATTGGAAAGGTTGTCGGAGAAGATGGATGAAGTGGCAGCCAAGAAGATTCAACCTCAGGAAAAAATCATTGAGTTGATATATACCCACCTCCAAATGATTAAAGAGACTGTTGTCAGAAATGGAAATTTAAGAGCTGAATTCTTTAGAAATATTTGGATGGTCGAAAAAGCACGTAAGAACTTCGATGCTTATGAGATGGAAATACTTCGTAAAGTTTTTCTCGAGGGTAAAAATGACGGCGAATTCGATATTGATAATGTCGAGTTGGTTGTAGACATCACCCATTATTGTATCAAAGGATTGGAAGTCCCTTACATTTATGGACGATTAGGACGAGGTATGACTGATGAAAAGAGTCGACCGCTTGTCGTCAAATTTGTATATGGTGCATTGGGGAAGAGCAAGACCCCTTAGGTGCCAATTGCGAATTGACTTTATTGGGTTATTAAGGATGGAAAAAGAGTGTAGAGAGAATGTCCCCGGATATAAACCTTTCGTAATATGGAAGGCAGGTCTTTATGGGAAAACGGTGTTCCGAATCCTTGATTTAGACCGAGGTTAGTTCCTGTTTATCTTCCATATACCTCCACTACAGGCGGTCATTGGCAAAGTGATGGGACGGTCGGCTTCTATCGTAATGGCAAGTATCCGGCGACTCATCAATTCGGTTGCCATGAATTTACCACCCTTCAACTTGTAAAGATCGAAGGCATGTTGCGGAATAATGACATTGATGGGATGATCATCATCGGAGAAATTGACAACAACTATGCCCATAGTGTCGGCCGAAGTTCGGAGAAAGGTGAAATAATTTCCACAGAGGTGGGGGTTTACATACATCAAGTCGAAGAATTGTCCTTCTTTCATCAGTGTTTCATGATGGCAAATGGCAAGCACTTGGCGGTATTTTTCGTAGAGGCTTCGTGACTTCTCGTCCGCTTGATTGGGTGAAAAGTAGCCTCTGCGAATGCTTTCCACGCACCAATAATCGAAAATGGTGGTACGGCCGTCACGCCCACTGAATCCTTCATCGTCCATCCCCGTTTCTCCGAACTCTTGTCCGGCATAAATCATCAACGGATTATTGCGCATCCAGGCGAGTACCATCAGTGCAGGAATGGCGAGGGTTGCATCGCGTGCGAAGTAGTCACTACCGATGCGCTGTTCATCGTGATTCTCGAGGAAGTAGAGCATGTGTGCCCCAATGTCGTCGGTTGCCATCCATTGATGGGAGATGTCGCAGGCCGGTCGCCGTCGACAGATGATGTCGCGAAGGCAGTCGTACATGCCCACTTTATCGTAAAGGAAGTCGAAACCGGCATGGACATACGTACGATAGAGTGACGGGTTATATACTTCGCCTATGAAGATGAGGTGCGGATGGCTTTTCTTGACCAATGGAATGGCATAGGACCAAAATGCTTGAGGAACCATTTCTACCATGTCGCATCGGAAGCCGTCGATGCCTTTTGATGCCCAAAAGTTAAGAATGTCGACCATCATGTTCCAAGTTCGTGGGGTGGGAGAGAAGCACTCCGATCGCGATCCGTCTTCATGGTAATCAATACCATAGTTCAGTTTCACGGTTTCATACCAGTCATTGGTTGTCGGCCGACTTGAAAAACAATCGTTTCCGGTGGCTTTGGCCGGTGATTCGATGTACCGGTCAGTCGCGAAGTTATCTTTATCGGCATCGGACGGAAGAGATAATGTTCCGTTAAGATAATAGTAATTGTTCTGCAACGAGAACCGTTTGGAGGTGTCATCGTTCGAGCCGAAGTCGAGAAGACCTTTCGATTTGGCAATCGAACGATACTGGCGTGCCAAATGATTGGGTACGAAATCGATGATGAACCCGAGTCCTTCCCGGTGCGTTCGATGAATCAATGCCTCAAATTCGTGCATGCGTTCGTCAACGTTTTCTGCCAGATCGGGGTCAATGTCATAATAATCTGCAATGGCATAGGGTGAGCCGGCCATTCCTTTGACTGTTGAAGGATGTTGTGTGGGAATGCCGTTGGCGGAATAATCGGTGCGTGATGCGTGACGAATGATGCCCGTGAACCACAGATGGGTAACGCCGAGTTGCTTGATTCGGTTCAACAAGTATGGGGTGTAGTCGTTCATCTTGCCGCATCCGTTCTCCTGGAGGGTTCCGTGATGTTTTCGAGTAGTGTTTTGGTTGGTAAAAAGGCGGGTGAATATTTGGTAAATAACAGGTTTCATCTCGTCATGAAAGAAAAAACAGGAAAGTCAATGTTTTAGGTTTTGACTTTCCTGCGGATGTCGTTAGATTCCTTGAATTTGTACTGTCTTGTCAATGCGGCTTATCATTCCTTGCAATGCTTTGCCAGGTCCGCATTCGGTAAAGTCATCGGCCCCGTCGGCAATCATTGCCTGTACGCATTGTGTCCATCTCACGCTTCCTGTGAGTTGGGCTATTAGGTTCTGTTTGATTTCTTCCGGATCTGTGTGTGGCTTTCCGTCCACGTTCTGGTATACAGGACACTTGGGTTGAGAGAAGATGGTCTTTTCGATGGCAGTCTTCAGCTCTTGCTGTGCCGACAACATCAATGGAGAGTGGAACGCACCGCCCACTTTCAGGGGCAGAGCGCGTTTGGCTCCTGCTTCTTTAAGCTTTTCACACGCCTCGTTGACCGCCTCTACATGCCCGGAGATCACAAGCTGTCCCGGACAATTATAGTTCGCCGGTACCACATGGTAGCCCTCGCGGTCTATGCTTTTGCAGATTTCTTCTACTTTTGCATCATCCAACCCTACGATGGCGGCCATCGTTGAGGGTGCTTGTTCGCATGCTTTCTGCATTGCCATGGCACGTGCGTAAACCAGTTTCAAACCGTCTTCGAAAGTCAAGGCACCTGCGGTGACGAGTGCGGAGAATTCGCCCAACGAATGGCCTGCGGTCATATCGGGATTGAAATTGCCACCCATGCAAAGGGCAGTGATGACACTGTGCAGGAAAACTGCGGGCTGTGTTACTTTGGTTTGTTTGAGTTCTTCGTCCGTTCCGTCGAACATGACATCAGTGATGCGGTAGCCTAATATTTCGTTTGCCTTTTCGAACAAATCTTTGGCTTGTTGGTTATTGTCGTACAAGTTCTTACCCATACCGACAAATTGGGCACCTTGTCCCGGGAAAACAAATGCTTTCATTTTTTATACTTATAGTTGGTGTTAGTTCATTGCATATTTTGTACCAGTTCCATCAACTGTTTTCCAAGTGCTTCGGCTTCCTCCATAGTCTTGCCCTCGCTGTAAATGCGGATGATGGGTTCGGTATTTGAACGGCGAAGATGTACCCAACTGTCAGCAAAGTCAATCTTTACGCCGTCAATATCGTTGATCTTCTCGTCCTTGAATCTTCCTTTGACACTTTGCAGGATGGCTTCTATGTCGGTAGTGGGCGACAAGTCGACCCTGTTTTTGGCCATGTAATAATCAGGAAGCGACTTGCGCAGCTCGCTCACGTGACATTGCTTCTGAGCCAATGCAGAGAGGAACAATGCGATTCCCACGAGTGCATCGCGACCATAGTGGCTTTCGGGATAGATCACACCGCCATTGCCTTCGCCGCCAATGACGGCATTCACTTCTTTCATTTTGGCGGTAACGTTTACCTCTCCGACTGCGGCAGCACTATATGTTCCGCCGTGTTTCTCGGTGATGTCACGCAAAGCACGTGTTGAAGAGAGATTGGATACCGTGTTACCCTTGGTGTGTGAGAGTACGTAATCGGCAATGCTGACCAAGGTATATTCTTCACCGAACATCTTCCCGTCCTCGCAGATGAATGCCAGACGATCCACATCGGGATCAACAACGATGCCGAGATCGAACGATCCGTTCTTCATCGTATCCATGATTTCGGTGAGATTCCTCTCCAATGGCTCGGGATTGTGGGCAAAGTCACCGTTGGCTTCACCATTGAGTATCGTATATGTGACACCCAAACTGTCGAGTAATCCGGGAAGGATGATTCCTCCAACAGAGTTGATGGCATCGATGCATACATTGAAACCTGCAGATTTAATCTTCTCTTGATCGACCAATTTTAGAGCAAGAACGGCCTCGATATGTTTCTGATCGAATGAATCGTCTTGCTTGTATTTACCCGTCTTGTCTACATCGACATAGATAAAGTCTTCTTCTTCGGCAAGGGCAATGATTCGTTTTCCTTCTTCGTCAGAAAGAAATTCGCCACGGTGGTTCAGAAGTTTGAGCGCATTCCATTGACGGGGGTTATGACTTGCCGTGATGATGATACCTCCGGCTGCATTTGACATTTTTACTGCCAGTTCAGTGGTTGGAGTGGTGGCAAGTCCGATGTCGGTCACATCGAAGCCCATTCCCATGAGCGTTCCACAAACGATGTTCTTCACCATCTCTCCCGAAATGCGGGCATCGCGACCTACAATGATGGTGTTGGTAGTGTCTTCAGTTTTGTTCTCACCTATGAAAGTGGCATAGGCAGTGGTAAATTTTACGATGTCCAATGGGTTCAGCGTATCGCCGGTTGGTCCACCGATGGTTCCGCGAATCCCGGAAATGGATTTAATGAGTGTCATTGTCAAATAATGATTTTATGAATTGTAGGATGTGGCGGCATGTCTTGGTAGTAGGACTTTGGGACAAGCGCACCTTTTTGTCATGAATTTGTCATGAAATGGACGGGAGATGATAACGAATCATCGTCCTTTTTCGTATGTTATCTCGTAGAAACAGGGATAAACGCCATTTGAGGCCAGTTTCTGTCCCTTGGTATGAGGTACTATCAGTTTAACTTTGGCAATTTCATCATCTTCTTTTGTCGGTCTTCCCACGTTGATATAGGTCAGCGGAACCAGCCATCCCTCGGGCACTTGAGTCCCTTTGTATAATGTGGGCATGACACCGCTGATAAACAAAGCTTCAAAGATTCCGTTATTATTGCTGATGGAAATCTTGTCGGGATTTAGTGCGAAATAATGCACGTTGTTGCTGATCTGGATGGAATCGGTCAACAGATTGCGCTCGTAATATCTGCAAAGGATGGTGGAAGTTTCTCCGTTTTGAATCTTCTCGCCACATCCTTGTCTGACAATTTGCATGTAAACACCCGAACTCTCAAACAGAACAAACTCATTTTTTGACACATCAGTCGTGTGATTTTTGCTGATGAATTCCGCTTCGGATATAACTTTGATGACTGAATCACGGATGAATTTACTGATGACAGTACGTTCTCTCTTCTTCTGGTCAGCATATGACTCCGTGCTGTTGCACGATGTAACAAGGATGAGTGAACAGATTGCTCCGACAAACGCTATGATATTTTTCATTCTTCTTAAATTCTAAATGTTTGAAATTCGTTTGCAAAGATACTTATTTAATTTGAAATGACACCTGTTGCCTCCTATATTTGCCGGTTATGGTAAACGCATCTATTCATAAACCTCATCTATTCCGGTCTCATACGATGACACCTCTTCGGCACATGGATCGTAGTCTTTCGGAATATCAAACTTCTCATTGGCGTTATAAGGGAGGGTCTTGTCGGCATATAGCCGTTTCATGAACAATGCCCAAATCGGCAAGGCTACGGTCGCGCCTTGTCCTGAACTGGTCGAAGCGAAGTGAATGTCCCTGTCTTCGCCCCCGACCCAGCATCCGGCAACGAGTTGTGGCGTAAGGCCTATGAACCAAGCATCCGAGTTATTGTTGGTCGTACCGGTCTTTCCTCCGATTTCGCCTTCCATCCGGTAGATTCTCCTCAACCTTCCTGCTGTGCCTCCGTCAACGACAGCCTTCAAGAGTACCAGCATCTTATAGGAGCTGGCGTCACTGATGACCTCATTCATGCGGGGCTGGAACGTGGCGATCACGTTACCTTCGTTGTCCTCGATCCTCGTTACCATGAGTGGAGCTGTGCGAATGCCGTGATTTACGAATGCCGTATAGGCACTCACCATCTCGCCTACCGAGATGTCGCAGGGGCCGAGACTCAGTGCCATCGAGGCATGGATGTCGGGGTTGTTGATTCCGTATTTGTTGAGAAGCTGTACGAACAGATTGGGATTCAGCCTGCTCATGAGATATGCCGATATCCAGTTGTTGGATTGGGCCAGGCCCCATTTGAGCGTCACCATTTGTCCGTACCGGCTCTTGCTGCCGTTCCGCGGTGTCCAGGGTTTTCCTGCCACGATGTAGGTTTGTGCTCTGTTGGGGGCCACGTCACAGGGGTTGTAGCCATATTCCATGGCCATCGAGTAGAGGAAGGGCTTGATGGTAGAACCTACCTGCCTGCGTCCCGTCATGGCCATGTCGTATTGGAAGAAGTTATGGTCGATGCCTCCCACGTATGCCTTGACGGCTCCGGTTTTGGGATCCATGCAGACGAATCCCGAGCGAAGGAGTTTCTTGTAGTATTTGATGGAGTCCCGCGGAGTCATCGTCGTGTCGATGTCGCCCCGGTAGGAGAATAGTGTCATGTCGACCGGGGTGTCGAAGGATTGGTTGATTTCTTCGTCCGATGCTCCCGAAAGTTTCAGCACCCGGTATCGCTCGCTCTGCCTGATCGACCTTTGCATGATTTCTCTTGTCTGCTTGGGGGTCAGCTTTTCGGAGAACGGAGCATTTCTCCGTTGTTTCAATTCCTGATTGAAAGTGGGTTGCAACTTTTTTGACATGTGTTCGTACATGGCTTCCTCTGCATATTTCTGCATACGCGTGTCTACGGTCGTATAGATGCGCAAGCCGTCGTTGTTGATGTCGTACGGCTTGCCGTCCTTCCTGGTGTTCTTGTTGCACCAGCCGAACAGCGGGTCGGTCTCCCAAGTGATGGAGTCGATGTGATACTGGCGTTTGTTCCATGAAGGATAATCTTCGGGTTTCGGCTTCTGTGCGGTCATGTATTGGCGCAGGAATTCCCTGAAATAAGGTGCGGTCTGGTCACGTAGGGCAACGCGGTGGAAATTGAGCGCCAGCGGCTTGGCACACAGCTCGTGATATTCGTCTTTTGTAACAAATCCTTGCTTCTGCATCTGCGACAGCACGACATTGCGCCTTTCCACGCATCTTTCAGGATACCTCACGGGGTTGTAGAGAGAGGGATTCTTGCATAAGCCGATGAGTGTGGCTGCTTCGGTGATGTCCAAGTCCTTCGGTTCCTTTCTGAAATATATGTTCGAGGCCGATTTGATGCCGACGGCATTGTGTAGGAAGTCGAAATAGTTCAGATACATCGAAATGATTTCTGCCTTCGTGAAGTTATGTTCGAGTTTGACGGCAATGACCCATTCGATGGGTTTTTGAAACAGCCGTTCGAACGTCGAACGGGCTTTGTCGCTGTAAAGTTGTTTCGCCAGCTGTTGCGTGATGGTCGACCCGCCGCCCGCACTTTGGTTTTGCATGATGCCTCTTTTCACGATGGCTCTTCCCAAAGCCTGAAAATCTACACCCGAATGTTCATAGAAACGTTCGTCTTCCGTGGCTACCAGCGCTTGAACCAGATAGGGCGAGAGGCGCGTGTAATCAACCGCAATGCGGTTTCCTCCGTTCTGATTGTAGGTTCCGATGATTTTCCCGTCTGCGGAATATACCTGTGACGCATATTTGCTGATGGGATTTTGCAAGTCTTCTATGTCGGGCATGTAGCCTATCCAGCCATTCCAAATGGAAATGATGCCTGTCACAGACAAACCTGTAATCGACAGCAAAACTATCCAAAGGGTTCGTATCAATTTCTTTCTCATGGTTTCTTTTCCATCTATTCAGAGCACAAATTTAGATAAAATCCGCGAGATTCTATACCGGCAGGATAAAAAAACAAGGCAGACAGCTTGTTTTCTCCCCAATCGTTCGTGAGATTCCGGTTCGGTATCATCTGATTGTCTGCATCCTGAACCCCAATCGCTCATCAGGAAGAGATCAGACTCTTTCGGGCAAACCTTGGAGAGGAGTAGTCGACAAGAAGTTCTTCCTTTTCAGGATTGCAAAGCTATATGCCTGCCCACACTAATTTTCCCGCCGGGCCAACATGATGCCACGCCCGGACAGATATGACGTCATGTTCAGGTAAATATGACGTCATATTTGAGCAAAAATGACGTCATATTCGGACGGAAATGACGTCATTTTTCACACCGGGGCCGGTTTTCTCCCGATGACAACAAGGTAAACTTTCCTTTTGCCCGAAAAAGTGCGGCAGGCCTGTAAATGCCTGGCAGGCCGTCGGCGTTTCGGCAGACCAGGCTTTTATGACACTTTGGTTTCAAAACGCTCTCATGACCGGTTGGGGTTTAATGGCTTGATTTGTATGATTCTCAGCAAGTGATTATTGTTTGGCTTTTTTCAGTATCCTACTGTTTCTCTGAAAAGAGATGATCGTCAATATTCCGGCTTAATGACTTTCTGCCGAGGAAGGCAGAAATATACAAGCGGGTGGCGTCACTTCTCCCGTTTCTTTCCGATAGGCTTGCAGCACCATCTGGAAACTTTCAGCATGACGGCCATGCCCGGTACTTCTTTCAGCAGATAATACTTGTGGTTCTGACGGACGAGCCTGCCCGACAAACTCTTGAAGGGACCGAAAACGACTTCGACCGGGTCGCCGGCTTTCAGTTTTGCCTCTTCTTCGCTGATGAATTTCCGCATTTCGACTTCGGGATTGCACATCAGTTTGAATTCCTCCATCTGCCCGGCTGGTATTTCGGCTATCCTTGTATCTTTTTTGTTTCTTCTGATGAGTGACATCTTGTAAGGTGACCGATAGACCAAATCGCTGAGCAGTGTCGACTCGACAGTTTTTCTGACAAACACCAGGTTGCTTACCACCGGTTTAAGTTTGCGCTTGACATGTCCGTTTTCGTCCTCGTAGTCGACATACGTCATGGGAACAAAAGTTTCCATGCCGTTTTCCCTGAGATATTCGTTGACGGCCTTCCATCGCAGTGAGAACAATCTGATGGCACACCAAGGAAGGTTATCATGGTTTGGTTGCGGGTTTTCGATCATTTCGAGCTTGGATGACATGTCGTGTGAATGTTTGAAAGTTGGTATTGAAAATTACGGTATCAATCGGATAGGGAGGTGACCTCTGCTTGTGTGTCGGGTGTCTCGTGATGCATCCAGTTGTTCATCATCTGTACTCCCAAGGGTGTGAGAATGCTTTCGGGGTGGAACTGAATACCCCTGATGTCACAGGTGCGATGCCTGAGTGCCATGATGCAGCCGTCGTCACTTCGGGCAAGAACCTGCAGGCTGCCGGGGAAACCCTTGTCTGCCACCACCCACGAATGGTATCTGCCCATCCGTATGGTCGGGGGCATTTCACGAAAGATATAGTCGCTTTGAAGGATGGTTCCTGCGGTAGAGATGCCGTGAACGACGCGGGGTAGACGTACCACCCCCGCACCGAAGACTTCGGCGATTGCCTGATGGCCGAGACATACGCCAAGGATCGGCTTTCTGCCGGCATAATGTCGGATGACATCCTTGAGATGGCCTGCCTCGGAAGGAATTCCCGGACCGGGCGAAAGAACAATCTTGTCGATGTCGGTCGGGAAATGCTCGGGATTGTGCGTGTGGTCGATGATCGTCACCCGTGCCCCGCATCTTCTGATGAGTTGCGCCAGATTGTATGTGAAAGAGTCAAAGTTGTCGACCACAAGGATATTTGGTTCCGGTGTGTTTGCCATCATCTGCCCCATGCTTTTATGATTGTCTGCACGAGCTGCGGATCTTTCACGGCCGGTTCGCTTTCAACGCTTTCGTTCAGGTCGATACCCATCAGGCGGGGATGCTTCAAGGAGCGGAGGACAGGTATGTCGCCTATGCCGATGTCTCCTGCCAGCATGAAAGGAAGGTCGTGCCTGTATCGTTCGATGACGGACCAATCGGGTTCTTCCGTCCGGGCATCTGTGCTTCGCATGGGGGAGAGGTCGAACCGGAAATAGTCCACATATCCCACATAAGGTTCGCAGGCGGCAACGTCGGAAGCGTCTTTGATGGCGATGGTCTTCATGAATCTGATGTCTTTCCGCAGGTCGGGTACCAACGTGCGTCGCAGATTGTCGAGCATGATGGTACTCTCATCACCGTTGAATTGGATGATGTCGAGCTTGAAAATGACCACCTTCGTGACGATGGTCTGCACCATTTCGTCATGGAAAATGCCGATCTTCATCGCCTTCGGTGAAGTTGTGGCAGACATTTCGGCATCTGGTCCATGGTCATGCAGGGAACAGTAATCAGGCATGAAGCCGGCGCGAGAGATGATTTGCGGCATGAAGCGGGGACTGTTCTTCACGAAGTCGAATGCCAGCCACTGCGCACCGGTTTGTTCCACTTCTGCAATGTTTGCGATATCGCGTATGCCGGATATTTGAAATATCATATAAAGAATTTGTCGTTTTATGTAATGACGAGGCGAAGCCTTTCTGCAAAGATAGTGCAAGCCGAATACAATGAAAAGGTTTTCATATTGTTGAGGCGCAGCCTATCTCCTGCAAAGGTAGGAATAAATTTTCTATTATGCATGGTTTGCACGACGAACGATTTGTAAATACAAGATTTTTTGATGACTTCTTCGTCATTGTCATTTTTTTTTCTTTATTTTGTCGGGCATTTGGATCTCCACGCATTCTGCCGACGGATATTTGCCATAGGCACCGGCTTGACGAACTTGGAGGCAAATGATAAATCAAAATCAAACGAAAAGAATTTATTACCTATCGATTAAAACAACAATTCTCCATGAAAACTCAGAACTCCGACGGCAGAATCATTGCCATTGTCACGATGCTCTTCCTTTTTGCGATGATTTCATTTGTCACCAATCTTGCTGCTCCCATCGGTGTAATCTGGAAAAACACCTATCAAGGAAACAGCGAAAATACGGTGGGAATGTTGGGTAATGCCATGAATTTCTTGGCATACCTGTTTATGGGAATTCCTGCCGGAAAGATGCTTCGCGCATTTGGTTACAAGCGGACGGCACTGATAGGAATCGCACTTGGTTTCGTCGGTGTTTTCATTCAATATCTTTCCGGACGTTTTGGCGTGGATAATCAGAATGCCGGATTTGCAACTTACCTCACGGGAGCGTTCGTGGCAGGTTTCAGTGTATGTATCTTGAACACTGTGGTCAATCCCATGCTCAATCTGCTTGGTGGCGGAGGAAACAGGGGAAATCAGCTCAACTTACTGGGTGCAACGTTCAACTCACTGGCAGGAATGCTCACCCCGTTGTTTGTCGGAGCACTGATCGGTGAGGTGACCAAGCGTACCGCCATGATGCAGGTATATCCGGTATTATACATTGCCATGCTCGTCTTCCTGCTGGCCTTTGTCATCATTTCTTTCATTCCTATCAAAGATCCCGAACTGGGACGCACTACGAAAGAAACCGTTTTCGAGCATAGTGCATGGTCGTTCAGGCACTTCGTGTTGGGGGCTGTCTCGATTTTCGTCTATGTCGGAGTTGAAGTCGGCATCCCCGGTACATTATTTTATTATATATCCGATAAGACCATCAACGGTGCAGGCGTAGGCGGCAATGCAGTAGCCATCGCAGGTTCGGTGGCGGCAACCTATTGGTGCATGATGCTCATCGGAAGATTCTCTGCAGGATTCATTGCCGGCAGGATATCAAGCAAATCCATGTTGCTGTTTGCGACCTCTACAGGCATGGTTCTGATTGCCGCAGCCATGTTGCTTGGTAACAGTATGTCGGTGATGATGCCCGTATTCAAAGGCAATGAGTTCGACATGGTTACCGTACCCATTGCGGCCTTATTGCTGGTTCTGTGCGGACTTTTCACTTCTATCATGTGGTCCTGTATCTTCAATCTTGCCACGGAAGGATTGGGTAAATACACCGCATCGGCATCGGGAATCTTCATGATGATGGTTGTCGGTGGTGGTATTCTGCCGCTGTTGCAGAACTTCATGGCCGACCATCAAGGCTACCTGCTTTCCTACATCATCCCGCTTCTCGGAATGGCGTTCATGTTCTACTATGCTTTGAAAGGACATCAGAATGTCAATCGGGACATTCCTATAGTCTAAAGGCTTGGAAATATGTAGGTATTATCAAACATATAAGTATTTTGGCTGTGACGCATATATGTCGGGCCATGTGGATAGAAAGAACTTTTGATGACCCTTGAATCATCATTCCAACAATCCCTCCGGCTGTTTTTGTCAGATTTCGGATGCGAGATGAATGTTTGTCAAATTGTTTTCGTACATTTGCAATTTCAATTATAAAGAGAGTAAAATAAAGAAATATGACTTTTGATGAGTTATCGGCTACATCGCCAATAGACGGAAGATACAGAAATAAGACAGCACAGTTGAGTGAATATTTCTCCGAGTATGCTTTAATAAAGTATCGCATTCGGGTTGAGATAGAGTATTTTATAGCATTGTGCGAGCTGCCCCTGCCACAATTGACATCCATGAATCCGGAATGTTTCAAGGAACTTCGCAGTATTTATGAAGACTTTTTGCCGGAAGATGCAAAACGCGTGAAGGAAATTGAGAGCGTGACCAATCATGATGTAAAGGCTGTCGAATACTATATCAAGGAGCAGTTGGATCGATTGGGCGGTTACGAAGCTTATAAGGAGTTCGTCCATTTCGGACTGACATCACAGGATATCAACAACACCAGCGTACCCGTTTCCATCAAAGACGCATTGCAGGAAGTGTTTGTTCCGATGGTGGAACAGCTCATCGAATGCCTCAATGATTACGCTCAAGCATGGAAAAACGTACCGATGCTCGCCAAGACACATGGGCAACCGGCATCACCTACCCGATTAGGTAAGGAAATCATGGTGTTTGTTTATAGATTGACTGAACAGCTCCATCAACTCAAGAGTACTCCTGTCAGCGGAAAGTTTGGTGGTGCAACAGGAAATTTTAATGCTCATCATGTGGCATATCCCCAATATGACTGGCATGAATTTGCTGACAGTTTCCTCGAAAACAAACTGGGAATCGAACGTGAACAATATACCACACAGATCAGCAACTACGACAATTTGGCAGCACTGTGTGATGTCATGCGACGTATCAATACCATCGTAATCGATTTGGACAGAGATGTTTGGATGTATATCTCTATGGAATATTTCAAGCAGAAAATCAAGAAAGGTGAGGTTGGTTCGAGCGCGATGCCGCACAAAGTCAATCCGATTGATTTCGAAAACAGTGAAGGAAATATGGGATTGGCTAATGCTTCACTTCAATTCTTGGCACAGAAATTGCCCATAAGTCGTTTACAACGTGATCTGACAGACTCAACAGTGCTGAGAAATATCGGCGTTCCGATGGCTCATGCCGTTATTGCCATTCAAAGTACGCTCAAGGGATTGGGCAAGTTGATTCTCAATGAAGAGAAAGTCGCTGCTGATTTGGAGAACAATTGGGCTGTCGTTGCCGAGGCTATTCAAACGATTTTGAGAAGAGAAGCCTATCCCAATCCGTACGAAGCGTTGAAAGCTCTGACAAGAACAAACGATAAAATGACACAAAGTTCCATCCACTCGTTTATCGACACCTTATCGGTTTCGGACGAAGTGAAAACAGAATTGAAAGCAATCACCCCGCACAATTATACGGGTGTATGAATAATAAATGTATAAAGGGAGTGTTGTAATGAAATAATATAATGACATTGTTAGACAAATAATTCTTTTGAAGCAATGCCGTGAGGCGTAGTAATAAATTATAACAGTAAAGGATTTATCAAAATGATTTTTGACAAAGAAGAACAAAACGACATGTTTGCAAGGCAATATGAAGGAAACCGAGAAGGTTATAAGCCCGAAGAGCAAACGAATGGCGAACAACAACGTTCGCGCATACAGAGACCTCGCATCCAATCTCATCGCCAGAGAGTGGAGCATATCAGTAACGACAATGACGAAAGAGGATTCAGACCCGAGGGATTCGGTGGGGGATTCGAAACCGGCAACCCTTCTCAATCCGGTTCTTACCGTCCCAATCGTAACTATCGCCAAGAGGGACAGAGGAACGAAGGCGGATACCGCAAGCGTCCATATCAAAATCCGTATGGTAACGAAGAACGTAGAGGAGGCTATAAACCCTACTCGCAAGGCGGATATTACAAGCAATCTTACCGACAGGATGAGGGTGGAAATGCACGTCAGCCTTATCCTTCTTACAAACCACGATACAACACACAAGACAGAAACAGTGGTTACAACGAGAACAGATATAATCGGTATGACAATAGAGGACACAATGAAGAGTTTGCTGGCAGTTACGAGAACAGACATCCCGAAGGAAGATTTCCGTATCGCCAGGACAACTACAGATCTACAGGTGGTCGCTCCGGTTCATCTGTCAACCGATCGGGTTATAAACGCCCGTACACCTCTATGAATCAAGAAGATGGTAACGGAACAAGAGATGGTTATGCTCCAAGGGAGTATAGGGCCGATAAACAACGGGGAGGCTATCAAAAAAACAAAAGTCAAAGATCAAGAACTTATGACCCGAATGCGAAGTACAGCTTGAAGAAGCGTATTGAATATAGCGAGGAACATATTGACCCCAATGAGCCGATTCGTCTGAATAAGTTTTTGGCGAATGCCGGATTGTGCAGCCGCAGAGAAGCCGATGAACTGATCATTGCAGGTGCCATCAAGGTAAACGGTGTTGTCGTGACCGAATTGGGAACCAAGGTGATGAGAACTGACGAAATCGTTTTCAACGAACATCGTGTCACTTTGGAAAAGAAAGTCTATGTATTGCTCAACAAGCCCAAGGATTGTGTGACCACAAGTGATGATCCTCAACAGAGAAAAACGGTGATGGATCTCGTAAAAGACGCCTGTATAGAGAGGATTTATCCCGTTGGTCGATTGGACAGAAATACCACCGGCGTGTTGTTGCTCACCAATGATGGTGAACTTGCCAGTAAACTTACACATCCCAAATTCTTGAAAAAGAAGGTTTATCATGTGTATCTTGACAAGAAAGTCACGGCTTACGACCTTCAACAAATTAGGGATGGCATTCAGCTCGAGGACGGCGAAATCCATGCCGATGCCATTGAATACGCAAGTGATGTAGACAAAGCTCAAGTGGGAATCGAAATCCATAGTGGCAAAAATCGAATCGTTCGCCGTATCTTTGAAAGCCTCGGTTATCGCGTGATGAGGCTTGATCGTGTCCAGTTTGCCGGACTGACAAAGAAAAATGTCAGAAGAGGTGATTGGCGATTCCTCACAGAGAAAGAAGTCGAGATGCTAAGAATGGGAGCTTTCGAATAATTAAACACACCGAAATAAATGAAGTCTGACATACCCGTTTGTCACAAACAAATGAAGGGAAGCGGCTTCCATGAGTTTCGGTATCATACAGATATTGAATAAATTGATTAAGCAAACAGATAAAAATGGAAGAAATTCGTAGAATAAAGGTGATTGATATTCTCCAAAGTAAGGACTTCGGAGTGACCGTTAACGTGAAAGGATGGGTAAGAACCCACCGCAGTAGCAAGGCAGTGGACTTCATTGCACTTAACGATGGTTCTACAATCAATAATGTTCAGATAGTAGTCGATCCCAATCTGTTTGATGAAGATTTGCTGAAAAAAATAACTACCGGAGCCTGTTTGTCTGTAATCGGCAAACTTGTCGAGAGTCAAGGCGCTGGTCAAAGTGTTGAAATCCAAGGTGAAAAGATCACCGTTTATGGACTTTGTGGAAGCGATTACCCCATGCAAAAGAAAGGTCAGAGTTTTGAGACTATGCGCAAGAATGCGCATTTGAGACTGCGAACCAACACTTTTGGAGCGGTAATGCGCATTCGTCACAATATGGCCATTGCCATCCATAAATACTTTCATGAACACGGATTCTTCTACTTTCATTCTCCCATCATTACCGCAAGCGACTGTGAAGGTGCGGGTGAAATGTTTCAAATCACGACCAAGAACTTGTATGATCTGAAGAAAGACGAACAGGGAAAGATCATTTATGATGACGATTTCTTCGGAAAAACTACATCTCTCACTGTGAGCGGTCAGCTCGAAGGTGAACTTGGTGCAACTGCATTAGGCGCGATTTATACCTTCGGACCAACTTTCAGGGCAGAAAATTCGAATACGCCTCGTCACCTTGCAGAATTTTGGATGATTGAACCCGAAGTGGCTTTTATTGACTTGAAGGACTTGATGGATTTGGAAGAAGACTTCATTAAGTATTGTGTGCAATGGGCTTTGGATAACTGTAAGGATGATTTGGAATTCTTGAATAAGATGGTTGACAAGACTTTGATCGATAGATTGAAGTCTGTCTTGAACGATTCGTTCAAGAGATTGACCTACACCGAAGGCATCGAAATCCTTGAAGAAGCCGTCAAGACAGGACGCAAGTTCGAATTCCCCGTCAGCTGGGGCATGGATTTGGCAAGCGAACACGAACGTTATCTCGTCGAGGAATTCTTCAAAAAGCCGGTTATCATGACCGATTATCCCAAAGAAATCAAGGCGTTCTATATGAAACAGAACGAAGATGGCAAAACTGTTCAGGGTACGGACGTGCTTTTCCCCCAGATTGGCGAGATCATCGGAGGTAGTGTTCGTGAAGAAGATTATGACAAGTTGATGAACCGCATCAATGAAATGAACATCCCAATGAAGGACATGTGGTGGTATTTGGATACCCGCAAATACGGTACTTGCCCCCACGGAGGTTTCGGTCTTGGATTCGAACGACTCATTTTGTTCGTGACAGGCATGCAGAATATACGCGATGTCATACCGTTCCCACGTACTCCAAAGAACGCTGACTTCTAAAGCATCCGATTCTTCTTTCGACAGTTATTGTGCAATCAATTTTGCGTGAGTGACAAATCGAATGAAGGTACTCAGAGATATGGGATTAGTAAATCTAACCACCAACCAAGTGTTGCCAAACAGGAAAAACATGAAGTCGGTGGCTTTTTATGGTTGATGACATCATACTTTGGTTTCATGAACATGATACCGGATAACTTTAGGTAACGTCAATCCGCAGAATGGAAAGTGTAACGATTGACAACGGCTTGCCGAAGATTACTGTCCGAAATCTGTAAATGTTTGAAAAGTGGAGTGTTCTAAGCTAAAAAACAACGGTAATGTTTGGTTAATTGTTTGAAAAGGCGTAACTTTGCAGTCGCTTAATATAAAATAGTTGGATGAAAAATGACAAGATGACAAATCAGTACCGAATCAATGAACAAATTAGGGTTCGGGAAATTCGATTGGTGGGAGATGACGGATCTACCGTTTTACCTACACGCCAAGCATTGGATATGGCAAGACAAAAAGGGGTTGATCTCGTAGAAATCTCTCCCAATGCACAGCCTCCCGTTTGTCGTCTGATTGACTATTCGAAGTTCCTTTATCAGCAGAAGAAGCGACAAAAGGAAATGAAAGCTAAGCAAGTCAAAATTGAAGTCAAGGAAATTCGTTTTGGTCCGCAGACAGGTGAAAACGATTATAATTTCAAACTCAAGCATGCCAAAGAATTTCTTGAAGAAGGTAACAAGGTAAGAGCATTTGTCTTCTTTCGCGGACGTTCGATTCTTTTCAAAGAACAAGGTGAGGTTCTCTTGCTGAGATTTGCCAATGATTTGGAAGAATATGGCAAGGTAGAACAGCTTCCCAAGCTCGAAGGAAAGAAGATGGCAATCTTCATAGCCCCCAAGAAAGCCGGTGTTGTCAAGAAAAGCCAGCAGAAAATGGACAGAGAGCGAAGAGAAGCCGAAGCCAAAGAAAACAGTTCACTGTTCGAGGATGTTGAAACTGCGTCAGGGCTTCTTGCCAATGCCAAGATCAGCGAAGCTGCTCTAAAGAAACTGCAAGAAAGCGAAGAATGATCAGAAATATAAATGATGTGCGTAACGCCTGGTATGTGCGTTCCACTCTTGATTAATAACAATTAAATTCAAAACAATGCCAAAAGTTAAAACGAACTCTGGTGCAAAGAAGCGTTTCCGCTTCACCGGAACAGGTAAGATTAAAAGACATCGCGCTTACCACAGTCACATCTTGACAAAGAAAACAAAGAAGCAAAAGCGTAATTTAGTTCATCAAGTAGTAGTTGATGGTTCAAATCTCAAGCAGGTTCGCGATTTGCTCTGCCTACGTTAATGTAAGTATAACAAACAAAGAAGGAAGAAAACTATGCCAAGATCAGTAAATCATGTCGCTTCTAAAGCAAAGCGCACCAGAATATTAAAACTCACAAAAGGTTATTTTGGAGCACGTAAGAACGTATGGACCGTTGCCAAAAACACTTGGGAAAAAGGTTTGACCTACGCTTATCGTGATCGTCGTAACAAGAAACGCAACTTCCGTGCATTGTGGATTCAACGTATCAATGCAGCTGCCCGTATGGAAGGTATGAGCTATTCGCAGTTGATGGGAGCACTCCACAAAGCAGGAATAGAAATCAACCGCAAAGTACTTGCTGACCTCGCTCTCAACAATCCGTCTGCTTTCAAAGCCATTGTTGACAAAGTGAAGTAAGATTTTCGAATAATTCGTACATACATTAAGCAAGAAGATTTGGAATTAACTCCATCCTTCTTGCTTTTTTCTTTTACCCTTCTTCCGCCGTATCTTGATTTTGATTCCTTTTCATGTCCATTACGCCGATATTTTGTTATTTGCTGTCTTGAAAGGTACACATATTTCTGAACCGGTATTGCTTAATCATAGCATCTTATGAAACAATCCTATGAAGAGCAAGACCGAATGATAAAATGCTTTTTAAGGGACGACTACTTATGGAATACCTCAACATGAATAATTTCTTCAACATACCGGATGCCGACATGAAACTCATGCTTGAAGCGGCAGCTGAATCGCCACCGGAGGTAACAGAAAACGAATAAGGGGGCTTGTCACTAACATGCTGTCACACAAACTCCTATATGTCAATGAGTTGGGATGGAGATTGCTATGTTTAGCGGACAGTAATAATAGTTTTTAAGGGACGACTAGTTAATCTCAAGGAGAGGGACGAAAATCTTTCTCCTTTTTTGTATTGCTTAAGTTGTCCGCCGAAGCTCTTTGAGGGGTTCGAGTCCCCAGCCGCAAGGCAAACCTCCGTAGTGTTTTTCATGGTTTTGCACCACTGAAATTTTGCACTTCTAAATGGAAAGTGCGGATTGGTGCAAATATCTGTAATGGTAAGCTGATAGTCAGCAAGTACTGGTTTCTGCTCTCGTGTGTATATGGACTCTGATGCCTGGCAGGTCTTTCCGTCCCCACGAATAATCGGGGGTAAAGGAAAGGGTGTGGTGGCTTTGCGGATGAGGAAAGCATGGAGTCGGATGGCGGGAGATGTGTATCCGGGTGGTGAAGAGGGTGGGATTAATCGAATTTGTTCATGCCTTGCTGCTGCATTTTTTCGACCTTGGCCTGCAAGCGTTCTATTTCTTTGTCTTGCATGCTGATTTCGTCGCCTTGGTTCTTGATGGTGGTGAGCAGCGAATTGAGTTCTTCGTTTCCGATTTCTTCGGGGTAAAGACTGTTCACGCGGTTGATGAAGTCGCCCAAAATGTTCATGTAGTTGGTAAATGCGTCGAAAGCATCGCTGTAGATTCCGCGATTGACGGCAATGCCGGTAGGCTTGGTCGACATGAATCGCAGGTGGTTTGAAGCCTGGAGATAATCCCAATCCTGATTGATACATGGGTCGTCAGCGATACGGACACGGTCTGCCACGCTATAAAGTTTCCTGAATGCTTCTTTCTGCATGGAATTGCCGAGCCAGCAACTCGTGTCTCTTTCCTCGTCGTTCCATGACATGGGATAGGGCACTTCGAGTACTCCGATACTCTTGTTTTTGCCGAAAATCTCCGACGGTGTGGCAAAGGCGATGTTCCGGTCGCGGGCAGCTTTCGGAAGGGCAAGGATGAAATCGAGGATGTTCGAGGACAAGGGCTGTGCCATGCCCAGTGCCGACAGTTCCATGAAGATACCGATAGTCTTCTCGTTGCTGGGCAGTGCGGCGATGCGATCCATGTAGTTGTCGGCGAAGAGCGGGTAACCCTCCCATTCGGGATTGCTGAAACGCAGACTGATGTCATCGGACAAAACAAAGTCGCGCAACATGATTTTCAGCTTCGGATTGGTGGCGCAGTGGTACACATAGTGGGGGCTTTTCCAGCCGAGGATGTGCCTGGCACCTTCGGTGAGCATCCCGACAAAGCCCATCTCGGCGGCAATCTCACCGATGTCGTCGTCATAGACGAGTGACGAATTGCGCAACACGGTGGGTTTTTTCCCAAAATATTCTTCTATTTTCTTGGCTTGTCTTTTTACTTCGCCAACGAAAGTGTCGCGGTTGGCAAGCGATGACAGGCCGTGCGAATAGGGCTCAGCAAGAAATTCGACACATCCGCTCTCGTTGATTTCCTGCAACTTGGTGAGAATTTGTGGTGCATGAAGCTCCAGTTGTTCCATGCCCACTCCCGAGAGCGAGAACGCAACATTAAAATCGTGCCCATGTCGCCTGATCATCTCGTGAAGGGTTTCGAGTGCAGGCATATAGGACCGGTTGACGATATCGGTTATGGTTCGTTCGTTTTCGTAGTCATCGTAATAGTAATGGTCGGTACCGATGTCGAAAAAACGATACCGTTTGAGATGTATCATCTGATGAATTTCGAAATACAGACAGATGGTTTTCATACGCTTTGATGTGTTGATGTTAATGGTAGGTTGACTTTCTGATGGTGCGAAGATAGATGTCCTTGATCTTTTCTCCCACCTTTTCCCATGTTATCTGCGCCACTTCCTTTCTTCCTTCCTTCTGCAAGAAGTCAAAGAGAGCCGAATTGTGACAGATGGAATAGATGGCATCGGCGATGGCATGGATATCCCAATAGTCCACCTTGATGCAGTTGTTAAGAATCTCAGCGCATCCGCTTTGCTTGGAAATGATGGATGGTGTACCGCATTGCATCGCTTCAAGCGGAGAAATGCCGAAAGGTTCGCTGACGGACGGCATGACATATACATCCGAATTTTTGAGACACTCGTAGACCTCACGCCCCTTCATGAAACCCGGAAAATGGAATCGGTCGGCAATTCCACGTTCGGCTGCAAGGTATATCATTTGGTTCATCATGTCGCCCGAGCCCGCCATACAGAATCTGACGTTACGGGTTCGATGCAAAACAAGGTTGGCTGCCTCGACAAAATATTCGGGTCCTTTCTGCATCGTGATGCGACCAAGGAAAGTGACGATCTTCTCTCGGCTGGCGTGGTTGGGACGAGGAATATCTGCCAGTTCTTGTCTGAGGGGATATACCGCATTGTGGGTCGTGAAGCATTTGGCAGGATCTTGATGGTAATGCCTGATGACGGTCTGTCTGGTCAGTTCCGAAACACACATGATGCTGTCGGCTTGATCCATGCCGTTCTTCTCGATGGCATAGACAGTGGGGTTCACCTTTCCCCGCGAACGGTCGAAATCGGTGGCGTGTACATGGATGCACAATGGTTTTCCGCTAACCTGTTTGGCATGAATGCCTGCCGGAAAGGTCAGCCAGTCGTGGGCGTGGATGATGTCAAACTGCTGTTCGCGAGCCACAACGCCTGCGATGATCGAGTAATTGTTGATTTCTTCGTGAAGGTTTTGGGGATAGCCTCCCACAAACTCCATACATCCGAGTTCGTCGGTATGTAGGTAATTGAAGTCGGCATACAGGTGATTTCTCAGGTTGAAATAGTGCTCGGGTTCCATGATATGACCCACTTTGGCTTTCACTTCGTCATATCCCACTTCACGCCATACCACCGGTACGGCATTCATGGCGATGATTTTGGCAGATGTTTGGTCTTCATCGCCAAACGGACGAGGCAGACATAAGGTGATATCCATGTCGCCTTGTGCATGCAAGCCTTCTGTGATGCCGAAATTGGCCGTTGCCAATCCTCCGTAGATATGGGGTGGATATTCCCACCCGAACATCAATATTTTCATGGGCGATAGTTTGTTTGCTTCACTGTTATTGTTATTTCTGATAATTGTAGGTTTCGAGCAGGTTGAGTGTCCGCAACACTTCGGCCACATTCATGGCGAAAGAGATGGCTCCCCTGGCATCAAAAGGCGGGTTGCCGTCATAAAGTTCGGAGATGGTGCCGAGACAGTGACGCGACATTTCGTCTTCGTAACCCACCATTTGCCGCTCGACAAAACTCAGTCTTGTCCGTTTGTAAAGTTTCAGACATGCCTCCATATAGAATCCGCCGAGCCAAGGACGCACCGTTCCCTGATGATAGGCAAGGTCTCTCTCTGAGGGTGATCCGACATAAGTAGGGCGGAAACCGTCGCTCTTGGGTGACAGGGAGCGCAGTCCTTTCGGGGTCAGGAGTTCTTTGGTGCAATAGTCGAGGACGCTCTTCTTTTGTTCCGTTGTGAGGGGAGAGTACTCCAATGCGACGGCAAATATCATGTTGGGTCTGACACTCTTGTCCTGCTCTTCGTCCGAAACGTAATCATACAAATAACCGTACTCGTTGTAAAACATTTCCACGAATGCTTCCTTGCATCGAAGCGCGCGAGCTTCCCATTGTTTTTGTTCGTCGGTTCTGTTCTGTATTGCAGCTGTTTCTGCCATGAATCTGAGGGCATTGTACCAAAGCGCATTGAATTCCACTATATAACCTGTGCGCGGAATGACCGGCTTTCCGTTGTGAGTGGCGTTCATCCATGTAACGACCTTGTCCTTTCCGTCAACCCAAAGCAGTCCGTTGTCTTCGAGGAAAAGCGACGGATGCCTGCCTTGGGTGATGAACAACATGATGTCCTTGAGCAGTGCGCCGTACTCTCTCAATCCTTTCCCGATACCGCATTCCTTGCAAAACTGTTGGATTGTCCACGTCGCCCAAAGCAGGACATCGGGTTGGTCTATCTCTTGTATCTTGACAGTCAGCGGCTGCCCTTCCATCCATTCTCGCAGTCCTCGTTCTGCAGTCTTCATCACTTTTCTGAAATAATCGGTTTCTTCCAGTCCCAAAGTCAATCCCGGGAGTGCGATGAACGTGTCGCGAGCCCTGCATTTGAACCACGGATAGCCAGCCAAAATATAGCGGTCGTCGCCTTCGCGGTTTCGAAATTGATGTGCCGCATTCACAAGGCAATGAAAGAAATTGTCGCGCGGTGCCCTCGAATCGATTTCCTCTATGGCGAGCTGTTGCAGCGTTTGGGTATCGGTTTCGGAAACGGCAGCCGAGAAAACGATGCTTTCCCCTTTTTTTATTTCGGTTTCAAAATAGCCTGGTACATACAAATCTTCCGTGAAACCATATCCCCTCTCTCTTTCGATGGGATACTCGATATTGCGATACCAATCGGGTTGGAAGACAAATTCGTTTTCTTTCGAGAATTGAAGATATAAGTCAGGATAACCGTCGTATAGACAAGTTTTGATTCCGTTGTCCACCTTTTGATAGTTGCGCGACGCCACGGCATTCTCGTGGGTTAGCATTTTAACGCTTCTGAATGCGAGAAATGGTTTGAAGCGCAGCAACGTCTTGGAGTGGGCATCGACCAAAGTGTATCTGATAAGCAATCGATCTTCATAGTGTTGGAATACCACTTCTTTGCGTAAAACAACCCCTCCGACCCGATAAAGGGTAGTAGGTACATTGCCGCAGTCGAACTCCCGTATGTATTTATGGCCGTTCGGACTGTAATTTCCTCCTTGGTATTTATGCAGTCCCAAGTTAAATTCTGCTCCATGTTGCACCACGGTTACATCGAGAGATGAGAGAAGCACGTGATGGTCGTCATCCATTTGTGGGATGGGGATGACCAACTGCCCGTGGTATTTTCGGGTATTACAGTCGACAATCGTCGAACAAGCATAAGCTCCCGACCTATTTGTTCTCAACAATTCTCTCGAAAGCGATTCTTCGAGATTGGTCATCAGTGTTTTATCGTATCTCAAATAACTCATCTTAGTGTCTTTTTACCTCTATTGATATTCTGCACTTTTATCTCTGTAACTGTATATTTGCGAGCGATTCAGACTCGTTGACAGTCAGTTCGGAATGAGAAAGTTGATGACTTCTTGCTCCACTTGAACCTTAAACGCTCCGACCGGGGTGTTCATCAGTCTTCCATCAATGCCTACCGGAGCCTTGTGTGCCTTCTCAAACAACATCTCACGGATACGATACGGCCGTACATCCTTATGATTCAGTATCTTTCCGCTATATAAGAGATAAAAACCTTCAATCAGTTGGGTCATTTCCGGATGTGAAACCACCGACACGTCGAGCAGTCCGTTATAGGGAACTCCGTTGGGTGTCATGCCATATCCGGTGGCATTGCCTACACATACTGTCATCACTTTCTTATCGATGGTGTCTGTGTCTATCTTGATTTTCATGTGATAATCCAACCGTTGGAAAATCATTAGTAACGATGACGGAATGAACGACAACATAGGCAGTCCGAGAATATTGCGTGTCTTGCGACGAAGATTGGCGACAGCTGCTGCCAATCCCACATTCAGACAATTCAGAAAGTATCGTTTGCAACGTTCACCCTTGCTGTTTTCGTAGCGGATGCATCCCAAGTCAATTTTCCTGATGCGGTGAAGTTTCAGAGCTTCGATATTCTGTTCGATGTATCCTTCCTTGAATCCCCAGAATTTGGCAAAGTCGTTCATCAACCCGTTGGGGATGACCCCGAGAGCTATCTTGTCACGAACCTTTTTCTCTACGAGCATCATACAGTTGACGGCATCGTTGAGGGCACTGTCTCCACCGACCATGATGATAGTGCGATAGTCATTGTTGATCATCATGGTCACCAATCTTTCTACACCTGCCGAGCTTTCGCTCATCACCATGTCGTAGTCGATGCCTTTCTTTTTGAGACATCTCTCGATTCTTTCCCAACGTTTTTTAGGATGCAAGCAGCCGCTTTTCGGGCAGTAGATGATGCCCCACTTTCCTTGTTTATCTTCGTCCATAAATAATCCCTAATTGTCTGTCAATCTTTTTATTTCCTTCAATTTTTCCTCCATCGGCAATGTTCCTTCAACCCAATGGATGTGAAACCCTCTTCGCTCCATCCCTCTAAACCATGTCATTTGTCGCTTGGCGAACTGGTGGATGGCTATTTCGAGTCTGTCGTACATTTCTTTATATGAGATGTTACCTATCACATGGTCTGTGACATATTTGTATTCCAGTCCGTAATATAAAAGGTTATCTGCGGGTATGCCTTCTTGTAACAATCCCTTGATCTCTTCTATCATCCCGTTTTCGAGCCGAAATTTCAGGCGTTCGCTGATTCTTTTTCGTCGTGTGTCCCTATCAACATGCACACCTATCAGCAACGATTCAAGCTGTGGAAACGCTCTTTCGGATGTAGGATTCAGAAGGTTATATGTTTCGATTTCGATGGCTCGGATGGCTCTTTGTGCTGAATCGACATCCGTTTTGTTGTGCATGGTCGAATTGTTCTGTTGTTTTAACTTCTCCAAAATGCCGGTCAGCTCTTCTATACTTTTACCTTCGAGGCTTTTCCTCAGAGTCGGATTTTGGGGCACAGGTGACAACTGATAGCTCCCCAGTACCGATTCCACATACAATCCCGTCCCTCCACATAAGACCGGTCGTTTGTTTCGCTCAATGATTTGGTAATATGCAGCCAAGAAATCACGTTGGTATTCAAACAGGTTATATTTCGTTCCGGGTTCACAAATATCAATGAGGTGGTAGGCAATTTTTTTTCCGGCATTTTGATATTCGTTCAAATCTTTACCCGTGCCGATATCCATTCTACGGTACACTTGACGTGAGTCGGCACTGATGATTTCACCGTTAAATGACGAGGCAACTGCCACTGCGAGTGATGTCTTGCCCGATGCCGTTGGCCCTATGATGGTAATCATCTTTTGCATGATATGTTTTGCGCGTCGTTATTTGCGCAAATATAACGAAAAAATGTTATTCTACAAAGCCGAAACAGAATTTTCGCTCGCTTTTCATCGGATTGTAAACAATCATCTGTGAGCTTTTGATTTCCGAAAACTTCTTTGTACAATCTTTTTTTTAGTCCGTTGTCTGAATCTTTTCGGTCTCTATTGTTTTGCAAATACCCGAAATCTCCATGCGACTAATCAGATGTATAGAACTTGTCGGACACAAAAAAAAGAGAGGGAAAATGTGAGGGTACAAAAAAAGTTATTCATGCGGTGCGTACGGGACTCGAACCCGTGACCTCCTGCGTGACAGGCAGGCATTCTAACCAACTGAACTAACGCACCGGAATAACTGATTTACTAACAAAATAACACTCTTTGATGCGGTGCGTACGGGACTCGAACCCGTGACCTCCTGCGTGACAGGCAGGCATTCTAACCAACTGAACTAACGCACCAGTGTCATTTGCGGATGCAAAGGTATGAAATCTTTTTTAATCCACAAACTAATTTCTCGCTTTTTTGCAAAGATATTGCAGAATGATGGTTTCTCGATAATTCTCGCCATCGAATAACCAGTCGTCTAAAACGGCCGATTTCTTAAAACCTACATGTTGAAACGTGGCTAAAGAAGCTTTTTGAGTACTGTCGATATACACGTATAGTTGATGAAGATGAAGGGTGTCTCGGGCATAATCGATGACTTTATCAAGGGCTGCAGTGGCATATCCTTGACACCTGAAAGGTTGTTGAATGATGATGCCCACTTCGGCTCTTCGGTGTGTAGGGTCGAAATTGACAAGGTCGAGGATGCCCACAACTTCCTGTTGTTGGTTTTCTATCATCATTCTGACCTGCTTGTCGGTGTAAATGTCACCGGTAGCATTGGCGATATAGTCGTGCAGCATGTATTTGGAATAGGGCACGTTGGTTGCGCTGACGTTCCATACTTCACGGTCGTTTTCGATGCGATACAAAATGTCGAGGTCCTCGGGTTCGATAGCTCGAAGTGTTACAATGGGCAAACGCTGTTCATCGGATGATTTCGTCATCGGTAATCAATGTTTTGGTGAGGGGATGATACAGCCCTATCTTTACACTGTCTTGCGGTTGTCTTTCAAAGAATTGCAGAATGTCGCTGTAGGTAAATTGGCCCGTGTCGTAAACGATATAATTGTCGTGCGTAGGTGAAATTTCTTTCAGCAACTGTACGTGTCCCTCTTTTTTCAGTTCTTGGTCTACTTCATAAAAACGCCCGGACAGTCCTTTCTTGGCAGTCATCTTCCTGCATTCCTCAATCATCTTCATACTGCCGATGAAGAAGTAGTCTGCATCTTTGTACTTTGGAGTCGTTGAGAATCCCAAAATTTTTCTGATGTGGTCAGACATGACATTTTTCAAAACGCCACAGGCTTTGATGAAAATGGCAAGCTGAATCGGGACTGCCAGCCATAGGTGGGAGGCTCCATAATGTTTTTTGAGGAAGATGAACATGGCTTTGTAGAACACATGCACATATCTGAAGGATGATTTTTCCGTGCTTTCTCCTTTATAATGCAAGATAGTCTCGGGCAAATACCAGTTTTCATGACCACCTTTGAGGATACGGAACGATAAGTCGATGTCTTCGCCATACATGAAAAAGTCTTCATCGAGCAATCCGATTTGTTCCAGGACACTGTTGCGCAACATACAGAAAGCACCGCTGATGATTTCTATTTGCACCGGTTTATCCCAAGGAAGATAACTCATGTAGTATCTTCCGAATCTCTTGTTTTCGGGAAATTTACTGCCCAAACCGCTCATCTTGTAAAAAGCCGTCATGGGGGTGGGGATTCCTCTTCGTGACTCCAAGGCTCTCATTCCCCGGCTGTTGAGCATCTTGACACCTGCACCACCCGCTTTCGGATGCTCGTCCATGAAGGTCAAGACATGCCGCAGGGTGTCTTCTCCCACGATGGTATCGGGATTGAGCAAGAGAATATAGTCTCCCTTGCTCTTTCTGATGGCATGGTTGTTTGCTCGAGAGAAGCCCAGATTGTGGTTAGACTCGATAAAGCATACTTCGGGGAACATGGGTTTCAGCCATGTCACACTGTTGTCACGCGAATGGTTGTCGACGACGAACACTTCGGCATCAATGCCCTTGATGGCTTTCCGTACGCTGTCGAGACACTGATACAGATAATGCTTGACGTTGTAATTGACGATGATGATGGATAGTTTCACGCTCCGATATCGCTTTTACATCTTGTTAATGACGGGTACACAAAAATGCTTGCAAACAGCAGAATGATGGCAAGGTAGCCGAAAGAGGCATGAATAAACAAATAATGGAACAGTGTATCGAGACACAGTTGGACAGACAGTATGAGCAACCTGAGATGACCAAGGCGCAGCAGTGCCGGAAGTTTTGTTTCCTGAGGCTTGTCGGCAAGGTGTGTCCAACTGAACATTTTCAGCGATGCCGGGATACCGATAAGGGCTGTCAGAACCATCAATCCTGACAGATATGCCTCTGCCAACTTGTCGGATGACAGGCTGCCTATCGGCAACAGGTTGCCTTCATACAGCCCTACGAGAAGAAGGGCGATGGCAACCATTATATAATAATGTATACGAAGACTGCGAGATATTTGTTCGACTGTCATGTCTTGAGGCTCTATTGATTTTTGATTTCTGTTCTGTTCAGCAATGCTCTTCCCAATGTCACTTCGTCAGTATATTCCAATTCGTTGCCCACCGAGATGCCCCGCGCGATGACAGACACCACGACCGGTTTCTCTTTGAGTTTGCGAGCCACGAAGAAATTGGTGGTGTCGCCTTCCATTGTACTGCTCAGTGCGAGAATGACCTCTTTGATTTGTTCTTGTTCCACCCGTTCGGTCAGTGAGTCGATTTCAAGGTCAGACGGGCCGATACCGTCCATGGGTGAAATCAGTCCTCCCAAAACGTGGTACATCCCGTTGTATTGCTGGGTGTTTTCAATGGCCATCACGTCTTGGATGTTTTCGACGACACACACCGTAGTTTGGTCGCGCCGATGATCGGAACATATCGGACACACATCCGTATCGCTGATATTGTGACAGATGGTGCAATATTTGATATCGTTTCTTGCCCGTGAAATGGCGTTCACAAAGCGTTCAACCACAGCAGGTTCTTGTCGCAACAGGTGCAACACCAACCTCAAGGAAGTCTTGCGCCCTATGCCGGGAAGTCTGGAAAATTCGCTGACAGCTTTTTCAAGGATGGATGATGAAAACTCCTGATACATCAGTCATCAAAAAGATAGATGCCCAATCCAATCTTCAAACCGATGGTAGAGTAATCGCTGTGGCGACGGAACGACTGGTCATAGTAGATTGAAGGCTCGATGGTGACCGACCGGTTGATGAAGAAAGCATATCCCAACTCGACACCAGGCATCAGGTCGTTGTAATTGTGGTTGGCATGTACCCATTTGATGCCGGCACCCAGATACAGTCCGTTTTGGATGATGTAGTAGCGAGAACCGACACCCAGAGTGAAATGATCGGCTACGGCATCGCTGCCGTTGTGCTCATATGACAGGTTGCCCAAGAGCATGAAGTCGTCGAAAAAGAAGTAACCTCCTTTCGCCTCCAAGCCTGCGTTGAATCCGTCTGAACCATTGTAGTTCAAATTCAATCCCGTGAGAGAAGCTCCCACATAGCCTTTACCCTCTTGGAACTGTGCGTGTGTTGGAAGTGAAAGTAACAATGTCACTGCCGCAATGATAAATGTCTTTAATTTCATACGTTCGGTGTTCTATATTTGATAATTTTCTTTTCAAGGTTTGAGGTTCACAATGAAAACAGGCGAATATGCTTAGGCGTGTGTTTCATGGTGTGAGACAACTCGTTAAAGACTGGATAGAAAGTCTGTTCCTTTTTCCATGTCACCGGTAGAGCGTTGTTTCCCTACGATTCTCATCAAGAATTTTCAACAAAGCAAACTCACGGTTACCAGTGCAAATATACACATTAAATGCGAGAAAACGAAAATTATTGTCTTTCGAACCGACAATTCGTACTTTCCTTGGGGCATCGGTCCTGCTCAAGGAAGGGGGCAGGCCTGTATCATGGGAGTGTTTACTGAAATTGAAATATGTATGCGGCCAATTCTTCATCCTCTCTCCGATCATCGACGAGTGAATGTTTTTTTTCCGATCATGAACCGGCTGAATGCCGTTGATGTCGAATGCTTGTGGATTACGTCATGTATGCGCGGCAAAGAAATCGTCACCAAGCAGATAGGAACTGTCTGGAAGCGTGCTTCATGGATAGAAACATGTATTCCGAATCGGTTCTCAGAAGCCGAACGGATACCGAATGACCATCATGGAATATTGCATTTGGCAGAATTATGGCGATTGGGGATTCTCAAAACTGTCCGTCAATCACATGGAAAGTTTGGAAGATCGGATGATTATCGAAACGTTTTGTCAATTGTTCTGTAAGCCCAAACCGGTCATGAGAGATTTTTGAAATCAAAGTGTTGTAAAAGCCTCCCATCGTCTGCCGAAACGCCGACGGACACCAGGCATTTACAAGCATGTCGCACTTCTTCAGGAAAAAGGAAAGACAAGTTTTCTGATGACCGGTTTGGGTTCAGATTCCATCCTCTTTTCTGCCGTCTGAAGATTGCCGTTCTTGTTGTCTGATATCCCCTTGCATACCCCACTCGTGTGGTATCGCAAGAGGTCACTCGTGGGGTACGGACATACCCCACGAGTGGGGGCTTGTCGGCGTCCGATGTCGCTCCGGCAGACGAAAACGGACGGAAAGTGACATGAACGACAGGAAATGTATAAACAAACGCTCTGATGACCGATTTGGGGTAAAATATCGTAAGTAATTGGATATGGAAAATAAGTGATTGTTTCGATTTGATAAAACGTGCCCTTTTGTGATGTGGTTCTTGCCCTTTCACGAGGCAATACGGGTGGAAATCTTTTACGAAGACAAGAAGCCAGTGGTTCTACTGACCAACAACTTTGACTTCTCCGTAGAAGACGTGGCTGAGATATACCGCCTTCGGTGGGCTATAGAGTCGCTGTATAAGCAACTCAAACAGAATTT
>JALETQ010000016.1 GCA_022781445.1 Prevotella sp.
TCGCTACAATAGCTTGTAGATGGCCACCTTTGGACTTCTGCCTCCTGAAATATATGCCGAGTCCCGTCTTGACACTTTTCACTGAGTTGGCACATAGCCTGAACACCTGTCCGACTCTGTTCTTCTGCTTGGGCACCTTGCTCGAGAGAAGTTTGCCACCTGAGATTTTGTTGTTCGGAACGAGGTTGCACCACTTGCAAAAGCTCTTGGCCGACGTGAACTTTTCTGTGAATCCGCTTCCAAGTTCCCCCAGCAGGATTGTCTGCGCACCAAGACTCATGCCCGGTATCTCCATGGCGTTCACTCCCCACATGGAGAATGCATGCTTCTCCGCGTCAAAGGATATGGCATTTTTTGGCCACCCGCTTTTTTGTCGCCGTATAGCCTTGCATATCCGTGCCGCATCCATCCGTGTATTCGCCTAAAAGTCTGTCCATCTCCGCCTCGCAGTCGGCTATCTGGGTGTGGATGTACGTGTAGAGATCATAGGACTGCTTAAGCTCAAAGAGATGAACGGCATCCCAAGTGCCTTCGAGCGACTTCTCTATTGTTTCCTTGCTGGCCTTGCAGCGCGGGTCGACCAGTTGGACAAGCGACTTGGGGTCATGGTTGCCGTTTAGAATTGCCTCTATGATGGCTTTTTCCGATTTGCCGAGGATGTCGCTTATGACAGTATCCACCTTGATGTTCATCAGCACAAGTGACTTCTGCATGTGCTGGACTTCCTTGCTGGCACTGCGGAGCATGTTGTCACGGTGACGGGCAAGCTCACGGATGCTACGGGCTGCGGCATCGGGGTGGAAACTCGGCTTCAGCAGCCCATAGCTGTGCATGAGCATTATCCACTCGGCATCCGCCTCGTCCGTTCTCTTGCCAGAGACGTTCTTCACGTCCTTCGCATTGGCCAGCAGGACATAAAAACATTTCTCCTCAAGGAAGAAATACAGGCCTACCCAGTAGGAACCTGTCGACTCCATCGCCACTGTGGTGATGCCACAGGCCTTGAGGCATGAGGCAATCTCCTCATAGTCGCATGTGAAACTGCCGAAACAGCGGTTGCTTTCGCCATCACGGTACTCGGGTACGCAGACTTGCATCTCACCATAGGCGATGTCTATGCCTGCCGCATTGGGATTGACTATCTTCAGCTTCAAGCATCCCTCGTTTTTTCCTTTTCTGCCTTACGTGCCATAGCCTTTGATTATAAAACAGCAAGTCCGATGCTCCTAAAATATGTACTCTTCTATAAGGTCTCCAACAACCAATTATTACTCTACGAGCCGACGGAACCAAACTGAATATTGGACTCGAAAGTCCATTGCCAATTATGGACTACTTACTTGCCTGTGCAAAAGTAACTACTTTCCCAGTGAATCTGTAGTGCAGGGATGAAATTGTTATTTCCCGTTTTGCTCAGGGAAAGGCCCCAGTGGTGAACTGAATAGTGAGTACAATCACCGTTCAGCGAATCTCAGACCATTACCTCCGCCCGTACCCCCAAACATCATAGGCCGGTTCTAAACCTAATTTTTAGAACCGGCCTTAAAACTAAAAAACACAGAGTTTGTCGGGTGCGCCCTTATTTGATTATCTTCTTTCCGTTTTTAATGAGTATGCCTTTTGGCGCACTTGACATGTCTGCTATTCTCTTACCGTCTATCGTAAAGATTTTCCCGGCTGAAGCCTCCTGTTTTGACAGTCGGGTGGAAGCCACCCCGTCCGTCACTTCCTCAAAAAAGTTTGCGGGATGCGGAATAAGCCGGTTGCCCACAACGTGGTACACAGCATTTACGTAGCCTTGCTTGCCGACGAGTTTCTCAAGATCAATTCCGTAATTGAAGAGGTCAGCCAATGCGATATGCCTGTCACCGTCCCTTAAGACGTAATTGCCATACTTTCCTTTCTCTATTTGGCCAAACACCCTGAAATAGCCAAACAGGTCCGCCGGCGAGAGGTCCTTTAGCTTGATGTCCACCGGCTTGAGGTATTCCTGGTTGTTTTCCACCACCAAGTCTTCCGATCCCAAACATCCCCAAAAACCGGCCCGCGTGTCGCAGAGCAGAGTGCCGGAGGTGATCATGGTGCCTACGTGGATCTTGTCTGCGAGTTTGTTTGAAGCATCATGGAACAACAAGCCCTGTTCCCCATCCCAGAGGAAATAAGCGCTGCCCAATACGTTGACCACTTGGATTTGATAGCCATCCTTAATCTCAAGCCTCGTGCTTGTGAGGCAATTCTTCAAGTCGGCAATGCTGTAAACCATATCCGAAGAGATGGTAGGCTGCGATGTGAACGGTTTGTCGTCAGGCGCAAAGGCATTGGCTTGGTAGGGCCAGAGGTAGTTGGCAATCTCACCTTGATAGAACATTGCCCTCAGGGTTCCATGGCTGGAGGCTTCGGGCAACAACTGATGAAAATTGTCCTCCAAGCTGAACACAACCCCATCATCGGATGTGAACTGCAAACGGTCGAGATTGAAGACGCCCTCTATCTCATACAGGCCAAACTTGTTGTATGCCCCATTCTCCACGATGTCATTCCCCGCCATCTTCAATGGCACGAGCGGGGCGTTGGCCCCGATGCTTATCTGTCCATCGGCATTGTAAATGTCCCAATAGTCGTATTCCCACTCTCCCGACAGCGTCCCGTTGATATAATCCCCAACCTTTAGGTCATTGATGGGCCATGATGGCGCCATGGAATTAAATAGGAACAATCCGTCCTTGCCATCCCATAGATAAGTGCCTCCCACATTGCCGTATTCATCTTTCTCCTGCGCGGCCACCTGCACCGTATTGGGATGGAAATTGATGGTGACGTTCGCATCGGAGGTGAGCTGCTTGACCTCGCCAATGGACGAAAAGGTTTGCGCGCTGACAACGCCGCCCATACCCATACTCAACAGGAGCGTCATCAGGCATCTTGTTGTATTGTTTTTGTTCATCATCATGTTCTTTGTTTTTATATTGACATTCTATTGTTCATAAGATTTCTTAGATAACGATTCAGCGAGTGGAGGAAATGTCTCCCGTATTGCACGACAGGAGACATTTCCTCCTTGTGGACTATGCCACGTCAAAGACTGGTTCTATAAATTAGGTCGAGTCGTATTGGTCCAGCGCCCACCTTTTCTCGCCATGGCAGAGTCCAAGCAAGCTTGGCTCTGCTCATTTGGCTTATCGAAAAGGTTCTGCAAGATATCGGGATTCAAAACGTAAGTTGAAGAGGGAGTGTAGCGGGCTACACGACCGATTAAACTTGACGTTTTGAGACCGATAGATGCAGAAGACGGCCGAAACGACAACTGCACTTTATCGATTATTCTATCAGCCTAATTTATAGAACCAGCCTAAAGTCAACGGATGACTTTCACCGGGGCGCAGTTTCCTATTTTTATCACCAAGGGCTCTTTCGATGGAATCTCAAAGAAGTTCTCACCTTGTCTCACAACGGCCTGGGCAAGACACTTTCCATTGATGCCGAAGATGGAGATCCTCTGCCCTACATGCCCATCTGCCGTAATACCGATTCCCGAATCAGAATAGCTGACCGAAATCTTGGGGAAATCCTTCTCCATGCCGATGTTGTCAATATGGGCAGGGACTTGCGGCTCGTAATACAGGCTGAGATAGTAATAGCTCTGGTTTTGCACAATGACAAGGCCGCACGTAGCCATTGTTTGCTTGTCCTGGTTGTACATCAGCCATTGACCCGTTTCCGGATCAAGACCCATGTCCTTGAATCCCTTTTCCTTCAGCAGCTTGCAGACTGGCGAGACGACAGGAGTCTTGACGCGTTCCCACGAGGCGACGATGAGGTCGGATGCGATCAGCTCTTCTTGGGAATTGAAGTAGAGCATCGACAGAGGGAACTCGAAGTTGTCGGTCAGGAACACCTCAATGCCCTTTTGCGCCTCCTCGCTCACCGAGGGGTGCATCTTCCAATAGCTCTCGGTGAAGAGCTGGTGTCCTGCGGACTCTTCCGTTGCCATCGCCTCAGACTTGCCTGTGCCCCAGGAAATGTTGATAGGCGGAATCGGCGTGTCCACAAAGTCGGCAACCTTCACATGGAAAGAGACCTCGTCAAGGACATTGTTCTCGTCGAAGGCATTCAGGGAACCATTCTCCGAACCCGCAACGCGCATTTTCACGTTCGCCTCTCCGGCTGCGACCGTCTTGAAAGAGTTTCCCCACGATGCCACGACATCCTCATTGTCGGACTCGTATTTTACGACAATACGTTTTTTCGCCGCTACATAATCCGCCAATTTCCCACTATACTTCTTGATGAACATCCTGTAGTAGGCATATTGCGGCACTGTGACATCGTCTGCCACCAAGACGCAATTGTCGGCAACAGAGCCTGACGATTCGGTGTCGGAGGGAAGGGGATAGCCGCCATTGACACCATCCGAACGCACCCACGGGCCTTTCCTGCCATTGTTGAGCAGCTTCGCGAACGCATCGCTCTTCATTTCCTGGGTTGTCTTTCCTGTGGCGCCCTGCACCTCATCCGTGTATTTGTCACTGCAATAATAACTGTTGGCAATGTGTATGGCAGACATCTCACCCGTAACGGGCAATGTGATCGGGTGCACGTTGTCGTAGCAATCCAATTCGCCGTTGTTGTAGCAATTAGATATATTGAGAGGACCGAATGACGAGGGCGACAAGAGCGCCGCTATTCCACCGGCATTGGTGGGAGAGGTAATCTTGCCGAAGTTGGCGCAGTCCTTGATGGCCACGCTTCCTTCATCCTCCACTTGTCCGACGATGCCGCCCACAACGCCCGCGTTCGACGACAGCTCGCCATAGTTCACGCATCGGTTCACGACATTGCCGACCACTCCGCAACTGGCTAAGATTCCAGCCACGCCCATGCCCACGGCAGAGACGCTTGCCCGCGAAGAGCAGTCGCTTATCATCACGGAGTCTCCAAACGCCCCGCACACAATGCCTGCGGCGTAGGCCTGGTGTGTGCTGTTGATGGTCACATTCTCGCCCAAATGGCAATTCAAGACCTTGCCGCCCATCGCGGCCCCCACAAAGCCGCCCGTGAGAGCGTCAGCTTGTATTGAACTGTTGTCGATGGTGAGGTTCTTGATCGTGGCGCCCTGGATGACGCCAAACAATGCGACCCCTATATTTTCCTTTCCTTGGTACGACATATGGAGGTTGGTGAGGGTATGCCCATCCCCGTCAAAGGTGCCGCAAAAGGTCTTGATCGTGGCTCCCGCCGACCCGAAATTGTTGCCTATCGGCAGCAGGTTTGCAACGCTAGAAAGGTCAATGTCAGACGTCATCTTGAAGAACTTGCCCTCGTAGGTATACTTGTCATTCACGGCCTCAGACAAATCCGCTATGTCTGTGGCCGCGGAGATCAGATAAGGCTCCTCTTCTGTTCCCTTTCCGCCGCTATACTCATATTCGCCGGGCTTCCTGGCTCCTACGCCCGAAAGGGAAATGAAGGTCTCCACGTCGCCCGACTGGAGCGTTACGACAGCTTTGTATGCGCCATAGCCACTGGGGGCGAAAGTTATGTTGACAAAATCCTCATTTTCTCCAGCCTTTACCGGGATTTCCGCCTTTGACAAACTGAAGGCGGCATTGTCGTCCATACTTAGCTTGATGGGCGACGTCAGATTCTTGTAAGTGAGCTTGCACGTGATTGTCTTGGTCTCCAGCTTGTATACCTGTCCAAAATTCAAGTTGTTGCTCTCCACATCAATTGCGGGCACGTTCGGGTCTACCGCTGATGCGTCGGTGATGGACATGTCGTCGATGTTGAACATGGCCGTGAATCCCAAGCCCTTCCATTGGAAGGTCGCGTAGTCTTCCCTGACGATTCGTATTCGGGCATTCTCCTTGTTGGCCTTGGCCTCAAAGGTCTGCACCTCCATGGTAGGGGTAAAGGGCTTGCCTATGGTCAGCCAATGCTGCCCGTCATCCACCGTTACCTGCACTATCCATGACGTTTGCGTATCCTTTTCCCTCTCGTATGCCCTATAATCAAACGAGACCACACCAATGCCGCCCTCCTTGTTGTTTTTCATCTCTACGTAGGGCATACCGTCCGATGAGGCTTTTGTCCCATATATGCGCATGGAACCCTTGCCGTTGGCATAGTCCATTGTGTCGTAATTGTCCCTGACACAGTATATCTTCCATACCATGTCGTTCAATGTCACTTCTCGGTGCTCGTGGAACTGGTTGCCAATGTCCTTCTTCGCAGTTTCAAAATCATAGCTCCAGTCTGCCGCCGCAACAGGCAGGGCAGACAGTAAGAACATGATGAAGAAACCGACCGCTTTGAATGTTTCTTTCATAAATAGATTGATTTTTATTAATAATTAGTAGATACTTCTTCAAGAATGCATCGTCTGGCCTTAAGCAACTTCATATTTTTTTGCAAAGATAAACAATTAACCCATTATTGCAAAGCAATAGTCAAGTAATTTCTCTATTTGCCTAAAAATTTCATGTCTTTTCAATCGAATTGACTTGCCCAACTTGTGTGTCAGTTGTCACACAACAATAGAACAACCGTCGCACAACAATACCCCAGTTCGGGATAAGAAATAGTTCATAAAAAAGTTGGTAGTCTCACAAATATTTTGTATCTTTATAGGTGAAAATCAATTAGTTACAAAAATATTTGATATGACTACCGATTACAAAGTTACAGAATTATTTTATA
>JALETQ010000050.1 GCA_022781445.1 Prevotella sp.
CGGCCCGTTCTTGTCATCCGGCGGCCCGTTCTGCCCCTCTTCCCCCTTCATGGCCTTGGCTTGCCGACTTCCGTCCGGTAAATCACATTCCACCGGACACACGGCTTCTGCCGATGTCGGCAGTACCAAGTACTGGTAGCGGCAGTACCAAGTACTGGTAG
Source organism: Prevotella sp. (assembly GCA_022781445.1). GTDB lineage: Bacteria > Bacteroidota > Bacteroidia > Bacteroidales > Bacteroidaceae > Prevotella. The sequence continues at coordinate 162 of JALETQ010000050.1, forward strand.
CGATAGTACCAAGTATCGGTAGCGGCAGTACCAAGTACCGGTAGCGGCAGTACCAGGCGTCGGTAGCACCGACAACGTATTCATGTCGCCTTCCGCACTCACGGCATACCTGTCGTCCAAGCCTGCCCGAAGCCTTTCCTATGGGGTGCTTACCGTACTTTCCATGCCGGGATTCCGCGTTTGCCTTCACGTCATGCCGCGTCGGGAATCGGCCGGCGACCGTTCACGGTGCCGCATCCTTCGGCCGACGGCGGGCCGGACAGTGCCGGACGGATGAGGCACGAAGGGAGTGCGGGACACGGCGCATGCGGCGGCGAAACGCCTGCCGGACCGTTGCGGCAAGGCTTATTAAAAGACCGAAGAATTGCAGAAATGCTTGTAATTTTAATAATCTTTAGTCACCTCACTTGGCGCGTCCATGATAAATGTTATACCTTTGCAATTAAATAAGGAGGTGCCACTTCGTCCGGCCGATTCCCGGATCCGCAAGCGGCTCCCTTGTTTTTGGCAGAAAAGACAAGCATCAGACACACATAAAAAATCCATCGAAATATGGCAGAAGCTATTGATATCAGAGAACTCAATCTCCGGATAGAACAACAAAGTGCGTTCGTCGGCCGACTCGTTTCGGGCATGGAACGCGTCATCGTCGGCCAGAAGCATCTGGTCGACTCCTTGCTGATCGGTTTGCTCAGCGACGGGCACATTCTCCTCGAAGGTGTGCCGGGATTGGCCAAGACCCTTGCCATCAAGACCCTCGCGCAGCTCGTCGATGCCGACTTCTCGCGCATTCAGTTCACCCCCGACCTGCTCCCTGCCGACGTCATCGGCACGATGATCTATTCACAGAAGGACGAACGCTTCCTCGCGAAGAAAGGCCCCGTGTTCGCCTCGTTCGTCCTTGCCGACGAAATCAACCGCGCGCCCGCCAAAGTGCAGAGCGCACTGCTCGAGGCCATGCAGGAGCATCAGGTGACCATCGGCGAACAGACATTCCCCCTGCCCGAGCCTTTCCTCGTGATGGCAACGCAGAACCCCATCGAACAGGAGGGAACCTACCCCCTGCCCGAGGCACAGGTGGACCGTTTCATGCTCAAGGTCGTGGTGGACTACCCCACCCTCGAGGAGGAAAAGCGCATCATCCGCGAGAACCTCACGGGTGCCCTTCCCGAGGTCGGTGCCGTGACGACGGCACGCGAAATCGTCGAGGCACGCAGCGTGGTGAGGCAGGTTTACCTCGACGAGAAAATCGAGCAGTATGTCGCCGACCTCGTCTTTGCCACCCGTTATCCCGAACGCTACGGCCTGGCCGACCTCAAGGAACTCATCATGTTCGGAGGATCGCCCCGTGCCGGCATCAGCCTGGCCAAGGCCGCACGCGCCTACGCCTTCATCAAACGCCGCGGATATGTCGTTCCCGAAGACGTGCGGGCCGTGGCGCACGACGTGTTGCGCCACCGCATAGGACTCACCTATGAAGCCGAAGCCGCCATGGTGACGAGTGAGGAAATCGTGAGCCGGGTCATCAACAAGGTCGAGGTACCCTGATGCCTCCCGTTCCGTGACGAACCGCCGCACCTCTGCTGGCAGACGGAGGGTAAATGCAGCCGAACGGACAGCGTTTCACTAACCCAAGGAAAAGGATGAACAACACCGACTTACTCAAGCGGGTCCGGAAAATCGAAATCAAGACCCGCGGACTCAGCGCAAATATCTTTGCCGGACAATACCATTCGGCCTTCAAAGGGCGCGGCATGGCGTTTTCCGAAGTGCGCGAATACCAGTTCGGCGACGACGTGCGCGACATCGACTGGAACGTGACGGCACGCTTCCACCGTCCCTATGTAAAGGTGTTCGAGGAAGAAAGAGAACTCACCGTCATGCTGATGATCGACGTAAGCGGCTCGCTGAACTTCGGGACACGTCGGCAAACCAAGCGCGACATGGTGACCGAGATAGCCGCCACGCTGGCATTCAGTGCCATACAGAACAACGACAAGATAGGCGTCATCTTCTTTTCTGACCGGATAGAAAAGTACATTCCGCCCAAGAAAGGCCGCAGGCACATCCTCTACATCATCAGGGAGATGCTCGAATTCGAACCGCAAAGCACACGCACCGATGTGGGACAGGCCATCGCCTACCTCACGCGGATAATGAAAAGACGTTGCACCGCTTTCCTGCTCAGCGACTTCTATGTGCGCAAGGACTTCACCCGCGAGCTGACCATCTGCAACCGCAAGCACGATGTCGTGGCCATCCGGGTGTACGACCACATCAGCAAGGAACTGCCCGACGTGGGGCTGATGAAGGTGCGCGACGCCGAGACGGGACACGAGATGATCATCGACACCGGATCGAAGAAGCTGCGACGCGCCCATCATGCCTACTGGCAGCAGCGCGAAAACGAACTGAGACAGTCGTTCTCCAAAAGCAAGGTCGATTCGTTCTCGGTTGCCACCCACGAAGATTATGTCCAACCGTTGATGCGCTTGTTCCAACAACGTGCCTGAAGAAAGAAGAACGGATGAAGAATGAAATAATAAAACGCCTGACGGGACTGATTGCCCTGCTGACGGTTGCCGCCGGCCTGCGGGCACAGGTCGCTGTCGAACAGCGGCTCGACTCGATGGAAATGTTCATCGGCGAGCAGGTGAACCTCACCCTGCGCGTATCGGCTCCCCCGAAACAACGGGTGGTTTTTCCGCCCCTGAAGAACGACACCTACCTCGTGCCCGGTGTGGAGATACTCGAACAGACCGGTATCGACACCGTGAGCAACGATGCCCGGCAGATGGTACTCGAACGCCGATACACCCTCACCTCCTTCGACGACACGCTCTACCTCATACCACCCCTTCCGGTCGAGGTCGCCGGCCGCAAATACACCGGCAAGGCTCTCCCGCTGAAAGTGATGACGCTCGATGTCGATACCCTTCATCCCGAACAGTTCTATCCGCCCAAGAGCGTACAGGACAATCCTTTCAGCTGGAACGAGTGGCAGGAAGTGTTCTTCCTGAGTTTCCTCGCCGTCCTGCTGGTCGTGCTGCTGGGTTATCTGTACCTCCGGTTGAAAGACAACAAACCTGTCTTTGTCAAGCTGCGCGTGGTCAGACATGTGCCGCCCCATCAGAAGGCGATGGAGGAAATAGAACGCATCAAGGCCGAAAGGCTCAACACCTCGGAAAACCAAAAGGAATACTACACCCGGCTGACCGACACGATCAGAACCTACCTGCAGGAACGTTTCGGCATCCATGCCATGAACATGACCGGCCCGGAAATCATTGCCCGCCTGCAAAAGGAAAATGACCGCGAAAAGCTCGACGAACTCCGGGAACTGTTCGAGACCGCCGATCTGGTGAAGTTTGCCAAGTATGCCACCCTCATCAACGAAAACGACCGCAACCTGACTCACGCCATCACCTTCATCAACCAAACCAAGAGCGAGGAGAAGGAACAGGAAGTCAGGGAAGCTCCCCAACTCTCTGAAACACAGAAACAGGGCATCCGTGCGCGCATATCGCTCAAGACGGCCATCGTCATGGCGGCGGCGGCACTCCTTGCCGTGGCAGGATACATCGTGTGGCAGCTCACCATGCTGGTGGACTGACCGACGGAGGATGACGTAAAAATGTAGAAACAGACATGGAATTTGCAAACAAAGAATACTTCTTGCTGCTACTGGCGGTGATACCTTATATTATATGGTACGCTCTTTATCGCAAAAAGAGCGAGCCGACCATGCGGATGAGCGACACCTACACCTATAAGTTTGCGCCCGTCGGCTGGAAAATGCGGATGCTTCATCTGCCCATGCTGTTGCGCCTGCTGGCTTTCGTGATGGTGGTCTTCGCACTGGCGCGTCCCAAGACCCATCACGCTTGGGGACAACGCACCGTCGAAGGCATCGACATCATGCTGGCCATGGACGTATCGACCAGTATGCTGGCCGAAGACCTGAGCCCCAACCGCATGGAAGCCGCCAAGGCAGTGGCTGCCGAATTCATCTCGGGACGACCCGACGACAACATCGGTCTCACCATCTTTGCCGGCGAAGCCTTCACCCAATGTCCCATGACGACCGATCATGCGTCGCTGTTGAGCCTGCTGCGCAGCGTCCGCACCGACATCGCCGCACGCGGATTGATCGAAGACGGTACCGCCATCGGCATGGGACTGGCCAACGCCGTGAGCCGGCTGGGGCAAAGCAAGGCGAAGAGCAAGGTCGTCATCCTGCTCACCGACGGCATCAACAACCAAGGCGACATATCGCCCCTGACCGCTGCCGAAATAGCCAAGAGCATGGGAATCGGTGTCTACACCATCGGAGTGGGTGCCAACAAGATTGCCCGTTATCCGATGGTGGTGGGCGGATCGGTGCAATATGTCAATGTGCCGGTCGAGATCGATGCCAAGACCCTGCAGGAAATAGCCACCATTACGCACGGCAATTTCTATCGGGCTACCAACAATGCCGAGTTGAAACGTATTTATAGAGACATTGATAAACTGGAGAAGACGAAGATGAACGTCAAGAAGTTCAGCAAGAGTTACGACAACTACCAACCCTTTGTACTCGTGGCACTGCTGGCCTTGATGCTTGAAATACTCCTTCGAATCACCATTTTGCGACGCATACCCTAAAGACGAATGCCCATGTACCGATTTGAAGACCCTTTGTTTCTGTGGCTGCTGCTGTTGATTCCGCTCTTCGCAGTAATCAGATTCGTGAACATCAGACGACAAAAGAAGAAGCTGGCGGAATTTGGCGACCGTGCCCTCATCGAACAGATGATGGAGCATGTTTCCAAATCACGTCCGTTGGTGAAGTTCTGGTTGCTCCAAACGGCGTTGGCCCTGCTCGTCATCATGCTTGCCCGACCGCAGATGGGCTCGAAGGTCAGCCAGGAAAAGCGCAAAGGAATCGAGGTGGTCATTGCCGTCGACATCAGCAACTCCATGCTCGCCAAAGATGTCATTCCTTCCCGACTGGACAGGACCAAGATGCTCGTCGAAAACATGATAGACCGTTTCACCAACGACAAGGTGGGACTGATTGTCTATGCCGGCGACGCCTTTGTCCAACTGCCTATTACGGGCGACTACGTATCGGCCAAGATGTTCCTGCAGAATATCGACCCGACCCTGATACAAACGCAAGGCACCGACATCGGTGAAGCCATCCGCTTGTCCATCAACTCCTTCGGTCCGGATAGCAATATAGGCAGAGCCATCGTTCTTGTCACCGATGGCGAAGACCATGAAGGCGGTGCTGCAGAGGCAGCCAAAGAAGCCCGGAAGAAAGGCATCCATGTGTTCATCCTCGGTGTGGGTACGGCCGAAGGGGCTCCGGTGCAGTTGCCCGATGGCAGTTACGTCACCGACCAAAGCGGCGAAACCGTCGTGAGCAAGCTCAATGAGGAGATGTGCAGGCAGATAGCGCAAGCCGGCAGCGGCACTTACATCCATGTGGACAACACCGGATTGGCACAGGAACAACTTGAAAGCGAGATGACCAAGCTACAGAAAGGCGATACGTCGTCGGTCATTTACAGCGAGTACGACGAACAATACCAGGCGGTGGGCATCATTCTGCTCTTCGTCCTGTTGCTGGAAGTGTGCATCTACGAACGTAAAAATCCGCTGTTCAGGCACATCCGTCTGTTCAAAAGCAAATGATATGAAACGATTACCATTCCTTTTCATAACTCTCTTACTGACCGTTGCGGCGATGGCGCAAACCGATCGGCAGCATATCCGGCAAGGCAACAAAGCCTTTCGGAGCATGAAATACGACCAAGCCGAGGTATCCTACCGCAAGGCTTTGGCCAAGAAGCCCTCCAACAGCCAGGCGTTATACAACATGGGGTGTGTGCTGATGCAGAAGGAAAACACACCCGGTGCCGACTCCTTGGCCGTCGAAACCTTCAAGAAAGCAGCCAAGGCTGAAGTAAACAAGCGACGCAAAGCCATGTCATACCACAACATGGGTGTCATCTTTCAGCAGGCCCGCGATTTCCAACAGGCCATCGAAGCCTATAAGGAGGCCTTGCGCAACAATCCCAAGGATAACCAGACGCGCTACAATCTCGCCCTCTGCCAACGGCAACTGAAGAAAAACGGAGGCGGAGGCAGCTCGTCCCAACAAAAGAAAGACGACAAAAAGCAGTCTGAACAACAGAAAAAAGACCAGAACAAGCAAGACCAGAACACCGACAAGAAGCAGGAACCTTCCAAGCCCCGACCACAGCAGAGCAAGATGAGCAAGGACAATGCGCAACAGTTGCTCAACGCTGCCATCCAAGAGGAGAAGAAAACGCAGCAGCGAATGCAGAAGGCAATGAGGATGCCACAAACCAAGAGCCTGAAGAAGAACTGGTGACAAAAAACAACGCAACATGAGAAAAACATTACTGATACTTGTATGGACAATATGTGCCACGATGGCGTGGGCACAGAAACTCATCGTGAAGGCACCGTCGCATGTACCGGCAGGCGAGACGTTCAGACTGGAATATACCATCCACACCACCAATGTGCGCGGAGGCCTCCGACTCGGGAACATACCCAACGGACTCGAAGTGGTCTTCGGCCCCAGTGAGTCGCGCATGGAAAGTTTCAGTACCACCAACGGACATACCAGCAGCTCGTCGGTGACCACCATCACTTATATGCTGGTGGGCAATGCCAACGGCACATATACCATTCCGCCGGCCCGAATCGACGTGGGAGGACGGACGATAACATCCTCAGCCGTGAGAGTGACCATCTCGGGTGCATCACGACAGAACAAGAAAGGCGGCACGAAATTCTATGAAGAAGAACAAGACGATGCGCGTCCCCGTGCTGCAGGTTCGCAGATTACCGACCGCGATCTCTTCATCAAGGTAACGGCAAACAAAACCCGGGTGTATGAGCAGGAACCTGTCTTGCTCACCTATAAGGTATATACGCTTGTCGACCTCACCCAATTGGAGGGCAGTATGCCCGATCTCAACGGCTTTCATTCGCAAGCCCTTCCCCTGCCACAGCAAAAGAATTTCACCATCGAAAACATCAACGGCCGTAACTACCGCTGTGCCACGTGGAGCCGGTACATCATGTATCCGCAGATGACCGGCAAGCTCGAAATTCCTTCCATCACCTTCAAAGGCATCGTGGTGCAGGAAAATCGGAATGTCGATCCCTATGAGGCGTTTCTCAACGGTGGCTCGGGCTATATCGAGGTGAAGCGCAACATCAAGGCTCCGGGGCTCACTCTGCAAGTAGACCCGCTGCCCGACAAGCCTCAAAATTTCTCCGGTGGTGTCGGACGATTCCATATTTCGGCCACTGCCGACAAGAAAGAAGTCAATGCCGGCGACCCCATCACGGTGCGTGTCGTGGTGAGCGGCATCGGCAACCTCAAACTCGTCAAACAGCCGCAAGTTCGCTTTGCCAAGGATTTCGACACCTTCGAACCCAAGATCACCGACAAGACACATCTCACGATGAACGGTGTCGAAGGCTCCATGATTTACGATTTTCCTGTCATACCACGCAATGTGGGAAACTATTCGTTACCCTCTGTCGAGCTGGTTTACTACGATACGCGTGAAAATCGCTATAAAACAGTGCGCACAGCTCCCATTGCCATCAAGGTGCTGAAAGGCAACGGCACTTCAGATATGAGTGATTTCAGTAATTTCAGAGATCAGGACATTCAAGGTATCAAGACCGGAGAAACCACATACAAGAAACCGGGCGAAATGTTTTTCGGCTCGGTGGGCTACCTCATATCTGTGCTTTTGCCCATCGGTCTGTTTTTGGTGCTGGTGTCGGTGTTTAGAAAACGTGCCCTTGAAAATGCCGACCTCATGAAGAAGCGTGGCAAAAATGCCGACAAGGTGGCAGGCAAACGTCTCCGCGTGGCCCGCCGGCTGATGACCGAAGACAAAACCGATGCGTTCTATGATGAAGTGCTTCGCGCCTTGTGGGGCTATGTGGGCGACAAGCTGGGCTTGCCCGTCGAGGAGCTTTCGCGCGACAATATCGTCGAACGTCTGAGCGGAAAAGATGTCCAACCCGACACTGTCAGCCTTTTCATGGCAGCTCTCGACGAATGCGAATATGCACGCTATGCGCCCGAGAGTGCCGCCGGCAATATGCAGCGCACTTTTGAAGCCGCCATGAAAGCCATCATGCAAATAGAAAATACGATGAAGAAACGAAAAGAAAACGTCAGCCGCATGGTGTTCATGGCTGTACCGCTGTTTCTCTTGTGGTGGAGTATGCCGGTACACGGTGTGACCAAAGCCATTGCCGACTCGGAATATTCCAAGGGCAATTACATACAGGCCATCCATGACTATACCGCCCTTTTGAAGAACGGCGAGAGTGCCAAACTGTTCTACAACCTCGGCAATGCCTACTACCGCACCGACAACATCACACGTGCCGTTCTCTTTTATGAACGGGCGTTGTTGCTGTCACCCGGTGATGACGACATCCGTTTCAATCTGTCTTTGGCACGTACGAAGACCATTGACAAGATTACACCTGTGTCCGAAATGTTCTTTGTGACATGGTATCGAATGCTGGTCAACAGTCGCAGTGTCGATAGTTGGGCTTTCATCGCCATTGTCAGCATAGTCCTTGTCCTGCTTTTGCTGCCTGTATATCTGTTTGGCAGACAGCTATGGTTGCGCAAGATTGGTTTTTTCGGTGCCTTATGCTTCCTACTTGTGTTCCTCTTTTCCAATCTTTTCGCATACCAGCTCAAACAAAAGCTCGACCATCGCACCGGTGCCATCATTATGACTCCCACCGTGGCCGGCAAGAAAACGCCGTCGGGAACGGCGGCCTCCGTCTTCGTCTTGCACGAAGGCACCAAGGTAGAAGTGACCGACGACACCATGAAAGGATGGAAATACATTCGCCTTGCCGATGGTCGCGAGGGATGGATGGAAAGCCGGCATCTCGAAATGATCTGACACATGGAGTGGGAGAGGTTGCTTGAGGCCGACCGTTCATGTCTCTTGGCGTTCAACGGAAGCGACTCGCTGTTTTTTGACGAACTCATGAAAGTTTTCACGAGCGGCATCACATGGCTACCCTTGTATGTCGGCTTGCTTTTTGTGATAGGTCGCAGCCATCGTCATCTCAGGACATTCCTGCCCGTTCTTGCCGCAGCGGTGTTGTGTGTGTTGGTAACAGCCTGTGTCACCAACCTGCTTGTCAAACCGTGGGTGTGCAGGCTTCGACCGCTCAATGACCCACTGTTGCGCCCTCTGTTGGATACCGTTGCAGGCGTTGCTTCGTCCGATTACAGTTTTTTTTCGGCTCATGCAGCCAACACAGCCGGCATTGCCACTTTCTTTTCCTTGCTTTTCCGCCGTCGCTCCATGACCCTTCTGCTAATAGGTTGGTCGTTGCTTAACTGCTTCACGCGCCTCTATCTGGCCATGCACTACCCTTCCGATGTGTTGGTAGGTTTGCTGTTTGGTATAGTTGTCGGATGTTCGGTTTATGTGTTCTATCATCGTTGGGCAGTTCAAAACGGTATGCTTCCCTCGCCAAGCAGCCAAAATCACACCTCGTCGGGCTATGATGTGCCGTCCATTAAGGTTGCCCAAGGACTGTTCCTGCTCTGTATTGTTTACGCATTCTGCCGTTCTCTGCCCGTTCTTTGGTAGTCATGTTCGGTCATCCACCTTGTTATCCAAAATCGGTCATTATACTCCGAGTCGGTTTCGTTTGATGGTCGGGAGATGATTTGTCGGTTTGTTGCAGGCGTAGCTGGCTACGGCAAAATGAAACGACAGGCAAGATGCCGGCTGACGGACGAAACCGACCGGAAAGTGACATGAACGACAGGAAATGTATAAACAAACGCTCTCATGACCCATTTGGGTTTATGGCATATCTACAGACAAAAAGGACATCACCTGCCACGAACAATCTTCTTGATTTCGTTGAGTTTGTTGAGAGCCTCGATGGGTGTGAGCCGGTCGATGTCTATCCCGAGAATCTCATCCCGTACCTGCGAGAGCACCGGATCATCGAGCTGGAAGAACGAAAGCTGCATACCTTCTCTCGACCGGGCCAAATCATCGCCCGAAGGCTTGCCTACCCTGTCGGGCTGAGCATTGTCGCGTTCGAGTTGCCGGAGAATGACATTGGCACGTTTGACGATACTTTTCGGCATTCCGGCAATCTCTGCCACATGGATGCCGAAGGAGTGTTCGGAACCTCCTTCCTGCAGCTTCCGAAGAAAAATCACTTTTCCGTCGGCCTCTTTGACGGCAACATTAAAGTTGCGGATACGTGAGAAATTCTTCTCCATCTCGTTGAGTTCGTGGTAATGGGTGGCGAAAAGCGTGCGCGCTTTAGCCCTCGGATGTTCGTGCAGATATTCCACGATGGCCCACGCAATGGATATACCGTCGTAGGTACTCGTACCCCTTCCGAGTTCGTCGAAGAGCACCAGCGAACGCGGGGTAACATTGTTGAGAATGCTGGCAGCCTCGGTCATCTCCACCATGAAAGTCGATTCACCCAACGAAAGGTTGTCGGAAGCACCGACACGGGTGAAGATTTTGTCGACCACCCCGACACGGGCACTCTCCGCAGGAACAAAGCATCCCACCTGTGCCATGAGAGTGATGAGAGCCGTTTGCCGCAACAATGCCGACTTACCCGCCATGTTGGGGCCGGTAACGATGATGATTTGCCGGCTCTCGGTGTCAAGGTATATGTCGTTGGGGACGTAGCTTTCACCCGGTGGCAGTTGTTTTTCGATAACCGGATGACGCCCTTGACGGATGTCGAGTACATCGGAATCGTCGATGACAGGTCGCACATAGCGATTCTCTTCAGCCACATTGGCGAACGACAATAGGCAGTCAAGCCGGGCCACGAGGGAGGCATTGAGCTGCAACGCCGGAATGTAATCCTGCATGGAGACCACGAGCTCGTTGAAGATGCTTGTTTCGAGCGAAAGGATTTTGCCCTCCGCACCGAGGATCTTCTCTTCGTATTCCTTCAGTTCCTGGGTAATATAGCGTTCGGCTTGGGCCAGCGTCTGCTTGCGAACCCATTCATCGGGCACCTGTTCTTTGTAGGTGTTACGCACTTCGAGATAATAGCCGAATACGTTGTTGTAGCCGATCTTGAGCGAACTGATGCCGGTCTTCTCGCTTTCGCGCTTCTGAATCTGCAGAAGATAGTCTTTGCCTTTGTAGGCAATGTCGCGCAGTTCATCGAGTTCGGCGTTGATGCCCCGACGGATGACACCGCCTTTGTTGATGAGCTGTGGCGGGTCTGTCTCGAGTTCGGCATCAATCTTCCGGTAGAGCGATTCGCACAGACTGATCTGCTCGCCGATTCGTTTGAGTACTTCGTTCTCGGCACAGCTGCATTCCGTCTTGAGTGTGACACATGCCCTCAGGGCGTTTTTAAGCTGCATGACCTCGCGCGGCGACACCCTTCCGACGGCAACTTTGGAAACGATGCGCTCGATGTCTCCGATGCGTTGTAGCGAAAGGAACACCTGTTCGCGGAAATCAGGCTGCCGATAATAGCATTCGACAACATCGAGACGGTCACGGACGGACTGTACTTCCTTGAGCGGAAACACCAGCCAACGGCGCATCATGCGGCCACCCATAGGCGTGATGGTGTGATCGACGACATTCAGAAGCGAGCTGCCCGCCTCGTCCTGCATGGGACGGACGATTTCGAGCGATCTGATGGTGAAACGGTCGAGGCGCACGAAGCGTTCTTCTTCAATGCGCGAAAGGGATGTGATGTGGCCTATCTGGGTATGTTGGGTCAGTTCGAGATATTGCAGGATGGCACCGGCGGCAATGATTCCGTTTGCCAAATGATCCACGCCGAAACCCTTGAGCGACTTTGTCTGAAAGTGTTTGAGCAGCTTTTGTCGGGCAGACTGGTCTGAAAACACCCAATCTTCCAGTTCAAATATGCAATGGCGGGTACCGAACAGCTTTTCAAACTCCTGTTTCTTGTTGCGTTCATAAAGCACCTCTTTGGGACGAAAGTTTCCCAAAAGTTTTTCCACATAGTCGAAAGTTCCCTCGCCGGTCAGAAATTCGCCGGTCGAAATATCGAGGAAGGCAACACCGCAGGAGCCTTTTCCGAAATGGATGGCAGCCAGAAAGTTGTTCTCATTGTAGTCGAGAACGTTGTCTGTCAGGGCAACACCCGGTGTCACCAGTTCGGTGATACCGCGCTTCACAAGCTTCTTGGTCGTCTTAGGGTCTTCCAGCTGGTCGCAGATGGCCACCCTTTTACCGGCACGGACAAGTCTCGGCAGATAGGTATCAAGGGCATGATGGGGAAAGCCGGCCATCTCCGTAACATCCCCTGTGGCACCGTTGTTACGCTTGGTAAGGGTGATTCCGAGAATCTTCGAAGCCTCGACGGCATCGTCGCAATAGGTTTCGTAGAAGTCACCGCAGCGGAAAAGCATCAACGCATCGGGATTTTTCGCCTTCAGATTGAAGAACTGTTGCATCATGGGCGTAAGCCCTTTTACTTTCATTGCCATAGTAGAATCAACATAAATCGGGGTAAATCATCATTCATCCTTGCCGAAAGGCCGACTGTTTGTCCGTCGGCGAATGGCGGGATGAGTAGTCGGAAGGGAACTCGTCGGGAACTTTCCTGCATCAGAGACGCGGCGATGAGGCAAAAATGCCGTGGCATTGCTGTCGAAAGATGGGAAGAAGCCATGCCGGGCTGTCGGTCATGACGGCCCGGCATGGCTCTCCCGCATCACTCCAGATAGGTGTAGCCGTAGAGTCCCGAGCGGTAAGTGGAGAGAAACTCTTTGCCCTCTTCGAGCGAAATCTTGCCCTGTTTCACACTTTTGGTGACCCATATTTCGAGTTGTCGCACGAGTTTCTTGGGATTATACTGCACGTATGCCAACACCTCTTCGACGGTTTCGCCATCAAAGATCTGGTCGATGTGATACTTGCCGTCCTTGACCGATATGTGGACGGCATTGGTGTCGCCGAACAGGTTGTGCATATCGCCCAATATTTCTTGGTATGCCCCCACGAGAAAAACGCCGAGATAGTAAGGCTCGTTCTTCTTCAAGGCATGAACAGGCAGTATGTGCGAGATGTTGCGATTGGTCACAAAGTTCGATATCTTGCCATCCGAGTCACAGGTAATGTCCTGCAAGGTGGCACTGCGTGTTGGCTTTTCGTCGAGCCGCTGAATGGGAACGATGGGGAACAGCTGGTCGATTGCCCATGAGTCGGGCAGCGACTGGAAGAGCGAGAAGTTGCAGAAATACTTGTCGGCAAGATTCTTGTCGAGCTTCTTCAGTTCTTCGGGTGTATGCTTCATGTGCTTTGACAGCGAATTGATTTCCCTGCAAACACTCCAAAACATACTCTCCACCTCGGCTCTGGTCTGCAAATCGATGATGCCATGCGAGAAAAGGTCGAGAGCTTCCTCTCGGATGTGTTCGGCATCGTGCCAGTCTTCGAGCATCGAACGGGGGTTGAGGTTGTCCCAAATATCATAGAGGTCTTTCACCAACTTATGCGAATCCTCATGAGGAACGAACTCATCGTTCATTTCGGGCAGACTGGCGGTTTCCAAGACATCGATGACGAGAATGCTGTGGTGGGCAGCCAGCGACCTGCCGCTTTCGGTAATGAGGTTGGGATGGGGAATATTGTTGTTGTCGGCAGTGTCGACAAAAGTATAGATACAGTCGTTGACATACTCCTGAATGGAGTAGTTGACCGAGCTTTCGCTGCTCGGCGACCTTGTTCCGTCGTAGTCCACCCCGAGTCCGCCGCCACAATCCACGAAGTCCACGTTGTACCCCATCTTGTGCAACTGAACGTAGAACTGAGCCGCTTCGCGCAGTGCCGTCTGTATTCTTCTGATCTTGGTGATCTGGCTACCGATGTGAAAGTGAATCAACCGGAGACATTCACGCATGTCTTTCTTGTCGAGGATGTCGAGTGCCTGCAGGAGTTCGCTTGAGGTGAGTCCGAATTTGGAAGCGTCTCCCCCGCTCTCTTCCCACTTGCCGCTGCCCGAAGAGGCGAGTTTGATGCGGATGCCGAGATTGGGTTTCACGTTGAGAGTCTTCGCCGTGCGTGCGATGGTTTCAAGTTCGTTGAGCTTTTCGACGACGATGAAGATGCGCTTTCCCATTTTTTGTGCCAGCAAAGCCATTTCGATATAGCTTTGGTCTTTATAACCGTTGCAGACAATCAGTGAGTCGCTTTGGCACTGCACGGCAAGCACGGCATGGAGTTCGGGCTTCGAACCTGCTTCCAATCCGAGATTGAACTTGCGTCCGTGCGAGATGATTTCCTCGACCACGGGTTGCATCTGGTTCACTTTGACGGGATAGATGATGAAGTTTTCGCCCTTGTACCCATATTCTTCGGTTGCTTTTTTGAAACAACTCGATGTCAGTTCGATACGGTTATCGAGTATATCCGGGAACCGCAGCAACACCGGCGGTGTGACATCGCGCAATGCGAGTTCGTCCATCACCTCCCTCAGATCTATTTCTGTTTTGTCGCGACACGGGGTAACGCAGGCATTTCCCTGCTCGTTGATGTTGAAATAGGAGGTTCCCCAACCGTTCATGTTGTAGAGTTCCTTAGAGTCTTCAATCGTCCATCTCTTCATAATTTGTTGTTTTTAATGTCGTGTAGCCTTGTGGGCGATAAATTATTGATTCCAAGCCGATCCGTCAAGCCGCCATGTTCAGTGTTTCATACTGTGCATGATGCGCTCCCGACCTCGGCGACTTTTTGTTGTCAATGTCTCGAGACGCATCCTGTACGACAGGAAATGCGCCGATGCAAAGGTGATTCCAAGCCGGTCACGAGAGCGTTTTGACCTACATTTCATGCCGATGATGGCACTTTTCGTCTGTCTTGGTTCACTTGCCGGAAGGTTATTGGTCGGTTTGTTTTGCCGTAGTCTGCCACGCCTGCAACAAACCGGCGGCCCGTCCGGTCGTCCATCAACCAATATCGGCCCGGACACTCATGACCGACCAGGGATTATATGCGTAGCTTTTCACGCAGTTCTTCCACGGCGGTCTTGATTCGTTGCTTGGTGTCAAGCAACTGCACTTCGAATATATGGTGAGCTTTGCAATAGAAAGTTTCCCTTTGTCGGAGCTGTTCGGCGATGAAACACCGTCTTTCATCCTCGGTCTTTCCTGCCAAAAGCGGTCTTTCCACCCTTGTCATCAGGAGGTGATTGTGCAGCACATCGGCAGTGGCTTTGAGATAAACCGTATCCCCCTGTCCGTTGAGATACTCCATGTTGTCGAAGAAACAGGGTGTTCCACCTCCGCAACTGATGATGACATTCTCGAATTCAGCCACCTCATGAAGCATGTTCCTTTCGATGGTTCTGAACTTCTCTTCACCTTTCTCTGCAAAGATCTTTGCGACGGTCGTTCTCATACGCGTCTCGATGTACCAGTCGAGGTCATAGAAAGGCAGGCCGACGGCATCGGACAGAGCCTTTCCCATCGTGGTTTTACCCGAGCCCATGTATCCCAAGAGAATGATTCGTCGCATATCGGATTCGTGTTTCCTTCGTTGGTATGCAGCCTTCATGACCTGTCTGTCGGTGCAGGAAGGCACTCATGCCCCACCTCACTTTTTCTTCACGGGTGTTGCCTCGATGATTTCCATACACTGTTGATAAGTGATGGTGTCGATACGGTCATGGAGTTTTTTGGGCAGCCGGTAATTCTTGCCTTCGAAAGCGATATAAGGTCCGTAGCGACCGTCCAGAATTTCGAGGTCGGCATTCTCCTCAAACTGTTTGAGATGACGCTTTTTCTCCTGGAATCTCTTCTGCACAATCAAGCCGACGGCAGTCTGCAGGGTAACTCTCATGGGATCTTCTTCCTTGGGAAGCGACACATATTTTTTATCGTGGAGTACGTAAGGACCGAATCTGCCGATACCGATGACAACATCTTTTCCTTCGTATTCGCCAACCGTCCGGGGCAGTTTGAAGAGTTCGAGCGCGTCTTCGAGTGTCATGGTTTCCATGCTCAGCCCGTTGGGAATCTGTGCGAAGCGTGGTTTTTCTTGATCATCGGCAGTACCGATCTGCACCACCGAGCCGTATTTTCCGATTTTTGCAAAGACGGGTTTGCCCGTTTGGGGATCGGTACCCAGCAGTTTGTCGCCCGCCTTATGCTCGGATCGTCTGTTGAGCGTTTCTTTCACGGCCGGCTCGAAGTCCTTATAGAAGTTACGGATGACCGAGGTCCATTCCTTTTTGCCCTCGGCAATCTTGTCGAACTGCTGTTCTACCTTGGCTGTGAAGTTGTAGTCCATGATTTCCTTGAAGTGTTCGGTCAGGAAATCGTTGACCACCATACCTATATCGGTGGGAAGGAGTTTGCCTTTTTCGCTACCCACGAGTTCCTTTTTCGTTTTCATGGTAATCTTGTCGCCCTTCAGAACGTCGATGGTATAGGTTCGTTCTTCGCCTTTCTGGTCGCCCTTGACGACATATTCGCGCTGCTGAATGGTCTGAATGGTGGGGGCATAGGTCGAAGGGCGTCCGATGCCCAGTTCCTCGAGTTTATGCACAAGGCTGGCTTCGGTATATCGGGCAGGACACATGCTGTAGCGTTCGGTGGCAGTCATCTCATCCATTTGCAACACGTCGCCTTTTTTCATGGCAGGCAGTTGGTTGGTCATTCCGTCGCGCGACTCTTGATCGTCGTCGGTCGATTCCTTGTAGACCTTCAGGAATCCGTCGAAGGTCACCACCTCACCGTTTGCCACAAAGATTTCGTCAGTACCCGAAATAAAGATCTCGGCAGTTGTTTTCTCGATGCGGGCATCATCCATCTGACATGCCAGCGTGCGTTTCCAGATGAGTTCGTAGAGTCGTCTTTCCTGCTGGGTGCCCTCTATCTGCGGGTTGCTCATATAGGTGGGACGGATTGCCTCGTGGGCTTCTTGTGCACCTTTTGCCTTGGTGTGGTATGTTCGGGGTTTGCTATAGTTTTCGCCATAGAGCTTCACGATCTCTTCCTTGCCGGCATTTCGACAGAGCGACGAAAGGTTCACGCTGTCGGTACGCATATAAGTGATGTATCCGTTTTCGTACAGATGCTGTGCCACCATCATGGTTTGACTCACGGTAAAGCCCAACTTGCGTGCCGCTTCTTGCTGAAGTGTCGAGGTGGTGAAAGGCGGAGCAGGCGATCGCCTGAGCGGTTTCTTTGTCACATTGCCCACTGTGAAAGTGGCCTTCTTACACTTTTCGAGGAAAGCCGTGGCCTCCTCACGCGTGCCGAAGCGCACATTGAGTTCGGTTTTGATTTCCTTCAGGGTGCCTTCCTTATCGGTGAGAGTGAAAATGGCATTGATGCGGTAGAACGGTTCGCTTTTGAAATGGTGTATTTCGCGCTCGCGTTCCACGATGAGCCTCACGGCCACGCTCTGCACACGCCCTGCCGAGAGCGACGGCTTTACCTTCCTCCACAACACGGGCGACAAATTGAAGCCCACCAAACGATCCAACACACGGCGTGCCTGTTGCGCATTGACCAGATTGAGGTCGATGGTTCGCGGCATCTTGATGGCTTCGAGAATGGCAGGTTTAGTGATTTCGTGAAAAACGATACGGTTTGTCCGGCTTTCGTCCAAGCCCAGCACTTCACACAAATGCCATGAGATGGCTTCTCCTTCGCGGTCTTCATCGGATGCCAGCCATATTTTACCGGCTTTCGACGCTTGGTTTCTGAGTTCTCCAACCAGCTTTTGTTTCTCTTCGGGAATTTCGTAACATGGTTCCATCGTGTTCATGTCGATGCTGAGTTCCTTGCGTTTCAGATCGCGAATATGTCCGTAACTCGACATCACCTTATATTCTTTACCTAAGAATTTTTCGATGGTTTTAGCCTTGGCAGGGCTTTCCACTATCACTAAATTTTCTTGCATAATCCTCTTTTGTTCTTTTAATTCGGTGCGCAAAAGTAAGCAATTCTTTTTTGATTTGCTTTATATATATGGTCTTTTTTCTTTTTTTAGTCCAAATCCGCCCTCAACTGCCGGGCCGGTTTTGTTGAATTGGTGTGCAGACGGATGCCGTTTGGCCCGCAGGTGCAGTGGGCTACGGCAAGGCAAGACGGCAATCAAGCTGCACGGCAACCAAACGATTCCGACCCGGAATCTAATGCCGTTTTGGATGGAAAGAGGGGATGGAGGGCATCTCATCGGGGCATCGCGGAGAGATGCGATGCCCGCAAGCCGGCATCCGGCCGGCCGGCACGCCACATGCCGACGGAGAAAGAACAATGGTTCTTCCCTCGCGAGCGAGCAAATCGGTATGATTGAGTTGTTCAACCCGAAGCGGTTGTCAGGAGGCAAAACGGTTTTGCCCGATTGTCGGACAGGCGGGTTGTCGGTTTGCTGCAGGTGTACCGGGCAACAACAGGACAAGCCGGCAGACAAGAGGATCACAAACGGACGAAACCGCCTAAGAAAATGACATGGACGGCATGAAACAACGAACAAGGCAATCTGACGAGTGATTGGAGTGAACCATACCGATTCATGGCATTTTTTCCCTGCCCGTCCGGCATCAGTGCAGGCAATTATGCGACATACGGACATAAGGCGCGGACAGGGCATCGTCAATGACAGCAGGATTCAACGGCAAAGGCAGCACGGCCTCCAACCAACAACCGTCGGAGCGACGTGCGGCTGCGACGCAACGATTACCAACGGATGTTGGGAATGATGTCGCTCAGCCTTTCAACAATGACCTCTTTGCAGGCATCTTCCTTGATAACGATGAAAATGGTGTCGTCGCCGGCTATCGTCCCGAGAAATTCCGGAATGTTGCAGTTGTCGATATTATAGGCGATACTGCTGGCATAACCCGGCCGCGTCTTGACAATACACATGTTTCCCGAGAAGTTCAGCGACACGAAACCCGGGAATTGCAACATTTCTTTTGCCGTCTTGGGTGTGGTGATACGCTTATACATCGTTTCATTGGGCAACACATATACGTATCGGCCGTTCATGCTTGCCGCCTTTGCCACCTTGAGCTGTTTCAAATCGCGGCTCAATGTGGCTTGTGTTACGTTAAAACCCTCTTTTGACAACGCTTTCAACACTTCGTCCTGACTGCCCAATTCCATACTCGAAATGAGCATCTTCAGCGTTTCCATGCGCTCGTTCTTCGTCTTCATAAATGTATGCTTTTGGTGTTTTCGACTACAAATATAAGGATGTTATTTTATTTAACAAAGAAAAAACATTCATTATTTTTACATTCTTTGCTATTTTCATTCATGACAGAGCTTTATGTCCGGGCAATCCGTCTATCGGAAATCATCTCATTATCAAGCACAAATCATCTTTTCCAAGAAGGTTTCAAAGATTGTGAAAGAGAGTTTCAGGTTTCACGTTTTTTACGAGAACCGGGCAACAGGACGTACATTTCTTCCGGCCATCTCGCAACCCGCTGATTCCGAGTCATTCACAAAGATTTTGCAAAACCTGTCCTTTCAGCCCCGGAAACCTGCCCTTTTACAATGCGGAAGCAGCCCTTTTACCCATCAAAACCTGCCCTTTTGCAAACCATCGGCCGAAACATGGAAAAATCGGGACACACCAACGGGTTGAAGAAGTCTGCCCACGGCATCCGTTTTCGTCATTCCTGAAACGACAAGACCACAACATTCATCCTGCAGTCTGGTTAGAAGCGATACATCTGTTGATGACAAACGGGGGTGCTTTTTCGCCTGAATGACAAACGGATGTGGTTGCGCCAAATCGCAAATTTTCGGTTATTTGTTTCGATATTCGGAAGTTTTGTCGTACTTTTGGAACTTGAAACAGACCCGCAAGTTCGCCCAGAACGCAAATAAACGGCATTCTCGGCAATTTAGGGCAGTAAGAACCTCTATACAACAATCAACGTATCAATGGACGAAAACCAGACTCTCGATCAAGACAAAATCATCAAAATCAACATAGAAGATGAGATGAAGAAGTCGTATATCGACTATAGTATGTCGGTCATCGTGGCGCGTGCCCTCCCGGATGTGCGCGACGGGTTCAAGCCGGTGCACCGACGCATCCTCTATGGCATGAACGAACTCGGCAATACCAGTGACAAACCCTACAAGAAATGTGCGCGTGTTGTGGGCGACGTGTTGGGTAAATACCACCCTCACGGCGACTCTTCGGTCTATGGAGCATTGGTAAGAATGTCGCAAGAGTGGAACATGCGCTACACTCTCGTTGACGGACAAGGCAACTTCGGTTCGATCGACGGCGACTCACCTGCCGCCATGCGTTACACCGAGTGCCGTCTTTCAAAGATGGGAGAGCACATCATGGACGATCTGGACAAGGATACCGTCGACATGACAGAGAACTTCGACGGCACGCTTGTCGAACCAAGCGTGATGCCGACCAAGATTCCCAACCTGCTCGTCAACGGCGGAAACGGTATCGCCGTGGGTATGGCAACCAATATTCCGACACACAATCTGGGCGAAGTCATCGACGGCTGCTGTGCATATATCGACAATCCCGACATCGATACCGACGGTTTGATGAAACACATCCCGGCTCCCGACTTCCCCACGGGTGCATATATATATGGTGTGCAGGGCGTGAAAGATGCCTACGAAACCGGAAAAGGGCGCGTGGTCATTCGCGCCAAAGCCGAAATAGAGAGCGGAGAAACGCACGACAAGATTGTGGTGACCGAGATTCCCTACGGGGTCAACAAGCAACAACTCATCGAATACATAGCCGACCTCGTCAAAGAAGGACGCATCGAAGGCATCTCCAACGTCAATGACGAAACGGGACAGCAAGGCATGCGCATCGTCGTCGACATCAAAAGAGACGCCAATGCCAACGTCATTCTGAACAAACTGTTCAAGATGACCGCCCTGCAAAGCTCATTCTCGGTGAACTGCATAGCCCTCGTTCACGGACGTCCGCGACTGCTGAACCTCAAGGAATGTGTCAAGCACTTCGTCGAACACCGTCACGAAGTGACCATCAGACGCACCAAGTTCGACCTCAAGAAAGCCCAAGAAAGGGCCCATATCCTCGAAGGACTGATCATTGCGTGCGACCATATCGACGAAGTCGTGAAACTCATCAGGGCATCCAAGACACCGACCGATGCCCAACGCGCATTGGAACAACGCTTCAACCTCGACGAACTGCAGTCTAAAGCCATCGTCGACATGCGCCTCTCGCAACTCACGGGTCTGCGGATGGACCAGCTGCGCGAGGAGTTTGCCGAGTTGCAACGCCGCATCGAATACCTCCAATCCATCCTCGACGACCCCGAACTGTGCAAGAAAGTCATGAAAGACGAGCTGCAAGAGGTGAAAGAAAAATACGGGGATCCGCGTCGGACCGAAATCAAATACTCCAGCGAAGAGTTCAATCCGGAAGACTTTTATCCCAACGATCCGGTGGTAATCACCGTGAGTCATCTGGGTTATATCAAACGTACACCGCTGAGCGAGTTCCGCGAACAAGCGCGCGGAGGAGTTGGTTCGAAAGGTGCCAAGACACGCGATGCCGACTTTACGGAGTTCATCTATCCTGCCACCATGCACCAAACGATGCTTTTCTTCACCCGAAAAGGAAGATGCTACTGGCTCAAATGCTACGAAATTCCCGAAGGCGACAAGTTGTCCAAGGGCCGTGCGATACAGAATATGCTCAACATTGCACCCGATGATTCGGTCAATGCGTTCCTCCGTCTGAAAGGTCTGAACGATGAAGAGTTCCTCAACAGCCACTTCGTCGTGTTCGCGACAAAAAAAGGAATCGTGAAGAAAACGAGCCTCGAAGCCTACAGCCGACCACGTGTAAACGGTGTGAATGCCATCAACATCCTCGAAGATGACGAGGTGGTTGACGTTCGTCTGACAAACGGAAAGAACGAACTGATCATCGCCAACCGCAACGGACGCGCCGTTCGCTTTGACGAAAATGCCGTGAGAGCCATGGGGCGTGTATCGACAGGTGTACGCGGAATGAGGCTCGACGAAGGCGATGATGAAGTGGTGGGCATGATTGTTGCCGGCAATTCGGACGACGAAACCATCATGGTTGTCAGCGAAAACGGATATGGCAAACGCTCACTGGTGGAAGATTACCGCAAGACCAACCGCGGCGGCAAGGGTGTCAAGACGCTCAACATCACCGATAAGACCGGACGACTTGTTGCCATCAAGAACGTAACCGACGAGAACGACCTGATGATTATCAACAAGAGCGGCATCACCATCCGCCTTTCAGTCGCCGAATGTCGTGTCATGGGCAGGGCTACACAAGGTGTCCGCCTCATCAATCTCGCCAAGAAGAACGATGTCATCGCCGGTGTCTGCAAGGTCATGAAGGCTGAAGAGGACGAAATGGAAAACGAATTTGAAGAACAGGACATCGATACCGGCGACGCAAATTCAAACCCGAAAGCCGCCGATTCTGCCGAAAACCGGGAAGAAAACAACAATGAAACCAATCCATAATTCCTTAAACCATAAAACAACAATGAAGAAATTAACAATCTTGGCGTTGGCAGCTGTCACAGCCACAACGTCGTTTGCGCAAGAGGATGCCGTCAAACAAATCTTGAAGATGAAGGACTATGCGCAAGCAACAACGCTGCTCAACTCGAGCATGGCAACCATGAACGCTGAACAAAAGGCAAAGTGTTATAATAAGATCGTTGACCTCGCCATCGAAAAAATAAACAGCGAGCAAATGATTATCCAGACCAATGAAGTTGCAGCTCAGGCCGGACAACCCACCAATCCCTTCGACACCATTGGTTTCTACAATGCCCTGGCTACTGCCATGGATGCCGGAACGGCCTGCAACCAATTCGACAACATGCCCAATGAGAAGGGTAAGGTGAAGGTAAAGTTCTATACGGCCAACAAAGATCGCTTGTATAATAACAGGCCGTTCCTCATCAACGGCGGTATATACTATCAGGAAAAGAGCGACCTGAAGAACGCCTACAAGTACTTTGCCAAGTACGTTGATACGGCCAACGACCCGCTTTTCGCCGAATTTGACAAGAGCAAAGACGAATATCTTACCCAAATCGCCTACTACGCGGCCATCTTTGCCTACCAGACAAAGGACAAAGAGAACATCGGTAAGTACGCAGACATTGCCATGAACGACCCCAAATGGAGCAAAGATGCCATGAACCTCAAGCTCGCCGTGGCTCAAGAGGGTCTCAAAACCAAAGCCGACTCGGTGAACTACGTGAAGACTTTGGAAGAAATTTATGCCAAAGACAAAGCCAACGACGTTGTTTTTGAGACGCTTGCCATGATGTATTCGCAATTGGAAATGAACGACCCGATGAACAAATTGTTCGACGAGAAACTCACAACCGACCCCAACAACTTTACTGTTTGGGCTCTCCGCGGTCAGAATGCGATGATTGCCCAAGACCTCGAAAAGGCCATCGAATACTACAAAAAGGCACTGACCAACAACCCGGACAATGCTCAAGTGCTGACATGGCTGGGTGCTTGCTTGCTCGATCGTGCCACCCAAGTGGAAGAACGTGCTGCCGGACGTACCGGACGCTTGGCTCCTGCCGCCGAAGCCCAAATCCTTCCGATATTCGAAGAAGCCAAGACCAACCTCGAAAAAGCCAAGAGTCTCGACCCGACCGGTGCCAAATCGAAATGGGCTTATCCGCTCTACAGATGCTACTACCGCCTCTATGGAGCCAAAGACGAAAGAACCAAGGCTGCCGAAGCTGAAGCCAATATGTAATCATCATATCAAATCGGGAAGCCTCACATCGGCTTCCCGATTTACCTTATACACAGATGGGACTGTCATCGTTGCGACACCAAGGATTCCTTTCATCAGTTTGTGAAAGCCATTGAATACGCCTCCCTACCCTAACTCGCCCTAACCAAAGACTCATACCTATCACCCATGAACCGTCAGCAAGAAAAATCATCGCCATCCGTCAGCCTTTCGTTCCTTGTTTGGGGACTGTCGGTTCTCTTGTCGTTGTCGGTTCCGTTGGCACTGGCTGCCCAGAAGAAAGTCATTGCCCAAGCCGAAATCTACCTCAAGAGCGGAAAAGAGTTGCCCAAAGCCGAGAAACTGCTCGCCGATTTGCTTGCCGATTCTGCCAATCAGCGCAACATGAAAATTCGCCTACTCCTCTTTGATGCCGTCAGAAAGCAATACGAGCAAGGCAACGAGAAACTATTTCTCAGACAGAAGTATGATACCACCAGTCTTTTCATCGCCACCAAGAAGATGTTTTATATCGCCGAAGGCATCGACAGCATTGATGCAAGCCCCGACAAGCATGGCAGGATAAGACTCAAATACCGCAAGAAAAACGGCGAATACTTACAAGACATCCGACCCAACCTGTTCAACGGAGGCACCTTCTTCTCTCAAAAGCAAGACTATGAAAGGGCTTTCGACTTCTACGAAACTTACATTCGGACGGCTGCGAGTCCGCTTTTCACCCTCCCCAACAACAAAAAGGAAAAAGCATTGATGCACCGTGCCGCCTACGGAACGGTCTACTGCGGCTACAAAATGCAGAATCCCGACAAGACTTTGCGCTACCTCGACTTGGCCATGAACGACAAAGACAATGCAGCTTTTGTTTTTCAATATGGTGCCGCTGCCCATTTACTTCACCGAGACACCACCCGTTACATCGCCATGTTGTGGAAAGGATTCCGACACGAGCCCGATTTTGCCTACTTCTTCCCCCGACTCGTGGACTATTATCAGAAAGTCAATCGTCCCGACTCTGCCATGTATGTCATCGACCGAGCCTTGTCCATCGACAGTGCCAACGTCGTTTACCTTCTTGCCAAGAGCAATGTGCTGCTCAACATGGGACATTACGAGGAGTGTATCGCCATCTGCGAATCGCTGTTGAGCCGGAACGACACTCTCCCCGATGTATATCTCAACATCGGTCTTGCCTACTTCAACCAAGCCGTAGAGCTGGACAAAAGAGCACGTCCGACCAAAGATGTGCAGCGTAGGACAAGGGCTTTCTACGAGAAAAGCCGTGTTCCGATGGAAACTTACCGCCGCATGATGCCACAAGAGGAACGCCGATGGTATCGGGTTTTATACACCATCTACCTCAATCTGAACATGGGCAAGGAGTTCGACGAAATCGAACGGTACCGACAAGCCCGGCAAACCTTGTGACAAATGCCTTTCAGAACCTCTCGCCATACCGACGGGAGCAACCTCACCAAGAGGGAAGTGACAACCATAACAACAAAAAAAATGAATCAACAGAACATATTGAATCGACTGGGCATTGCCCGGCTGAGTGTCATGCAGGAACAAGTCATCGCCTCGGTCGCCTCCGACAAGCGCAACATCGTGGTACTCTCGCCCACCGGAAGCGGAAAAACACTGGCTTATCTCTTGTCGCTGCTGCCGATGATCGATACCCGGTCGGATGCCGTTCAGCTGCTCGTCATCGTTCCCGGAAGGGAATTGGCACTGCAATCCGAACGCGTATTGAACGACATGAAGACCGGCATCAGAGCCATGAGTCTCTATGGCGGAAGACCGACAATGGACGAGCACAGGGTTTACAAGCAACTCCTGCCGCAGGTCATCTTCGGAACACCGGGGCGGCTCAACGACCATTTCAGCAAGGGAAACATCCTCTCTTCCACCATCCGTTACGTTGTCATCGACGAATTCGACAAGTGTCTGCAGATGGGATTCCGCGATGAGATGCAGAAACTCTTGGGTATGCTGCCCCACACGCAACGCAACTTATTGCTCTCGGCCACCGATTCGGAAGAAATTGCAGCTTTCATGGGCGATGAGAAGAGTCTGAAACTGGATTTTACCGATGGGGTCGAACCACCTGCCGCACGCACCACCGAGTATCGGGTGATGAGTCCCGAAAAGGATAAACTTGACTGTCTCGAACGGTTGTTGCGACACTTGGGAGAGCAGAGCAGCATCGTTTTCCTGAACTACCGCGACAGTGTGGAACGCACATTTGCTTTCCTCAAGGACAAAGGATTCACGGTTGCCATGCTGCATGGGGGCAAAGAGCAGCGTATGCGTGAAGATGCACTCTACCGCTTCAGCAACGGATCTGCCAATATCCTTGTCGCGACCGATCTGGCTTCGCGCGGTCTTGACATCGACCATGTGGCAAATGTCATTCACTATCACTTGCCGCTCGATGCCGACAGTCACACGCATCGGGTGGGACGAACGGCCCGATGGGATGCCGAGGGACGCATTTTCTACCTCCTCGGTCCCGAAGAAAGTCTGCCGTCGTTCATCCGTTCGGAACCCGCCACCTATGAACTACCCGAAGAGCTGCCCCTTCCGGCGCGCCCGACGATGGTCACTCTCTACATCGGCAAGGGCAAAAAGGACAAAATCAGCAAAGGGGATATCGTGGGATTCTTGTGTAAAACGGGCGGACTTGCACCGACGGAAATCGGCAGAATAGACGTAAAAGAAAGGTATGCCTACGCTGCCGTCGCGTTTGCCAAGCACGAACAAGTACTCAGAAAAGTCACGGGCGCAAAAATAAAAGGCGTGAAGACCATCGTTGAACTCATCCACGAATGACATAAAACCATTATTATCGGGAAATTGCCAAGTTTGATAGATCATGACATATTGGGCAATTTCCCGACCTTTTCATGAAAAAAGCGGTCTTTTCACACCACAATGACAAGCCGGAAGGATTACAAAGAAAAACCCACCCAAGCCGTACCGTCACGGCATCGATACCTTTCGGATCATGCCATCCCGACTTTTTCCATGGCTCTTTGCAAGATCTCAGCATGGTCGAACGCCAGTTCGGGCAGTGCATTGAGGTCGAACCATTGTGCCATGCTGGCATCATCGGACGCCACCGGTTCATAATATCGGTCGGTGACCGCCACATAAGCCACCGTGATGACGCGCTCTCTCGGGTCGCGGTCAACCCGTGAGAACACCCCCACTTCAGCCATCTGCAAACCTCCGATGCCGGTTTCTTCCATCAGTTCGCGCCGGGCAGCCTCCTCGGTCGTTTCGTCAATATTCATGAATCCTCCCGGAAAAGCCCACTGCCCTTCACAAGGCGGAAACTTACGCTGAATGAGCAACACCTTGGCTTGCCCGTCTCTTCGGCACAGCACCACACTGTCGGCCGTCACAGCCGGATGCGGATAACGGTAAGTGTAACCTTTTTCGTGACCTGCTGAAGTCTCGCTGAGGGCTTCGACCGACAAGGATTGCCCAACAGATGACGACACATCCTCACAGGGATTGAGCCGTCTGATGACCCGACAGGGGTTGCCCACCGCCACGCTGTAGGGCGGAATATCCTTCACGACCACACTTCCTGCACCGACGACACAGTTGTTACCGATGGTCACACCCGACAAAACGGTCACATTGCCACCCAGCCAAACGCTGTTGCCGATGGTGATCGGGTGTGCCGTTTCGTAGCCTTTGTTGCGTTGTTCAGCATCCAACGGATGTTCGGCACAATAAAAACTACAGTTGGGGCCAACGAAAACATCATCTCCGAAAGTGACTCTCGCCTCATCGAGTACCACCATATTGGTGTTTGCAAAGAAGCGTTCGCCAATCGAGATGTTCTTGCCGAAGTCACAGAAGAACGGTGCAATGATAGTAAATTCTTCGCCCGTTTTGCCCAAGAGTTGTCGAAACATGGAACGACGCTTGTCCCTTTGCGAGGGCGGTACTTGGTTGAGGTGGAAACAAAATTCCTCGCATTGTCGCAATTCGTCGACAATTTCACGGCAATGGCGTGCATCATAGAGTACTCCGCTCAGCATTTTTTCTTTCTCTGTCATGGCTTTCATGGGTTCGATTGCTATTTGTTTTCATGCCCTTCATACCTTTTCAGGCAAGCCGGGCGGTAAGTTTCCCGATTCGTTTATGCATGCAAATATAGACAATTTCGGCGGTATCGGTCGGGACGCACAGACAAAAATAACAAAACAATGCGTGAAAGCTCTCCCTCTCCCACCGATTTGGATTATCATGAAATACGTCAGAATTGGACCTATAGCTCATGTCAATGTAGCTTTTCGGCTACAAAGTTCTACATAAATTATTGAAAACAAGAGATTTGCATGCCGTCAATTTGGTAGTCATTTTCCATTCACTGCTACATTTTTTTTAGAGCCTGCTTTTGTGTAGCGGTTTCTGTAGCAGAAAATGACCGAATGATGACTGTCAAAAGGTATGGTTTGGCAGTCAAGCGAATGTGGATAAAAACAAGGATAATCGCTGTAAAACCTTGATTTTACAGCGATTATCCTTGTTTTGAAGTCTAAAGTGACGTGTTGTCTGACGTCCTCTTGAAACCTATTTGTGAACCAGCCAGGGCTTGAACCTGGGACCTCCAGATTATGAGGCTCGCCACACAAGCTATATATGAGCTTAATTATCAGCTTGTTAATGAACTCTGTGCGGATTGGAGGTCAACTATAGGTCAACACTCCATCGCACCACAAAATTACAAAAACATCTCGGATTAAGCAACAGTTGGCTAACAGATTATAGTCTGTTGCTTGAAAATAATCTCACGTTTGGGTATGTGTGGTATTTCCTGTTATTCTGTATCTGTGTTTTTCTGATATAATGCGTTTAGATCTCTTTTCGTAGAGGGTAATCCCATTCGTTTGCACCATTTACGGATGGCATTATCTGTTACTCCGTACATTCTCCCGATTTCTGTAAAAGGCTTCTCCCTTATCAACTGTAACAACTCTTCCTTGGAGGGCTTGTCAGAGGGTGAAACCTTATGTACACGGTTATGCTTCAGCGCACATTCAGGACACCAAGTTGATTTGGGGGCGATCTCCTTTCCGCAGTCTTTACAGTAGTTGTGCTGTTTGAGCTTTCGTGTGCAGAACGTATCTGTTTGGGTATGGCAGTTAGGGCATACTATCCGCAGGTTTTCCAAGCGGTTGTCCGTGTGTATGCCGTTGATATGGTCTAATTGCAGGACAAGTAACTTGCCGTTCCATGTGTTACCCTGTCCGCATATCTCGCAGCGGTCTAGCTTGATTCCCTCATCAACCAGTCGCTTCTTTAGTTTGGCAGATTGGTATGTGCTGTTTTCTACAAGTATGTCCTTTAATCGTATCAGCTTAATAGGGAGGGCGTGAGGGTCTATGCCGTACTTATCCAGTAGATCTGTCAGTTCTTCAATATTGACTTTACTCTGTTTCTTATTCAGTATCTTCAATATATCAACAAGGCTTTTGGCTTCATTGACGAGTGTCTATAAATATTCTTTTGTAATCATGGTATGTGAGTTATATAGTAAACAATATCATTCCGTCTTTTCTTCCCTTATCTGTCGGTATTTTGCATCTTTGCGTGGTAAATCCATATTCTGTAATCTGTGTTGCTTTTGCTTTTCTCTTGCAGCCAAGTCTCGTGTAAATCTTTTGTAAAGTATCTTTCAAATTCTTATTCGTGACCCTGTCTCCTGTCCTGTAAATGTGGTGCAGGGCATATTCGATTTTAGCCTACAAAGTGGTATCGTCCATTCTCATCAATATAATCATCATCGCCCATTGCCTCTGGGCATATTTTCATTATCTTTTCTTTATCGGATTCTTCCGTTTTCAGAAACAAGTCATTCCGAAGTATCGTTATCCGTTTCTTCTTTCTATCTCTCTTAATATACTGCTTGGCTTCCAAAGCCCTTAAATAGTTGTCAATCATGCTCTGTTTAAGAACCATCTTACGCTGCAAATCCCTACCATAATAATCTGTGTAGTTGCAGTGACTGTAGCAAAGACTTTTCAACAGTAACAGGAAACCCATCTGCTCTCTTGTTATATCTTCCTTTAATATCTTCTTGTAAACGCCAAACCAGTTGCTTCTGCTTAGCCTATATCTGTTTTTCTCTCTCCAACCATATTTGTCTCGATGAATGGCAAGCAAGTTCCTTTCTTTAAACACCTGTAAGGCTCTTTGTACCGTACTGACATCACATTTCAGGAAATCTGCCAATGTATCTTGGTTGACATTTGAAATATCACTCTTAAAATCTGTATGTAGGCATAATCCCAAGTATATGTATGCTTGCAGCGGATTAAGACAAGTTCCGATTTCCTAGCTTAGGGTTGTGTAATCCATCGCTTGCTATGCTATTACTGTCCTTTACAAATCTTATCTCTCCGTTTTTAACCAATCTCTCAAATGCCCATTTGCCACCGACACGCTCTTTGGCTTCTTTTCGGGTTCTAAATCGTTCTCCTGTTGCTATTCTTATAATCATGTATAATGTGATAAAATCAGTTTAATCAAGCGAAAATCTGAAAGATTTGAGCTGTATGGGTAATAGTTTTTCTGATTAGTAGTATCTATTGCTCTCACTGGCAATTCCCATACAGCTCTCACTGGCAATGTTCTTTCCCCACTTTAAGGGTGTTTATATTCTGTTTTTACTCATAACGGCTCATAAAATAGAGATTCGACACCTCAAGCAAAAAATAAAGAGGCGCATTGCTGCACCTCCGCATTTCCTTTATATCAGTGGGATTTCCCGAATATCTGAAACAAATATAAGCACATTATTCCGCAAATCCAAGTCACTTCGCACTTTTTTGAAAAATCGAGTAGAAGTGCATCTGAGTTCTGAATTTCTTGGTTGGAGTGACATTTTTACATTTGGGTGTATATAATAATTTTGAGAGTGAAAATGTCATAGGATGAAAAAACACCAAATGATTTATCACTTGGTGTTATCGTTTCGTTTTGCCAAATATCTTCAACTTGGCAAATAACTCGTCTGCATTGTCATACTCGGTGATGCGCCCATGTAGTTTGTCATTAAGGGCTTGTTCGTAGAATGTTATCTTGGTCATGTTGATATGCTGTATATTCAATCCGATTATCAAGCGACTTCATAATGCACTTTTCAGTTCTGCCCCACGTTTACGCATATCAGCAAACTCTTTTTGAGCCTGCTTCTCAAATTCTTTTTTACGCTCAATGGCACGCTTGAAACCTGCAATGAGTTCTTCTCTTGTTTTTTCCTTGAACTTAATCATATATAATTCTCCTTTTCACATTGCAAACATAACTCTTTG
>JALETQ010000019.1 GCA_022781445.1 Prevotella sp.
ACAGTTACCGCATCACGTGGTGGTATTGGATTCCGGTGGCCGGCATCATCGTTTGGCTCATCTCTTTTGCCGCCGTTGTGGTGCAGAGCTATGTGGCAAGCAACGAAAATCCTGTGAAACACATCAAAGACAATCAATAATAACACATCAAAGACAATCAATAATGAAACAGCTTCTCAACCTCAAATCCTACCTGACCTTCCTGTCGAGAAACAAGGTTTACACCGCCATCAATGTGTTCGGACTGAGCATTTCGCTGATGTTCGTGCTGATTATCGGTGTCTATACACAAGAAGAATATTCGACGGACAAGATGCACAGCAAAGCCGATCGCATCTACCTGCAGGGATATTCGATGAAATATAACGGCGGAGAGCAAGTCACTACCGGGTCGAGCTGGTATATGCAGAAGCACCTGAAAGCGCGCTATCCAGACATTGAAAGCAGTTGTGCGATGAGTTATTCCGATCTCAAGGCGACCCAAAAGACGGGTGACAAGCTGCCCGTGAAGGTTCTTTTTGCCGATTCGACCTTTTATCGCATCTTCGATTTCGAGTTGGTTCAGGGCGACCCGAACCACGTCTTGGATACTTCCAACAGTGCCGTCATCACCGAGGAAACCGCCAAGAAGCTCTATGGAAACGCCGATCCCATCGGCAAACCCGTCATCTTGGGCGATTCCATCCGGCTGGTGGTCACGGGTGTTGCACGGAAGATGGAGGGATCGAGCATTGTCCCTGCCGATGTCGTTGCCCGTTTCGAGTACGTGAGATTTTACAATCCGTCCCTCACGGATGAGCGGATGGGCAATGCCAACGGGGTGGAACTGGCACTTCTCATGAAGCCCGGTCACGATATCCGCACCCGGAGCAGGGATATCGATAAGTATATGAAGGACATCAACTGGGTGTATCGTATGCCCGATGTAGAGACGCACGTCTTGTTTGTGCCGTTGAACGAGCTGTATTTCTCCAAAGTGGAAGGCTCAACGCGTACCACGATGCGCGGCAACATCTCACTGGTCAATGTACTCTTTGCCGTCGAACTCATCATCTTGTTCTTCTCGATATTCAATTACATCAACCTCACCGTGGCCCAATCGGGCAAGCGTGCCGGCGAGATGGCAACGCGACGGCTCTTCGGCTGTCGCAGGAAAGACATCATTCTCAAGCTCATGATGGAAAGCATCATGATGTGTATGGCTTCGCTCCTGCTGGCAGGGGTGATGGCTTTCGTCGCGGTGAAGTACGCCAATCAACTCCTTGCCACCGAGATTGACCTGATGCGGGTGTTTGCCCCGACCAACCTTTTGCTCGTCTTCGCATTCGTGATCGTTGTCGGCGTGACGGCAGGCGTGCTTCCGGCCATATACATTTCACGCTCCAAACCAATCGATGTCGTGCGTGGAACCTTCAAGACCCATGTGAAGATGCGTTTCAGCAAGGTGTTCATCGTCTTGCAGAACATGGCAACCATCCTGCTCATGGCCTGTGCGATGACCATCGGACTGCAGACGCACCACCTCATTTCGGCTCCCTTGGGCTACGACACCGGGAACCTCCTGAACATCGATAATCCATCGAATGACTCCGTTGCCGTGCGGCAGTTCAAGGAGCGCATTGCCAAACTGCCCTGCGTGAAAGGCATCTCCGCCTGTCAGAGCAGCCCCTTGGAGCGAGGCAACAACCTGACAACGAAGATATACGGGCGTACTGTCAGCTTCCAGTCGTTTGTGGGCGACAGGGACTTCTTTGATGTCTTGGGGCTCAAACTGACAAAGGATTACCGCAGGTCGACCGAAAAAGGCATCTATGTCAATGCGAGAGCGTTTGCCGATACGGGGTTGCCGTCAGATGCCCGTTTCATAGATTTGTCGGAAGACAGCCGGCATATCCCCATCAAGGGTGTCGTCAATGACTTCATGTTGGGCACCGTCACCACCGAACAGCATCCCGTCATCATCGACATCAAAGACAAATTGTCGTTCTATCCTTGGAATTTCCTCATCAAGATCACCGGCAATCCCGTCGAGGCTTATCGGGAGGTACAACGTGTTTACCGCGAGGTGTTCAAGGAAGAACTCGACGATGAACGGCCGTTTGTGGACCAGCAGCTGCAACACATCTTCGATAAAGAGATACGTTTCTCGAAGATCGCCCTCCTGTTTGCCTTCATCGCCATCGTCATTTCCATGCTGGGGCTCATCGCCATGAGCATGTATTTCATTCAACAACGCCACAAGGAGATCGCCGTCCGCAAGGTGTTCGGAAGCAACAACGGGCAGATACTCAAGAAACTGCTGCGCTCGTTTGCCGGTTATGTGCTTGTGGCGTTTGTCCTTGCCGTCCCCCTTGTATGGTATTTCATGTCCGACTGGCTGTCGCAATACAGCTACCGCATCGCCCTTTCGCCATGGATATTCGTCGTGACGGGCATCGTGAGCCTGTCGCTTTCTGTCCTCGCGGTTTATTTCAGGTGCAGGAAGGCAAGCAACGAAAACCCCATTCTTCATATCAAGGATAACCAGTAATACCTTTATATATATGAATCATTTAGTTAAGAATTTTGTCATAGCACTGCGGAACCTGCCCCGTCGGGGACAGCACAATGTCGTCAAGATCGTCTGTCTGGCGTTGGGTCTGGGTCTGAGTGCGGTCGACATCGCGGAAGTATATTACGAGCAGACCTACGATCGTTGCTATCCCGACCACGAACGTATCTGCATGGTGACCGAATCGTTCAAGACCACTTCGGACGAAGATATAGAGTCTAACCGTACTTCGGGCGGTGTGGCACCGCTGATGAAGAAGAATATCGCCAAAGTGGAGCTTGCCACACGTGTCAATTTCATTGCTTCGGGCGAGGTGGAGCTTGTCGACAAGCGGCGCATCAATGCCGATATATACCTTGCCGACAGCTGTTTCTTCGATATGTTTCCCGTCAAGATTCTGGAAGGCGATGCCCGCAAGGGACTCACAGACCCCTTCTGCTGTGTGGTGAGCCGGACGACCGCCGAACGAATGGGCGGCAATGTGGTCGGAAAAAAGATTTTCTCGAAGTCGATGCCGGGACTGAACCTCACCATCGCGGCCGTCTATGAAGATTATCCCCACAACAGCAGCTTCCATGCTTTCGATGTCATCGGGTCGCTCAATACACAGAAGAGCTTCAGTTACGACGGACAATACAACCTCGTGGGAAACGATCGCTACATGAGTTATGTGCGTATCGGCAAGCAAACGTCGCCCGACGAGCTGTCGAACTCCATCCGCAAGATGATAACCGACAACTATCCCGTCAAGGAACTCAAGACTGCCGGTGTGGAAGT
Organism: Prevotella sp.; assembly: GCA_022781445.1. Lineage (GTDB taxonomy): Bacteria > Bacteroidota > Bacteroidia > Bacteroidales > Bacteroidaceae > Prevotella. Next base: position 3,329 of record JALETQ010000019.1, read on the forward strand.
GAACTACCGGCTCACCCCCATCGCAGAGAAGTTTGCCGATCGCCCTGACGTGAAGAAGATGTTTTGGATTCTCTCCCTGCTGGCATTCGTGTTGCTGGCCACCTCGCTGCTCAACTATGTGCTGATCGTGGTGGGCAATCTCATCAGCCGTTCGCGCGAGATGGCCGTCCGAAAGAGTTTCGGTGCCGACCGCTCCAAGCTCTACACCATCGCTTTCAGCGAGGCCTTCGTCCATCTGCTGCTGGCCGTTGCCTTGGGCACCGCGCTCATCATGGCTTGCAGGGGACCTATCGAACAGATTCTGTCGGCTCCCCTTTCAGTACTCATCTTCAACCGCGGATCGTGGATTTTGGCGGTGATGGCTCTGGTGGTGCTTGTCGTAGGCGGCATCGTGCCGGGTTTCCTCTACAACCGCCTGCCCGTTTCGTCGGTCTTCAGGGGATATCACACAGCCCGTCACCGGTGGAAAGTATGGCTTTTGGGCTTTGAGTTTGCCATGGTGTCGTTCCTGCTGGGACTGTTGGCGGTCGTGAGCCTTCAGTATCGCCACATCGTGGGCTTCGACCTGGGCTACCGTTGCAACGACATCGCGGTGGTCGACGTGACCGCACTGTCGGCCAACGACCGGCTCGTGGCTGCCGAAGAGGTGAAGAAACTGCCGGGTGTCAGGCAGGTGTCGGCCTGCAATACCCTGCCGTTCCACGGTGCGAGCGGTAACAACGTGTACCTGCCCAACGAGAAAGAAGAACTGTTCAACATCGCCGATCTCTACACCGTGGGCGACAACTATTTCGACATGATGCACATCCGCATCCTCGAGGGACGCAAGTTCACCCATGCCGGCGACAGTCTGCCCGAAGTCATGGTGAGCCGTGCGTTCGGGCAGGCGATGAAGAAAGCCCGCGGATGGGATGACGTGGTGGGCAAAAAGGTCAACATCACCGAACACAGCGAATCCGAAAACAACCTCCCGTTCACCATCATCGGCATGTACGAGGACATCCATATCGGCAATGCACGTAGCAATGAAGAAAGACGTCCGTCGGTCATGTTCTACGGCAGTTACACGTCGCCTTTCCAAACGCATCTGCTCATCAGGCTTTCCGAAGCCTCCGAGGAACAACTCGGTATGGTGCAACAGCACCTGCAACGCTTCTTCCCCTCGCTGACCATCATCGCGGAAAGCATGGAGAACCTCAAAAACATGGAGTACACCCCCCAGAAGAATTTCCGCAACGGTGTGATGACGGCAGGACTGACCGTACTCATCATTGCCTTGATAGGGCTGATAGGCTATGTCAATGACGAGGTGAACCACCGTCACAAGGAGATAGCCATCCGCAAGGTCAACGGTGCCGGCTCGCGCGACATCTTCACCATCTTCCTCAAAGCCATCATGACCACCGCCCTGCCGGCGAGCATCGTCGGAAGCGTGGCCGCCTGGCTTGTGGCCCGGCAGTGGCTGATGCTCTTTGACAACCGCATCGACATCCCGCCGCTCTTGTTCGTACTCGTGGTGATGGCCGTTTTGCTCATTGTCACCGCCGTGACCCTCTTCAACTGTCGTCGTGCAGCCGACAGCAATCCCGTCGAATTCCTCAAGCAGGAATAAACATCCGTCCGTCGCCGCCTGCCGAAAGGGCGTGTCGGCGATACCCGAACATGATTAACGTAAAACAATTTAAAACATATCCTTATGATTCAAGTAGAAAATCTCAGCAAGTCTTTCCGCACGGAAGAAGTGGAAACCATCGCACTCAACAATGTATCGTTCAGCGTCAACGACGGCGAATTCGTGGCCATCATGGGGCCGTCGGGCTGTGGTAAGTCAACCCTGCTCAATATTTTGGGGTTGCTCGACAATCCTTCGGGCGGCAGATACCTGCTCGGCGACAAGGAAGTGTCGTCGCTCAAGGAAAAACAACGCACCGATGTGCGCAAAGGCGAGATAGGTTTTGTGTTCCAGAGCTTCAACCTCATTGACGAACTCAATGTCGAAGAGAACATCGAACTGCCGCTCACCTATCTCAACGTATCGAAGGCCGAACGCAAAGAGAAAGTGAAGGAAATCATGAAACGCATGGGCATCAGTCACCGTGCCAAGCATTTCCCCCATCAGCTCAGCGGTGGTCAGCAACAACGCGTGGCGATTGCAAGAGCGGTTGTCTTCGGTCCGAAGCTCATTCTTGCCGACGAACCGACGGGTAACCTCGACTCAAAGAACGGTGCCGAAGTGATGGGACTGCTCACCGAGCTGAATCGCGAGGGTACGACCATCGTCATGGTGACCCACAACGAGCACGATGCTTCGATAGCCCACCGCATCATTCGCCTCTTCGACGGCCAAATCGTGCGCGAAGCCTGACCCGGCGCACTTCAATGTGCCACACATCGGCCGGTGAAACGGACAGCCCTTACCTCTTGGCTGTCCGTTGATGACCGGCTGACCCTTAGCCAATTATCCCCAATCGGTTTTGCAATGCCGGTCGGAAAGCATCATGAACCGTACATCATGCCCAACTAAACGGACTGAAGACCGATTCGGGATAATTTTGGTTTCTGAGGCACCTGCCTGCCACGGGTGCCGCCCACTTCCTGCCTTTCGGTCGATGGGTCGAATGTATCGGGGTAACGCAACACCGCCATTTCCCCCGCACGGTTCGACACGTCGGCAGGCAGGAAGTTTTGTTTTCCGGGAAGTCAAACCCAAAACGGTCATTGGATTCCGGATTGATGTCGTTTGATTGTCGGGCAGTTTGCCTCTCCTTTTGTTGCAGGCGTAGCGGGCTACGGCAAAACAAACAGAGAGGCAAGGTGTCGGCAAGCGAATGACATCGGACGGAAAGTGTCATGAACGGCATGAGATGTAGAACCGCACGCTCGAATGGCCGATTTGGGTTAAACCCAAAACGGTCATTGGATTCCGGATTGATGTCGTTTGATTGTCGGGCAGATGGGGTATGGTTTTTGAGTCGGCTTTGCCGAAACGGATAGTGAAGCATGACGACAAATAGCACAAATCAGGCAAAACATCCACTTTTGATTACAAAAGTGGAATGTCTTGAGCCTTAGGTGGTTATTCGTTTTGTTGGGTGATGCGAAGCAAAAGTACCCCTTTTACCGTTCAGAGGCTTTCATCTGAAGGCATCTTATCAACGGGCAATACGCCTCCCCAATTCGCCCCACACCTCCGTACCGGGGACGGGTGCAGAGGTGGCTGTTATTGACCTTAAAACGAAAAAGACCGAAGTCATCAAGGACAGTCGCACAAGTGTTGTCGGATTGTTCCGCCATTCCGATGCCTTTATGGACGAGCGGGGAGACATCTACTTTTACAGTGCGGGCAACAACTTCAACGTTGCCAATAAGGAAGGTTTCCTGCGTATCCGCAAAGGAAGCGACCAATGGGACGCCGACTACCTGTTCAACCTGTCGAAGACAACCATAAAAGGGATTGGCAAAACGGGGCAGTATATGATTAAGTCTTACTATGCGGGCAATGGTATAGTGTACAGTTGTGTGAAAGTAACGGATACGGAATTCGGAATACTCAAAAAAGACTTCCAACCCGTGAAAATCGACATTTGGAACAAAACCATCGAAAAACTCGATTTGCCGATGACCGACAGCAACGGCTCTTTTGCCATAACTCGTTACAAGGATTTCATCGTCTTTGGTATGACGTGTAATAACGGAACGGGCTACTATACCTACAATACCAAGACGGGTGAATGCTCGCAAACACCCGTTGTTACTGCCGTGGGAGTACCCTCAAGTCTGGTCGCGTTTGAGTAACCCAATACGATATACGGAAGAACTCATAAGAAACCCATCAAAAGCACCTAAGCTTTCTGCCGATTACACCTAAGCTTTTGAGCAAAAGCTTAGGTGCTTTTTGCAATAAATCAAGTACATTTGCGTTATCGAACAAAAAGCCTTTGCTGAAAGCCAATACCTCCGACTTCGCCAGGGGAAGTAAAAGGAGGAAAAACTATTGATTTATGGCTAACAAACCATTACAGTTCGTTCTTGTAGAACGCAAATTGAACGTAGGTGCAAATGCCGGTAAAGTCGTGCAAATAGCCCAGCCAACGGGTAGACATCGAGTGAGTTTCCGCAATTTCTGTGAGCGTGTGGCAAAATCGACCACATTCAACCGTCAGGAAGTGGAAGCCGTATTGAACTACGCCACCGAGATTGCCAGAGACATCGTGGCAAATGGCGACATCGTAGAATTTGGTGATTTAGGTACACTCAAACCCTCGTTCAAGAGCAAATCCGTCCCTAAAGGCGAGGTTTTTAATGTGCAGAAGCATATCGCGAAACCGGTTGTGCGCCTCAGTCCATCGAAGAAATACTTTACACTTACCGATGTGAGCTACGAGCAAACGACGGCCAAACCCAAGAAAGGTGAGAAGCCGAACGATGGCGGCAATGAGGAATATCCGTAATTTCATTTAAGTGGCGGAGCGACTGGCGGCAAAGGCAGTTGCTCCACACTAAGTATCCATTTCATAATATAACGAGGCATGAATAACGATTTAATAATACCTTAATTCCGCAACTTAGTTAAATGTTATGTTTTATAAGCTCCTGAGCAACAAAAAGTTGCCCAGGATTTTGTCATGTCATTTTTTTCACTTATCTTAGTGTTGCAAATCCAAAGACAGTGAAAAACGCAACGGACATGGCAAAAATACAAATTAAATCTGAGAATCTCACTCCTTTCGGCGGTATTTTTCCAGTCATGGAGCAATTTGACTCCGGCCTCTCATCCGTGATTGATTCCACACTGGGGTTAAGATGCAAGTTCTATGGCTATCAGTACAGCGAGATCATCCGTTCGCTCATGAGCGTCTACTTCTGTGGCGGTTCATGCATAGA
>JALETQ010000052.1 GCA_022781445.1 Prevotella sp.
CAGAACGCCTACTTTTACAACAAAAAAGGGCAACGGTGGCAAGAAAATCCAGAAAATGCACATCAAAGGGAATACATCGTCCACGATGAAAGCACAGCATCAACAAGTTGCAATTTGATAACGATCGGTGGAAATTCCGGAACCGTTGAGAACCAATATGAAAAAGGATTGATGTGAATTAGTCAAGACTTAATCCGACAGTTCTTTTGTCCGATAGCAAAACAGCTGTCAGAACAAGTCTTGACTATTACAGTTCAGGAGGTGCAAACCATGCCAATTTGACAGTTTACCATCTCAGAGTTTGACGGTTCCACATTGTGACACCTTCACGATCAATCGCTGATGCTTGTAGGCATTGAGTTGCCTTTGCGCATTACCTTGCCTGTCGGTGACACCTTCTCCAACTTTTATTCCATCCATCGTGAATATTTGATATGCGACATGTGGTTTGGCATTATATATTTCCATGTTTCCGTTTTCTTCGACCACCGACATCTTTTGCGCATAATTCATATCGATGCTGTTTTCGATTCCCGGATAAGGCGTGATCATTTCGTCATCAACAGAATACAATGTCCAGTATTTCTCTTGTGCCTTTTGCACGTCCTCCTTCATACATTCGTTCGTGTCGTCCACGTTCACGTCTTTCATGATCAACGTACCTTTATTAGTTTCAGAACGAACAGGCAGCGATTCAACGAGCTTCTTCATGCTTTCAACACCAATTTTGTTGTCCTCCACCCAGACATATCTCAAGTCAGGATTATTGCTGAAATCAACCTGAGTGAACTTATTATGAGAGCAAGAAAACTCTTTCAATTTCGCATTGGTGCTCAAATCGACCGAAGCTGTGTTGGTATTGAAAACGAACAATTGCTCCAAGTTCTTCATGTTCGTCACATTGAGCGGCTCCTTCAAAGGAGTGTTTTGTGCATAGATAACTTCCAAATCGAGATTCTTCGACAGGTCTATTGTCGAGATATTGTTATCCGAAAACGACAACTGATAGAGGAACATGCTGTTGGAAACATCAAGTGTCTCCAATTTATTATTGTGGCAGAACAACACTCCGAGCATCTTGTTGTTTGTCACGTCAAGCACGCTGATTTGATTGCCGCCGCACGACAGTTTCTTCAAGCTAACACATTTTGTCACGTCCAGTTCAGTCAGCTTATTGTCATAGCAGTACAACTCCTTGAGGTTGGCATTTTGAGTCACATCCAGTTTTGTCAGATGATTGGTATGACAGCTGAACATTTTAAGATTGGGAAGCCTCATCACGTCAATTTCACTCAAGGCATTCAATGAACAGAACAAAGTCGTCAACTCCTTGTTACCACTCAGGTCGAGCTCCGTCAGCTTGTTTTGTTCGGCCTTGAAAGTCAGCAACTCGGGCGCATGAGTCAGGTCGACCGAGGTGATGCCGCAATCGTTCACGACCAGACTCTCAATCGCACCTGTGATGGTAAAGGTCTGCTTGGTCACTTTTAATGTCGAGACTGAGTAGTTGACAATCTCGCCTTCCAGACCATCTAACTTTACATCTCCTTCGACACCAACCGTCATCTTCAGTTCGGTACCCACTTCTTTTGAAGTAGTCATGGTCACATACGATTGTGCATAGCTCCACATCGAGAGTAACATCATGGCGTTCAACGCCACCATTCTTCTAAGCGTAATTGTTTTCGTTTTCATTGGCTTTATGTTTTAAGTTATTAGAATAAACGTTTTATCGGACAAAAGGAAAGACGCCCCCTCCATTAACACAAAAAAACAAACATGCCGGATGTATTTTCGTAATCCTTCCCATATTATGCTCTAAGAGATAATTCATTGTAATCAGGTGAAACATGATGCAACAAGCCGAAACATCGCCACCTATGTGCCCCGAATCTCCAAACAAACATAAACATTTATTTATTAAACTCCCGCAAAGATATAAGAAAACGGGTAAACTCACAACATCTTTCCCCGAAAACAACTATTTGCAAGAAACTTAATGCTTGCCATTTCTGATTATCCCCAATCTGCCATGAGAGCGCGAACGAGCCGCATCGGTTTTCAACTTCTTAACATATAAATACGGGCTAATCGTATCAAAGCGCATAACTTTGTCACATCGAATCCGCAGGCAACAGCTGTCGCCCCCGCTTTTACATGTGCGTTTGCATCATAATGGTGCGCTCCCCCACCCTGCAGTAGCCAAATAAGAAGAAGAGAAAAAACAACATTCAGCCCATACATCATCATGATATACTTCAACAATGATTACATGAGAGGTGCCCATCCCCTCGTTTTACAACGCCTCATAGACACCAATCTCGAACAGACCGCCAGTTATGGCGACGACAACTACACCCGACAAGCCCGACAACGCATCCTCGATTTCTGTGGCCTGACCGATGGCGAGGTGCATTTCCTTGTGGGCGGCACACAGACCAACGCCACCGTCATCGACGGATTGCTTGCCCGGCACGAAGGGGTGTTGGCAACCCGTTCGGCTCATATTCATGTACACGAGTCGGGGGCCATCGAGGCATCCGGGCACCGTGTCATCACCCTTGATGAATATGAAGGAAAACTCAGTGCCGATATCGTCAGACAATTCATCGACGACTTCTATCGAGACGAAACCTACGAACACATGGTCGCACCGGGAATGGTCTACATTTCCCACCCCACCGAACTCGGCACCTTATATACTCTCGACGAGTTGAAGGCTCTCAGCAAGGTTTGTCGCGATGCAGAAATTCCGTTATATATGGATGGAGCCCGATTGGGATATGGCTTGGCTGCCGATGATACCGATGTGACTGCGGCAGACATTGCCCGTCTATGTGATGTGTTCTATATCGGTGGCACCAAGGCGGGTGCGCTCTTCGGCGAAGCGGTTGTGATTCCGCAAAAGGACAAATTGCCCCATTTCCGTCCGTTGATCAAGCAGCACGGCGCATTGTTGGCAAAAGGCAGACTCACAGCGTTGCAGTTTGATGCCCTGTTCACCGATTCACTGTATCTGAAGATTTCACGTCATGCAATCCGTATGGCCATGAAACTCAAAGAAGGTTTGTTGAAAAAAGGCTATCCACTGCTGATCGACTCTCCGACCAATCAGCAATTCTTCATCTTACCCAATGCAGATATAGATCGCCTTGCCACCTCTGTATCCTTCGAATTATGGGGCCCCCGTCAGGAAGCATTGACACCTGTACGCTTCGTAACTGACTGGAGTACTGACGAAGCCGATGTCGATGCCTTGCTTAACCTTATATCTTGAAGAGCAGTACAGAACCATTATTATTCAAAAAAAAGAATGGAACAGAACAAAGCCGTCGATACCTTCCATATATAAAGTGAGGAGGAAGCGACAAGCCCCGTCGTTCATCATATTGTTCTGTCCTGCATTTCATACCGTTCATAGCACCTTTCCATCCGGCTGTTTCCACTTACCGGCATCTTGTTCCTCGGTTTGCTTTACGGTTATCCATTACGCATACGACAATTTTTCCGGTCATCAACAATGAGGGTTTTCCCGACAGGCCGATGCAGGCTTTGTGAAAAAGCCGAATTAAATCCTGCTGATAATTTGGCAGTTAACAGAATATGTATTACCTTTGCACCCACATCCTAATCATCGGATATTGAACTTATCAAGGAGATATAATCAACCACGGCAATTCTCTTTATATTATAAAGGTGTATGCGTAGCGCAGGAAAACAAGAAATTTTCCTGCAAAATGCCGTTGAATTATTTGGCAGTTCCAAATAATTTGCTACTCTCTCATATAGGCGCTACCGGCGTAACGTCACCCCCAAACATTCTCGCATACGTGCGCGAGGCGACCCCGCGCAATCCCTTTAGGCAAAGGACTTCCACGAAGTTCCGTTGCCCCGTTTTCGTTATGCCTGCTTTTCCCGTATGCAAAGAAATAATAAGCCCTTTTTCACCACTTGACCCAAGAAAAAAGCAATTCAAGATGAAAGGCAAAACAAACGCCCAGTATCACTCTTTTTTTGTGAGACAATGACCTTCAGCGACAAGGGCTGTAAGCCGGCTGCATTCCGATGCCCCTTTCCACCTATGACGAGAGCCTTGCCCTGCAGACCCTCATACGCGAGAATCCCGCCTTGCAGCAGCTCCCATATATGGGGCATCGGATGACAACACATTTCTCATCACGACCACCATGGCGTTCGCGAACCCCGTAAGGCAGAGCAGCGTGCAGAGAGGCACCGCCAATCACCCTGTCGACCGAGAAGGACCAGATGGCAGGCGGCAATTCGGGAACAGCGTGCTTGTCAGGATAAACGAGAATCATAAAAACAAAACCATCATTATTTTATAACCATTTTTAATTACAAGATTATGAATAGAGAAAAAGATCTCAAACTCAAGGAAAGGAAGGCCTATACACGGCCTTCTTGCGACATCATTAAAATCGCCGCAGAAAGTCTTCTGACATCAGTGTCGGGCAACCTGCCGGGCGGCTCTCCCGGTACAGACATGGGCGGCGGCGAGGACGAAGAGCCCATCACCATGCCGGCCAAGTCCTTCAACCTGTGGGACGACAGCGAATCGGAAGGACGGTAATGACCGGTCAACCGGAACGAACATCAATTTAATGAAGAAGAAAAACAACATGACAAACAAAACAACATTATTGAAGACACTCGCAGCCACCGTGTTATGCATGGCTGCCGTGGCATGTTCAGACATGGAAAACGATCTGACAGGAAACGAAAGCGAAACATCGCAAAGCAAGGGAACCGTCATCACTGCCGAGGCCGTGCTGGGCGAGAACGAACAGGCAATGGTCAGCAAAGCCAAGCAAGCCGGCTCTCCCATGACGAGGGTAGCCGTATCGCCCGACGGCAACGGCGGACTGAAATACAATTGGGAGACGGGAAAGACCATTCCCCTCTATGTTTATATCACTGACGGCACACGCCGCACGACCCTGACCACCACCCTCAAGGTCGAGTCCGACCGCAGGGGGCGGTTCTCCTTCACCGTGCCTGCCGATTATAAGCTCGCCAGCGTAAAGGTGGCGGCGGCCACAGGCAAGGAGAGCGACGCAGAGAACGGAGCATGGGCTACAGGTATCGACGCAACCGGAAAAGTCACCATGGGAACGCCCCAGTCAATAGACGCCACATCCAACAAGTACAACATCCCCCTGTATGCCAAGCTCACACCGGTCAGTGCCGACGGCAAAACGGCAAGCGTGACATTCTCCATGCTGGGCAGCTGGATTGGCGTAAGGGCGAAGTCGGACATGTACTACGCAGCCAGCCTGTATTCTGTGGCAGTGGAATCGGACGTGCTACACATGGACGGAAATCTCGACCTCTCCACCGCAACACCCTCATGGACACCGGGCAACTACCGCATCAACGAAGCCGGCAAGGAGATCAGTGACACCATCCGGGTGCGTGGCGTGGTCATCGGAGGCAGTGCGGCCGGCAAGGGCACCACACTCTATTCCAATATGTTCTATGTATGGGCAAAGGCCGACGCCTCGAAAAACAGCACGAAGAAGGCAAGGGTGTATGTACGCGACGAGGCGGCCTCGTTGGCCGGCCCCGTGTACAAGAAGGCCGACCAGTTCTCCTCGCGCAACAAGTTCTACCGCGAGGCCAAGCAGGTGGTGCAGTTCGCCGACGGACACACCTACAACTTCGGCATCAATGCCAACCTGCAGGAGAGCGACGGCGGCCTGATCATCACCGAATACTACCACAGCACGTTGGCAATAGGTGAATACAACTGGATAGAGATCACCAATGCCACGAACAAGACCATCTCCCTTGACGACTACTATTTGGTGAGCCCCGACTGCGACAACATGAGAGACTTCTACGTCGTGGAGCTCAAGGATCTCCAGCGTCTCGACTGGAAGAAGCGTGGCGTCGGATACCCGGCCAACTCCACGACCACGATACCCGCAGGGCGCAGCATCTGCCTGGCGGCCGGACAAGTCAACAGCGGCTGGGATGCTGTCAAGAAAAACGGCCTGGCCTATCAGATGGTGAACACCCAGTCGGGTGTCGGCAACCTCTCGGCCGTCTCCGGCGGCATCCGCCTGCCCAAGTTCCTCTGCAAGGGCGGCTGGAACATCGACTTCAACGACCTGGCGAACAACATCGTCGACAATCTCGGCGTGCGCGTGGTGTACGACCCGGCTGCCAACAAGTTCCTCACCTACGCCTACTACTTGGGCAACGTCACCTTCCTGCGTACCAAGGAGACCGGCATGAGCATGCCCCAGAAGAACTTCCTGCCCGAGGCGTGGAGCTTCATGAATATCACATGGGACTACCTGGGCGCATACCACGACAGGAACGGCAACTACAAGCCCCTCGCAGGCTACGACGGCAACGGACAGGCAAAGAACTTCCAGCAGTATGATCAGACCTCGTCGAGCTTCGACAAGCAACATTTCCGTCCTGACGCAAAGCACCCGTCACCCATCTGATGACACCCGAACCATAATTTACCAACCGGCCTTTCGGGTGCAGCAGATTGAGACCGTGACTAAATATACTTCAGTGGGGCACTACTTATACTTTAGATGCCCACTACTTATACTTTAGTCGTTGTTAACATTTCCGCCGCCCGAAGGCACAAAACAATCAAAGCTATGGCATTCTACAAGAAAATGAAGATGAAGGTGAACGGCAAGTGGTATCCCAAGTCCGTTCTGGTAGGCTCCGCCATCACGACGGAGCAAGTGGCAAAACGACTGGCGGCCGAATCGACCGTCAGTCCCGCCGACGTGCGCGCCGTACTGACCGCCCTCGGCGGCGTGATGGGCGACTACATGGCGCAGGGCCGCTCGGTGAAGCTCGACGGCATCGGCTCGTTCTACTTCACGGCGGCGACCAACAAGAACGGCGTGGCCACGGAGAAGGAAGTGACCGCCGCCCTCATCAACGGCGTGCGCGTGCGCTTCATCCCCGAGACCCGTTTCCGCGGAGGCGGCTCTCTCACGGGCGGAGGCAGTGGTCGCCGTGCCGTGCGCGGACTGACGGACGTGGACATCGAGTGGGAAGAATGGAAGGGCAAGGTCGAGGCTGACGAATCCGGAACATCGTCGGGCGGCGGCACGGAGTTGCCGTAACCCTTGATTTTATAACTCTCTAATTTGTGGCGCAAGGCTTGTTGGGAAACAGGGCTTGCGCCTTTTAACTTATCATACTTCTTCTCAATGCGGAGAGATTCCATGAAGACGGAGGGGAAATCGCGACTTTCCATACTCTAGGGTTTGCTAATTAATAGCAAGCGATTGATTATTAATGTATTAACATGTAAAATATTTGCTCAATTCACAAAAAATGACTACCTTTGAGTGTTAAAACAGCCGAAAGCCGTATGAAATACTACTCTCAATACCACAGTC
>JALETQ010000001.1 GCA_022781445.1 Prevotella sp.
ACCTCAAGTCGCATCGTGGGGTAAGGGGATGGTATGCACAAATCGGACAAAATTCACGCTCATACTATCATGATGCATAGTGTTCAAGCTCTTTACTGCAATTGAGATTGCCATTGAGATTGCTTGCGGATTTTAGGTATAATATGGCTGATTCTGAAAGAAACAATCGGTGTGTATGTGTGTCTTCCACTCCGAATCCATGTGTGACCATCTCAAAATATTCTCCGAATACCAAACGCTTGTTAAGTCGCACCGGCAGTAAAAGGCTAAAGCGGTCGATGACGGAGGGCGAATGATATGATGATAAATGCGAGCATAATGGTATAAAAATGAGTCGTTTATGTTCAAAAGGGAGGGTGGCGCAAGATAAATGAGGCAGTTTGATGTGTCGTATGAAAGAGAGGTTTTGATGAATGTTGCAGTATGTTCTTGTCGTAAAAAAGAGATGAAAACAAATAGGGACAAAAAATTCATTCAAAATGCTTGGCAAATTCATTTTAATGTCTTACTTTTGTGCCATCTAATACCGATTTATCGTTTAACTAACTAACAAATAATTGCTATGAATGTAGAGAAAATCATGCAACACCTTGAGGCTAAACACCCGGGTGAATCAGAGTATCTGCAGGCCGTCAGAGAGGTGCTGCACTCAGTAGAAGAAGTGTATAACCAACACCCTGAGTTTGAAAAAGCCAGCATTATCGAACGCATCGTAGAACCCGAACGTATCACCACTTTCCGTGTGCCTTGGGTAGACGACAACGGTAACGTACAAGTTAACCTCGGTTACCGCGTACAATTCAACAGTGCCATCGGCCCGTACAAAGGCGGTTTGCGTTTCCATCCGTCTGTAAACCTCTCTATCTTGAAATTCCTCGGTTTCGAACAGACATTCAAAAACGCTTTGACCACTCTCCCGATGGGTGGCGGTAAAGGCGGTTCCGACTTTGCTCCCCGTGGTAAGAGCGACGGTGAAATCATGCGTTTCTGTCAAGCTTTCATGACCGAACTCTACAAAGTGATTGGTCCCGATCAAGATATCCCCGCCGGTGACATTGGTGTCGGCGGCCGCGAAATCGGTTATCTCTTCGGAATGTACAAGCGTCTGACCAGCCAGTTCCACGGTGCTACACTCACCGGTAAAGGAATGGAGTGGGGTGGTTCCATCCTTCGTCCGGAAGCTACCGGCTTTGGTGCTCTCTATTTCGTTCACAAGATGCTCGAAACCCACAATATCGATATCAAAGGCAAGACAGTTGCCGTTTCCGGTTTCGGTAACGTGGCTTGGGGTGCTGCCAAGAAGGCAACCGAACTGGGTGCTAAAGTCATCGCCATCTCCGGTCCCGACGGATACATCCTCGATGAAGCCGGACTCGATGCAGAGAAAATCGATTATATGCTCGAACTCCGTTCAAGCGGTAACGACATTTGCGCTCCCTACGCCGACAAGTTTGCAGGTTCTAAGTTCTTCGCAGGCAAGAAGCCTTGGGAAGTTAAAGCCGACATCTATCTGCCTTGCGCTACCCAAAATGAGCTCAACGGTGCCGATGCCGATGCTATCCTTGCCAACAAGCCGTTGTGCGTAGCTGAAGTTTCCAACATGGGATGTACTGCCGAAGCTGTCGATAAGTTCATCGCTGCCGGTCAGCTCTTCGCTCCCGGTAAGGCTGTAAATGCAGGTGGTGTTGCCACTTCGGGTCTCGAAATGACACAAAACTCCATCCGCTTGGCTTGGACCGAAGAAGAAGTTGACCAGAAACTTCACCAGATCATGCACGGCATTCACGCCCAGTGCTTGCAATATGGTAAGGAAGCCAACGGCTACATCAACTATGTGAAGGGTGCCAACATTGCCGGCTTCATGAAGGTGGCAAATGCCATGCTCGCACAAGGTGTAGTTTAATCATACCAAACTAAGGTTCTCTTCCGACGGTGGGAGAGAACCTTATTTCCTTTATATGAGATATGTCGCCGCCATCATCATGTTGATATCCTGCTTTAGTTTGCAGGCGCAACAGCGAGGAAAAGCATCCTATTATTCCAAAAAATCAACCGGAGCAAGGACGAGCAGTGGGGAAAGAGTTCACCACGACAGCTTGACTTGTGCCCATCGCACCCATCCTTTCGGCACGTTGCTGAAAGTGAGAAACACCAGAAACGACCGTGAAGTTATCGTGAAAGTCAACGACCGAGGACCCTTCGGACGGGGACGTATCATTGATCTGTCGTATGCTGCGGCACGTGCGCTGGATATGCTGGGACACGGTGTTGTTGTCGTTGAACTTGAAGTGGTCGGCAACGACTCCATCGTTCCTTCCCCGGCAAGCGTCGCCAAGTCCAAAACGAGGTACAGCAGGAAAAGAAGCGTGAGACGGCCGACAACCAAAAAGCATCGCACGGTCTCGACTTCCCGTAAGTCACACAGACGTCGGTAGTTCTTCTTGTCGTGTAATCCTTGCGGCTCGAGTGTGAAGGAATTGTCGCCGGGTGTGCGAAAGTCGGAGGTCTTTGCTGCTATATATATAATAATGGTAGACTTATATATATGATAATGGTCAACGATGCCCTATTTCCTATTAGGTAACAGTAAGTGATGCCACTTTCTGATGTGTCGTAAAATGTGTTGGATGTTGTGTGACCGACTATGCTCATAAACCGAAATGTAGAATCACCGCGATGAGATGCTTGCACGCTTTGGCTATTCCGAACGATGAAAGTTGGCATTCAACATACGATTCTCGGAAGGATGATTGTGTAAGTCGGAGAGGTCAGAGGACGAAAGAGCGGCTGTTTCAACAAAAGTGAGTGACGTGTGATGTCCGGTGAAGGCTTCGGTGTTTTTCAAAAAGTCCGATGACTTCCGTACCATCACCGTGGTTTACGATTTATTTTCTTTCTAACATATTCTTGATATGATAACCCATCTTGCCATTTTCGTGTCGGGCAGCGGCACCAACTGTGAAAATATCATCCGCCATTTTGAGGGAAATCCTTCGGTGAAGACGGCTCTTGTGGTGAGCAACCGTGCCGATGCCTTCGCGCTGGAGCGTGCCAAACGTCACGGAGTGCCGACGGCCGTGGTGCCGCGAGAGGCGTTTGCCGATGCCGGTCGGCTGCTGCCGTTGCTGGAGGAACACCGAATCGACTTCATTGTCCTTGCCGGATTCTTGCTGATGATTCCGTCTTTTCTGATAGAAGCCTATCCTCGGCGCATCATCAACATTCATCCCGCATTGCTTCCCAAGTTCGGTGGCAAGGGAATGTATGGCCACCATGTACACGAAGCCGTCAAGGCTGCCGGCGAAACCAAGACGGGCATGACCGTTCACTGGGTGTCCGAGGTGTGTGACGGCGGCGAAATCATTGCCCAATTCGAGACTCCCATCGACGCAAGTGACACGCCCGATGACATTGCGGCCAAGGAGCATTTGCTCGAAATGGAGCATTTCCCTCGTGTCATCGAAAATGTCTTGCAGGGTCTGGATGCCGTTTCGCAAGGCCAATGAGCGACCGAGTGTCCGGACTTCCGGGGAAGAGGCCTCCCCGTCAATACTCATCCGGGTAGGGGGAAGTTCCGGTTGTTCTCTTCGTTTTTGGCCGTCATAGGGGGTGGCCCGTTTTTCCCCTTTGTATTTCACGGCTTCCATCGTAAGGGAAGCGGTTGTTAATCCTTGTATTTCACGGATGCCGTCATTGGGAAAGGTTCAGTTGTCTTCTTCGTTTTTTATGGATGCCATCACCATTTTGATGTCTCCGTAAGTGATGCTGTCGTCGCAGAACTCCTTGATGGCCTCATATCCGTTCTCCGTTCCGGCCCGTTGGATGGCGGCTCTGATGATTTCTTGTTTCCTGGCAGGCACGAAGGTGTCGATTCGGAGTTTCTTTTCGCCCACCAGAACTGCCAGATGACTGAAGATGGTGCCCGTGGTGAGGTTGCGTTCCTTGGCGATGTCCTTGATGTCCATGCCGGCAAGGTGCATACGCAGGGTCACTTCGCGGGTGTTTTCTTTCTTCTCCTTGGATGCTTTTTCTTTGCTCTTGCGTTTTGGGCTTTTCCCGGGGCCGTTCTTTTCTTGGATGCCTTCGAGCAGGATGCGGTGTTTGGTCTTCAGGTAAAGTCCGGTCGAGAACCGTTCGTTTTCCATCACTTCCAAGAGTTCCGATTGCAGTCTGACGGCCGAAAGGAATTCACCGAAAGTTTCGGCGAACCGTTTCTTGAGTACCGCCGTTGTGGGTTGGACGAGTGCCGACCGTTCGACGAGCCGTCCGAACCCCTGCCGGTATTCGTTGAGATAATAGGCGGCACCGTTTTGAATGCGCTCCATGAATCTGTCGCCTTGTAGTTCTTCGGTGCCTGTTTGTGTCAGGAGCATCTTCCATTTCAGGGCAATGATGGCGAGGTTCTTTCTGAAATGTTCTTCCGTCTTGCGGTAATTGTCGGTCAGCGACGGGTATCGCGCTGCAAAATGCTCGGTCATCAGTCTGGTCATGCGTTCGAGCTTGAAGAGTACGTCGCGCACATCAAACAGTTCGACGAGCAGTGTCCTTCGGTATTCTTCCTTCCATTCGTCGAGTTTGTCGCTCTGCTGTCCGGTCATTTGCTGCCTTTGGTCCATGAAGGCGGTCACGGCACTGTCGCTCATGATGGCGTCCGGGCTGAGCGGTGCAGCCAAAACCATCCCTTCGAGCGACTTGCAGCGGCTCAATGCCACATACACCTGTCCTTGTGCGAACGATGCCGCGGCATCGACGATGGCCTTGTCGAACGTCAGTCCCTGGCTTTTGTGAATCGTGATGGCCCATGCCGTTTTCAGCGGAAGCTGTTTGAAGATGCCTTGCACCTCGGTTTCTATTTCTTGTGTCGTGTCGTTGAGCCGGTATTTGGCGTTTTCCCATTCTGCCGGTTCCACTTCGATGGGCTTGTCGTCGCCCGGACATCTCACGAACACCGTGCCGTTGACGATCGACTCCACATGTCCGATGCGGCCGTTGTAGTACCGCTTGGCAGGAGCTGGGTCGTTTTTGATGAACATCACCTGCGCTCCCGGCTTGAGCTCGAGTACCTGTACCGTCGGGAAAGCGTATTCCGGGAAGATGCCCGTTACCTCGGCCTTGAAATTTTGGGTGCTTCCCGGCAACCTTTTGAGTTGTTCGTCGTTGTAGCGGTCGGCCGATTGGTTGTGCGTCGTGAGCCTGATGAATCCCTCTTCGGGCTGCGGTCTGAAGCCGGGAATGTATCGTTCGTTGAGCCGTGCCAGCATTTCAGGCGTCGGATGTCCGTCCCTCACGGCGTTGAGGAGGTCGACGAACGTGGTGTCCTGCTGCCGGTACACCTGTTTGAGCTCGATGCTGATGTAATCCACCTGCGCCAACGCCCGGCTGCCGAAAAAGTAGGGTGTGTCGTAATAAGCATTGAGCAGTTCCGTTTCTTCGGGCGTGACCACGGGCGTGAGCTGCTGCAGGTCGCCGATGAGCAAGAGCTGCACGCCTCCGAAGGGCTTGTTGCGGTCGCGATACCGGCGCATCACCGCATCGATTGCATCGAGCAGGTCGCTTCGGACCATGCTGATTTCGTCGATGACCAGCAGGTCGAGCGTCTTGATGATGTTGCGCTTCTCCTTGCCGAAATCGAATTTCGACTTGATATGCGTGTTGGGAATGTAGGGTGAAAACGGCAGTTGGAAGAACGAATGAATCGTGGTTCCGCCGGCGTTGACGGCAGCCACGCCGGTAGGAGCGGTGACAATCAGCCGCTTGGATGTTTCTTTGGTGAGTCGTTTGAGGAAGGTCGTCTTGCCCGTTCCCGCCTTTCCGGTGAGGAAGATGCTCTTTCCCGTATGTTCGATGACCTCTCTTGCCAACGTAAGTTCGCGGTTTTCAGTTTCCATTTCGTCCGTTCTTTAGGTAAATTATCTCCGTTTCGCGCGTGAACCCATCTCCGTTTCTGGCGAATGTTTCATGCCGTTTCACGCTTATGTACCGTGCAAATATACGCTTTATTTTCCCAATGCGCAAGGTCGTCGCCGATATTCCGCCACCCGCCATCCGCCCCACGCTTCTCCGTGTCGCTTTCTCTATTATTGTGCCAGTCCATACTATTGCTATAGTGTCAATCCATACTATTGCTATAGTGTCAATCCATACTATTGCTATAGTGTCAATCCATACTATTGCTATAGTGTCAATCCATACTATTGCTATAGTGTCAATCCATACTATTGCTAT
>JALETQ010000044.1 GCA_022781445.1 Prevotella sp.
GCGGATGAGACGGAGCCTCACACGGTTGCTCGTCGAGCCGAACACCTTGCGAAGGGCTATCTCCTTGCTGCGCTGACCGATGAAATAGGTCGACATGGCGATGAGGCCGAGCAGCGAAATCAGGATGGCGACAAACGAGAAAATGGTCAGCAGGTGTGCCATACGCGACTGTTCGCTGTAGGCGTTCTCGATCTGTTGGGAGAGATAGGGGGCATCCTGCACCATGTCTTCATGATATACGCTGCGGTACACCTTCCTGACTTGCTCGAGACAGTCGCCTTCGGTCTTGACAAGTACCGAACCGACCGCTTGATCGGGCAGCTTCTTGAAGAGGTAGACAACGGCCACTTCATTGCTGTTATCGTGCGTGACGGTCATCAGCCTGAAGTCGTCGGTGATGCCGGCAATGGCGTCTTCATCATAATTTTCGTTGTACCTGAAGGTGCGGGCATCGGGCTTGAGTCCCATCTTCGCATGGAAATCGGGCGTGACGAAGATGGATATCGAATCACCTTGGGTGAACTGCCTGTGTATCTTGATGCCCAGCAGCGAAAGGTAATTGTCGTCGGCATAGAAGCGTTGGCACCTCACGGGATTGTTGTTGACGTAAGCCATCTGGTTGAATCCGCCCATCAAGGGAGAGCACATGCACACCGATACGCCCTTGACCGGGCCGAGCTGCAGCAGCGATTTCTTGAAAAGTTCTGCCTTCCGGGCATCTGTCGGCACATTGATTTCCATCATTCCCCCGGTGTCGTAGCCCAGCGGTGCATTGATGAGGTGACGTATCTGCATGCTGAAGATGAAGGCAAGGGCGATGCAGGAGATGGTGATGACGTTTTGCACGATGATGAATACCTTTCCGAACACCATCTTGGTTTGTCGCCGGAAGGTGCCTCTCACCACATCGACGGGCTTCACCCTCGACATGATGAATGCCGGAAGCACACCGGCCAGCGCACCGACCACCAGCACGAATGCCGCCAGCAGTCCCAGAGGCAGGATGCCGAAGAGCGAGCGCAGGGTTATCGTGGTGTCGAGCAGGTTGTTGACCGCAGGCACGAAAGCCCATGCCAGCACTACCGACAGCACTACCGAACAGAGGCAGAGGCAGATGCTTTCGAAGACCAGCCGCATCCTCACCTCCCATGTATGGCTGCCCAAAAGGCGACGTGTCGCCATCTCGTGCGAGCGTTGGCCGGTGAGTGCCGTCGTGAGATTGATGTAGTTCATCATCGAGAACAGCAGGATGACGATGCCGATGAAGAAGATGAAATACACCAGTGCCACGTTGCCGCGCCGGCATACGTTCGAGGAGTAGTCGGAGAAGTAGCTCGCGGAGAACGGCAGGAGGCGGAAGGTGACCTTCATCCTGAAGTTTTCTTCGTAGATAGGTTTCAGGATTTTGTTGATGTTCTGTTCGAGTTGCGCCGCATCGGTGCCGCTCTTGAGCTTCAGCACCACATCGGGTGATCCGAAGTTGCCGTTGATATCGAAGAAGTAGGGCAACTTTTCACGCAGCTGCTCATAGCGGCCGATGACATCGATGTCGGGCAACGAGGTCTCGACGGGTTTCTCGAAGACACCCTTGACGTGGAGTTTCCTGTGGTCGGCGGTGACGATGGTACCGCTCAAGGCGTTGCCGAGAGGGAAGAGCCGGCGGGCAAGCTGCGTCGAGATCATCACGTCGTCGACGGAAGCGAGTGCCGCGTCGGGGTTGCCTTCGGCCATTTCGGGATGGAAGAAGCGGCAGAAGGTGGAGTCGGCAAAGAGCATATTCACCTTCATCATGCCCCCTTGTGCGTCGACGGCTATGCGCACGTCGCCGTCGGCATAGAGGGCACAGCCCGATGCAATTTGCGGCAGCTGCTTCTGCAACAGGGGAATCACCTCGCGCGAGGTGCCGCTGAGTTTGTTTGCTTCCATCCCGGCACAGAGGCTGTAAAGGCTGTCGCCGTCCTCGATGTTGCGGTCGATGCCCGTTTCGTGAAGGTAATACAGTCCGATGAGCACCACGAACGAGAAGCTCACACTCAGTCCGAAGACATTGATGGCAGTATATACTTTGTTTCGGGAGAGAAACGTGAAGTAGGACTTGATGTTGAAGAGAGGTTTCATGAGTGGAAGATAAGCGTTATTTGAGGATGAGAATTTCGTTGTCCTTGTAACTTTCGTATCCGCTGACGATGACACGCTCGCCGGGTTCGAGTCCTTCGAGCACTTCGTAGTATTGCGGGTTCTGGCGGCCGATGCGTATCTTGCGGCGATAGGCTTTCTTGCCGTCCTTGTCAAGCACGAATATCCAGTTGCCGCCCGTGACGCTGTAGAACGTTCCTTTGGGGATCAGCACCGCCTGCTTGGACTCGCCCAGCTGCAGGTCCACATAGTAGGTCTGTCCGGTGCGGATGTTGGCGGGTCGTCTGCCGCTGAAGACGAAGTCGATCTTGAACCTTCCGTCCTTGACTTCGGGATAGACCTTCCTGACGGTGAGGCTGTAGCGTTTTCCGTTCTGTTCGAAGGTGGCGGTGAGTCCCTGATGCACGCGGTCGATGTAGTGTTCGTCGACTTTGGCTTCGACCTTATAGTCGCTCAGGTCGTTGATGACGCCTATTTTCTGACCGGGCGAGATGCTTTGTCCCAGCTCGATGTCCAGCTGTCCCACCTCGCCGTCGATCTGCGAGCGCACGTTGAGGCGTTCCTTGCGCTGTCGGACGAGCTGCACGTTGCGCAACATCGACGACAGGTTGTCGTTCATCTGGTCCATCTGTGAACGTCGCAACTGGGCATTTTTTTGGAGTTGCCGGCGGATGAGGGCGTTTTTCCTGACCGACAGTTCATATTCTTCCTTGGCCTTGAGATAGTCCTCGCGGCTGTTGAGCTGCTCCTTTTGCAGGGCGGTCTGATGATTGTAGCTGCGTTTTTTGGCCTGCATCTCCATTTCCAGACTTGCGGCTTCGCTTTGGTTGTTGAGCCTGTCCTGCTCCATGGTGATCTGCGTGTTGCGCAACATGTTCTGTTTTTCGGCAAGCTCGCTCTCGGCATTGAGTATCTCGAGGTCGAGGTTGCTGTTGCTCAATCTTACAATGACATCACCTTTCCTGACATGCGCGCCTTCCTCGATAACCTTTTCGAGTACCACGCCACCCTCTTCGGGCGAGACTTGCACCACCTGTATGGGCACCACGTTGCCGTCGACGCTGACATAATCGTCAAAGCGTGCTTTCTTCACGTCGCCGATGCTGAGCCCCCGGCGTTCCACTTTAAGCGTTGACGACATGTTGCCCAGTGCAAGCCATGCGAGAGCTGCCGCCAGCAGCAGTCCGCCACCCGTCCATGCCCAGTATTTCTTGGGCAGCCAATACTTTTTCTGTTTTATTTCAATGTCCATGGTCTGATACCTTTATAATAGTTTACCAATCGTTCTTTCATTTCGAGCATGAGTTTCATCTGCAGCAGGCGTATGCGGCTGTCGAGCCATGCCTGTGCCGCCGTGTGGAGGTCGAAGGTGGAGAGCATGCCTTCTTCGTACTTGCGTTGCGACAGCCGGTAAGCCAGCGCGTCGGCTTCGGCCTTCTTCTCCATCTTCACCAGCTCGCGGGCATATCCGTTGCGGTCGAGTACGGCCTGCGCGATGTCGTCGTTGAGCTTGCGGCGGGCATCGTCGAGGTCGAGCCGGGCAGCTTCCCAGTCGGTCTTGGCACGGCGCACCGACCGCCAGTTCGAGGGCGTGAAGACAGGTATGGACAGCGACAGGAAGATGTATTCGCCCCTGTTGTTCGCGAACTGTTTCCCGAAGGATTCTGCCCTGCCGCCGTCCCGGGAGAGATTGCGGTAATAATTGGTCGATATGCCTCCTCCGAGTTTGAGGCTCGGCAGCAGGCCTGCGCGGCTG
The DNA here is from genome assembly GCA_022781445.1 of Prevotella sp. Taxonomy (GTDB): domain Bacteria; phylum Bacteroidota; class Bacteroidia; order Bacteroidales; family Bacteroidaceae; genus Prevotella. The sequence goes on from JALETQ010000044.1 coordinate 3,893, forward strand.
ATGAGGTAGTCGCGACGTGCCTTTTCGACTTGGTCGGCAGCCGTCCGTACCACGGGCGACACGTCCTTGAAGCGGTCGTAGATGGCTTGTGCATCATCGTTGGCCACGACAGTGGCCACGAGGGTGGTGTCGAGGGCGAGCGAATCGCCGGCGGGGAAGTTCATTTCGGTTTTCAGGGCTGCCATCGCCAAGAGGGCATTGTTTTGCAGATGCAGCAGGTTGTAGTCGTCTTCAGCCACCTGACTTTCCATCTGCACCACGTCGGGACGTGCCTTTTCGCCCTGCTCAAACAGGGCTTGCGTCTTGCGGAGCATAGCCCGGCTGTCGGCAAGTTTGCGCTCGGCCAGCGCGATGCCCTGCCGTTGGTACACGGCCTCGACAAACTTGGCCATCACGGTCATGGCCTTGTCGTCGGCGGCTTTCTGCAGGGCTGTCTCGCCGGCGGCGCGTGCCAGCCTCGCCTTCTTGAAGGCATGGAGGGTGCGTCCGCCGTCAAAGAGTGCCACCTCGGCTCCGATGCTGTAGTAGTTCTGGAAGGTCGTGACGTTGTTGTAGGTGTTGGTGCCGGGGTCGATGTTGCGTCCCCAGTTGTACTGTGCCGATGTCTGCGCCGATACCGTGGGCAGGAAATCGAGCTTTGCGGTTTTCTCTTCATACCGGCTCTGCGCTGTCTCCATGCGCTGTTTGCGCACGCCATTGCTGTGTTCGATGGCGTAGGCAATGCAGTCGTCCATCGTCCACCGCTGCTGTGCGAAGGCTGTCAAGCCTGCCAGTGTGCCTATTATGATACAAATGTTTCTTTTCATACACCCCATCTTCGTGCCAAAACCGTGCCATACATCACATATTACACGTTATCAAGAACTTACGAAAAACCACCAAAAAGCATATTGTCCAATTATTGGACACGGCTGCCCAAATATTTGACACACCTGCACACGCCTTGCCTGTCGCAAACGATGGCCGGAAGGCAAATGAACGGCAAGCCGAAAGACTGCGTCAGGGATGACAACACTGCCGTAACGGACGAGAAAGGGGCTTCGCCACCGCACGTACCGGGTGACTTCCAATGCCCGTTATCCCGTCGGCGGCAAATTCCCAACACGTTGAAAAATATTTCCCAACACGTTGGGAAATCAGGAAAGACGAGATAACGGGAAACCGAAGCCGCCCGAAAGGCGTGACAGACAGGACGGTATAACGGCAGGGAACGATACAGGTCCGGGGCAGGCACGCTGTACGGACAACCGCGGGAATGCCGCCTGCGCCCCTCGGGAAACCAGAAGATGCACCGCCCGATGCCACAAAATCGGCTCCATGCTTGAAAGTGAACGGAAAATGAGGTATCTTTGCAACAACCGAAGGTGCCGACAGGCTGAAATATACCAAGACAACAACCCGGCGACACACAAGCCCGGCGACAATTCCCGACGGCCAAGCCCGGGAACTGCGTCAAGATCAAGAAAGACATCACCGGACGGTCTGGCGACCGACGGGAAACGACACAACATGAAACAAGGAACGATACTGATTGCCGACGACAACCGCAACATTCTGACAACCGTCAAGATGCTGCTCGAAGACCGCTTCGAACGTGTCATCACCACCACCAACCCCGAGAACATCCCGACACGATTGCGCGAGGACAGGCCCGACGTGGTGTTGCTCGACATGAACTTCCGAAGCGGCATCAACAACGGCAACGAGGGCCTGTACTGGCTCAAGGAAATCAAAAGGGCCGACGAGAACGTCGAAGTGGTGCTGTTCACCGCCTATGCCGACATCGAGCTGGCAGTGACGGGCATCAAAGAGGGGGCTTCCGACTTCGTGGTGAAACCCTTCGACAACGACAAGCTCACCGAAACGCTCCTCAACGCCTACCGCAAGAGTCACCGAAGCGACCACTCCCCTGCCCCCGCCGAAACGGAGAGCAAGATGTTCTGGGGCGACTCGCCGGCCATGTGCGACCTGCGGCTCATGGTCGAAAAGGTGGCCGTCACCGATGCCAACATCCTCATCACGGGCGAAAACGGTACGGGAAAAGAGGTACTCGCCAACGAAATACACCGGCTGTCGAGACGCTGCCGCAACAAAATGATGCCCATCGACATGGGAGCCGTGATGGAAACACTCTTCGAAAGCGAGCTATTCGGACACATGAAAGGGGCGTTCACCGACGCCAAGGCCGACAAACCGGGGAAATTCGAACTCGCGGAAGGCGGCACGCTGTTTCTCGACGAGATAGGCAACCTGAGCTACAGCCTGCAGGCCAAACTGCTCACCGCCCTGCAAAGGCGGAGCATCGTGCGTGTGGGCGGCAACCGGCAAATCCCCATCGACGTGCGGCTGATATGCGCCACCAACCGCGACCTGCAGGACATGGTGAACCAAGGCTCTTTCAGAGAGGACCTGCTCTACCGCATCAACACCATACACCTGCACCTGCCGCCGCTGCGCGAACGCCCGGGCGACATCACGGCACTGGCACGCATCTTCCTCAAAAGATATGCGTCGATGTACAACAAGGCCGACATGGACTTCTCCGCCCGAGCCGAACGCAAAATCGAATCGCTGCCTTGGTTTGGCAACGTGCGCGAGCTGCAGCATGCAGTGGAGAAGGCTGTCATCCTGAGCAACGGCAGAACCCTCGACGACAACGACATCGACAGCGGCAACACCGTCAGGGAAAAACCGCTCGACGAGGTGAAGACGCTCGACGAAATGGAAAGGCGGCTCATCGAAAAGACCATCCGCGACTGCGAAGGAAACCTGTCACAGGTGGCTTTCCAACTGGGCATCTCCCGGCAAACACTCTACAACAAAATCAAACGTTACGGACTATGACGCATTGGCTCGACATCGTTTTGATTCTCGCACTGATTGTCTTGGCGGCGGCTTACCTGCAACTGCGGAAGCGTTACCGGCGCAACATCGACAAGATTGGGTTCATGTTCAACGCTCTCGATGTGGGCGACTACACCTTCCGCTTTCCCGAAGAGGGGAAAAAAAGCGGCGAATCACAGGTCAATTCCTCGCTCAACCGCGTGAAAGCCATCCTGCAACATGCCCGAGACGAACAGATCGAACGCGAAAAATACTTCGAGCTGATCCTCGACTCGGTCGATACGGGCATCCTTGTGGTCGACGAGGAAAGGGGCATCGTGCTGCGAAGCAACCGCGCCGCCCTCGACCTGCTGCACCTTGGAGCCGTAACCCACATCAACCAGACGAAAGAAAAGATGGCGGACTTCTCCACCCGCGAGACCCACACGGTCATCAAAAACCGGCGCGTCCGCATCATCGGCTTCAGCGACATCAAGGGAGAGCTTGCCAACCAGGAAATCGACAGCTGGGTGAAACTCATCCGCGTGCTCACCCACGAAATCATGAACACGGTGACACCCATCATCTCGCTCAGCGACACGCTGCTCAAAAACTCGCAAGGCGAACAGCGGACGGGGCTGCAGGTCATCAGCCAAACGGGTAAAGACCTCGTGAAATTTGTCGAGAACTACCGCAAATTCACCCATGTGCCCACACCTTCGCCACGCCTGTTTTATGTCAAGCCATTCCTGCAACGCATGACCGAACTGACGAAACCGCTCCTGAAAGACGGTGTGGACATCAGCATCGACATCGAGCCGCATGACCTGCTGGCCTACTCGGACGAAGGACTCGTGAGCCGCGTGGTGAGCAACATCCTTAAAAATGCCGCTGAAGCCGTCGACAGCAACGGACACATCGGCATCCATGCCTACACCGACGCACAGGAAGCGGTCACCATCGACATCAGCAACGACGGCGAACCGATTCCCGATGATGTGGCTTCGCATATCTTCGTGCCTTTCTTCACCACCAAAAACGGCGGCAGCGGCATCGGCCTGTCCATCTCCCGCCAAATCATGCGTGCCTGCAACGGCTCACTCGTTCTCCTCTCCGACAAGAAAACCAAGCTCACCACCTTCCGCCTCACGTTCAACTGACCTTCATGCCGCCTTCAAATACCTTTCTTACGGCATTCAACCAATCTGATTTCCATACTCAACCGATCTCTTCTCCATATTCAACCGCCCTCCGTCAAACATCCGACCGAGTTTCTTTCTTCAATCCATCCCCCCCCTTTCTCCATCCAACCGCTATCCTCTCTTCATCCCATCGCCCTGTGGAGAGTATCGAAAGAGGCTTCGGTTCATCTTCCTTGAAAACAAATGTTTCCACACATCAATCGCTCTTCGGGTTCTCCAAACATGAAAAGGGAAAACACCGAAACAAGAAAAGCCGAACAACGACAAAACAAAAGAGCGACATCCCGAAGGATATCGCTCTTGTATGTGATTTGATTCAATCAACGCCTATCAGGGAAGGCTGATAGCTTCAGACGGGCAAACGTCTGCGCAAGTACCGCATTCGGTGCAAACGTCGGGATTGATGGAATACTTTGCGCCCTCAGAGATTGCTTCAACGGGGCATTCGTCGATACATGAACCGCAAGCGATGCAGTCGTCACCAATTACATAAGCCATAGTTTTCTTGATTTTTATTGTTTATAAATGTTCTTGTATACCAACTTTTGGTTGCTGCAAAGATACGACATATTTTTAATATACCTACAAAAGGGGATGCTTTTTTTTGAAAAATTGTAGGCTCACAAGCCCCAATCGTTGCAGTCGTCACAAGGTCATACCAATCGAGAAAAAGACGTTATTGAAATGGGGAATTCCGTCCGTGCGCGAATTCGTGTGCCTGTAACTGATGCCAAGGATGGGCGTAAAACCTTTGCGTATTTTACAAACGACCCCCATTTCGTACACCGTGGCTTTCATCTCCGAATCGTAAATATTCGTTCCTATCATGCCTTGCAAGTCCAAGCTCCCGGATAGTTCGGGCAAGGACAACACCTTACACCCTACTCCCAATCCGCCGATATTGGATTTGAAATGCGTCCGGTCATCACCTTTCTCATAGATGCCCCGAATAAACTCGGTTCTGATAAAGCCGTACAAACTATTGTTGAACTTGTATCCGATGCTGCCCAACCATATATGCTGAAGGGTATTGTGCTGCTTGGTTGTAGCACCTGTCCTCAACTCCGCATAGAAATTATCGAAGAAGGACTTCTTCTGAGCATCTTGGGCAAACATCATACCGCAAGAGATCGCAAAAACGAACATGACCATCATTCGTTTCACAGACGATTCATAACACTTAAGACTGCTTTTCATAATGACAAATAATTAAATGGATAAAAAAAGATGGTTGTATTTTACACCCGATTGCCGGACATTTGGCGAATCATGACGCAAATATACACAAAAAAGGAAAAACAGACAAAACAAAAAGAGGAGGATTATTTTGAAAAACAGAAATTACGGCAGAGGCTTCCATACAATAATGCACCCGAGGGTACGTTATGTCTTTGAGTGCTTTCCCTTCGTTGACAAAGGTCGGAGGGAACATGACGACAACCGTTGCAGCCTATGCGCTCACCAACACCCAAACACGGATGAACAACATGACAAGACATTTTATATCCCTATTGCTGACATTCTGCTTTCTGTCGGCATCGGCCCAAGAACGAAAAGTAGAGAATCGTCCCTATACCGACCTGCGTCCCTTCCATTTCGGTGTGTTGGTGGGCAGTCATCTGCAAGACATCGAGTTCAGAAACGTCGGTCCGCAGATGATCGAACTCGAGGGAGGCGGCACCACCGAGAAGTTGGTGCTAGCCGACCAAGACCGATGGGATGCAGGTTTCACGGTGGGCGTGCTGGGCGAATTCAGGCTGAGCAGGCATTTTCAATTCCGCGTGGCACCCACCATGTACTTCGGGACACGCCACATCACCTTCCGCAACATGACCGATCTTGACATCAACGGGGTACCGACACTGCAACGGCAGGACATCAAGACGGCATACATCGCCTCATCGTTCGACATGATTTTTGCGGCACCACGCTTCAACAACCACCGCCCGTACCTGATGGCGGGGGTCAGTCCGATGATCAACCTCACGGGCAAGAGCGAAGATTACCTGCGGTTGAAACGCTCGGATGTGTTTCTCGAAGTGGGTTTGGGATGCGACTTCTACCTGCCTTTCTTCAAGCTGCGTCCCGAATTGAAGTTCATGTATGGCATCACCAACAGCCTCGACACCAACCACTACAAGGAAATCAAAGACCGCAACATGCTGATGTATACCAACTCGGTCAACTCGGCACACAGCAAGATGATTGCCCTCACTTTCTATTTCGAATAATCTTCCCCAAAGAAACCGGCACCCGACAACGCGATTGAGTGCCGGAACGTGAAAGACATCGCCTCCCCGGCCTGACCCGAACGGACGAAACAAATAATCGAGTGCGGACAGGCAGATTCTCTACGGTGGAGGCTATTTTTTCTTAAAGTCGAGCAACAACCGGCCGATTTTCAATCCCTGCTTGCCGTTTTGGTCCACAAAGACCTGCTTACCATCGATATTTGGGACAACACCGAGCGTCTTCATCATGGTATGTGAATGGCCGCCAAGCACCAAGTCGATGTTTCTCGACTGACGGATAAGGATGGTATCGTTGATATCGGGGCTGTCCCAGCCAAGATGCGACAGGCAAACCACGATGTCGCAACGCTTCCTGACCTTCAGGAAAGCCGCCACCCGGTTGGCGGTCTCGATGGGATCGAGGAACTTCAGCCCCCGGCTTTTATCGACATCAATGAGTCCTTTGGGATCGGGTGACAATCCGAAAACGCCGACTTTCAAACCGTTGCGCCTGATGATGAGCCACGGCTTGACCAAGCCTTTGAGCGGCGTATCGGTAAAATCGTAGTTGGAACAGACAACAGGAAAAGTGGCATTCTTGAACAGTCGAGCCATATTCTCGATACCGAAATCGAACTCGTGATTGCCGATGGTGACGGCATCGTAACGCATACGGTTCATCAACTCGACCTCCACATCGCCCCGGTAGAGTGTGTAATAGGGCGATCCTTGCGAGAAGTCTCCGCTGTCGAAAAGCAGAAGGTCGGGATGAGTGCGGCGTTCTTCTGCCAAAACGTTGAGACGACGCACAAAGCCGCCTTTGCCGGCGATGTTCTTGTCGGCCAACCGCGGGTTCAACGGTTCGATACAGCTGTGGGTATCGTTGGTGTGGAGGATGAGCAACTGCTTCCGTTGTGCCTCGGCAGTCACTGCCAGCACACCTATCAGGATGGTAATCAAGAGTTTTTTCATGTGAAGGGAATGGTTAGGGTTTTACAATCAGAATACGTCCTTCGATGCTTCGGTCAACGACGACGCCCTCGCGGTGCATCGTCCGGAGATAGTCGGCGATGACATGTCTCACGTTGTTGCCCTCTCCCGGCGGTTCGTTCTTGTCGAACGACTGTTGGAAAGCGACCATGCGGTCATTGCCTTTGGAAACATAGTCGATGGTGGCAATGCGGTATGTGTCGTCATCGGCGATGGGTAAACCGTTGAGACGCGCATCGACAAGTTTGCCGTCGGCAGTGATTTTCAGCATCACACCCCGGCTCACGCCTTCGCCGCCCTGCAGGGCTATCTGACCGAAGAGTTCCTTCACGAGGCTGCCTTTGAGCGAAACGAAGCAAATACGGTTGTCAAAGGGTGCCACTTCGAGAACATCGCCCACGGTGACAACACCTTTGGGGAGAGCCGCACGCATGCCTCCGATGTTGTAAACGGCGAAGTCGGGCTGCTCATCATAGGACTTTCCGGACCACATCAATATATCGGCAAGGAGGTTGGACAACGGACTTTCCGGACGGAAGGCTTCGAGGTCGCGTGCCAAAACGCCCACCTGCGGACTCATAGTGCTGTCGATGCGCTGTTTATAGGGTTGCAGAAATGCGGTGATTTCGGCAGAAACAGGTTGGTCGTAGCGTTGGTCCACGGTGATTTGCGACCTTTCGACATGACTCATCCGGTAGGATGTCGAACACGAAAGAGCAGTGCAGACGATGGCGACGGCACTGACGTATCGAAGTGAATGGATTGTGGTTTTCTTCATAGTTGAATGATTTTTTATCCTTGGTGTATGGTTTTGAGCGTTGAATGGGTTCGGAAGGCGGAGCGATGTGACACCATCGAAGGGACTGCCGGCATACCATATTTAATATAATGACACACGATGGCAGAACGGCGGCGGTCATTTCAGGGCATAAGACGATCGTTGACCATGCGGAACATATACTGCCAGATGATGGCTTTGAGCTCTTTTTCCATGCCGGCCTGCTCCTGTCGCTTTCCCACGAGGTTGGTTTTCATCTCACGGTCACCGATGGCATAGACACCGCGCGTCTTGTTTCCGTCAAACTGCAACACCAATCCATGCTTCACATACTGATACATTCCGTTGATGTAATTCACGGCGTAGGCATCGTCGGGCTTGACTTCGAGAAGATTTTTTCCAAAAGTGAGAAACGGATAGGGATAGTTCACCAATCCGAGCATGGTCGGCACAATGTCGATTTGCTGGGCGATAGTGTTGCTGATGCCGGGCTTTATCTCTCCGCTCGGGTCGTAAATGATGAGAGGAACGTTGAATTGACCGATATCGCTCTTGTAACCTGCATGATTGCTCATGTTGGTATGGTCGGCGGTAAGGACGAAAACGGTGTTCCTGAACCAAGGTTTCGTCCGGGCTTTGGCAAAGAACTTCGAAAGTGCCATATCCGTATAGCGGATGCACTTGTGAATTTCGAGTTCCTCCTCGGGGTAAGTTTTCTTGTACCGGTCGGGAATATGGAAGGGGTGATGCGACGAAACCGTGAAAACCGAGGTCATGAACGGCTGCGGCATCTCATCGATTTTTGCACACATGTATTGCAGGAACGGCTCATCCCAGATGCCCCAGTTACCGTCGAAATCGGCATCACCGCCAAAGCGTTTGTCGGCAGCATAGTCCTGACGGCCGTAGTAATGCTTGAAACCTATCTTGTTGGCGAACGCCAAAAATCCCATGCTGCCTCGGTTGGCTCCATGAAAAAAGGCGGTATGCCATCCCGTTTTACCCAGCAATCCGGGCAAACCCGTATAGAGATTCATGGATGCCGGGGTCAGCACGAACGGTTCGATGAACATCGGTATGCCGCAAAGAACCGAAGGCATGCCGTCAATGGATTTCTTGCCGTTGCTGAACGAGTAACGGAAAGTAAGACTGTTTGCCACCAAGCGATCCACAAACGGGGTGTAACTCTTGTAAACGCCATCGGTTTTATCGCGGTTGAGTGCGCCGATATATTCTTTACCGAAGCTCTCAACGATGATCACCACCACATTTTTTTTCTTCAACTCTCCCACCTTTTGCGGTCGAAAAACCGGTGAAAAGACACGAGCTGCCGAAGTTTCATCGCCAAAGAAGTCGGGAACACGAAAAACACTCTTACCGAAAGTACGGATGAGCGCAAATGGCGTATTGAGCACCAAAGCTGCCTCTATCGGACGGGTGACATATTGATTGGCATTATTGACGGTGATGGGACGGATACCCGAACCAAGTCCTCCTCTACAAGCACCTATTGAAACAGGAACAGCGAGAAGCAAACACAGCATGTAAACAAGGAAATAGCGTATCTTGAGATTCTTCGTACGAATATCATCTCGCGACAATCGAGGTTTCACATAGAGCAGACACAAGGCCTTAATGAGTACGACGGCAATCAAAACAAGATACCAGTGGCGAACAAATTCGGTAAAGAAGATGCCCGACAAGTTGTTCTCATTACCAAATTCGGAAAACACAGTAGTGGTCGTTCGACGCAATGTATAAGGGAAATAGACCGCATCTGCCATATTGATGACCACCGCCAGTCCATTGACAACCACATAAAGCCACTTGCAAAAACGATGATAGAGGGGAGTCTCTTTTGCCCAATAAGGCAACAACATCAACAATATATAAAGCGAATGGGTGTAAAAGACGGCTGATCGGTCGAAAATAAAACCTCCTTTAATCAGATCGGACATTGCCGAAAACGACAAGCCCTCGACAAAATATGCATGGTTTTCCAACAGATATACCAAACGGCAAATCATGTAAACGACAAAAGACATGAGTATATTGAACACCAATGCTGTTACCGAAGCTCCCATACCATGAAGCCATTTTATAATCATCTTATTCATTTTCTGATTTGAATACTTGTTGATTGCCTGTTTTCTTCAAACTTCGTTCCTACATTTACAGCTTCAACTTCTTACGCATCATCCGCATTTTGGCTTTATAATAATGCCGACCGATGGCGTAATTGAACATATTGTGCCGTTCCAAGCCCGACCGACAAGGCCGCAACGTGACATCTTTGCGCACGGCATGGGGGTCGAGGGTATCGCAAAGGGCGGCAATTTGTCCGAAGAGGTTGTACTTGCCCATCACGAGTTGCTTGCATTGCTCAAGCGGATAGGCTGCTTCTTCAGCGGCATGGGCGGCAATGGTACGCTCAATGATTTCGATGGCGAGTTGCGGACGCTTGATGTCGATGGTCTGATAGGCCGTTTCGGGAAAGTAATCGTCTATGTTCCTGCAACCGTAATATATCGGAAAGGTTTCTGCCAGATAGCAGTCTGCCAGTTTCTCGGTCCAGTAATAGGGTTCCGAACAGTTTTCGATGGCGATATGATAGCGGTAAGGTGCCAGCACTTCCCACTTGTCGTCGAAGTCCCGAAAGCCTCGTCCGAATACATCGAGGCGATCCTTGAAGTGTTCTTTGAGAGCAGCCACGAAGCCGATGCGGTCAATATGCCCCTGCGTGAATGCCTTATTGCTCGTGATGACGGAAATGAGTTTGGTCTTCTCGGGTGTCGGGGCATTTGCCAAGGTATCGTAATCAAGGTCGTAGACATAGCCTCCGGGGGTGTCGCGGTAGCCCACATACCACGGCAGCACGGCAGGTCCGTAATGTACATTGGGATGGGCGGTAGGCTCTTGGCAGGTGTAAACCAATCCGAACTGACGCAGATAACCCGCCGGATAGACAAGTACCGATCGCGGTTCGGTGGATAGGAAAATGGTGTTTTGAGGTGCCACCCTGACGGTCTGAGCCTCTCTCAATCCCTTGCCCTGCACGACCCAGAAGTCGTATTCGTCCCTGTCGTCGTCAAGATGGAAGCGGTATTTCCCATCGGGCGACACCAGTTGTCCGCCGGGTGTCTGCCGGTGGTAAATCTTTCCGAGTGAGGAACGATAGGGAGTGAGTTTGATTTCAAACATATCTGTTGTTTTTCGGTTTCGTCTCTTGATTCCAAACCGGTCATCAGACCGAAGAGCCAATCATTTCATTCCATAGATGATGCCGCCCTGTCGCTTCCTTCATCCAACCGGGGAGGCACCGGGACGGCAACATCCGCGACGGCGTTTCATCCTTGCTGCATGTCGTGCAACTTGCGATAATAACCGTCGAGAGCCATGAGTTGGTCGTGTGTACCCCGCTCGACGATACGTCCTTCGTGGAGGACACATATCTCATCGGCATTGCGGATGGTCGACAGACGGTGCGCAATGGCAATGGTCGTTCGCGTTTTCATGAGCCTTTCGAGCGCATCCTGCACCAATCGTTCGCTCTCGGTGTCGAGTGCCGAGGTGGCTTCGTCGAGAATGAGGATGGGCGGGTTCTTCAAAATGGCACGGGCGATGCTCAGCCGTTGCCGTTGTCCGCCCGAAAGACGTCCGCCACGGTCACCGATAACAGTGTCGTAACCATGCTCCGATGCCATGATGAACTCATGGGCGTTGGCAATGCGGGCTGCTTCTTCGATTTGTTCCTGCGTGGCCGACTCCACTCCGAAAGCAATGTTGTTGCGGATGGTGTCGTTGAACAGGATGGGGTCTTGGTTCACATTGCCCATCATCGAGCGCAGGTCGTGAAGTCTCATCCGCCGTATGTCGATGCCATCGATGCACACGCTCCCTTCCACCGTGTCGTAAAAACGTGGCAACAGGTCGACGAGCGTCGACTTTCCGCTGCCACTCTGTCCCACCAGTGCGATGGTCTTGCCTTTCTCGATGGTGAGATCAATGTGTCGCAACACCCATGTATCGCTGTATTTGAACGACACATCGCGCAACTCTATGCACTCCTTGAAGCCGCCTTCATGGGACACGGCATCGGCAGGGTCGGCGATTTCGACTTCGGCTTGCAATATTTTGTCGATGCGTTCCATCGACGCCAATCCTTTCGGAATGTTATATCCGGCTTTTGAGAACTCCTTCAACGGGTTGATGATCGAATAGAGTATCACGAGATAATAGATGAAAGTGGTACCCCCCAATGCCTGATTGTTGAGCACGAGGATGCCGCCGAACCACAACACGATGACAATCATCACCGTACCGAGGAACTCCGACATCGGATGCGCCAGCTGTTGGCGGATATTGACACGCATCACGTCGTCGCGATAGGCACTGTTCACGCGGTCGAAGCGGGTGTTCATCTTCTCTTCGGCACAGAAAGCCTTGATGATGCGCAAACCGCCGAGCGTCTCTTCCACCTGACTCATGGTGTCGCTCCACAACGTCTGGGCCTTGAGCGACTTTTGCTTGAGCCGCCTGCCCACGTTACCCATCACCCATCCCATCAGCGGAACTACCGCCAAGGTAAACAGTGTCAGCTCCCACGAGATGACAAGAAGGGTCGAAAAGTAGGCCACGATAAGCACGGGGTTCTTGAAAAGCATGTCGAGCGAGGACATGATGGAACTCTCCACCTCACCTACGTCACCGCTGATGCGGGCAAGCAGGTCGCCTTTGCGCTCCTCCGAGAAATAGCCGAGCGACAAGGCATTGATCTTGCGGTATATCTGATTGCGTATGTCGCGAACGACACCGGTGCGGATGGGCACCACCGAAGCCGACGAAAGGAAATATGCACCTGTCTTCAGGGCCGTGAGAACCGCCAGAACGATACCGATGAGCAGCAAAGTCGTCGTGGCACTCGTGTCGGCAATGAGGCGATTGACGTAAAAATTCATGTTGTTCATCACCACCTCATCGGCCTTTGCCCAGTTCCACTCCATGATCTGCGTGGCACGCTCGGTCTCTCCTGTCTGAAAAAGAATGTTGAGCATGGGAATGAGCGTGGCAAACGAAAAGATGTTGAGTACCGCCGATAGGATGTTGAATACGACCGACAGCACCAGATATTTCTTGTAAGGAGGCACAAACCGCCTCATTATCTGTAAGAATTCTTTCATAATTGTCGGCAAAGGTAGCACAAACGACGCAATCACACAAAAGAAACTCCGACAAATTGAGCCTTCCCTTCCTCCTCTCCGATGCCGAAAAAGCTCATCAACCCTGACTACCCGTCACACCGCTGACAATGTATCACATCCGGCGAGGCTGCCCGAAAAAAGACAACAGCAAGGAAGAAACAAACAGAAAGGCTGCCGACACCAATGCTGTTTCGATACACGGCGACACCATCAGCAGGCAACCGGCGAGCAGTCCGATTGACACTCCCCACTCCGACGCGAGGAAATAGGTGTTTTGTGCCGTGGCTCGCTGACAATGATCGCCACTGCGAAAAAGCAACGAGAGCAACAGACTGCCGGCAAGGTTCCACGAACGACCGAGCAGCACCGCCGACAATGCAAAAAGTGCCGTGCCTCCACGGGCAAGAAACACAGCCAAGAGTGCTGTCAGAAAGGCCACCGCAAGGGACAAACGGTTGTCCTTCTGTTCGGGCCAACGATTGGAAGCAAACATCGACAAGGCAATACCCAGCAGAAAAAACAACACATAGAAAGCACTGAAGGTGGCGGCCAACAGCAGTCCCACCCCCATACTCATAAGGAGAGCGGTGACAAACAGACGCCTGCCCTGCACAAGAAAGAAGCGGTCGAGGCTCACCACGCGATGGACTTCATCGGGTACGCGGAAGGGGAAATGTATCGTTGCCACCGGCAAGAATGCCGCCAACGACAGCCCCACGACGACGAGCCACGGATTGGCGGCACCTTGCAACGGATAGAGGAGGCCTGCCGCCGTGCCGGCTGCCATGCCTAACCTGCCACACCATGCCGTGAGAAGATTGGCTCGCGAACGGTTGTGCGACTCGCAAACGTCAATGATCAGCGTGCCGCACAGCACCATCTGTGCCAGTCCGGAGGTCATGCCCGAGAAACCGCGCAACACCATCAGCCACGTCGCATCCGACGATGTCGCCATCGGCAGCCGCACCGTCAGGTAAAATCCGAGAATGCCTGCCGTGAACAACAGCATCGAAAAAAGACACACTCCGTTGCGACGGAAACGCTGAATGAGGAAGTTGTTGAAGGGGGCGGGCAACAAAATGCCGACGGCATAGCAACCCATCAGACAGGCAAAGAGGCGATAACCGTCGGGCGAAGTCAAACCCGACGACAGCAAAGACATCGACATATAGACCGCCGACGTGAGAAAAAAGTGAGCAAGAAGCAACTTGATGAATCCGCGATGCCACAAACGGGCATGAACAGGTGTTACTTGGGTATACATGGTTTACATGATTTGTATTCTGTCATCATACGAAAACAATACAGAAGGCCCGCGCCCGAAGAACGATACCGGTGCGTCCGACAACGCAAATCCGCCCCTCATCCGAACCGAAGACCGAACAATGAAGGCTCACAATTCAATAGGCTTCGTTCTCGTTGGGAAAATCAGACTGCTTCACATCCGTCACATAGTGTTGAATGGCATCGGTCATGACTTCGTTCAAGTTGGCATAACGACGCAGAAACTTGGGAGAGAAACCCTGTGTCTTGCCCAACATATCATCGACCACCAGTATCTGACCATCGGTTCCCACACCGGCACCGATGCCGATGGTGGGACACTTCACGGCATCCGACACCTCGACAGCCAAGGAGGCGGGTACTTTCTCCAACACGATACTGAAACATCCGGCATCGGCCAGCTGCACGGCATCGGCCATGAGTTTGTCGGCTTCGGCCTGCTTAGTGGCCCGCACGGCGTATGTACCGTATTTATTGATGCTCTGCGGTGTCAGTCCCAAATGCCCCATCACGGGAATCCCGGCATCGAGAATGCCTTTCACTGTGTCGATGATTTCCCTGCCGCCCTCCAATTTGAGGGCATCACAACCACTTTCCTTCATGATGCGGATGGCATTCTTCAATCCTTCATGACGATCGATCTGATAACTGCCGAACGGCATATCACAAACCACCAAAGCCCGATTGACGGCACGCACCACCGAACAGGCATGATAAATCATCTGATCGACCGTGATGGGCAGCGTGGTCACGTTGCCCGCCATGACATTGGAGGCGGAATCACCCACGAGGATGCCGTCTACACCCGCCCTGTCAACGATGGTTGCCGTGGTGTAATCGTAGGATGTGAGCATGGAAATCTTCTCGCCCTTCTGCTTCATCTCCATGAAACGATGGGTCGTTACTTTTCTCGAATCGCTTACTAAATATCCGGCCATGATTTCTTTTCTTTATGATTGTGGGATGCAAAGGTACACCTTTTATCCGATTGGCGACAACTTATCGGCAACATTTCGGACTTTTCATTCCCTTTCCTCCCCGAACAGCATCTTTGGCCGTTTCTTTGTCTTGACGTAGTCCGTTACGTCTGCAACAAAGCGACAATCCATCCGATCGACAGCCAAACGGGCTCCACTCGGAACCTGATGAACGATCCGGGCTGAAAAGACGGGCAAACAGCCTACTTCCGCACACACCTGCCACGGTGACCCCTATCCCTGCACGTTAAATTTTTCGCTTTTATGCCGATGTTACACCTTTTTTGTGTAAGTTTGCAAGTGAAATCAACCTTAAGAGACTTATTTTTATTACACACTATGATGAAACGCAACGAGAAAGTATTGTTGATTTACACCGGAGGAACGATTGGAATGGGACGCAATGCGCTCACGGGTGCGCTCGAACCGCTTGACTTCGAACACCTCATCGTCAATGTTCCCGAGCTGGCGTACCTCAAGACGAAGGTGGAAACCCATCAATTCACACCGCCTATCGACTCCAGCGACATGTCGCCCCGCAACTGGGCGGAGATTGTCCGCATCATCGCCGGCTCCTACAACGACTACGACGGTTTCGTGATTCTCCACGGAACCGACACGATGGCATACACCGCTTCGGCCTTATCGTTCATGCTCGAAAACCTCACCAAGCCCGTCATCCTCACCGGAAGCCAGCTGCCCATCGGTATGCCGCGCACCGACGGCAAGGAAAATCTTGTGACAAGCATCGAACTGGCTGCCGCACACCACGAAGACGGTACGCCATTCGTTCCGGAAGTGTGCATCTTTTTCAACGGAAAATTGCTGAGAGGCAACCGGGCCACCAAGCTCAATGCCGATGAGTTCAACGCTTTCGACTCTTTCAACTATCCTCATCTGTGCGACGCGGGCATCAACTTCGTATTTCATCAACACCACATCCTGACACCCGACTTCGACAAACCGATGATTCCTCACTTGAATATGGATACGGGTGTCTTCGTGTTTTCGCTCTTTCCGGGCATCCGGGAAGAAACCGTCAAACACCTTTTGTCCACACCCACCATCCATTCCATCGTTATGCGCTCCTACGGCAGCGGAAACGCTCCGCAACATCCGTGGCTACACAACATACTGAAGGAAACCTACGATAAAGGTGTCACCGTGGTAAACATCAGCCAATGTCTGGCAGGAAGCGTGGAAATGGGACGCTACGACACGGGATACCAAATCAAGAGTACGGGTGTCATCAGCGGATACGACAGCACCGTCGAGAGTGCCGTGACCAAACTGATGTTCCTGAGAGCCAGATACGGCGATCCGCAGTTGATACGCAACGGCATGAACACCTGCCTTTGCGGCGAAATCACCCTTTGACAAATATCAACTCCCTTCGGACTTCTTCTTAGCCCCAATCGGTCATCAGACCGTTTTGGTCCTACATTTCATGGCATTCATGATTCTTTCCGGCCGTTTTTGTCCGCTTGCCGGCAGCCTGTATGTTGCCTTGTCCTGACGTAGTCCGCCACGACTGCAACAAGACAACGAGCCTCCGGCCGACAAGCCAACAAAACCGATTCGGAATCCAATAACCGATTGGGGTTGGGCAGAAAAAGTTTTTCTGCCCAACCGTTCATAAGATACTGCAGCATTTCACTTCATTTTCCTGATGTCTTCTGATTTTTTTTGCACTCATGGTACACAAAATCAAACACCGCATCAGTAAAAAAAATGGCATGACACAGCGGCATCACATCTTCCGGAGCATGTCACGTTTCATCCGGCATGACCATTTATATATTATGGTATGACCAAGGAGGAAGATGACGAAATGAAAAATAAGCCGCTTTATTTGTAAAAATTCCAACTTAAACATGAGGTATTTGGAATTTATTGTTTATCTTTGCAGAAGACAGGCTGCGCCTCGGCAATCTGAAAGAACTTACATTGCACTCGACTTGCGCTGTCTTTGCAGAAGACAGGCTGCGCCTCGGCAATCTGAAAGAACTTTCATTGCACTCGACTTGCGCTGTCTTTGCCACATATTCGATGGCCGGAGAGCGACTTCGGCAACACGAAAAAAAGAAGACCGAACGTGTACAATTCATTATAACTTAACAAAAACAATATGAAAGATTTGAAAGGAACTAAGACAGAGCAAAACCTCAGAGAGGCTTTTGCCGGTGAATCAATGGCTCGCAACAAGTACACTTACTGGGCATCGAAAGCCAAAAAAGACGGTTATGTGCAAATGGCTGCCATCTTTGAAGAAACTGCCAACAATGAAAAAGAACACGCCAAAATGTGGTTTAAGCTGCTGGAAGGCGGAATCAAGGAAACTCCCGAGAACCTGAAAATGGCTGCCGAAGGTGAAAACTACGAGTGGACGGATATGTATGACCGCATGGCTCGCGAAGCTGAAGAAGAAGGCTTCAAAGACATTGCCTACAAATTCCGCATGGTTGCTGCCATCGAACGTCATCACGAAGAACGCTACCGCAAGCTGTTGAAGAACATCGAAGACCGCATTGTCTTCTCAAGAGATGGCGAAAGCGTATGGCAATGCCGCAACTGCGGTCACATCATCATCGGCAAAGCTGCCCCCAACATTTGCCCGGTATGCGACCATCCGCAAAGCTACTTCGAACTGAGAGCCGAAAATTACTAATCGGGAAAAGGAACAAAGGACTTCCATATCCCGCAATTCAGTACATTCACGACCGACCTTCCCATCGAAAACCGACAGGGGAGGCCGGTTTTTTTGAGCATTCACGAACACCCGTTAAGCCCAAATCGTTTCGTCTGCCGGCCGGAAAGTGACATGAGCGACAGGAAATGTATAAACAAACGCTCTCATGACCGATTTGGTTTAAGGCCGGATCATGGCGACATGGGGCATGAACCGCGTAGTCCGAAACTGTCATGGAAGGCTCCAAAAGAGGGGTTGGTATGATTCCTAACCGTTACACCTTCCGTTAACGAGAGTGTAATTTTGCTTTCGGGTACGGATGTTCATGACCTATTTGGCCCACCTCGAGGGGAACTTCAACAACACTGCCGAAGATCTGCAACACAAAACCTGCCCTTTCACCCGATAAAACCTATCCTTTTGAGCCGCAAAAGCCGCCCTTTTGTATCAGAATTCGAGCCTTTTCACCAAAGGAACGGGCAACAGGCGTGTAACCGTCTGGCACGACACCACTTACGCAACAAACAGGAAGTATTGACCGTACTGATGGTCAGAAAAGGGAAAAGGGTTGGAAAGAAAAGGCGGAAAAAAGAGAAAAGGAAGGCGGAAGGAACGGAGGACTACCGACGACGCAAAGTGATGACTACATATTCGGAGCGGGTACCGATGCGGAATTTGCCTCCCCAAATACCCAAACCCGAACTGACATAATAAGAGGTATTGCCTTTGCGCAGATAGCCGTGCGACTTTTCGTAAATCATATCCGTTACAAGAGAGACCGGCCACATCTGTCCGCGGTGGGTATGACCGCTCAACTGCAGGTCGATGCCTGCCCGTCGGGCTTGCTCAAGCGCGTAGGGTTGGTGGTCGAGCAACACCAGATACTTTTGCTTATCGACACCCGATAGGAGCTTGTTCAAACTTTGGCGATGTCGGTTCGAGCGGTCATCACGTCCGATGATGGTCAGTGGCCCACACACTTCACTGCTGTCGCGCAGCAGGCGGATACCGGCTTGTCGATAAAAACGCTCGGCACGGTCGGCACCGGCAAAATACTCGTGGTTGCCAAAGACGGCATAAACAGGTACACGGATGGCGCGCAACTCTTCAGCCATGCCCTCGTCAAGGAGCGGCCGCACGCTGTTGTCGATGATGTCGCCGGCAATCAGCACTACATCGGGGTTCGCGCTGTTGATGAGCTTCACCCACCGATGCAACGTTTGGCGGTCATGATGGTAACCAAGATGCAAGTCGCTCACCATCACCAGCCGCACTTCGTCTTTGGGAAGAGGATTGGCAGTGGTCAGTTCAATATCTACTCGCTGTTTATGAAGATAACGCAAATGACCGTAAACGAAAACCGCCGTCATCAGAAGGGTAATCGCCAGAGCGGTGATGCCGTTGTGACAGAGCCACGTCCGAGGCACGATGCCCACCAGTCTGCCTACGTCCAGAAGGAGGAAAGTCATCACGAGATAGAGCATGATCATCAGTGATGACGTGCCGATCTCGTATATCCATGTACCAACCGACAGCGGAAGGCGATCGGGAACGCGCATGAGTGTGGGAATGATGAGCAGAAAACAGGTCGCAAGAGTCACCACTGCCGTCACCTTGAGCCACACAGCCCAAGGCAAGAGACACCAAATGTGCCACAGACAGTAGAGCAACCCCAAGACGGGGAGCATCAAAAAGAGTACGAACGGCATGAAAAGCAGCTGGTTTACAACATCGAAGAGATGGTAAAAATGTAGATAACGGCAGCCGGAATTGCCATCAGCGCAGAGTCGAAGCGGTCGAGCATACCGCCATGACCGGGCAGGATGTTGCCACTGTCCTTGACTCCGAGGGTACGCTTGAAGAGTGATTCAACCAAATCGCCCAACGTACCGAACACCGTCACGACCAAGCCCAAACCCAGCCACTGCCACGTTGTGAGCATGGATACGCCGGTTTCGCCCGACGAATCGAAACGGGAAATGAGCCAAGCCGCCAACAACACGAACAGGCCACCGCCGATACAGCCTTCCCAACTCTTGGCGGGCGAGATGCGGGGAAAGAGCTTGTGGCGGCCCAGCAACGAACCGGCACAATAGGCTCCCGTATCGCTGACCCACAAAAACACAAAAACACTCAAGGGCAACAGGTAGTTGTAACCAATCTGTTGGTGATTGGGCGAGGAGGCAAACGCCAGCACATTGATCATCGACAACGGCAACGCGATATACATCTGCGAAAGCATGGTGTACGCCCAGTTGTTGATCGGATTGGCAGCCTTGGTGTATAGCTCTGAAATCATGAGATAAACGACCGTGATGAGATAGGGAATGAAAGCCTCTGTCGACACATAGCCGACACAGAATCCTGCCACGGTGAGGAAGAAATACACTCCGGCAACACAGCTGATGAACCGGTTGATGCGTATATCCTTGCCATCATTGACCAGTCCCCCATACTCCCAGATAGTCATACCGGTGACGAGTGCAAAGAGAATCATCATGGCAAAGGGGCGGTAGAAACTCGTGACTACGATGGCAACGTAGAGAAATCCCGTGATGGCTCTAACGATTAAATTCTTTTGTTTGTCGGTCATAAGGGCTTGATTTACGCTTCCGAACGGCTGATTTCGACATCGTCGGATGCCGGACGTTCTTCAACGGGTTCGACAGTTCGGGATTCTTTGGTATCGTCGTTCATGATTTCCTGCGAGCGACTGACCCAAGGACGCTTGCCGAATATCTTCTCGACATCCTCGGCGAATATCACTTCGGAGCGGATGAGCATTTCCGTGAGCGCATTGTGTCCCTCCTTGTGTTCCATGAGGATGCGCTTGGCACGGTCATATTGCTCGTTGACCATCTGCAACACTTCATCATCAATGACCTTGGCAGTGGTTTCCGAATAAGGACGCTGAAACTGTTCTTGATTGTTGTAGTAACAAATATTGGGCAGTTTGTCGCTCATGCCAGCATAGGCAATCATGCCGAAAGCGCTCTTGGTGGCTCTTTCGAGGTCATTCATGGCACCGGTCGAGATGCGTCCGGCAAACAATTCCTCGGCTGCCCGACCGCCCATGAGGGCACACATCTCGTCGAGCATTTCCTGCTTGGTGGTGATCTGTCGTTCTTCGGGAAGATACCATGCGGCACCGAGTGCCCTGCCACGGGGCACAATGGACACTTTGATGAGCGGATTGGCATGTTCGCAGAACCATGACACGGTGGCATGACCGGCTTCGTGGAGGGCAATGGTGCGTTTTTCCTGTGCCGTCATCACCTTGGTTTTCTTCTCCAATCCACCGATGATGCGGTCGACGGCATCGAGGAAGTCCTGTTTGCCCACGCTCTTGGCATCGCGACGGGCAGCGATCAGTGCCGCCTCATTGCAGACATTGGCGATATCGGCTCCCGAGAAACCCGGTGTCTGACGCGAAAGCAGGTCGACATCGACCGACTTATCTATCTTGACAGGCTTGAGATGCACATGAAATATCTCCTTACGCTCGTTCAGATCGGGCAGATCGACGTGAATTTCGCGGTCGAAACGTCCGGCACGGAGCAACGCTTTGTCGAGCATGTCGACACGGTTGGTGGCTGCCAGAATGATGACACCGCTGTTCGTGCCGAAGCCATCCATCTCGGTGAGCAGCGCATTGAGCGTATTTTCGCGTTCATCGTTGCCCCCCATCGACGGATTCTTCGAACGCGCGCGGCCTACGGCATCGATTTCGTCGATGAAAATGATGCAGGGCGACTTCTCTTTGGCTTGTCTGAAGAGGTCGCGCACACGGCTTGCCCCCACACCGACGAACATTTCGACGAAATCGCTACCGCTCATGGAGAAGAATGGTACACCGGCTTCACCGGCCACAGCCTTCGCCAGCAGGGTTTTTCCGGTTCCCGGAGGACCTACGAGCAATGCTCCCTTGGGAATTTTACCACCCAAATCGGTATATTTCTTGGGATTCTTGAGAAATTCAACGATTTCCTGCACCTCCTGCTTGGCACCCGCCTGACCGGCAACATCCTTGAACGTGATGCCAAGGTCGTCACCTTTTTCATACATACGTGCCTTCGATTTGCCAACGTTGAAGACACCCCCGGGACCTCCGGAGCCTCCTCCCATGCGACGCGAGAGGAAGTAGAGCATCACAATGAGGAAGATAAAGGGCGAGAAATTGATGAGCAGGGTAATGAGTTCGTTGCCCTTTTTATTTTCGAAATTATAATTTCCGTTGAATCGCTTGGCTGTGACGGCTTGGTTGAGGAAAGCTTCCACCTGCTCGACGGAACCGTATTCGACAACAAGATACGGATGGGTACCCGTTTGCTTGGTGCCGGCTTTGAAGATTTCGCGGATGTATTGCGGCTTGACATACATCTTGAGCGTCTTCTCTTCATTATTGATGGTCACCTCAGAGGCATAGCCTTTCATGACCAATCGCTTGAATTCGGTGTATGTACTCTCTTTGCTGATGCCTCCTTTGCTGTTGCCTTGACCGGTGAAGAACGCCACCACCAATCCCACAATGATGAGCATGTAAATCCAATTCATGTTGAATTTGGGCATCGAGGGCTTATTTTTGTTTTCGTCCATGTGTTGTTTGGTTATACATTAGGATGATAATCGAACGTTGATTCAACGCTCTGTGTCGATGACAAGTCTTGCAAATATCAGTCCTCGTCGGCAAATGCTGTCATTTTGGCATCCTCCCAGAGGTGTTCGATGTCATAGAAAGCACGTGTTTCGGGCAGGAAAATGTGAACCATCACGTCGCCATAATCCATTGCCACCCACTGCGAAAGTCCCACACCGACGGTGCGGATGGGTTTCTCACCCGCCTTCACGCGAGCCGTCTCTTCCACCGAATCGGCAATGGCTTCGACCTGCTGGGGTGAATTTCCCTGACAGATCACGAAGAATCGACACACGGCACCATCGATTTTATCCATGTCGATGGTCACGATTCCTTTTCCTTTCTTTTCTTGAATTCCCTCTACAATCGTTTCAACTAAGTTTTTTATCATATAAAATGTGTTCAGATGTGATGAGCGAGGATGCCATGATGCGCTCCGGCAAGGGTTGTCGGTACAGTGGAAGTGCATCATCCGCACAGCAGAACCTGCCGGCGGCTACCTCATTTCCCACCATCGAGCCGGTCCCGGCGGCTGTCCGAATCCCGGGAGGGCATCGCTCAAAATTGATTACAAAGATAGGCGAAAAGGCAGGAACAGCAAAATAAATTTGGAAATATTAAGCCGGCGTGCGGAATTAACGCCTGTCAGCCATGAATAACCGGACGGATTCCACCCTAATATCAGACAGACGAATTACATACATCTGTCACAAGCGGACGAAATCCGGACGAAAGCGACACCAACAAGCGGAGGAGCAATTGCCGGCGGTTCGATGGCCGATTTGTGGTTAAGCCAGTGTAAAAACGCGAAAAGAAATGATAAAGCCGGCGATTTTTGGCGGAGAAATTTGGAAAAACAAAAAAAACGTCGTAATTTTGCACGTGAAAACCAAGACCTGCCTGCGTTTTCAAACATATTGCCTTGGGATATGGTGTAATGGTAACACTACAGATTCTGGTCCTGTCATTCTTGGTTCGAGTCCGAGTATCCCAACGACGGAAGGCGCAAGTAACCTTATTCGAGGGACTTGCGTTTTTTATTTGTTCTCCCAACAGACCTTTCCGACATTGCGAACGATTTCGGATCATCTTGGCTTTCAGTCGGAGCAGCATGGTCGTTCTCACCGGAAGGCTCTCGGGAAGGGACAAACAGAAAAGCCATTTCCCCATGACAAGAAGGACAAACATTTGCGGCGTTGTTCAGAATGCCCTGCCGGCAACGATTATCATTCTCGTTTCCTACATCACATTTCAGGCTTTCTACAACCTGATTGCATTCAAATCGCTACTGCCTTATACCGATGCCGGCGATTTCTGGCGAAGCGTCATGCACAATCTCGTGCCGATGATTGCCCTCTTCGCCACAAACTTCACATTGGTCTTCAGGCTGAACCGTCTCCACAACATCGTCTATAAAATATTGACCGATGTCATCATCTCGTTTATCTTCCTCACGCTGATCAACCTTGCGTTTCTCTTTTATATGCATGACACGCCTTCCGCCCATGTCGACTGGGCAGGAACCACCTTCTGCAACACCTTTATCCTGATGGGCATCGAAATGTCTTTCTACATCAGTCATTACCGAAAGTCGCTCCAGCAAACGGAAGAATACAAACGTCGCGTGCTGATGTATCAGTACAATGCCCTCAAAGCACAGGTCAACCCCCACTTTCTCTTCAATTCTCTCAACATCCTTTACTCATTGATCAGTATCGACCGGCAGAAGTCGCGCCAGTTCGTCATGTCGCTTTCGGAGATGTACCGGTACATCATGACACAGCAGGACCGCGAGCGTACCTTGCTCGAGGACGAACTGCGGTTCCTTCGTTCTTATGTGGAAGTACTTGAAATGAGATATTACCATCAGTTCAAGGTGGAGATAAGAGGCGAAGAATCGGTCAGGAAACAGGAGATAATTCCTTTTACCATGCAGCTGCTCATAGAGAATGTCACCAAGCACAACGTCATATCGCAACGCTATCCGCTGACGGTTTCGGTCAGGATTTCCGAAAATGCCATTACCGTCGTCAACCCCATCCGTCCACGGACATCAACCACCTCTACGGGAATCGGACTACGCTACATAACCGATCTCTACCGACAGTACGGAAAAGACTTCGTCCATTGCAACGACGGCAAGGTCTTTGAAGCCGTCGTTCCTTTTCTGTAGTGCCGTTTCATTACCCAGAACCTTTTCATAAAGCCGTCAGACATGAAGATGAAATACGCCATTATTGAGAACGAGCCATTCTCGCTCAAAAGTCTTCAACAAACGATTGCCGCACTGCGGCCAGACTACGAACTGACTTTCACTGCCGAATCGGTGGAAGAAAGTATTGCCTTCTTCATGAGAAATCCTGCCGTTGACATCATCTTCATGGACATAGAGCTTGTTGACGGCAACTGTTTTGAAATTTTCAGCAAGGTCGAAGTCCGCACTCCGATTGTCTTTACTACGGCCTATGATACTTTTGCCCTACAGGCCTTCAAGGTAAACAGCGTGGACTATCTGCTCAAACCCATTCACGAGACAGACCTGGAACATGCCCTGCAGAAGCACGAACGTAGCCGAAAGACCGAAGACGAAAAGAGAAATCTTGCCTTGTCATACGGCAAACTGGCACAGGCAGGCACAAAACACCGCATCCTGACCGTCAGCGGCGACAGTTATTCCTTCGTCGAAATCGCCGATGTCGCTTTCTTCGTCAGTGAAGACAAGTGTATTTTTGCCTACCGAAAGAACGGCGGACGGCGCCTGACGGCCCTGAACAACCTTTCCGAAGTGGAGGCTGTCGTCAACCCAAATGACTTCTTCAAACTCTCGCGCGACCTTGTTGTCAACATCTCCGCCATAGCGTCTGTGCACAAATTCTTTCACGGACGACTGTCGGTCGTCGTGGGAACCGGGTCGGAAGAACGCAAGGTCGTCGTCAGCACAGCACGACGCAAGGAATTTCTCGACTGGCTGGGCGGACAAAGCTAAACCCAAACCGGTCATCAGAAAACTTGTCTTTCCTCTTGCCCGAAGAAGTGCGACATGCTTGTAAATGCCTGGCAGGCCGCTGGCGTTTCGGCAGATCACGGGAGGCTTTTACAACACTTTGGTTTCAAAAATCTCTCATGACCGGTTTGGGGCTAAGGCAGTTCGTTCCCCGTTTTTTCCATTCGAGGAAACGAATTGGCGGGTTCGTTCCGATTCACTTGCCGTTTCATTGCCTTTCCGTTATTTTTGCTTCAACCCAAAGAGAACGACAATGAAACGGAATATAAGTTATGTTGTGATGGGCAACGAACACTATACCGCACTGGAAATCGGAGAGAGGATACGCATCGCGCGCCCCGGCTATCGCCTGTTGGGCATGACGGAAGACTCGGAACAATCCACGGAGATGCTCGAAAACAACGACGTCGACCTGATTATCGCCGACATTCATCTGTCGGACGGCAACAGTGTCGATGCCATCCGTAAGTCCGGACGCACGCATACACCCGTCGTTCTTGCCACCCCCTACCGCAAGGGAAACCCCACGTATGGCGATCTGAATGTATTTGCCTATATGGTGAAACCCATCAGTGACGGCGAACTCATGAAGATGATCGTGCAATTTGAGCAAAGCTATTATCAGAATACCAGTATCAAGTAACACTTACCGCTATGACAAAAGACGCGAAACTATTATCACTCTGCATGACAGTGATGTTGTCTGCCCCATTCTCCGGCATGGCACAACCAAAGGGATACCGTCAAGACGCCCCCTTTCCCCCCGTGAACCACATCATACAAGTCCGGCAAACACCTCCTGTAAAGAAGGACGGAATGACAAAAGGGAATCAGTCCACCGTGGTGAGACCTGCGTGGACGGCACAACTCAACGACGAGAATGTGTTCCATCTGTTTACCGTCATCGACAACAACAAGGACGACGCGACATGGATTTTCTTCAAAGACGGCTACGGCTCCGGAAACACCTGCTACAAATACAATGCACAGGAGGCAGCAGACGACTGGCTGATTTCACCTTATATCGAATTGAAAGCAGGCACGAACTACAACATCAGGTTCCATGCACGCGCCAACAGCTCCTATTACAAAGAGACACTGAAGGTATGTGTGGGGACAGAACCTACCGTGGCGGGAATGGCGGCAGGACAGGTCATCCTTCCGTCTACCGAGATCGGAGGCGACACCGTATCCTTCTCCAAAACGTTCACGCCCGTCACCGACGGCAACTACTGCATAGGATTCCACGCCGAGACCGAGGCCGACCACAACCGTCTGTACCTTTACGACCTTACCATTGAGGAAGGAGCCGTCAACGCCGCACCCGACGCGCCGACGGCATTGTCGGCTACAGCCGATGAAACGGGCGAACCGAGGGCGACACTCTCCTTCCTTCTTCCTCTGAAAGCGGTCGACGGAACGACACTCAACACCATTGACAGCGTACTCATCAGCCGGAACGGGGAAAGACTGACCGCACTGACGGGCGTTTTTCCGGGCAGCCGGCAAACCTACGAAGACAATCATGTGGTCCTTAACGGCAACAACACCTACACCATTGCCGCCTATGCCGGGAAGAACAAAGGCAAGGAAGCCGCGGCAACGGTCTTCGTCGGCGTGGACACTCCACAGATGCCGCAGGCTCTTGTCATCAAAGACAACAAGACCACCGTCGGAGCGGCATGGAGCAAAGTCACGGAAGGTGCCAACCACGGAAGAATCAATCCGGAAAGGATTGTGTACAAGGTGTTCGCCTTCGACGAACAGAACCGGCCGACCATCCCCGTGAAGGAGGTGACGGGCAAAACCGAGACACAGATCGAAGTGAACACCGGCGAAGGCCCGCAACGACTTTTACAGTATGCCGTGGCTGCAAGCAATGCGGGCGGACAGAGCGACTTCGTCTACTCCAACGCCTTCGTGGCAGGAGCACCCGAGGTGCTTCCGTTCCGCGAAAGTTTCAGCGTGGACGACCAGTCTGCCTTCAACCACTTTTGGTGGATGGACGGTGAAGGATCGGGCTACGGCTATGGTCTGTCCACCGTCGCCTTCGACCGCTCCTCATACGACGGAGACGGATCGTGCATCAAGTTCAACTCGGTGGCCTACAATGACAAGTTGAACTTCAAGACAGGGAAAATCAGGCTGGAAAACTCGGACAGACTGAAAGCCGTATTCAGCTATCGGTCCGACGAAGCCAGGTTTGCACGCTTCAACCTGATGGCAGTCATGCCGGACGGCAATGCACTCCCGCTGAAGTCGTACTCTTTGGCTGAAGCTACCGAATGGACACCGGTGCAGGTGGACCTGCCGTCTTATCTCGGACAACTCGACCATGTGATGCTTCAGTTTCAGCTGGAGGCAACCGGATCACCGGATGTTCCCCAAACCCTTTATATCGACAATGTAAACATTGCCGTGGCTTCCGGCAAGGATATTGCCATATCACTTGGCCTGCCCGGGAAGGCACAGCGAGGAAAGAAGACATCTCTCAAACTGAAGGTGAGAAACTACGGAAGTGACGAAGCCAAGGGATACACCGTCACGGTAAAGGCTGCCGATGAGCTGATCCTCAACACAAAGGTAGAAGAAGTACTGCCTCCGTTCAGCAACAGGGACATCGAAGTGCCGTTCACGCCGAACATCCTCCATGCAGGGGAACAGCTGCAGATTACCGCAGAGATAACTATGGACGGAGACGAGAAGGCGGAAAACAACACAGCCTCCGGCTCCGTGAAGCTCTACGATTACAAAGGCGCACCGGTCGCCGGGCTGACCGGCATCCCCACATCCGAAGGTGTGCGGCTCTCATGGAACGCTCCCGAGGCCGTAAACGAGACCTTCACCGAGACGTTCGAGGACTATCAGCCGTGGATAATCGACCACATTGGCGAATGGACGGTCGTGGACAACGACAGAGAAGTGGTAGGCTCGCTCTTCAATGACCTCCAACTGCCGCACGAGCATGAGAAATATGCTTTCATGGTAACCAACTTTGAACAAGACTATCAGGCAGGAAGCTATTTCCCGGGACACTCCGGCTACACCTTCCTCTCTTCCATCTATTGCATCAACTCCGACGGAACAGAACACCGCCCCAACGACAACTGGCTCATCAGCCCCGACCTTTCGGGCAATGCGCAGACCGTCACTTTCCACGCACGCAATCATGACGGCTCGGACATTCTATTTCCCGAGAACATCCACGTCCTCTATTCCACTACCGACACCCGACTTGAAAGTTTTAAGCCGGCGGGCAGTTATGTCGCCGACAAAGGTGAATGGCAGGAGTTTTCCGCCCGGCTGCCGGAAGGCGCATTGTTCTTTGCCATCAGAAGCAAGAACGAGGCCGGCAAGAGCAACTGGCTCGCTCTCGACGACATCACATTTGAACGCGGAACGGGCAATGTCGCCGGATACAACATTTACCGCGACGGCACTTTCCTTGCCATGATCAAGGACGTGACAGCCTTCACGGACAGAAGTGTCCAGAATGGCGAACATCGCTATCAGGTGACCGCAGTTTACGCCAACGGAAACGAGTCGGCACCCGCGACTGTCATCGTCACCGTGACGACGAACATCAACCGGCCGATGGCAAATGGCGGACACCCGGCCGACATCTATGACATTTCAGGACGATTGGTGCGCAAGAACGCCACTTCGGCGGAAGGACTGAAACGCGGCATCCATATCGCAGGCAACAAGAAGTTTGTGGTAAAATAACCGGCAAGCCCCAATCGGTCACCAAGGCTCGGACCAATCTGCCCTGCAAGCCGACGAGAGCTGTCGTGAACTATGGAATATGAAGAAAAAAAGACACTCTGCAGCTTCATGACCGTTTGGGGACTTAACATGACTTAACAGTATATTCCACTGCCTGCGAGCCGTGTTCCACACGTGTTCCGACCCTCCCGCCGCCCTGCCGGAAGGTGCCAAAAGGGGATTTCGGGAACAATACGGAATGTATTGACAATCAGAATCATACAAAAATATCGGAAGATATACGGAAAACGATAGTACTTTTTGCATGAAAAGTACTATCGTTTTACTCAAAAAGTACTATCGTTTTGCCGGGAAAATACTATCGTCTCCCAAAGAAAGTACTGTCGTCTCCCCAAAACACTGTTTCGATAGCCCCGAAAACATCAGACAGCACGGTTAAAATGTGTAATGTTTTCACAAAAACGCAGATTTTCTTTATCTTCAAGCAGCCGGCAGATTCCGAACCGGAAGCAACGCTGTCAACCGACAATGCAAACATCAGCGGCCTAAGACCGGTTCCTGTCCAGCAACCGATACCCCACAACGGCACCGACAATGGAGGCAACGAAGATGCCCACTTTGGCATGGAGCAGATACCCGGACGGGCCGAATGCGAGGATGGCAATGAACATGGACATCGTGAAGCCTATCGAAGAAAGGAATCCGAGGCCGGCAACGGTCCGCCAAGTCATCGAGCGGGAACGCCTGCCAAGCCCGGTTTTCTCGGTAATCCAGACAGCAAGGAGAATGCCTGAAGGCTTACCGATGAGCAAACCGCACAGCACACCCAACGCCACACGGTTGGAAAAGAGGGCATGGACATCCAAGTCCACGAAAGATATACCTGCATTCGCCAAGGCAAAGATGGGCATGATGACAAACGAAACGAAAGGATGAAGCCGGTGTTCGAGCTGTTGCAGCGGCGGAATGGCGTGCAGCGAATCTCTCTGAACCTTGGAAAGGATGGCCAACTGGTCGGGTTCGAGCGTCCGGACGTCATTGGAAGCCGCGTTTTCAAACAGTCTTGTCAGCTTTTTGACGCGCGCCACGAAAGCAGCTTCGGGGATACGCGAATCGGCGGGGATGACCATGGCGGCCAAAACCGCCGAAATCGTGGCGTGAATGCCCGAAGTCAGAAACGAAACCCACACGCCTCCTATGCCGAGAACGCCATAAAACAAGACATTCTTGACACCCAGCCTGTTGCCGAGATACATCAAGGCAAGGAAACCCGCCCCGAGCGCGAGGTTGATGAAGTTGATCTGTGACGTGTAGAACAAGGCTATGACAACGACACTTCCCAGATCGTCGACAATGGCAAGCGTCGTCAGAAACACTTTGGCGGAAACGGGCACCTTGTCGCCCAACAGATGAACCACGGCAAGGGCAAATGCAATGTCGGTCGCCATCGGAATGCCCCACCCCACGGCCATGGGGGTACTCATGTTGAACAGCAAATATATCATGGCAGGAATAAACATACCGAAAACTGCACCGACAACCGGAAGTATGACCTTACGGAAATCGCGCAGCTCTCCGCCTATAAATTCGCGCTTGAGTTCAAGGCCGACCACGAAAAAGAACATCGACATAAAGCCGTCGTTCACCCAATGTTCGATGCTGAAATTCAAAAACGGATGACCATTGACCACAAAGCCCAGATGATTTTCAAGGAAATGCGCATATTCTTCGCTCAACGGAGAATTGGCAAGCAGCAGTGCCAGGACGACAGATATACCCAACACGATTCCGCCCGACTTCTCCCGATGCAGGAATTGCAAGACTGAAACGGCAAGATGGTTTTCAATTTTCTTCTGAAAGCGTTCTCTCATGTAATCAAACAAATTGTATATCACTTCCACCAACACGACGGGAGTTACTGCAAAGATACGAAAAACAGGCGGAATATCCGTCTTGCCAAAGTCAAAACTACTCCGGCTTTCCGGCGGCATCAAGTCGCACCGCCGCCATACTGTGGGAAAACTAAAGGAAATGAAAACGAAGGATGCAGAAAACGAATTCACCCTCCTTGGGAAGAAATCACGAAAGAACGATCACTTTCTCTCGAAAATCGCTATCTTTGCAGATGGTGATAGTGAGCCTATGAGACTAAAAATCATTTTCACAATATAAACAAAAGATGTGACAAGGTCTTTATTTAGTCAGACCCAAATACCACACACCTACAATTAAGTGACTTGCGTTATGTTACAATCAACGAAACAATAAAATTGCCAGACAAAGCTATGAGACACATAATTAAAATACTATGCCTTCTGCTATCTCTTTTCACTTCAATAAAAACAACAGTAGCACAGAATACTATCAAACCTTTATCAGAATGGGATATAACAGCATTTTGCTCTTATAACTCATACCATCCATACAATTATTTGAAAGCTGACAATAATTGGGAAATTCTTTGCGCTCTTAAAAAGGAACACTTGCTTTCCGAATTACAGTCAATGGGGGTCAACTACAGCCAAAGTCAAATTATGCTCCTTCATATCGGGGGCTTTCTTAAACATAAAGAAATGAGATGGGCTACAACTATGCCCATATTCGACAAAAAAGAGACCGACTCCATACGAGACCTTTCCAAGCAAATAGCCGAAAGGCTTTATTACAAAATGGAAAATGATTATCGCAGTTTCTTAAAAGAACTATCACAAAACGGATACAAGGACAACTCTTTCAGCCTTATGTTTTCTTATCTGCTCGACGGAAAAGCTTGGAATAAAATCTCCCCGGAGAAACAGGAGTTGGGAAATTATGCCACTTGGACAGGAGTTATTTGGGCAATGTATGCACCACGCCAACATCAGAAAATCGGAACAAATGGATTTGGAGCGTTAAGACTCAATTGGACAGACAGCCTCACCCTTTATCCCAGCAACCAAATGATGCTTGACTTTCAAGACGAATTTATAAAGAACAAAAAGGTAACAGATGCCAAACTAATAGAGCAACTTTATCGTTTGGGGGCAGTTGATCAAAGTGGAAAAATTACCATTCCGATAATTAATGAAACCGAAACAAACGAGTTTAATACTATTTGCGACACCATCATAGAAAAACTCGCCTCCGCGGTTGAAGATAACTTAGAACAGTTTATGAAAATAGCCGGTCTACAAAACAGAGAACTTTCTACCGTCATCTTCTACCACGAGCTAATATGGGATCTTATGGAATTATTGCAAAAAAACAGATTGATAACAATGCCCCGAATATTACTATCGTCCCAAGCTCCCCCAAAAGAGATCCGAAATATAATGTTTTTCACCGTGAAACAAGATTAAGCCCCAAAAGGAGTTAAAGACAATTTATTCCACACCTTTTAATCCAGAAACTTATGTATTTACCATTCTCTCTGTTCCTCTTTATAGACTGAAAGATCCCTTACAGGAAAAAAAACGACAGCCAGTAACTACGAACCAAACCTTATTGAAAGAGTGGTGGATATTGCCGAAGGGATTACATTGAGTGCAGGCGGTGGGTTGGACTTCCAAGTCAACGGAGAGACTTATGCTGATACCGCTTTTCAGCGAAGACCGTACCACGAAGGCAATAAGAGAAGGTCTCGACAACAAAAGCCTAAAACCCTCTTGCGCTTCATCGGACGAACCGTGCATCCTTACGACTTGCAAGACAAATGATGGTTTCACACGGACGGCATGGGCAATGACAAGGAAATACGGAACAAAACCACGAAAGATATCCGGCCGACCGAAAGCCAAAACAAGCCCGAACCGGAACACTCCTTTCGCAAAAGGGCAACTTTCACTGTCCGGAAGGGCAGGTTTTATTCGGGAAAAGGGCAGGTTTCACGAAACGAAAGGGCAGGTTTTGCATCACATGGGTTCCCAATGGCCGGTCGGACATCGACTGTCACCGATGAAATCCAATCGTTCGTGAGAGTTCGATCGGGAGATGATACAGCCACCAAAAGCAGAAGCCGGAATCGATAATCGAAACCGGCTTTCCTTGAAACTAAAAAACAAATTTTCATGGATTATTCACCCTCACGGGCCGAATACTGTTTTAATAAACTTGATATTGTTTTGTGTAAAGCTTGAAAAATTCTACTTGATGGTCACGGCATCGGTGTCCGTACGCCGCAGGCTGTCGGTTTTGATGGAATCACTCTTGGCTACCGACGGACCATGTTTCTCGGTTTTGTCCTGCACGGCCACACGGTGCATCTCTTCTTTGGTTTCCGACCGGAAAGCCACTTGCAACGCATTGCTCAGCGTTATGGTGATGGCAACGACGGCAGCAGCCCTGAAGAGGGGCATCATGCGGTGCCTGAGCGTTATCTTACGTGCTTTCACGGGCATGGGTTCACCGATGATTTCCAATATTTCATTGTCGAAATCGTCACTCAACTTCTCGTTTTGAGCGTTGTCGAGCTGGCAATCAAAGAGTGCCTTGTAAGATATCAACTCCACCGGCACATCCTTCTGACTGAAAAATGTCCTGAGAATGCGTTCCTCTTCGAGGGTCGTTTCGCATCTCCAGTATCTTTCGAGGAGTTGTTCGATGTATTTATAGTCCATAATCGTCTGTTTCTTGAATACGTTGTTTGATGGTCTGGCGCGCTCTGAAGATATTTACCTTGACCGATTCTTCGCTGATGTTCATGATGGCGGCGATGTCCTTGTAGCTTTTTTCTTCAAAATCCCGCAACTGAATGCACGAGCGTTGCTTTTCGGGCAGTTCGTCAACGAGTCGTCTGATCCATGCAATTCTGTCGTTTTGAGAGGTCTTTTCGTAAGGATCGGGGCCGTAATCTTTTCGCATCGCCTCCTCCGATTCTTCGTAAGAGAGGCTGTCGGCACCCCTTTTTCGGGTGTGGTCGACGGCAATGTTCCGGCAGACGGTAAGGCAGAAAGCCTCCATAGAGTCGATGTTTTGCCAATCGTCGCGTTTGTTCCAAACCTTGATGAGCGTTTCCTGTACGACATCTTCTGCGGTTTCTCTGCCCCTTGTGATACGCAAGGCAAGTCGAAAGAGGATATCTTTCAAAGGCAGCACGTCGTTTCTGAAACTTTTCTGGCTCATGTTCTCTCTGCTATAAAAGACGTATTAACGGGGATGGAAGTTACAAAATCCCCGGATTATTTTTTCAATTCAATGTTTTTTAACTCAAACGGGCCGTCTGGGGCGGAGTAGATTTACTCCGCTTACCCGCATCTTGCTTGTCGGTTTGTCTGGCCGTAGCCCTCTGCACCTGCCACAAAACCTTCCATCCGGATGCCCTACAACCAAAGAAGACCTATCCGGACTCTGACGACCTATTCGGATTTGCCGGAAAGACGTGCAGCCAAGCAGCAGCTCTTGGAGGATAACCCATGAAAACAAGTAACCGAAAAAACCGACAAAATCGGTTTTTTCGGTTACTTGTGATATGCGATCTGCCCTCATAGAGACAGATGGCAGGCCGGTTTACGGATTGGTTCTGAAAGGCACGAGCTGAATTTCGGTCGTGGGACCACCATTATATCCGCAAATAATAACCTGGTAATCGGCATTTTTGGTGGCACAATACAATTCGATTTCCTGACTGCCTTTATGGATATACTGCGGTGTCGGATGCTGCTGACTGATAAGATTCTTGAACATCGCTTCATTAGAACCTAAATCTTTCACCCAAGAATCAATGTAATTCTTCTTTTGGGCACCCACATAGTAGGGATCGTCATTGGTCGTACTGATTTTCACCATCACCTTGCCATCTTCTCCGGGAGTCACCGATTCAACAGTGATTTTGTTTTCGGAGGGAGTGGGCGAAAGTGTTTTATACTTCTGCATGTAGATCGGAGTGGTAATTTCGCCTTCCAAGGAAAGACCATAGCAATAGGCATAGTACTCGTGATCCCAAAGGATGAAGCCGTAGTCGGTACCGCCATCCATGGTGTAATCGCCCTTGTTTACTTGCGAAGGAAGGATATCTGTCCATGTTTTACTGTAGAGACTTGCTACATAAACCCACCATTCCTTATCCATATTGAAGATGGAACCATATACGTCCCAAGCTCTGCCGTAGCCGGTTTGATCGGTGAAACATGAATAATAAGTGATGTTCTTGTCTTTGGGAACAATGTTTACTTTGAGAACCGATGAAGTGATTTCTGCCGGTTCGATCACAAAATCGTCACCGGTGTTGAATGCCGGCATCTCCAAGAATGAAATACTGTCAACCTCGGCGGCATCATAGGTTACCACTTTTCCGTCTTTTTGGTGAACCAAAAGATTGTAGTCGTTTTTGGTTTGCGCTCCTACGGTGAAAGCCATCATGATGGCGAGAAGCATTAAGCTATATTTTTTCATGAGTAATTTTTCAAATTTAATGTGTGATGATATCATGTGATGATTCATGTTCGGTGAACGGTGTCAGCCGAATCAGTCGGCATAATAGGTGGTGACGTATTTGTAATACTTGGTGGTACGCACACCATACTTATAGCCAAACGCCAAAACGATGTATTCGGTCTGATCTTTTAAATTGGGGATCAACACCTTCTGACTTCCGGTGTGAACCATCGATCCATAGCCTCCATACTTGGTTTGCACGCTAATCATCTTGTCGACCGCCGCCTCTTCAGAGCCTTCGTCAGTCACCTTCTTCTTAAACGACTCATAAGTTTGGTAAGTTACGACATAAGGATCGTCGTTAGTGGCTGTCATTTCAACGGTCAGCCCATCAGGACCGGAGGTAACAGACTTGATATCCAATTCATTTTTAGACATTTCCACACCGGGAGTAGTGAACCAGAGTTCGGTAACATCGGTCAGCACTTTGGCGGTTTCGGGGTCGATGCCATAGGCATAGATGCAATAACGTGTATTGGGCATCAACGGTTTGATGAGGTCATTCGAATCAAAACTTTGTGTTCCTTTCGATACACTCTGTCTCATCACGTCTTGCCAAGTGACGCCTTCATTGCCCGAAGCCAGGTTTGACCACCATGCCTGGTCGTGATCGGTGAGAGTTCCATATTGATCCTTGATGATTCCGTAGCTCTCTTCGCTCACCATGAACTGATAATAGTTGAGTTCATCGCTCGAGGGAACGATCTGATAGGTGGCGTGATCGGGGTCATTGTCGCCGAGCTTGATGGTCAGTGTTTCTTTGGGAGCAACCGCTTTGGGAGCAAAGTTGATGTGATCGACGTCCGACAACATGTAACCTGCCACGGTTTTGTCTTTCTTGTGTATACGAACACGGTAATTATCTTGGGCAAAAGCGGTTGTTGCCATCAACGCAACAACGACCAAAGTAAATATTTTTTTCATGAGAGATTACTTTTTGAATTTAACAGCTTGGTTGTCTACTTGAATGATATATACACCGTGAGTGAGGTCGGCAACATCGACAGCACCGCCTTTCCATTGCGAAAGGTTCTTCACCATGCGTCCGTCCATGCTGAAAACACGCACATTGGCAGCACCATCCACACCCTGCAGGCGAAGCACAGAGCCGTTGGCATCAAGGCTTACGCTGAAGTTTGCCACTGTGGTTTCGGCAATCTTGTTGGCAAGCATGAAGTAAATTTTTTCTACGGAAGCATAATCGAATGAGGCAAGTTCCGATTTTTCGCCATTCACTGCGATACCGGATTCTTTCAAGACGATGTTCTTCACGGTTTTTAGCTCGTACTGGCTGGAGCCGTTCTTGGTCAGAACAACCAGATGTTGCGTGTCGTCTGCCTGGGCAATTCCGCACGAAAGCAGCATCGAAGCAACGAGCATTTTCTTGGTAATTTTCTGCATAATCAGATTTGTTTTTAATGTTTGTATGAATTAAGTGTTCGTATTCCTAATACGATAGAAACGCCCAAAGTTATATATTTATTCTTGATTTTCAGAAGCACGGATTCTATTTTTTTGCATTCTTAACAGCCATATACAATTTCATTTACATCGATATATGATGGTACTATGGACACCTATCCGCCATCGATCCGATCGCCGACGAGACCGAAACCGAAACATCGGACAGCCCTTCTTGACCGACAAAGATTCGCATCATCCGATTCATCAAGGTTTTTCCCACCCCTCTAATCTTCCGTATCCGCCGACGCCGGGGCTTCTCCGGGAAGAGAAGGCTTTTCATCCGTCTCCGATTGTTCGTGCACTTCCAATCTGGCAGCCTCCCTGTATTCGGCAGGCGTCATGCCATAGTGCGACGAAAACAGCCGGTAGAAAGTCGTTGCGGTCATACCACACTCCTTTGCGATGTAATCAATGGTGTAGTACGGATGCTTTTTGAGGATGTCTGCCGCATATTCCAAACGCAATCCGTTCACGAATTGGGAATAGGACATGCCGGCATACTTGGTGAAAAGTGACGAGAACTTGTTCTTCGGAATGTGAAACTGTTGTATCAGTGCTTCACGGTTGAGGTCGGTCCGGAGATAAAGCCTTCGCGAAATCATTTCTTCCCTCACCGATTCGAACAGCCGGCGTTCCTTGTCCGGAGCAGGTCTGGCCTCATTTAGGAGGTATTCGTTGCGCGCCAACTGTTCCTTCCTGATTTTCTCGTCGAGCATTTTCACCATCAGCTTGTTTTTCTGTAGCATCTTTCGGCTGAAACGATAGGTAAAATAAGTGATGCTGCCCAACAGAAGCACCACCAGCAGCACCACGACGGCCATGACAAACGTCCGTTCGTCGTCAAGCTGCCGTTGCTGTTCCATCTCTTTGTTTTTCTGTTCGTACACCGAGGTCAGTTCCGAATCGGCATCCAATTCTTCTCTGTCGATGATATTGCGTTTG
This sequence comes from Prevotella sp., assembly GCA_022781445.1. GTDB lineage: Bacteria > Bacteroidota > Bacteroidia > Bacteroidales > Bacteroidaceae > Prevotella. Next base: position 42,251 of record JALETQ010000044.1, read on the forward strand.
AGTTTGGCTATCTGTTTGTAGCACGCTGCCGTCTCACGATAGTTTCCTTTGCCCTCATAGCCTTCTGCAAGCAGACGGTAAGCATCGATCATCTCTGTGGTTCCGACAACGGATATTTGTTCCAGATAAGAGATCCGCTCCCTTGCAAAGGCTGTCATGTCATCGTAAAGGCTGTCTGCCCGAAGATAGGGCAGGACACATTTGTAGTCATATCTGCCACTGTCGCCCAACATTTTGAAGGTTTCGTAATATCGTTGTGCCTGTTGAGATTTCCCCTCCCGGCGGGCAAGTACGGCAAGATGGGCATAAAGGTCTTTCAGACGTTGTTCCGGAATGCGGGCACGTCGGTAGGAATCCGCGCCGTCGTCCACACCGGCCAGGTCAGAGACACGGCGCAACACCTGCCGACATTCATCATTACGGTTGTCTTGCTGGAGATATTCCACAAGGAACATGTAATACAGATATAAATCCTCATCAGAACGGGAAGCCTTTTCCATACGGCCGATGGAGGAGCGCATCAAACGATAAGCAACGGTTTTGCTGCCTCTGACGTAGGCACATCGCCCTCGGAAAAAGATGGCTTCGGCCTGATTGTGCACATCGCCCGATTTTCGGGCAAGCCGTTCCAACCGGAACGAACACCGTTCCACCCCGGCAATATTACCGATGGCAAAGTAACAGGGCATGAGCCGCACCATGAGATCCTTCTGCCGGTCGACGTTTCGGCTGATAACTTTGTCGTAAAGTGCCCTTTTATAATATTTGATGGCATCGAAATACTTGCCTCTGTTGAAGAACAGATCGCCTTCTATGAGATTGACCTCGTGGGCAGGCAGGTTGTGAGTGCGGCGTAATAGGATCAGTTCTTTCCTTGCCGCCGACAGATCCTTGGCACTTTGCCGATAAACAGTATGAATTTTACGCAGCAGCAACGAGTCATGGGTTCCTCCGACCGATATGACGGGCAGCAGAAAGAGCAGCAAAAGGAGGAGTTGTTTCTTCGTCATGCAGATGAGATGATAGATTAAAAACCAAACGCGAATGCAAATTTACGAATAAATTCAAGACAAAAAAAGCAGTCCCGACATGCGAACATGCGAGACTGCCGAGAGATTGCTAATCCATTTCTGACCAGAAGCCTTTGGCTGATGCTTCCAATCCTTCTTCATCGTCTTCACTCCCGACACCGATGTGTTCGTCTCCGGTTCCGGTGTGAATGGTTCCGGTGATGTTGTTGCCACTGACGGACATCAAGTTGTCATTACCGACAAGCACAAAACAGGTGACTTGCGGACTGAGGTATGCTTTCTTCATTTGTCTATTCTTTTTTATTTTCAGTTATTTGACTATATGTTTCTTGCCATTGATGACATAGATGCCTGACGGAAGATGCCGAACCCTTTCCCGAACCGTACCGACCGATTCGCCGCGAAGGTTGAATACCTGCTTGTTTTGGGCATCACGGATAAATATCTCGGTACGAATATCAGTGGTTTGGGCATCGGTGGTGCCCAGTTTGCCGTTGCTCACGGGTTGATGGTCTTTGATGATCTGCCAGTAACAACGGTATGCGCCCATATGACGTTGCTTGCCACCGCCTGCCTGTTTGTAAAATCGGAGTTTACCGCCACTGTTGGAAAAAAGAAATTCACCCGTATTGAGATTCCGACCGCCCGACTGATAAGTACCCGACATCGTGATTTGAGTGAGCAAAGCCGATTTATCTTCTTCCTGATTGGAGATGTTTGTGCAGACAGACAGTTCTTTGTCTGTCAACAAGGCAGATGATTCCGAATGGTCTACGATATAGGCAGAACCGATGTACTTGGGGTCAACCTTCAGCAGATAAGGACGGTTGGCAAGCATTTTTCCGTCTTTCACGAGCGTGAAGTCCAAATGGTAAAGATGATTGCCTTCAGTATCAAGACCTTTGTACGCGGCAGCCGTCATTTCTGCCGCCATCGCCAAGTCGCCAAAAACCGCTTTGACATCGATGTCGTTGGGATAGCAAGCCGTAATCCACTGCGCTTCGTAGGGACGAACATTATCGGGGAGCGTCTGCCATGCGTAACGATTTCCGCCATTTTGATACCAGCCATCATCACCTTGCCTTTCAGTATTTTCAGCATCGGCATACTTCCAGTTTTCACCGTTCTTATATATACTTTCATATACATCTTGATTGGCCACATAGAACACGCAATTATTCACCTGTTTCATATTCTGTTGATCCTGCGACACGAAGGGATATTTGCCCAAAGTGCGCGGTTTGTCACCCAAAAGAACAACGGTGCGGATGTTTTCGCAGCCATGCAGGAAATATTCACCAATGGTTGTAAGATTTTCCGGCACGACAAGCGTGGTGAGTTGGTTACACGAACACAAGAAATGGTCGCCAACCGAAGCCAGGGTGTTGGGAAGCGATATGCTCTTGAGGCTTTTACAATACTGAAAAGCAAGGTTTCCGATGGAGGTCAAGGAATTGCCGAGCGTGGCAGATTGCAGATTCGCACAACTCCAAAAGGC
>JALETQ010000049.1 GCA_022781445.1 Prevotella sp.
CCTGTATCTCCTGACTGATTTCCTCGAGTGCCACAACGTCGTTGATGACCGCACGGGCATACCATTTGCCCTTGTTGGGACTCGTCTTTCGCTGCTCCTGAAAGAGCCTGTACTTTACTGCCATATTCGTTTGATTTATAAAGGTTTGTGTTCTCTTGAAATAAAAGCTGTGCTTTTGACCCTAAAAAGCATAGTTCTTTAGCGACAAAAGCATAGCTTTTTACGATAAAAAGCATAGCTCTTTACGAGAGAGAAAATGATGCGACACCTTCAGAAAATTCCCGTCCGTTCACGGCGGCACCGAGCGGCTCGTCTCATTTGTTTCGCTTGCGTGTTCCTGCAGAATGCCATGCCCCGTCCGCCGGATACGGCGGGGCACGGCAAAATGCACGGTCAGTCTTCCCAAGGGCTGTAATTCTTGATGCCCGGTTCGGCTTCTTCGTCGAACCATCCTTCCTTGGCGTCAGGTTCTCCACCGATTTCATCATCTCCTGCCTGCGGCAGGGAGGTTTCGTACATGATGGAAGAAATCTCGACCAATATCATTTCGGTCACAGGCTTTTCGTATGTTTTCTTGGTTCTCATTTTACTGTTACTTTTTTACCGTTATGAATGTATATGCCCTTGGCAGGCTTGCTGACTCTCTGGCCGTTGAGGTTATGGTAGGTGTTGTCGGCCCCGGGAGCTGTGTTGCCTGCCGGGTTCACTTCCTCGATGCCGGTCGTCTCGTCATCGCCAAAGAGAAGCGAAAGTTTGGTACCTGCCGGAACGTTGATGTTGATGTATGCCTTGTGTACGCCGATGGTAAGTTTACCCTCATTCTTGAACTGCTGTGCCTGGGACACGCGGAAGGCCTTGCCTCCTGTTATGTAGAAGTTGGTATTGCCGTCTTCCGTGTCGAGAATGTCTTTTGCGTCCACCGTCACGGGCTTCAGGATGTTGTCACCCGTATAGCTCCATACGTCATCCTCGCCGATGCGGTAATAGAAATCGCTTGGCAATGAGCCGTCAATGGCCTTGAGCACCACGCCGGTGTTGGCCGGAACATAAAGGCCGTCCTTGGCTATGTCGTCGCCGAGGTTGATACTCTTCATGCGGATGACACTGTTTCCGATCTTCTCGCCGGAAGTGAAGGCGATGACCTTCGGGCAGTTTTCTGCATTGTCCCAGAAGAGGCGGTTGCTGCTCTCGTCAACGTCGCCGAAATCCACGTCGAACTCGCGCGAGAAGGTTGAATAGAGCTTGTTGACCAGTGCAGGCGTGCCTTTGATCTTGTAGTCGATCTGGTTGTAGAACTGATAGTCGTCCGGGCTGTCTTTCATGGTACCGGTCGCAACGTCATATACCTGTTTCTTCCAATTGGTCTTGTAGGCATCCACCACCGATTTCTTTACATAAATGTTGGTGGTGCTTGCAAATTCCTTGTAGTTGGTGTTCGTCTCGTCAAGTTCGAAGCGGGTGGTGCTGAGCATCTTCTTGCTCGGTGCGTTGCTGATGAAGAACACGTTCTCGACGCTGCTGGTGTTGTTGCCGATGTTTGTTATAAACGCCTTGGCACCTACATACTCGACATGGTTCTTCACGACAACCTCCTTGATCTTGTCGCTTGCGGTCTGGAAAGCATAGTCGCCGATGAGGCCTACTTCAAGACCGGCTGCCGTTTTCTCGGGGATGACGAACGTGTGGTTCTCGCTCTTGACGGAAAGCAGGTCGACCACGGTTGCCGCCACCTGCAGGAACTCGTTGCCGTTCTCGATGAATGAGGGCTGGATGCTCTTGAAATTGTCCTTATAGAACGGGATTGCGTCGTATTGTGCCTTGATGTCCTTGCGAACGTAGATGTTGATATTTGCCGGCATGTTGGTTGTTCCTGCCGTTCCGTCGTCGAAACTCTTGTGGTTCGGGCGTTGGTCGATGTTGGCGGGGCTGATAGGTGCGTCGCACAGGAAAGCCATATCCTTCAGGTTCTTGCAAAGGCTGAACGCACGGTCGCCGATGGATGTCACCTTGTTGGGAATCATCACGCTCGTCAGGTTCACGCACTCATAGAATGCGTAGTCGCCGATCTTTGTGATGGAAGGCGGGAGAAGCGTGAACTTGGCATGTGCCTTTCCGTGAGGGAAGAGAACCAGCGTCTGTTTGTCTTTGGTGAGAAGGTATCCGTCGACACTGGAATACTGTGTGTTCTTCTTGTCCACGTTGATGTCGACAAGGTTCTCGCAATACTTGAAAGCCTCCGAACTGATGTCGGTCAGGTTCTCCGATACGTTGACGACGGTCAAGGCGTTGCACTTGCGGAATGCTTCGCGCTCGAGTTTCGTGACGCTCTTGGGAATGTCGATGGAGGTAAGGCCGCAATCGGCAAAGGCACCTTGCCCGATAGTCGTGATAACGGCATCGTCGGCAAACTTTGCGGTCGTCATGGACGTACATCCGTTGAACGCATTACTTCCGATGGTCGTTACTCCCTTGGGGAAATTAAACTCCTGCAGCTTGGAGAGATTCTGGAACGCACCGGACCCGATGGTCGTCAAGTCGCAATCGCCGAGGAAGTTGAATTGCTTGAGGTTTGTATTGCTTTGGAGTGCGTTCGGAAGAATGGTTGTCAGCTTGGAGCCGGCCGGCACGTTGATGGTTTCCAAGTTCTTGGACAGGGAGAAGATGCCCGCCAACTCAGTCAGCGAAGAAGGCAGTGTCACCTCTTTCAAGCCGGCGCATTGGCCGAAAGCGCCCTTTTCAATCGTCTGCACCTTGGAGGGTTCGTCGAAGGTAATCTTTGTCAGTATCTTCATATTGTTGAACGCATTTTCCTTGATGGCCTCAACATTGGTTGGGATAGTCAGTTCCTTGATCGTTCCGGAACCCAGAAAGGCGTTCTGCTCAATGGTCTTGACCCAATTGCCCACTGTATATTTTCCGTCGGTAACGGGTTTTGCCGGTGGGAAGAAGTAGAGTGTGGAACGATCGCCTTTGGAATAGACTACGCCGTCAACGGCCTCAAAGTTCACACAATCGGACGGTGTCTTGTATTCGGATATGTTATAGCAGTTGGCAATGGCTCCCGATGCTCCTGCCAGTTGCAGGTTTGCAGGCAGCGTAACGGTTTTCAGCTTGTGGTTGGTGTACAGCGCATTGGTGGAAAGCGTAACCACATCGTTCAAGTCGATGGTCTCCATATTGAGACTTCCTTCTATGGCGCGTTCCGCAATACTGGTAATGCCGTCAGGCACCTTGTAGTCTTTGGTTGGTTTGGCTGGCGGATAGTTTGTCAGCATAGTTCCGTTGAACAACACGCCGTCTATTACCTTGAACGGAGTCGTACCGCCTGTTGGAAGTTCAAAGGCTTCCAGGTCTGTAGATGAAGCGATGATCGACGGGAAACCGGTTTCCACTGTTTGGAGATTGGCGGGAAGTACAATCTTCTTTACTCCCGTCGCATTGGTGAACGCGCTTTTGAAGATATTCTTGACGCGGCTGTCTACCGTGTATGTACCGCCAACGGTATTTACACCGGTAGGAACGGCGTAGAGATCTTCCATATTATGGGAGTAGAGACACCCGTTGGCATCGGCAGCAAAAGTTGTGCTGCCGGAACCCACTGTAAATTTAGGCAGCGTGCGAACTCTGTAAAAAGCAGTGTGACTGATGGTCGTTACCGATGCCGGGATGTTTACCTCTGTAAGCGATGCTCCGCCGAAACTGCCATACGCAATTTCCGTAATGCCGTCGGGAAGCGTGATTTTGGTAATGTTGGTACAGCTGTAATTGTCGTTTCCACCCACCTTGGTTACGGTAAAAGTGGTACCTTTCCCATCGTCGAAACTTCCGGGCACGGTAATCGTACCGGTCACCGTTGATTCTGCACCAACGAAAGAAAGCTTGAAGCTCGCCACGTCTATCACCTGATAGACAAGACCGTCTTTCTTGACAATCTCATTATTGGTGTAGGCTTGCATCGTTGCCGGTATTGCCATAAGCAATAGCAGCAAGAATAATAATTTTCTTTGTCTCATTTTCTTGATTAATTGAATATGTTATTTTGTGATTTCATTTTATCCTTATCCTTATGGAAAGTCCCGGATATTTTCTTGCCTTGTTCCGGGCATAAACCCCCAATCGGTCATTCGAGAATATGGTTCTACATTTCATGCCGTTCATGCCATTTCCGTCCGGTTTCGTCCGCTTGCCGGCAGTTTGTTTGTCGTTTTGTCTTGCCGAGTCCGCTGCAACTGCAACAAACCGACAACCAGACTGCCCGATAATCAAACACCGCCCCAGACTCTCATGACCGTTTTGGGATAAATAATCAAATAAGAAACCTTCTCAGAAGGATATAGATATCCGGACAAAGGAAACTCCCGAGAGTCCTTTGCCTGAAGGAACTGCGCCGTTTTGCACGCGCGCGTAAGCGAAAATGTTTTAGGAAGCGGTTACGCCTGTGGTCAATGTGTGTGTGTGTGTGTGTGTGTGTGTGTGTGTGTGTGTGTTAGCAAAATATCCGAGCCAACCAAACATGACACGTTAAAAGTCGCAAAGAAATTGAAGTTTCTTCGCAGGCTACTCACACCTTTATTATTATAGGAAAGGGAAAGACAATACCTGTTATTATAAATCCTTGTCAATTATTCTTTTATGGTTCGCGGGCAAAGGTAAACAAAGTTTTCGGATTACACAAGCAAAAGGACGGGAAAGTTCAGAAAGGAAACGATTTGTCTGTTTACGAACCGGTGAAACTTACATAATCGGGAGGTACATGGGATTACGATTGTCATGCACCTGCCCAATTGGAAAGGATGTTTGCTTCGGGAGTATAATGGCTTGAATATTGCCGGTATCATTGATGCCGGGGGCATTTTTCTATTCTTGATTCGAGAGAAATATTTTTTTTCTTCCGATATACCATCATCTTTGCGATGGATTTTCGGAAATCGTTGTGTGTCATTGAAGAAGAGATCTTGCCAAATCATTACCTGCTGGTTTCATAAGTCATAAGGCTGTTCACCGCCAATTACTTAAATCCAAATGACAGATCCTGTCATAAAAAATGACCCTTCCTTAAAATTTGAACTGGGATAAAAGTGTTGAAAGACAAAGGCTTGCAAAGAAATTAAGATGCCTTTCATGGCACATGTCGAAAGCTTTTAGGTTGGTGGAGCCGGTTGTGGGATTTGTTTGGACTTAATGGGAATTGTCAACTTTCCATCCCCGGACTTATTAAATGCGGCATCTCTTATCGTGTCATGGTTGTTAAGTCTGTAAAAAACTTAAAGACAGAGATTATTTGCCGGTTTCCTTTGTCGGTTCAGAAAAAGTTTGTAATTTTGCACACTGTTTGGAATAGGTCTCAAGAAAAGAAACAAAAAACATAGATACAAATGTCGAAAATTTGTCAGATAACAGGTAAGAAAGCACAGATAGGGAACAATGTTTCTCACTCGAAGCATCGTACAAAGCGTAGTTTTGACGTGAATTTGTTCAACAAGAAATTCTATTATGTAGAAGAAGACTGTTGGATTAGTCTTAAAATCAGTGCTGCAGGTTTGCGCCTCATCAATAAGGTCGGACTGGACGCTGCTCTGAGAAAAGCGGTGGATAAAGGTTACTTAGACTGGAAAGATATAAAAGTTATAGGAGATTAATCGCATGGCGTCAAAGAAAGCAAAAGGCAATAGAGTACAGGTGATTCTTGAATGTACCGAGATGAAAAACAGCAACATGCCCGGTACAAGTCGTTATGTCACGACTAAAAATCGCAAGAACACACCTGATAGAATGGAATTAATGAAGTATAATCCTATCCTGAAGAAAATGACTCTTCACAAGGAGATTAAATAATACAATAAACTATGGCAAAGAAAACCGTTGCGACCCTTCACGAAGGATCAAAAGATGGACGCGCTTATACCAAAGTTATCAAAATGGTTAAGAGTCCCAAGACAGGAGCTTACATCTTCGATGAGCAGATGGTTCCCAATGAAGCTGTAAAAGACTTCTTCAAAAATTAATATAAGCAAGAGTTTACATACTTTCAATCCATAATGTTGTTTCATCTGTGTTGATTGAAAGGGAAATAGTCTTGACTTGATAAATTTTTAGGCAGGAAGAAAATATTCCGTTTTCTTCCTGCTTTTATTTTTGCCATACTTGCAGCTTAAAACTTTCGTGGCAAGCCATACCTGCCGTTTCATATCCCGGAAGGACAAGTTTTGCTCGGCAATAGATGCCCTTTTGCCCTTTGATTCTTACCCTTTTGACCCGCTTGTTTCGCTTGTTCTGTAACTGATTGGAAAAGACCTTTTTATGATTCTCTATCTTCCGATGACTGTTTTCGTCCGAACGGATGGCGGTTCGTCGGTTGTGAGGCTCATTGTGGAGAGTCTCGCGTGAGTTTGCCATGATGAAAAAGAAAGGCAGGAAGAAAAACGAAAGTGTCTTTCTTCCTGCCTGCCGTCCGGTGAGTCGGCATTGGGATGCCTCGTCAGCGGTATGGGTTTGGCTTAGGGATCAGTCCAGCCATCTTACATAGCAGAAGTCCTGGCGGTGTGGCAGCAGGTCGTTCTTCGGATACATGCGGATTCCCGTTTTGTATGTGCCGGCATTGTCGGGTTCGATGATACATTCGAAGGTGTAGAGGTTGCCGTTGCGCCTGGTGTTTTTGAATTGACGCACGGAGTGAATCTTCTGTTCGGCTGCGTTGTCGTCCTTGATGCTGACAAACTCGAGTCCGATGGCATCGTCCAATCCCTGCTCGTCGATGATATATCTGATGCGGTAGCTCTTGTCCGTTTCGAGTCCTTCCTCGGGGATGTCGGCTTCTTTCGAAACCACTTTGACGGCATCCCATCGTTCGGCAACGGTCTCTTTCCATTGTGCCAGTTCCTTGGCAAGGCGGTAGTTGTCGCGATGCAGCTTGCGGCTTCGTTCGGCCATGTGGTTGTAGAACTTGTCGAAATAGTCGTCGAGCTGCCTCTTCATGGTGTAATGGGGGGCGATGGTTGCAATCGAGTTCTTGATGACTTTCACCCAATCCTCACTGAAGGGCTTGTCGCGACGGGCATAGAACATGGGGATGATTTCGTTTTCAAGCAGTCCGTAGATGGTGGCCGCGTCGAGTTTGTCCTGATAGTCCTGATTTTCGTAGGTGCGCTTTTCGGTCAGTGCCCATCCGGCGCCTTCGCGGTAGCCCTCCAGCCACCAGCCGTCGAGTACCGAGAGGTTGACCACTCCGTTCATTTCGGCCTTTTCGCCCGATGTTCCCGATGCTTCGAGAGGTCGGGTGGGGGTGTTCATCCATATATCGACGCCCGACACGAGCCGACGTGCCAGCAAGAAATCGTAGTCTTCAAGAAAGATGATTTTCCCGAGGAATTCGGGTCGGCGGCTGATGTCGTATATCTTCTTGATGAGGTCCTGTCCGGCACCGTCGGCAGGATGTGCCTTGCCCGAAAAGATGAACTGCACGGGATAGTCGGGATTGTTGACGATTTTCTCCAGACGTTCGAGGTCGGTGAAAAGCAGGTGGGCACGCTTGTAGGTGGCAAAGCGGCGGCAGAAGCCTATCATGAGTGCGTCGGGATTGATTTTCTGAAGGAGCGATACCACACGCGAGGGATCTCCTTGGTTCTTCAGCCATGTTTCCCTGAACTTCTCGCGGATGTAAACCACGAGCTTCTTCTTGAGTGCCATGCGGGTTTCCCAGATTTCCTCATCGGGTACTTTGTATATGTTGTGCCAAATCTTTTCGTTGCTTTGGTCGTTGATGAAGTTCTTGTCGAAGTATTTGTCGTAGAGGTCGCGCCATTCGTGGGCGGTCCAGCTGGGGAAGTGAACGCCGTTGGTGACATACCCCACATGGTTTTCTTCGGGATAGTAGCCCTTCCAGACGGGGGCAAACATCTTGCGGCTCACCCATCCGTGTAGTCGGCTCACGCCGTTGACCTCCTGGCAGGTATTGCAGGCGAAGGTCGACATGCTGAACCGTTCGTGCGGGTCGGAGGGATTGACGCGTCCCATGCCGATGAATTCTTCCCATGAAATGCCCAGTTTGCCGGGATAGGATCTCATGTATTTGCCAAAAAGTTGTTCGTCGAAATAGTCATGTCCTGCCGGAACGGGTGTGTGACAGGTATAGATGGACGATGCTTTCACCAGTTCCATGGCTTGATTGAATGTCAGTCCGCCTTCCACGAGGTCGCAGATGCGTTGCAGGTTGCACAGTGCGGCATGGCCTTCGTTGCAGTGGTAGATGTCCTTGGCGATGCCGAGCCTCTTGAGGGTGATGATGCCGCCGATGCCGAGCAGGATTTCCTGTTTGAGCCGGTTCTCCCAGTCGCCGCCGTACAGGTTATGGGTGATGGACTTGTCGAATTCCGAGTTCATCTCGTTGTCGGTATCGAGCAGGTAGAGGGGTATGCGACCCACATTGACACGCCATACATAGGCATAGACGTGGAAGTCCATGAAAGGAACGTCGACCACCAGCGGGTTGCCGTCGGCATCGAGCTGGCGTTCGATGGGCAGCGAATTGAAATTCTGGGCTTCGTAATTGGCTATCTGCCTTCCTTCGATGTTGAGCGATTGCTTGAAATAGCCGTATCGGTACATGAAACCCACGGCACACATGTCGACATTGCTGTCGGAGGCTTCCTTGAGATAATCGCCGGCGAGCATGCCCAAGCCGCCCGAATAGATTTTCAATACCTGATTGATACCGTATTCCATACTGAAATAAGCCACCGAGGGACGTCCCGAATCGGGCTTCTTGTCCATATAGGCTCTGAAATCGGCGTAGATGTCTCTGATGCGTTGCATGATCTGTTCATCTTTCACGATTTCCTTCTTGCGCTCTTGGCTGAGGCGTTCCAGCAAAAGAACCGGATTCTGTCCCACCTCTTCATAGAGCTTCTCGTCGAGACTCTTCCACATGTTGCATACTTCGGAGTGCCAGGCCCACCACATGTTGTGTGCCAATTCATCGAGGCACTTCATTTCTTCGGGCAGACGAGATTTGATCTTCAGCTCTTTCCACAGAGGTTCGTTGGCATAATTCGCTTTGATTTTCATATTGTCCCAGTTTATTTTTATGGTTTCAATCTTTGATTTTCTTTCCGCGCAGGATCACTCCGCAGCCTTTCGGCGGTGACGGAGAATGTACTCAAAAGATACGACAACGGAAAGAAATTCATTACCTTAATACATCTAATACAAGTGCAAAGATACAAAAACAATATACATTACGTATGGTCTCGCCCTGCTTTTTATGTAATTGTCATGTGTTTGTTGCACAGATTTACGCACTTCCGGCAGGCAATTCTACAGCCTCGTTGCGCAATTCCTCTGCTTTTTGTGCGTAATAATTGTCCTTTTGTTGCACGTCTGAAGACTCCGTCCGGACCGGCTGACAGATGTGTCGGAAGGTCGTGATCCGTCCGGATAACTGAAGATAGAGGCGTAGCAGCAGAAAGTGTCGCCTCTTGTCGTTCAGCTGTCCGCTGTTCCTGCACCCTGCCGAACGGATCTTCCAAGCGGATCTTTCTCATAAAACCTTTGCTTCTTCTGACAAAAACCTCCCAAGTTTTCCGCCAAAAGCAAGTTAGTTTTCCGCCAAAATTCAATGCTACTTTTATTCGTGTGATTACGAAATGTAAAAAGAAAGTCTTTGCAAGGCAGAAAACAATGGCTCTGTCTCCGATAGTTTTTTATAAGTGGCATCGATGTTAATGATGACATTGCCTTGATCCACAGAACTCTTCCTCTCTATAGATACATCTCTGAGCAGCCTCTTGATTGTAGATTCACTTACGCCAAACCTAACGTACAATTCTCGTATTGTTTGTTTCTCCCCATGAGAAGTTTTCCAGACCTTATCTTTTAGACAGGTTCTTCCACGGAACTGGTGAGAGTATAACATACATTTGTAGAGTCGGACTTTATGACAGATACCATTTTTCTTCGTTATGGAAGGAAGAGTGGTCGCAGGAACACTTTTTGTTCATATTGTGCAGTTTTGATTTAACGGCGTGTAAAGGTAGTGGTAATCGATGGAGGCAAACTAATTACAGCCTGTAAAATTGACCTATGGGTCAAAAAATATTACTCAAAAGTTTTGTAAGTTCAAATAAATGGTCTATCTTTGCAGGCGTTAAGGTTCGCTATACGCGATTAAAAAGGGAATGGGGTGAGAATCTCCAACTGTCTCGCAGCTGTAAGTTCCTTTATTGACCGCAAGCAATAACCACTGTTCACATGAACGGGAAGGTGCTTGTAGGTGGAATAAGTCAGAAGACCTGCCTCATATAACATGCCGATATCTCTCGATGTAAGGGGTTGAAGCGCAATGAGAATGAAATGTAGTAAATCGGCTCCTCGTGAGGGAGTGTTGTATCCATTGGACTGAGATCTTGTGGAGTGGAGTAGGCGTTATTCGTAACCATACGTGTATTATATAAGTTTATTTAGGGAAAAAGGGTGTGCACATTTGTTTGGCACATCCTTTTTTTAGTTCAAACAATGACGTACATGCCTGATATAGATGGCCGGTTCATATAAAAAGTATCGCATCCTTGCCTATCTATTTGGAGAGGATGGCAAGGATGCGAAAAAGTGTGTGTGTATTTGTGCTTACTGTTTGTTATCTGTTCTCTCTTGTTCGGGCATAAATTTATGGAGATATGATGGATCAGATGAGATACTGTGAGCTGATGCTCTTGTTGTCGACCACTCTTCGGATGGTTTCGGCGAACATATCTGCCACAGAGAGCTGTTTCACCTTGGCGCAGCGGTGCGAGTAGGGTATCGAGTCAGTGAAGACCATTTCTTCGAGTGCCGAATCTTGTACTCTTTCGTTGGCGGGTCCGCTCATCACACAGTGGGATGCACATGCACGCACACTCCTGGCACCTGCAGCCTTCATGACATCGGCAGCCATAGTGATGGTACCTGCTGTGTCGACAATGTCGTCGACGATGATGACGTTCTTGCCTTCCACGTCGCCGATGATTTGCATGCTGTCCACCACGTTGGCCTTCGCTCTGGTCTTGTTGCACAATACAAGCGGACAACCCAGATATTTGGCGTATGTGCTGGCGCGCTTTGAACCACCGACGTCGGGCGATGCGATGACCATATCCTTGAGCTTCAGGCTTTGAAGATAGGGAAGAATGACTCCCGATCCATAGAGGTGGTCGACCGGAACGTCGAAGAATCCTTGGATCTGATCAGCATGCAAGTCCATCGTGATCACCCTGTCCACGCCTGCCACCGACAGCAAGTCGGCAATCAATTTCGCTCCGATACTTACACGGGGTTTGTCCTTACGATCCTGACGTGCCCATCCGAAGTAGGGGATGACGGCATTGATTTGACGTGCTGATGCTCGCTTTGCGGCATCGATCATTAAGAGCAGTTCCATCAGGTTGTCTGAATTGGGAAATGTGCTCTGGACGAGAAATACATCACGACCGCGAATCGACTCCTCATAATAGACCGCAAATTCTCCATCCGAGAACTTGGTTACTTCCAAATTCCCCAAGGGGCAACCTAAGCTGTTGCAGATTTTTTCTGCAAGATACCTTGTAGCGGTACCGGAGAACACCATAAAAGAGTTTTGTTCGCTCATGTTCTTTTGATATTTGTTGTTATATGATTGATTTGGTTATTTGATTGCCTTGTTGAGTTTCTTGAAGTGTTCGAGAATGGGCTTGAAGTCTTGTTCGCCATGAATGTCGAATTTGTTCCAAAGGTCTTCGCCGACCACGATACCTCCGAAGCCTATGCTTTTCAGTGTGGGAATGATTTCGAGCGAGATGCCGCCGCAGGCATATACTTTCTTGTCGATGATTCCTTGCTTGCGTGCTGTTCGGAGTGTGTTCACGAGTTCCTCTCCGTATCTGTCGGACCGCCTCAACAGCGAGTAGTCTGTCTGTAGGAAGACATATTCTGCCGACTTTCGCGCATCCTTGATGGCGGCTGTCGAAGTACACGTGCGACTCACCTTGCCCCGATAGCCTTCGGGGATGGGGGCATGCTCGTCGTCGAGGTGGATGCCTGCCAATCCGTACTCGTTCTTGAGGTAGTAATGGTCGTGGACGGTGGTGTGTCTCGCCGAATGCTCGGGCAGAAGCGAGAGCAGACGTTCGGAATAAAGGGGAAGGGTGTCGGGCTTTTTGAGATGAAGGTTGTCTAATCCCTCATCGAAGAGTATCGACAATATTTTGTCTTCTTCAACGAAAAATGTGGGACGCGTTATGATTATAAGTTTCATCTCTGCCTGCTTTTAGCCTTGCAAAAGTATAAAATTTATGTCATTCCCACAATATATCCGACATAAAAGTATAACTTTGCAGACAATAACGACGGTGCGCGACCGAACGAACCTGTCCGCCGTTTATTGCCCATCATCACACTCGTCACGATATGCAGACAATCCCCCATGCTTTACCGTCCCATTGGAACGGACGTCCCTATTATGTCATCGAAGAGAAACGCCTGCTCGCCAATCTCGAGCTCATCACTGACATTGCCCGTCAGGCCGATGTGGAATTCATCCTTGCTTTCAAGGCTTTTGCCTTGTGGAAGATCTTTCCCGTCTTCCGCAAGTACATCCGTTCGTCCACGGCAAGTTCGTTGTGGGAAGCACGTATGGCAGTCGGGAAGTTCGGCAGTCTCGCCCACACTTATTCGCCGGCTTACGAAGACGGAACCATCCGAGAGATGGCACGTCTTTCAAGCCATCTCACATTCAATTCGCTTTCGCAGTTCGACCGCTTTCATGCTCTCGTCAAGGCAGAACAGCCTACGTGCAGCATCGGTCTTCGAATCAATCCCGAGTATAGTGAGGTAGGCACGGCTCTCTATAACCCTTGCGCTCCCGGTACGCGCTTCGGTATCTCCTTCCGAACCATGCCCGAACAGTTGCCTCCGATGGTCGAAGGCTTCCATTGCCATTGTCATTGCGAGAGCGGGGCAGACGTCTTCGAGCGTACGTTGAAACACATTGAGGATAAATTTGCCCGATGGTTTCCGCAGTTGAAGTGGATCAATTTCGGCGGCGGACATCTCGTAACCCGTGAGGACTACGACATTCCGCTCTTCCTCCGAACGATTAAGGCTTTCAAGGAACGCCATCCGCATCTGCATGTCATCTTCGAACCCGGAAGTGCTTTTGCATGGCAAACAGGAAGTCTCGTGTCGCGTGTGGTCGATGTTGTGGAAGATTCGGCCATCCGCACCGCTATCCTCAATGTGAGTTTCACCTGCCACATGCCCGATTGTTTGGAAATGCCCTACCATCCTGCCGTTCGCGGGGCAAGTCTTTGTGAAGGGATTGAACCGTATTCTGATCCTCATGTGTACCGGTTGGGCGGAAACAGCTGTCTGTCGGGCGACTTCATGGGAAGTTGGCAGTTCGACCGTCCGCTCAAGACGGGCGATACTGTCATCTTTGAGGACATGATCCACTACACAACTGTCAAAACCAACATGTTCAACGGCATCGGCCATCCTTCCCTTCTCATGCTGCGCACCGACGGTTCCCTACAGCTGTTGCGAGAGTACGGATACGACGATTACCTTTATAGAATGGATTGACGTGTCTGAACCGACTGCCTATTTTTCTCAAAACTTTCATGCAGGCTTTGTGAAACAGCGGAGGAAGATGAAGAACCATATCCGAATAATAATAATTTCTCCAACAACAAAGTCAAAAAAGGTATGGATTGACTTATTAAAAGGCTTGGATTGGCTTAACAAAGGGCTTGAATTGACGTCCAAAAGTTTAGTTTTTTTGCAAAGAGTCTTCAAGTGTTGACTAATGGAATATCATTACTGTCTGTTAAAAGTAAAGTGTAGATTTGATTTTTAGCAGACACCAATACAAAGAGAAAAGTTGTCACAGAGCGGATTTGCAAGAGTTGCCGGCTGAAGTTGCAGGTATGGGAACGGCGTGCGGTCAAGTATCGGCCTGTTGGTTGATAGGCCTTGTTCTCACCGCTATCAGCCACACACACCATGTCAATAATGTTGCCGACAGGGTGAAGCCGACCAGTTGTTGAGAAGTGTTGCCCAGCCAGTCGAGCGAATCGGAGGTACTTTCGGGCAGTAACCAAACCAACATATATACCACGGTGTTGTTGGCCATGTGGGCAAGTATGCAGGGTATTAGGCTACAGGTGCGGACATATATCCAACCCAGCAGTAGTCCCATGAGGAAAGAATGTGGAATCTGTGACGGATTGATGTGGATGATGCCGAAGAACAGTGCCGACATGATGATGGCAAACCACGGACGGCACCGACTTTTCCGGAGTGCTGTCAGGATGGCACCCCTGAAGACAAGCTCTTCGGTGAGCGGTGCCAACAGGCATATCGAAACGAAACTCCAAGGATTTTCCATGATACCTTCGAGCAGTTGCGACGAAGATTCGGTGTCGAACAGACCGTTGAGCAGGTGTTGCAGATGCAGAGAGGGGATGATTGTCGCAGTCATCGCCAGTACAGAAAGCATGATGACGGACACTGTCGCTTTTCGGGGCATCTTGATTTCGACGGGGCAAAAACGCGGATGAAGAAAGATGACAGTCAGGATCAATCCGTATACAATCGACATCAGGATGATGAATCCCGGAGGACGCTGCCCGTCTATACCCGCAAATTCGTCCATGCCCGGCAGTCGTCCAACGACGTTAAATACCAACATCGTGATAGACTGCACGGCAACGAAGATGAACAGATAGAGGAGTGCTTTCTTCATTTGTCGATGTCTTGATGGTTTTGAAAGTAAGTCCTGACCGCTATTTCGTCTTCATGTAGTCGGAGGATAAGTTCCTCGCGGCTTTTGAATCGGCGTTCATCTCGTATTCTGTCCATGAATGCCACCGAAAGGCTGCTGCCGTAGAGGTCTTCGGTCAGGTCGAGTATATGTACTTCGATTGTTGTTTCGTTCCCGTCGAAAGTGGGTCGACGACCGATGTTCATCATACCTTGGCGTGGTGCCTTCCAACCTTCCTTGGTAACCTTCACGGCATAAACACCGGCATGGGGTATCAGCTTGCGCGGTTCGACCGGGCGCAAGTTTGCGGTGGGAAAGCCTATTTCCCGACCGATGCGATGTCCTGCTTCAACCACACCCGTCAGCGAGTAGGGACGACCCAGACCTTCGCGGGCTTCTGCCACTTCTCCCCGGTTCAGCATGGTACGGATGCGCGAAGAACTCATGCCTTTGCCTCCGCTCACGAAAGCATCACACCGTTCGACGACCATGCCGCATCGGCTGCCATATCTCACATAGTCTTCAAAACCCTCATCGCGGCGACGGCCGAAGCGGTTGTCGTAACCGATGATGAGCTTACGGATATTCAGTTGCCGGTGAAGCACGTCGAGCATGAACGCTTCTGCCGTGCGCGCCGCCGTTTGTTCGTTGAAAGGCACGATGATGCAATGGTCGATGCCTGTTTCGGACAAGCGTATGAGCTTCTCGGGCAGGGATGACAGCATTTCGGGCAGATAGTCCGTGTGGAGTACCTCGCGCGGATGACGGTCGAAGGTGACAACCATTGAAGCCCTGCCCTCGTTCCGAGCCGTTTCGACGACCTTGCGGATGAGGTATTGATGCCCGGTGTGTACGCCATCGAAGAAACCGATGGTTGCCACTGCCTCCGGCAGTAGTAGGGTGAATGGGTCGAGATAAATTGTTTGCATCATGATGTCTTAGGGTTGCAAAGATAGGGATTCATTGCGAATGTCGGCACACATCATGCTGTCATTCTGTTTTCTGTAACGGGCAACCCCTTGTTGCACGGTCGGTCACTCGACGGGTTTGTTCTCTTGAAGCCATTGCAGAATGCCTCCGTCAAGGTTATATACCTTCATTCCCCTGGCTATCAGTTTGGCAGCTGCCACCATGCTTCTTTTCCCGCTACGGCAATATACTGCCACCGGCTTCGCGGCATCAAGAATGTCGGCTGTGCGTTGTTCGAAATCGGACTGCAACACATCGACGTTCTTGCTTCCGGGGATATGACTTTCGGCATATTCGTCTGCAGTCCGCACATCGAGGATCTGAACTTTGTCCGATGTGATGAGTTTGCTGAATTCTTCTGCGTTCATACGTTTGATATATGGTTTGGCAAGTTCTGCATCAATGGCGTTCACCAACGATTCGAATTCATCCGTGTTGAACAGGCGCGTGCGTTTCACGATTTTGCCTTCGCGGTCGATGAGCACGTTTCGGGTGATGCCCGATTCTCTCAATGCGTAAAGCGCAAAGATGTCAGCTTGCGGGTCAAGGCCGAGCGGATAGCTGATGCCCGTTGCCTTGGCAAATTGTCGAACAGTTTTCAAAGGTTCGTCGCGGTCGATGCCGATGAGTACGAAATCGGGATTGGAACGGTGTCGCGCCCATATTTCCTTTTCAATGTGCGGCATCTCTTTACGACACACGCCACACCAGCTGGCGGTAAACTGCAACATCACCACCTTTCCCCTCAAATCGCCGAGACGCACTTTCTTCCCGTCAGTAAGGGTGGTCACGAAGTCGGGAGCCGAGTCGCCGTCGAATACGATATATCCGGTAGAATCCACCTTTTGTATCGTCGGCAGCGTTTCTTGTGCGTTCGCTGCACTTCCCACTGTCAGAAGGGAAAAGCAGATATAAAGCAATCTTCTGTTCATGTTCGATTTCATGTTGGAGTGATGTTTTGCGTTATATATTATATTATGGTAGAACATTTCAAATCGCCTGTCATTGTTTTCTTCGCTGCCTTCTTTCGTTTTGATGAACATCGGCTTGATCGTGAGACGCATCAGCGTATCTGTCAGAGTACCACGAAGCAGAGCAGATATACCCAGTGTGCAATCAGGGCAGCTACGATACCGCCGACGGTATGCGAAAGGATGGCCTTTGATGTCAGTTCGCGATAACCCAAGGTGTCGAGCATGGCGGTGTGTGTACTCAGATATCCGCTCCAGCACATGCCGATGGCGGTAAATACGGCAATGGCGTTGCCGTCAACCCATCCTTGTGCAAGAAACTTGGGCACCAGACTCAATGCCGCGCCTACCGCTCCCAATGCCGTGATGGGGAAAGCTATGAGGTGAGGGTCGTTGAAGCCGAAGAGAAAACTGAAGAACCAGTCGATTTTATTGGCAAGATAGGGAAGCAGTTCGATGCCTTCGAAAGCATTGCCGGTGTAGGCTCCTTGTTCATTGGATCCGAAAGTGAGAATCATTACGAGGGTCGAGATGATGAGTACTCCCGGAATGATGGCGATACCCACGTCGACACCGGTACGACCACCGTCGAGAAGTGAGTTGAGTACACGCAGAAAGAGCGATTTCTCTTCGACTTTCTTGGTCTCTTCCTTGGCAAAGTCATACTCGGCGGCATTCTCCGTGGCATATTGCGGATAGGCTTTGATGACAAAGTACTGCATCAGTCGCGTCGATACGATACAGCCGAAGAAAGCACCCAGCAAGCCTATGAGCGGTTCGTAGGTAAAACCTTGTCCCACCATGAAGATGATCACGATGAGCCCCATGCCGAATGCTGTTCCGAAGTTGGTGAGAGAGATGTATTGGAATTTTTTGAAGTAGCAGCTGAAACGTTTGTCTTGCGATAAGGATATGATGGCAGGGTTGTCGGAGAGGAAGGTCATCACCGCTCCCAATGATGCCACTCCCGGCAGATTGAACAGCGGACGCATGAGCGGACGAAGGATACGTTCCAGCAAGTCGACCACGCCAAATTCTACGAATAATCGTCCGATGGCACCCGTGATGACACAGATACCCATGAGGTAGAACACCGTGTTGAGCAGCAATTGGTGTGCCGTGTTCATGATGGTGTTGAGCATGTTGCCTGCTCCCATTCTGCTCCCAATGCCGAAGAACAAGGCAAGAATGATCAGCAGACAGACGATTCCCGAGAGTACTTTACTTTTTTTGTCTTTCATGATAACGATTTGGTTTGATGGTTTCTAAGAGATCAGTTAGTTAAGAATCTGTTTTGTGTTTATAAGGTTGTTTACATGCTTATCGGCATTTGGGTTGCAAAGATACAAGGCTTTTTTTTCTTCTACAAACTTCGTGGGCGATATTTTCATACAGGGAAGCATAAACCCCAATTGTTCGTCAGACCGCCCGGTTCTACCTTCCTGTCATCTATGGTGCTTCCCACCCGTTTTACGTCCGCTTGCCGGCATCTTGTCTGCCGTTGTGTCCTGCCGTAGCCCGCTACGCCTGCAACAAACCGACAGCCAATCCGCACGACAACCGGTCAAAAACGGTGTGGTCTCTGACGACCGATTCGGGGTTAGCATCGCTGTCTCACCTCCCTCGTCGTATCAACGATTCGGCATGATGTGGCGGAGAGTTTACGTTATGTTTTTGGTATCGGTGTCCGAGACATGTCAGTCACTGTCCTACAGCTTTCCTCCATTTCCTTTCAATATCGGTTATGCCATATATTATTTATAGTCGTCAAACAAGATTGTAGAGAAAGATGAGAAAAGGCAGAGGCTTGAACCGTCAATGGCTTTTCACATACGACAAGGATCAAGGCAATTTGTGAATGAAGGCGGCAATGTCGTCGATGACGGCTTCGCTCACATGGCCGGCAGTTTCATATTCTCCCGGTCCCGGGATGTCCCGACTCGGCATCATCAGATGATTCAGTCCGGGATATGATTTGAGCATGGCATTCTTGTGTTTTCTGAGTCCCTTTTTCCATAGGGCAAAGTCGTCCATCGTCACTTGAAAATCCTTCTCACCCTGAAGCACGAGAATGGGCAGAGTCAGGCCGGCGGCTTCACGGACGGCATGGTAATCGGCATCGGCTTTCCAATAAGATGCCGGGATGCTTTTCATTGACATGTCGAGGGCAAGTCTTTCGTTTTCAGATAGCTTCAACCTTTTCTTCTGACTTTCGACGGTCACAGCCAGATTGTTGGCTGCGGGTGCTATCATCACCAAAGCTGCCACTTCTTTGGCTTTTTGAGCGATGCGAGGGGCGAGCATCGCGCCCAGACTGTGTCCCACGATGACAATCTTGTGCGGGTTGATCGCTTCAATTTGCCTGACGACCTCGACAGCCTGCACGGCATCATCGACGGTTTCGGTATCATAATTCATCTTTTTGCCTTGCGGAACAAAGTCGGCATAGAGCCTTGTCCGCTTGTCGTATCTCAACACGGCGATACCCCTGCGTGACAGTCCGTCCGACAAATCCTTGAAGGGTTTGTTGGGGCCGACGGTTTCATCCTTGTCGTTGGGACCCGACCCGTGTACGAGGATGACACAGGGAGCAGGAAAGACATTGCCCGGCTCCGGAAGAACCAGAGTGCCGGGCAATTGATAACCGTCGGTTTCGATGGTGACAGGCTTGCCGCCTTCGTCAGCCGGCAAGGTGGGAGCCTTGCCGGGACGCATGAACAGTCCTTCCACTTTGCCGTCTTTCATGGTGAGTACCAAATGCAGATCCGCCTTTTCAAACTTCATGTTGCGGTAAAACACCTCATATCCGTCTTTCTCTTCGGATGTCCATGCTCCTGTTTCTTGCAGGCCACCGCATTGCATCTGCACCATTGCCATCAGTCCCGACAGCTGTTGGGCATCGATGTGGGCTTTCATCGTGTCCGACATCTTGAGATAAAGGCTGTCGCCTTTGCCTTCGGTCAGTTGTCTGCAAACGGTTTCCGCATCGGCAAACTTCATGTTGCCGGTTTGCCCGAATAGAGATATGCCCATCAGCAACACTGCTGCCAAGGTCATCAGTCTTTTACTGTTTTTCATGTTCAAATAATCCTTTAATGATGAAACATAGCGTTGATGGATGCAAAGGTACATAAAAGAATCTGATAACCTGAGTTCGGGATAAAAAACTTGTAATAAAAGTTGGTAACCTCGCTATTATTTTGTATCTTTATAGGTGTAAATCAAATAGTTACAAAAAAACAACAGACGATGATTACCAAAGACAAAGTTACTGAAATTTTCTGTATAGCAGATGATTTTTGCAAGGAATTCGACAAGGAAGCAGCAAAAACGGGGCTTGAGTCCCCCAAGGAAGCCCGTCGGCGCAATCGGTCA
>JALETQ010000060.1 GCA_022781445.1 Prevotella sp.
TTCCTATCTGATGATATTCGAGTCCGTATTCTGCCATTTCATGAATGTCATAAATGTTACGACCATCGATAACGAGCGGTCGATGCATGGATTTCACGATGACCTTCCAATTCGGCAACCTGAATTGTTGCCATTCGGTTATCAACAACAAAGCATCGGCATCGTCAACGGCATCATACATATCACGGGCATAATAGATTTTGTCACCAATGATACGGCGACATTCGTTCATGGCAACAGGGTCGTATGCCTTGACTGTACAACCTTCGGCCAACAACAATTTAATGATGACCAAGGATGTAGATTCCCTCATGTCGTCGGTTTCCGGCTTGAATGACAATCCCCATAAGGCAATGGTTTTTCCTTTCAAGTGTTTATCGAGAAAAGATTTTTTAAGTTTCTGAAAAAGAACGGTTTTCTGTTTATCGTTAACGTCTTCTACAGCTTTCAGAACATTCATCGAATAGCCGTTGTCATCCGCTGTCTTAATGAGTGCTTTGACATCTTTGGGAAAGCATGAACCGCCATATCCGCAGCCGGCATACAAGAACTTGCGCCCGATGCGGGTATCACTGCCGATACCCGCCCTGACCATGTTCACATCAGCCCCTACCAGCTCGCAGAGATTGGCAATGTCGTTCATAAAAGAAATGCGAGTTGCCAACATAGAATTGGCCGCATACTTGGTCATCTCGGCACTCGGAATATCCATGAAAATGACGCGGAAATTATTGAGCAAAAAAGGTTTGTAGAGCTTGGTAAGTAACTTTTTGGCTCTTTCACTGTCCACTCCGACCACCACCCTATCAGGGCTCATGAAATCCTTGATGGCGTTGCCTTCTTTCAGAAATTCGGGATTGCTTGCCACATCGAAAGGAATGTCAGCATTTCGGGCTTTCAGTTCGTCTTGAATGGTCTGCTTGACTTTCTGGGCCGTCCCTACGGGAACCGTGCTTTTATTGACCACCACCAAATAATGATTCATGGTTTTACCGATGGTCTTTGCCACTTGCAGAACGTACTTCAAGTCGGCCGATCCATCCTCATCCGGTGGCGTACCTACTGCGATGAATACTATCTGCTGACCATTGAGGCTGTTTTCGAGCGAAGTGGAAAAATGCAACCTCCCGGCCTGTGTGTTTTTGGTTACCAATTCATCCAATCCAGGTTCATAGATGGGAATGATTCCTTGCTTGAGTTGTTCGACTTTCTTTTCATCAACATCTACGCAAGTCACATTGGCACCCGTATCTGCAAAGCAGGCACCCGATACCAAACCAACATAACCTGTTCCAACTACAACGATTTCCATATCAATAATAAATTGCGTTTTTCCACTTTGGTGCTTTCATATCTTTCTCGCTTGTCAGAATGTCCATGCCATCCACAGGCCACGCAATGGCCAGTTCTTCGTCATTCCACCTGACAGATGCTTCTTGTTGAGGGGCATAGACGTTATCGACCTTGTAAGAAAAAATGGCTTCATCGCTCAACACAAGGAACCCATGAGCAAAACCTCTCGGCACGAAAAACTGTCGTTTGTTGGCATCGCTCAACTCAACCATCACATATTTCCCGAAAGTGGCCGAATCTTTACGCATATCGACAGCCACGTCCAACACTCTTCCTTTGACGACCCTCACCAATTTGGCTTGAGCTGCATCACCTTTCTGATAATGCAGACCTCTCAATACACCTTTGGATGATTTTGATTCGTTTTCCTGAATGAAATCCACTTTGCCGACATGGTGTTCAAATTCTTCCTTTTTGAACGATTCAAAAAAGTATCCTCTTTGGTCTTCAAATACTTTAGGTTCAATGATATAAACACCTTCTATTTCAGTTTTACTATAATTCATGTCACGAGTGTTATGTTTGTTCATACAAAGTTACGCATTATTCTTTCGATGCGCAACTAATTATTCATGTTTTTTCAACAGCGAGATTTTTTTCCTTTCCATTCACTTCCATTTTTGAACGTCATTCATTTGCACCATTCATAAAAAACGATTACTTTTGCAAACGTGAACAGTTTGGCAAGACATATAGAAGTATTATTGTTGCACAATGATTGTGTGGTCGTTCCTCAGTTGGGTGGTTTTGTGACATATCATACCGCGGCAACCTACGATGAGGGCGAACAAATGTTCATTCCGCCACTCCGAACCATTGGTTTCAATCGCCAGCTCAATATCAATGATTCTCAACTTATTCAATCATACGTGGAAGCCTATGATATTTCCTATCAGGAAGCACGTGATGTTGTTGACTCGGAAGTAGAGAAACTAAAAATCGAGTTGGGTAATCATGGCAAGTACGATTTGCATGGAGTGGGTTTATTGTGCGTCAATCGACAGGGAAAAATCGAGTTTGAACCATCTATGGCAGGTATCATTACACCAGATTTTTACGGGCTTCATGCCATCGAAATACCGCTTCTACACAAAGAATCAACGGCATCGGACGAGAAGAAATCTACTTCTACTCCCAAAGAGCTGAATATTCTTAAAGTCAATAGACAGGAAAAGCTAATGAGGCGCACCGTTGCAGCCGCCATTGTTATCCTTGCCATCATGACTTTCGCCTTGATACCGTCGTCATCCAAGCGTCATGCAGAAATTCAATCTACCATGATTCCTTCAGTGGTGACATCTCCCAATACAGTCAATACGAAACCAAAAACTCCCACGAGCAAACCTTCCATCCATTCCCTCAGTGTCTCATCCTCCCGGATACAGCCTGTGGCAAAGTCAACGACCAATAAGTCAGCACCATATTACTGCATTGTATTGGCAAGTGACGTGCAAAAGAAAAATGCCCAACTCTTTGTTGAACAGATGCGCCAACAGGGCTATGAATATACTCGCCTGCTCGAAGGCAAGCAAAAGCTCAAGATTATTTACGGTACATTCCCCACACATGAAATGGCTCAAGATACCTTGAGGAAATTTCAATCTATTTCGACCTTCAGCCAATCATGGATCATGAAGGTTGAATAATCTTCCCTATTAATTTATTGTATGAAACGTGTCAAATGCCCGAAATGCGACCAATACATCACATTCGATGAAAAGAAATATGATGAAGGTCAATCTTTGGTTTTCGAATGTCCTTTTTGCAGCAAACAATTTGGAATTAAAATCGGGACTTCTCCCTTGAAAAGTCTTCAACGTGACACACAAGAAGCAAATACAGATGTTCGAGGTAAGTGCGGTTCACTCATCGTCATTGAGAATGTGTTTCATTACAAACAGATTCTTCCTTTACAGATGGGCGATAACGTCATTGGCAGATACATGAAGGGAAGCAAAATCAATCTACCCATTGAGACAGTCGATCCGAGTATTGATATGACACATTGTGTCATCCAGGTGAGTCGTGACAAGAAAGGAAAGCTACGCTATGTGCTACGCGATGGTCCGAGCTACACGGGTACTTTTGTCGATAACGAAATCCTGGGTGACAAAGAGCGACGCGTCATCCACGACGGAACACTGTTTACCATAGGAGCCACCAGCATCATTCTGCAGGCTGATCAACCCAACGACAAATAAGTCTTTACTTCTTTTTCATTCGTCATTTACGGATAATCTTCAGCATATTTCCATGTGACCGAAGGAGTCTACTTTCCAACATTTTACAATCCACATATCAGAATCTGTCCTTTTGTCTTGCATTTCGTGCCTTATTTGTCACAATTCCGGATCAGCAGCCCATCCCGATGGGAAGGACGAATCCACCAATAATTCCCAATCGGTCATGAGAGCGTATGTTTGAGCCGTGGAAAAAGCATGGCAACGTGTAAGAAGACAACAAGCAGACACTTTCTGCCGTCTTCATCTCTTCATCAAGAAATCATAGAAAGGCGAATACAGTTTGTTGTTTACCTGAAAGTAAACTCTCATATTGGTAAAATCCCAAATCTGATTGAATCTATGCAGCAGGTTGTTCCCGATAACACCATCCATTTCATCGCTCGCCTGCACACCTTCTGTGACGGTGGAGAATGCTCCGGGTATTTTGGGGAGGACGATGCCATCAAGTTCAATCTTATCAAAAAACACGTTCAGAAGTTGTCCCTTTCCACTGGTTGAACCCATGATCTTGGAAAAAGCAAATGGTTTCAACGTACCTTCCAGTCCGTGACTGACGACATAAGGGGTATTGATATCCAAGACCCTGTCTGATCCCGAGTCCAATTCCACCTGCAATTCATGTTTTTGATTATTGATATAAACAGTCGCCGGGACGGTAGGTACACCCATTCTGAAAGTGACGGGCAGTCCACCCTGCTGCCCGAATGCAACAGGACTGCCTTTGGGGTAAAGATACAAAAGCCTTTTTTCATAGTCGAACACCATTTCGAAATTCATGAGGAAGCTCAGTCCCAAGACACCATCCCACGCTTCTACAGGATAAGGGAGTGCAATGAAACGAAGCTCTTTTACCACCGTATTGCTAATGTTCAGCTGCTGGTTCGATTCTGTCGCCACAGCTTGTTCCACAGAGTTGGCACTCCGATTTGTCACGGTTTCGGAAAAATTGGCAAGTGACATGATTTCAGGCACATTACTATTCAGCACAATATCTGATGCACCGGTATCGACAAGAAAGCGGAAAGTCCTTTCTGTGCGACCATTAACAAATACATCCACATACACCCTGTTATCCTGCCCCAACATAAAAGAGATCGTATCCAAGGCTGCCGGTCGTTGTCCGAAGGTTGCAACAACCTGAATCATCAAAAAAAGGATGAGAAATAAATGTTTTTTCATATATCAAGCATAACGAATGAAATTATCAAGGACAAGAATGCTTTGAACGTGGCATACATCCTCCGTTCATCCGCCCTCCCTACTCCACCATCTCTCCGAATGCCTGCCAGAGATTCCCGGAGGGAAGAGGTGACACGAACGACATTTCCTGCTTTGACACGGGATGAACGAAAGAGAGGTGATATGCCAGCAGCGAAATGCTGCCATCGGGATTGGAACGCGGCGCACCGTATTTCAGATCGCCCTTGATGGGGCAGCCCATGCCTGCCAACTGGCAACGAATCTGGTGATGTCTGCCTGTCAGCAATGTCACTTCCAACAAGTGATATTGTCTTGAGGAGGCAAGCAGGCGGTAGCGCAGCAGGGCGTGTTTGGAGGCAGGCACCTCACGATCGTGGAGGTAACTCTTGTTTTGTTTTTCGTTTCTCACCAGCCACCCTTCGAGCAATGCCTCATCTTCGGGAGGACGGTTTTTGGTGATTGCCCGGTAGGTCTTGTGTACTTCGCCCTTGCGAAACATATCGTTGAGTCGTGCCAATGCCTTGGATGTTCGGGCGAAGACCACCAAGCCGCTCACGGGGCGGTCCAGTCGGTGGGCAACTCCCAGAAAGACATTGCCGGGCTTGGCATATTTCTCTTTGATATACTGCTTCACTTGTTCCGACAGCGGTGTATCGCCCGTCTTGTCACCTTGTACGATTTCACCGGATTCTTTATATACAACTATCAGATGATTGTCTTCGTAAACAACTTTCATACACTACTATTTGATGAGAGGAACAAGTCGATGACCGACCGTACTGCCCCGCTGTCGGTCGAAAGAGGCGACTATAGGAAAACGCAGCCCTGCCTCAGGACTGTCTCATGAAGCAAGGCTACATATAAATGTTGAACTTCCTTGGGTGAGAAAGTCAAAAAGGTGTTACATATTCATGCCGCCATCCACTTGGATGACCTGACCGGTCACATACGACGAGAGATCGGAAGCCAAAAAGACTGCCGTGTTGGCGATGTCTTCGACGGTACCGCCACGACGGAGAGGAATCTTTTGTGTCCATTCCTTGCGGATGTCTTCCGAGAGGGCTTGTGTCATGGCCGTATCGATGAAGCCGGGAGCGATGGCATTGGCACGGATGCCACGTGAGCCGAGTTCTTGGGCAATACTCTTTGCGAGGGCTATCAGGCCGGCCTTCGAGGCAGCGTAATTGCACTGTCCGGCATTGCCATGAACACCCACGACAGATGCCATGTTGATGATGGAACCGCTGCGCTGACGCATCATGATGGGGGTACAGGCATGAATGAAGTTGAAAGCCGACTTGAGATTCACCGCGATGACAGCATCCCACTGAGCTTCGCTCATGCGCAACATCAGTCCGTCTTTCGTGATTCCTGCATTGTTGACCAAGATGTCAATGCTTCCGAAGTCTTCCTTCACTTGGTTGACCAGAGCCTCGGTTTCGGTAAAGTCGGCAGCATTGCCGGCATAGCTCTTGGCTTTCACTCCGAAACTCGCAATTTCGGCTTCGGTTTCGGCATTCAGGGCAATATCGGTAAAAGCGATGTTGGCTCCTTCTGCAGCAAATTTCAGGGCAATTCCTTTGCCGATACCTCGCGCAGCTCCGGTGATCAGAGCCGTCTTTCCACTCAACAATCCATTTGTGTTCATTTTCTTTTCCGTTCTTAATGATTTATAAATGCGACCGCCATCATCGGTTTTTCTTTCTCAGTGTTCGCATGGCGATGTACGCTGAAAAGCGGTCGGGAAATGATAATTCGCAGCGAATCCCGACAAGAGGGTGATTCGCTTC
Source organism: Prevotella sp. (assembly GCA_022781445.1). Lineage (GTDB taxonomy): Bacteria > Bacteroidota > Bacteroidia > Bacteroidales > Bacteroidaceae > Prevotella. Next base: position 6,587 of record JALETQ010000060.1, read on the forward strand.
TACACTGCAAATATACGTTGGTTTTTATTCCCGACCAAAGAAGAAGAACATTATTAAGTAAAATTAAAGACGAATGACGGCTTCCGACGATGCCTTTTCCGGAGAGGAAAGTATGACAACAATGTTTGATGGAAGCAGCAAAATTTTATATATGTCGTGGATGAAGATAGCCCTTGATGCGTTTGCCACGAGTAGGACATTCCTCTAAAAACAGAAAAACCAATATACGAACCGTGGAATCATTGACAACCGGAACATGTTTTTTTACCACTATCATCATGTAATTATCAATTGAATTTCAACAGAAAAAACACTACTGATGAAAGTTTTTCAAGAAGTACTTTGTAAGAGGTGTTGACAACCTTTGGACTTGTGGACGACAACCTTTGGATCTGTGGACGACAACCTTTGGACTTGTGAACGACAACCTTTGGACTTCTCAACCATGCCTTTTCATCCACTCGCTCACATACTTGTACAAAGTGTTTTTTCTAATCGATTCGGATGTATTTTCTCTCTTCATACCATTAGATTTCGCATGGCGCTGTCAGCCATAGCTCACAGAAAGAACCCCAACCGAGAATCTGCCACATGGGTGCAAAACGGTCGTTGAAGAGCCTGCAAAAACAATGTCAGGAAGCATGGGAAGAAAGACCATCACACTCGAAAAGCGAAAAATAATTTTGTAGTGTATTCATTTTGCAGTAACTTTGCGTCCGATTCATTCACCATCGGTACATGGATTCCGATTCGGTATCGTTTGATTATCGTGCATTTTGAAAGTCACTCCGTTGTCATCGTAGCGGTTTGCGGCATATCACAACTACCATCATAATGCAAGAAAGCCAACCATAACGGACAGAATCTGTCCTGAACGGCATGAAATACATCTCATAACGCTCTCATGACAGATTTGGACTCGTTCACCGACAGGAAAAACATCACAACCATCCTTCGCCGACAAGGGGCGGGCAATGGTTCAACAACAGACACAACACACATCAAGAAACTATGGCAAAAGAATTAAAAGAATTAACGAAAAGGGCAGATAACTACAGCCAATGGTACAACGATCTGGTCATGAAAGCCGACTTGGCAGAACAATCGGCAGTCAGAGGCTGCATGGTCATCAAGCCATACGGATATGCAATTTGGGAGAAAATGCAGCAACAGTTAGACGCGATGTTCAAGGAAACAGGTGCGCAAAACGCTTATTTCCCCCTGCTGATTCCGAAATCCTTCCTTTCAAGGGAAGCCGAACACGTGGAGGGATTCGCCAAGGAATGTGCCGTTGTGACACACTACCGCCTGCGTGCCAAAGAGGACAGGAGCGGTGTGGAAGTCGATCCGTCAGCCAGGCTCGAAGAAGAACTCATCATACGCCCCACTTCCGAAACCATTATCTGGAACACCTATAAAAATTGGATTCAGTCCTACCGCGACCTGCCGCTCATCTGCAACCAATGGTGCAACGTGATGAGGTGGGAAATGCGCACCCGCCCTTTCCTCAGGACATCCGAATTTCTGTGGCAGGAGGGGCACACCGCCCACGCCACCAAAGAGGAAGCGGAAGAAGAAGCCAAAAAGATGCTCGACGTATATGCCACCTTTGCAGAACAATGGATGGCGATGCCCGTGGTCAGGGGCGTGAAGAGCGAAACGGAGAGATTTGCAGGCGCACTCGACACATATACCATCGAGGCGATGATGCAGGACGGCAAGGCACTCCAAAGCGGGACATCCCACTTTTTGGGACAAAACTTTGCCAAGGCTTTCGACGTGACCTACCTCAACAAAGAGAACAAGCCCGAATACGTGTGGGCTACATCGTGGGGCGTGAGCACCCGACTCATCGGCGCCCTCATCATGACCCACTCCGACGACAACGGACTGGTGCTGCCTCCCAGACTGGCACCCATTCAAGTGGTCATCATCCCCATCTCAAAAGGTACAGAACAGCTTGAGAACATCAGCCGGCAAATCGCTCCCGTCATCGATGCCCTGCGCAAGGCCGGCATCAGCGTGAAATACGACGATGCCGACAACAAGCGTCCCGGCTTCAAGTTTGCCGACTATGAACTCAAGGGTGTACCCGTACGTCTCGTGGTGGGCGAACGCGACCTTGCCAACGGCACCATGGAAGTGATGCGTCGCGACACCTTGGAAAAAGACACCATCGCCATCGAAGGCATCGTGGAAAACATCCAATCACTGCTCGAAGACATCCAGCAGAACATCTTCCGAAAGGCACTGCGCTATCGTGACGAACATATCCACGAGTGCGACAGCTATGAGGAATTCAAAGAGAGAGTCAAGGACGGAGGCTTCTTCCTCTGCCATTGGGACGGTACACAAGAAACCGAAGCCAAGATCAAAGAAGAGACACAAGCCACCATACGTTGCGTACCCTACGGATACGAACAGACCGAAGGTGTGGACATGGTAAGCGGCAAGCCCTCGAAGTGCAGGGTCATCATTGCCCGCTCGTATTGATGGCAACGACAAGAGGATGCCCCTTTGCGGACATCCTCATTCCCAAGCCCCCGAAAGTCAGGAACCGACTTTCGGGGGCTTTCCGTATTGACATGCCCGTTGCCACGATACGCAACAGGAGAAGTTTGCCGGCTCGCGCACGAAGGAGTCATTGCAGACTGTCGAAGTGAAGCGGATATCCGGATGCACAACCCCGTTGGCATGGATATCGGTGCGGGCGTTGATACCGCTTATCCTCTTGACGGTCTTCGAATGACGACCGGCACCATGTCATCTTGTTATCTGACAACTATTTTACGTCCGTTGCCCATTACATATACCCCCGGCATCAATCCCTTGGTATCTGTAGCTTGGCTCTTCACAAGTATACCCTGAATGGTATAAATGTCTGTCGGTACGGCCAGGGCATCCGTGGTTTCCACGCCATCAATGATTCCGGCCGCATTAGAGAAGCCTGACTCGCCGTTGCTGTAAACCACCGTGACATGATAATTTCCACTACCGGATGTATTTGAAACCTCAAACGACGGGGCATCACAAGTTGTTTCTCCGATTTTTTCACCATTGCGATATACGTTATATCCTCTCACCTTCATAAGTCCGGTCTCATATTCGATCCGGTCAGCCATGAAGATGAAGTTCTTGTCTGTTCCCGTGTATCTTATGGCAAAGTACCGTGCCCCTTCGGGCAGATCGGCAACCACCTTCTTCCATGAGCCGCCGGCCGAATCGGCCAGAATCCTCTTGAAGCAACCGGGCGTAGGATAGGTCGTGGAATAATGCACCTCGAACGGTTCCTTGCCATACTTTTCCTTCGCGGCCTTCACGTAAAACGATATGGTCTGTCCGCTGTCTCCTATTTCGGGAGACACCAGCCAGTCGTCGTTGCGGTCACCGTTTTTGATTGTCGAACGCTGCGAAGCCACGGCAATGAGACATTGGCGGCCGTCCTGCGGTGTATAGAAAGGCATGTTTTCGGCCGTGACGGCAGCCACATAAGGATTGAAAACCCAAAAAGAGGCTTCCACATTAGAATATCCGGCATCCATCTGTGTGTTCGTATAGGTCTGCCCCCGGTCCAGATCGCATGTCATCCAGTCACCGAAGACATTATCCTTGTGCAGATACTGTTCGAAGGATTCGTTTATCTTGATCGACTCTTGTCGGGGTTCTGTCCATTTCAACACCGTCTTTCCGTCTTTCATGCAAGCCTGCAGGTCATTTACCCTTGGATAGTCCGGCACGAAGAAAGCCACCTTCCTTGATTCGGATTTGTTGTCTGCCTCCGTCATATCCTTGGGGTAATCGACAAGGGCATGCACTTCAAACGAATCTTTCTCGCTCATTTGCGGAACAAAATCGAAGCGGTGGTTGATGCCTCCGAATGCCTCCAGGTCGGCAGCTTCCAAGGTTTGCACGGCATTGCCGTCGACAAAGAGTTGCAAACGATAGGCCTTTGCCGCGTTCATGCCGGCATTCTCCACCCTTACCGTAACCGGTGCGGGATGGCCTGTATGGGCTTTCGGGGGCGTGACAATGGAAGAAATGCGCAGATTGTCCTTCCGGAAGTCTTCAATTCTCAGATGATCGATGTATAGCGGCGTGTAGATATCGGAACATTCTGCATGGAACTGCAAGAGCAGGTATGCCTCATCACGATATGCTTCAAGATCCACCACTCTCAACCGCCATCCTTCCTGTCCTTCGACCCGGGAGAAGTCGAGGATATCGGCCGTTTCCGTCTTGCCATTTCTCAACGACACAGAAGTTGTAAGCTTCATGGTACTTCCCGGCAGCGCATAGTATGCGTATACCAGACAAGGATGCCCCGAGTCCCTACAACTGATCTTTCCCGTACCAAGGAAGCCTTCATTGTCGAATCCGTTCGATTTCCATCCGATACAGCCACTGTCGTCATTAAAGGAGATATTGTTGGCCAACCGGAACGGATTATGTCCCTGGGACAACAGGAAGATATCCGGGGTTTCCCCATTCCGGAAACTTTCCACGAACGGAAGTCCATAGCTCTTGCCGCCGATCATGGAGTTTGAATAGGTGGGCTCGCTTTCGCCTGCGGGCGACTGGGCCTTGACTATGAAGGTCATGAACTGCTGCTTACCATACGCATAGTCATCTTTAATGTCGAGCGATGTACCCGTCAGCCCCGTTCTATAGGGATACAGGAATCCTTTGAGGTCGGTGGTGTAAATGTTATAGGTCAGTTTGTCCGCATCGACAAACTTGCCCGAAACGCCTTTCTCCCCGGCCTGCTGCCACGAGAGCGTAAAGTAGTCTTCCTTTTCAGCCAGGGTCAACGCTGCCGGTGCTTGGGGAATATCCTGCCCTACATAAACACTGACCGATGCGACTTCGCCCTTGCCTTTGTCATTGCAGGCAACGACGGCATACCGATGTTCACCGTGGGTCATGCCCTTGTCGGCCGCCTGGAGCCTTGTCCCGGGCAAAGGCTTTTCAAAGACCTGCACCATGACATTCCCATCCCTCTTGAGTTCAATACGGTCGATGGATGTCAGCGTACCGCCTCCTGCCGTTTTCACAGGGGCAACAAACGAGATCTCCGCCGAGAGTTCCCCCTTGTCAGCCGGAACCACCTTCAGGTCGCCGACGAGGGCCGGCGCTTCCGAAACGGCATACTCGGTAACCGCGATGCTGTCGACGTACACCATCCTTGCGCCGGCCTTGCTGATGGCGTGGAATCCGATGCGGTAATTGCCGTCTTCCGTGATCTCAAACAGCTGTTCCATACTTTCCCTGTCGTAGTTCCTGATTTCCATCGGTGCGACGACTTCCCGGTAAGACGCCGCATCCGTCCCCTGCCCGACTTTCACTTCCAGTTTTTCGGGATTGGTTTCCCCAAAGCCTTTATACACAAAGGCCAGCTTGTATTTCAGGCCCTTTCTGAGCTTTATCTCGGGAGTGAGGAGCCAATCGTCTCCGTCGACGGCGCTGCTGCCCAGACAAGAAGCCATCTTGGCCTTGCCGTTGTAGTCCCAGGTGAAGAAGTCATTGTTGACGTCCGACACGACAAACATCGAGAAAGCCTCACGGCTGTCAAACGTTTCAAGATAGGGGACGGGGAAGATGCCTTTTGCCAGTGCCATGTTTGTCTTGCTTTCATCACTCCTGAACGAGCCGTTCCTGGCGACGATGCCATAGCGATAGCCGCCCGGGGCCGCGTCTCCAAGACTTTCCTTCCATGTCGTTTCGGCGATGCCGGAAGCCACGACCGCACTGTCCGGGTATCGGACGACGTCATATCTGAGGGCGGAGACATCGACATAACCGCCATGGACTCCCCTGTTGTCCGGCACCCAGCTCACGACGGCCTCATTCCGGTTGCCGGTGTCGATGGCCAGCCTTGCTTTCCCGACCGGACGGGGGCAGTCCGCCCCGAACCATTGCAGGATGTTGACAGACTCTGACCGTCCGGCTTCATTGCCGACGAATATGCGGATCTGCGAGAAGCCTCCTTTCACGCCGATGTCTTTCCCGACCGTTTCACCCGGCAAGGCCGTGCCTTCTTCCCTGACATCTCCATTGACCATGATTTGGTAGCCGAGGTTTCCTTCCAGCCGCTTGCCGTTGTTCGTCACCGACGGCATCGTGAATTTCACCGTTCCGTCCAGACTGCCGTCGGCAAAGGCGACAGAGGCGCCGGTTGCCTTGGCCGGCACGTCACCGTCCGGCCGGGTCGGGATATACAGACACGACAGCTGTTCCTTGTCGGCGAATGTCGAAATCCGGGTCGCCCGGCCCGTGGCCGTGTCCACCATACACAGGAAGGATTCGCCCTGCGCATCGTTACAGGCCCAATACATGACATCGGTTGAACGGTCGAACGTCGCGCTCTGCAAGTAGTCGCCGACATCTATGCCGGTATTTCCGACAAACGTTTCCTCACCGGTCGCCTTGTCGATGCGATACAGGCCGTTGTCCGCATATTTCACCGCATAGACCTCGCCCTTGCTGTTGACGGCCACGGCGATATACAGGTCACACGGGCGGAGCGGCAACTTGGAATTGCTGGCGTAGTCGACCGCCGCGAAGACATAGCCCTGTGTCGACGGGTCAAAGTAACATCCGTACGACAGACCCGTCACGACGTCATAGTCCGTGTCCGTTGCCAGCAAGTCCTTGGAAAGCACTTTCACCCGCCTGATGCGGGTCCAGTCGGCCACATTCCATTCCTGATAATACATGTCGACATCATAAAGCATGGTATGGAGGATGCCGTTGTAGATCACTCCCGACCCGTTGGCACGCATATCCGCATCGGCAACAAGCCGGTCCGCATAGAGATAGTTCCCGGCCGGCGACAGGTCATAGCTGCACATGCCATACCGGGGCACGGCGTCCTCGGGCTCCCATGTACGGGCATAAATGACATTTCCCCAGACCTGGAGAGGACTTTCGGGAGAGATTCCCGGGCAGACAACGCCCTGCCCCGAAACGGGAGGGGCATAGGGAACCGTCTTCCTGACGGAACCGTGCGGAACCTGCGCCGGAAACACCGACGCCTGCAGACGCTTTCTTTCGACAATGCCCGTTCCGGCCTCCGAGGCGGAACGCGCTCCGGACGTGACCTGCCCCGAGTCCTGCGCCCGACATACCATCGTGAACACAGAAGCCGACCAGAGACACATCATCCATAAAAAGGAAGTTTTTCTCATGATAGTTGATTTTGGATTAAAAGATAAAAGAAGAGGCAGAGTATTGAAAAACAACAATCCCGCCGGTGCAAATTTATCGTTTTTTTGGCGGAAACGGTCACACAAATCCGGAATTGTAGCCGGAAAATATCGGGACAGCCTCCGTCGACCGCCCGAAGGACAAAGCCACAGGAGTACTCTCCGCCCCGTCCCGGCGACCATGCCGGAGTACCGCCGGCGCGACAGGAAGGGGGGAAAGCCGACCGGCGGCTCGGGAAGGACTGAAGAAACCCTCGACCATTTCTCCGAAAACCCTCGACCCTTTTTCCGAAAACCCTCGACCTTTTTCCCGAAAACCCTCGATCCTTTTCCCGAAAACCATCGACCCTTTTCTTGGATCGTTGCGACCAATTCCGTATCTTTGCCACACACTAAGAAAATCCGCCCGACAGAGGGTAAGGCTCCCGACCTCCGAACGGCACGAAACCAACTGCGGAGCAACCTTTACAAGCATGGCAAACAGACCTATCGCCTACACGCTCACCGAGCGCAAGGCAACCATCGGAAAGATGGCGGGAAAGACCGTCATCCAGGCTAATCCCACGGGACGCAAACGCATCGACCACCGCAACTTCTGCGACGAAGTGGCACGCGCAACGACATTCACCGGTGCAGAGGTGGAAGCAGTTCTCCGCCTTGCCGCCGAAATTGCGAAGCGGCACGTGGAAAACGGCGACATCGTGGAGTTCGGCGACATCGGCACGCTCACGCCCTCGTTCCAGAGCAAACTCGTGGAGAAGGGCAAGACGGAGTTCAACCCCAACATCCACATCACCAAGCCCGTCGTCCGCCTCTCGCCCTCGCGCAAGTATTTCACGCTCTCGAACGTAAGCTATGAGCGCGTGGAGGCACCCGTGAAGAAAACGGCAAAGCCCAAACCGTCGGGCGGCGGCGGTACAACGGAAGGGCAACTGCCGTGACCTCCGCCTGCATACAGGCGCACGACACTGCCCGGGGCATCAGGCCCGTGAAGGGAAACGGTAGGCCCCAAACGCTCTCATGACCGGTTTGGGGGCAAAAAAGAAGACCGGATATGCCGACGCATATCCGGTCTTCACGGAAAAGTATGGCTCCGTCCGGGACGGAACTACCTGTATTCATCCCAACTCTTGATGTCAATGTCTTCCGGCCTGGTGTTGCAGAACGCCGTGATGAAGGCACCCGCCAGACGGCTGTTGGTGATGAGCGGAATGTTGAGATCGATGGCGGCACGGCGGATCCGGTAGCCGTTGGTCAGCTCACGCGGCGACAAGTCCTTCGGAATGTTCACCACCATGTCGATAGCCTTCCGTCTCAGCAAGTCGAGCACCTCCGGTGTTCCGCTCTCCGTGGGCCAGTATACCCGCGTGTTCTCGACGCCGTTTTCGGTGAGGTATCTCGAAGTCCCCTCGGTCGCAAACAGGCAATAGCCCTTGGAAACCAGCAGTCGGGCAGAATCGAGCATCTCCGCCTTCTGCTTGGCGCCGCCCGTGGAGAGCAGGATGTTCTTCTCGGGAATGCGGTGACCGACAGAGAGCATGCTCTTCAGCAAAGTCGTCGAAGTGTCGTCGCCGAGGCAACCCACCTCACCGGTGGACGACATGTCCACACCCAGCACGGGATCGGCCTTCTGGAGACGGTTGAACGAGAACTGGGAGGCCTTGATGCCGACATAGTCGAGGTCGAAGAGGTTCTTCTCCGGCTTCTCGACCGGCAGGCCGAGCATCACCTTCGCGGCCAGATCAATGAGGTTGATCTTGAGAATCTTGCTCACGAAGGGGAACGAACGCGACGCACGCAGGTTGCACTCGATGACAAGAATGTCGTTGTCGCGAGCCATGAACTGGATGTTGAACGGGCCGCAGATGTTCAGCTCACGCGCGATTTGCCTGCTGACACGCTTGATGCGGCGGATGGTCTCGACATAAATCTTCTGCGGCGGGAACTGGATGGTGGCATCGCCGGAATGGACACCCGCAAACTCGATATGCTCGGAAATGGCATAGGCAATGATTTCACCGTCCCTGGCCACGGCATCCATCTCTATCTCCTTGGCATTCTCGATGAAGCGGCTCACCACCACGGGATGATCTTCGGACACATTGGCCGCCAGCTGGAGGAAACGCTCCAACTCCTCCATATTGGAGCAGACATTCATGGCGGCACCCGACAGCACATACGACGGACGCACCAGGACGGGGAAGCCCACCTTGCCGATGAACCGGCGGATGTCGTCCATCGAAGTCAGGGCACTCCATTCGGGCTGGTTGATGCCGTGGAGCGACAGCATGGAGGAGAACTTGGCCCTGTCCTCGGCCTTGTCGATGTTCTGGGCCGTCGTGCCCAGAATACGGACATGCTGGCCGTCGAGGCGCATGGCAAGATTATTGGGTATCTGGCCGCCCGTGGAGAGAATGACCCCGTGGGGAGTTTCGAGATCGACAATGTCCATCACCCGCTCAAACGTGAGCTCGTCGAAATACAGGCGGTCGCACATGTCATAATCGGTCGAAACCGTTTCGGGGTTGTAATTGATCATGACGGAGCGGTACCCCTCGCGCCTGATGGTGTTCAACGCCTGCACCCCGCACCAGTCGAACTCCACCGAGCTGCCGATGCGATAGGCACCCGACCCCAACACGATGATGGAACGCTTGTCGTTGGTGTAATGAATGTCGTTGGCGACACCGGCATAGGTGACATACAGATAATTGGTCTGTGCGGGATATTCGGCCGCCAGGGTATCGATTTGCTTCACGACCGGCAAAATACCGTAAGACTTGCGGAGATTGCGGATCACCAGTGCCGCCTTGTGCATGTTGTGGAGGTCACGTTCAAGTCCGACGGCACGGGCGATCTGGAAATCGGAGAAGCCGTAGATCTTGGCTGTCTTGAGCATCTCCTTGCCAAGATTGTTGACACTGTTCAGGGCTTGCAGGGACTCGTCGATGTCGATGATGTGCTTGAGCTTGTGCAGGAACCATTTGTCGATCTTCGTCAAGTCGTGGACCTGATCGATGGTATAGCCCTTGTGCATGGCCTTGGAAATGATGAAGATGCGCTTGTCGGTCGGTTCGTGCAGGGCTTTGTCGATGTCGGCAATCTCCAACTCCTTGTTTTCGACGAAACCGTGCATGCCTTGTCCGATCATGCGCAGACCTTTCTGAATGGCTTCTTCAAAATTGCGGCCGATGGCCATCACCTCACCCACGGACTTCATGGAAGAACCCAGCTCCTTGTCGACACCGCGGAACTTGCTGAGGTCCCAACGGGGAATCTTGCACACCACATAGTCGAGGGCCGGCTCGAAGAATGCACTTGTCGTTCTGGTCACGGAGTTCTTGAGTTCGAACAAGCCGTACCCCATCCCGAGTTTTGCGGCGACCGATGCAAGGGGATAGCCGGTCGCCTTGGAAGCCAATGCCGAAGAACGGCTCAGGCGGGCATTGACCTCGATGACACGATAGTCCTCACTCTCGGGATCGAAAGCATATTGCACATTACACTCACCGATAATCCCGACGTGGCGGATGATCCTGATGGCAATGTCTCTCAGCTTGTGGTACTCGTGGTTGCTCAACGTCTGGGACGGGGCGATGACAATCGATTCGCCGGTATGAATGCCGAGCGGATCGAAATTCTCCATATTACATACGGTGATACAGTTGTCATAGCGGTCACGGACCACTTCATATTCTATCTCTTTCCAACCCTTGAGACTCTTTTCGACCAATACCTGCGGCGAGAAAGAGAAGGCCTTGACCGCAAGTCTGTCGAGTTCGGCTTCGTCATTGCAGAAACCGCTCCCGAGACCTCCCAGGGCGTAAGCGGCGCGAAGGATGACGGGATAGCCCAGCTTCTCGGCAGCACGACGTGCCTGCCCGATGTTTTCACAGGCCTCGCTCCTGATGGTTTTGACATTGATCTCGTTCAGACATTCGACGAAACGTTCACGGTCCTCGGTCTTGATAATGGCTTCGACGGGCGTACCCATCACCTTGACATTGTATTTCTCAAGGACACCCGATTGATGAAGCTCTACACCGCAGTTCAGCGCAGTCTGTCCGCCGAAAGCCAACATGATGCCGTCGGGGCGTTCTTTCTCGATGACGCGCTCCACAAAATAAGGCTGTACCGGCAGAAAATATATTTTGTCTGCCACGCCCTCACTGGTTTGAACCGTGGCGATATTGGGATTGATCAAGACGGTTTTGATCCCTTCTTCACGTAAAGCCTTTAATGCTTGTGAGCCGGAATAGTCGAACTCGCCCGCCTCACCGATTTTCAACGCTCCAGAACCAAGGAGCAGTACTTTTTTAATATTCTCGTCTATCATGATATCGAAAGGATTATAGGTGTCAGAAAGTTAGGGTTGAAGAAGACAAGGAGTCGACGAATTTGTCGAACATGAATTCGGTATCGACCGGTCCTGAACATGCTTCCGGATGGAATTGAGAAGAGAACCATGGATTGTACTTATGGCGTATGCCTTCATTGGAGGCATCATTCATGTTGACGAACAACTCGCTCCAGTCGCTGCCCAAGGTCTTCACATCGACGGCATAGCCATGATTCTGGCTGGTCATATAACAAGTATTTGTGCCGGCCATGCGAACGGGTTGATTGTGCGAACGGTGACCGTACTTCAGCTTGTAGATGTTGGCTCCGGCAGCTTTGGCGAGTAACTGGTTGCCCATGCAGATACCGCAGATGGGCTTTGCGGAAGCAGACATATATTTCTTGAGGACATTCACGGCATCCTCGCACAAGTCGGGGTTGCCGGGACCGTTGGCCAAGAAAAGTCCGTCGATGTCCAGGGAAGTGTAGTCGTAATTCCAAGGGACACGGATAACTTCCACTCCGCGTCGAAGCAAACTGCGAATGATGTTGTGCTTGACACCACAGTCCACAAGAACCACCTTCTTGCCTGAGCCTTCATGATATCGGATGATCTCCTTGCAACTCACTTTCTCTACGAAATTGACCCCTTCGTAATCGGCTTCGGGTATCTCATCGGGTTGGTCGTCAAAGAGAATCTTACCCATCATGACACCATGCTCGCGAAGCACCTTGGTGAGTTCGCGCGTATCGATGCCTGTAATGCCCGGCACCTGCTCTCTCTTCAGCCAGTCAGCGAGACTTTCGGCAGCATTCCAATGACTATGTTGCTCACTGTAATCAGCAACTATCAGTGCCGACGCATATATCTTGTCGCTTTCCATGAAGGTGGCAATGCCGTTGGCATCGAAAGTGAATGGCGGAACACCATAATTGCCGACCAATGGATAGGTAAGTACCATTAACTGTCCGGCATAGGACGGATCGGTCAAACTCTCGGGATAACCCATCATCGCAGTGTTGAATACCACTTCACCTGCCACAGCTTGCTCGTAGCCAAAAGACTTTCCGTGAAACTGTGTGCCGTCTTCTAATAATAAGGTAACATTTCTTGTTGACATACTTATAACCGTGTTTCTTTGTCGTAATACTTCTCTACATAATTGATATATGCCTGATTGCACAACCTCACGCCACCGGGAGTGGGATAATCACCCGTGAAATACCAATCGCCGGGATTATGGGGAATGGCCTCATGGAGTCCTTCTATCGATTGGAAAACAAGCTCGATGTCGGTTTCCACTTGTTGGGGGCATAGCGTCTCAACTATCTTCCTGTTGATTTCCGCCACGGATAGCGGGGCATAGATGTTCTTCACTCCGTTTATCATCTCGCCAACAGGCTTTTGCAACTCTTGTTTACAAAGCAGGTAGGTGTCGTGAATGACGTTCTCCATCCCTTTCTCTTTCAAGAGTTCTATCGATGCGCGGAAAACACAGAACTCTTCAAGTCTGGGCATATCGATACCATAGTAGTCCGGATATCTGATTTGCGGAGCACTGCTGACAATCACGATTTTCTTGGGATGAAGCCGATTGAGAATCTTCAAAATACTTTCGTTCAACGTTGTTCCTCTTACAATGCTGTCATCAATGACAACGAGATTGTCTTGATGAGGGACGATGGTCTCGTACGTAATATCGTATACATGAGATGCCAAATCGTTTCTTGTGTTACCTTCGGTAATGAAAGTTCTCAATTTTACATCCTTCCATGCTAATTTCTCCGAACGGACTTCCTGCATCAAGATGCGCTGCAACTCATCGGGCGTGATGTTGCATCCCAATGCTTCGATATCTTGTACCTTTTTCTTGTTGAGGTACACCTGAAAGCCTTCCACCATGCCATAGAACGCCACTTCGGCAGTATTGGGGATGAAAGAGAACACCGTATGCTCCAAATCATGGTTGATGATTGGAAGGATTTGGTCGACCAGCTGTTCGCCCAATTTCTTCCTTTCCTTATAAATATCCCTGTCATTACCCCTACTGAAATAGATCCGTTCGAAAGAACAGGCCGAGTACGGACGTTGGGGAATGATTTCTTCGATGGACGTTTCGCCATGTTTGTTGACGATCAGCGCATGACCGGGTGTCAGCTCATGGATATCTTCACATTCCAAATCGAAGGTGGTTTGTAAAACAGGACGTTCGCTCGCCAGCACGACAATCTCATCGTTCCGATACCAGAAAGCGGGTCTGATACCCCAAGGGTCACGCATGGAAAACATTTCACCGCTTCCCGTGATGCCGCACATCACATATCCGCCATCCAGATAAGGCATGGTAGTTTTCAAGATATTACTCACCAAGACATGGTCTTCTATGTATTCCGTAATGTCCTGATTCTCCAGCCCGGCCTCTTTCGCCGCGACGAAATTACGTTCCACCTCTCTGTCAAGACGATGCCCCATGAACTCCAACATAATATAACTGTCACTATATTTGCGGGGACATTGACCTTGCTTGGTAAGTTTTTCGAAAACATCCTCGATATTGGTCATATTGAAGTTGCCGCAGAGACACAGGTTCTTTGCTCTCCAGTTGTTACGACGTAAAAATGGATGTACGAATGACAGACCGCTTTTGCCCGTCGTGGAGTATCTCAGATGCCCCATATACAGTTCACCGGCAAACGGCAGATGACGTTTGGCATAATCGGCATCGGCCAGCTTCCCGGGGGGCAGATCTTTGAAATTCTGCTGAACATTGGCAAAAATCTTGGTAATGGCATCCTTTCCCTCAGCCCTTTCTCTGAACATATATTCTTCGCCGGGCCGGGTTATCGACTTGACACAAGCCATTCCCGCACCTTCCTGACCGCGGTTATGTTCTTTTTCCATCATCAGGTACAGCTTGTTCAAACCATACATCCACGTTCCGTATTTTTTCTGATAGTATTCCAAAGGCTTGAGCAGCCTTATCATGGCAACACCGCATTCGTGTTTTAAGGTTTCCATATTTTCGATTTGTTGTGAAACGAGATTTTATTCTACAGTGACACTCTTGGCAAGGTTACGCGGCTGATCGACATTCTTGCCTTTACATACGGCAACATGATATGCCAACAGTTGCAAAGGAATGGTTGCAATGAGAGGTTCGAGACATTCCAACGTATTGGGCATCTCCAACACTTCATCGGCAATATTGCTGATGGTTTCGTCACCTTCGCTGACAAGGGCAATTACTTTACCTTTACGGGCTTTGATTTCCTGAATATTGCTCAATACCTTCTCGTACATGGTATTATGGGTGGCAATGACCACAACGGGCATATCGGAATCGATCAAGGCAATGGGGCCGTGCTTCATTTCTGCCGCGGGATAGCCTTCGGCATGAATATAGCTGATTTCCTTCAGTTTCAATGCGCCTTCGAGCGCAACAGGATAACTGAAGCCACGTCCGAGATACAGGAAGTTCCGGGCGTAAGTAAACACCTTACTTAAAGTCGCAATGCGATCGTTCAACTTCAGCACTTCTTCCATTTTCTTGGGAATCAGGCTCAGCTCGGTCACAATGTCGTGATACTCTTTCTCGTCGACGACACCTTTTTCTTTTCCGAGAGCCAATGCCAACATGGTCAAAACGGTAACCTGACCGGTGAAGGCTTTGGTGGATGCAACGCCGATTTCGGGTCCGACGTGAATATACGAGCCTGTGTGGGTAGCTCGCGGAATGCTCGAGCCGATGGCATTGCAAATGCCGTATATGAATGCGCCTTTGCTCTTGGCCAACTCAACGGCGGCAAGCGTATCTGCCGTTTCTCCGCTTTGCGAGATGGCTATAACAACATCCTTTTCAGATACGACAGGGTTGCGATATCTGAATTCGGAAGCATATTCCACTTCCACAGGTATGCGACAAAGATTTTCAATGATCTGCTTGCCTATCAATCCGGCATGCCATGAGGTTCCGCAAGCCACGATGATGACACGCTGTGCATTCATTAGTCTCTCTTTATAGTCGATGACTGCGCTCAACACCACCCGGTTGGCTTCAACATTGACGCGTCCGCTCATACAGTTCTTCAAACATTTGGGTTGTTCGAAGATTTCTTTGAGCATGAAGTGTGCATATCCGTCTTTTTCAATCTGACCAAGGTTGAGATCCACCGTCTTGATCTCGGGGTTGAGGCGCACATTGGCTATATCAAAGACTTCCAATTCATGTCCCAACTTGATGACGGCAATGTTTCCATCTTCCAAATAAACGACCTTGTCGGTATACTCAACGATTGGACTTGCGTCCGAACCAAGAAAGAATTCATCCTCACCGATACCCACTACAAGCGGACTTTGCTTTCGGGCAGCGATGATTTGGGTCGGGTCTTTCTTGTCCAAGATGGCAATGGCATATGCGCCGATCACTTCTCCGAGTGCCAGTTGGGTGGCGGTAAGCAGATCGACGTTCTTCTTGTTTTTAATGTATTCCACCAATTGCACCAGCACTTCGGTATCTGTATCGGATCGAAACGTAACACCCTTTGAAATCAAATTGGCTTTCAGGTCGGCATAGTTCTCAATGATACCGTTATGGATAATCGCAAGGTTATGGGAGGTCGAATAATGAGGATGCGCATTGAGCGATGACGGTTCACCATGTGTTGCCCAACGTGTGTGTGCAATGCCCACACTGCCGGTAATGTCTTTCTCGCAGCAATAATCTTCCAGGTTGGAGACTTTACCCTTTGTTTTATATACATTGAGCCCGTCGGCATGGTTGATCAATGCCACGCCGGCACTGTCATAACCTCTGTATTCCAAGCGTTTCAATCCCTTTATCAAAATAGGATACGCTTCTCTTTTTCCAATATAACCTACAATTCCACACATAATCTGAAGATGATTTTATTATTAAAAAAGAAAATGAAATGTTGGGTCATAAATTATTTCCGCAACATTTCAGATTCTCATATTTTTTTTTGCTTGATATTTATTTGCTTTCTCTTATTTCAAAACATTGACAATCAGTGAAGCTATTGAGGTGGCAATTCCGAAGAAAGAAAACCACAACGCAGTAGTCGGACCTATCGTTGCTCCCTGTTTCTTAACAGTGTTTGGCTCAACATATATAATGTCGTTCTGTTGTAAATAGTAATAGGGAGAGTTTAAGAGATTGGCATCCGTGAGATCTAATCTTACATGATGTTTCTGTCCGGAGGCATCTTCTCGTATCAACAAGATGTTCTTTCGCTTGCCGTAAATTGTCATGTCACCCGCTGTTGCCAAAGCTTCCACGACACTCATCTTTTCAGTTGTGACAGGAATGACCCTTGAACCTCCTACTTCACCTATCACTGTCACTCTATAACTGGTCATTCTGACAGTCACGATGGGTGTTTCCGTTTTTGACATGTAAGGCATGATGGCTTCGCGAATGCGATCCTGACATTCACTTTTGGTCAAACCTTGAACATGAATTTTACCTACCACGGGAAAATTGATGTTTCCGCTGTTGTCAACAAGATACTCTCGCAAAGAACGTTGGTCACCACTGCTGCCGGTACCGTTTCCGTAAGGCTGTGACATAACAAAAGGAGTGGCAGCAGCCGGATCGGTCGTACTCACGATAATTTCCAAGAGGTCTTTCGGCATGATTCTCGCATCATACAGACCCTTTGATGCAGACAAATTCAGCGTATCAATGTTTTGAAAATAAGGAACTTGTTTCATCGAGTTACAACCGCCCAAAAACAACATGAACGCAAAGAGTACAAATGGGAAAAGTAATTTCTTCATTTCAATTAAAATAAATTCTTTGCAAAAATAATTCTTTTTTTTCAGTTGGCAAACGATTTATGCGCTAAATTTATACCGTATAATTTAGCGGAAGGATCGGATGATTGTTAGACAGTTCAATTGAACTCAAATATTATATACACCATTTAAGGACTTGACTATCTCTTTTTGTTGCTTTTTTCCTTGTCAGTTACTTAATTTTCCCGGTTTGAATCATGATGATCGGTCGAGAGTTTGTACACCATATAAATCATCATCAATATTTTATCGCAAGATACGAAAAACACACAAAATTGACCATTTAGGACTTACATTAAATAATTATACCCTTGGCTCCGTTCATCAAGAAGGTTCTAAGCAAATGTACCGGCATCAACTTTGTGGACAACACCCCTTTGCGCGTTTGCAGGAATAGCGTATTCATATCCACAAGGTATCCAGGGCATAGCCCAAAGGGGTAAGTGCTCCCTTGGTTGGTTCTCCTGGGTCAAACGTCATCTGATCTGCAACGAGAAGGGGGAACTGCTCAACTTCATGATTACACCGGGAGACGTGGATGACTGAAAACCGTTGGAATACAATAACTTTGTAGACTTCATACACGGAAAGCCGGTCGGCGACAAAGGCTATATCAGCAAATCTCTTTTTGAGAAGCTCTTCGTTGATGACATACAACATCGTCACCTAAGGTCTACAGACTTGAGCAAACTCAACTCAGACACACAGGATGAAACACTACCTCCCACTCGGTCATCATCTTTTCATGTTGTTCTTGATTTTTCCCGACCGTATATGTTCGCCTGACCGCTCTGTCTGTTTCAGTGTCCGAGAATTCCGTTTCATGAGAAAAAACGCAACGGTATCAAGTTTTCCTCAAATAGAGTTAGTTCAGTGACATTATGATTGAGATTGACCAAGTTGTTAGGCATAGTGATGAGTTCCCTGATTGGAGTTCTCTCCATGGCAGAGACTCTGATCAGCGTCGCTACTTCCGTAATGGAATACGGGCTATGGCAGTCTTTCTTTATCTTTGCCATGAGCAGATAGGCTATAATTGCCACCCAGAGGTGCGTCCTCACTGCATTTTCAGAGTAGCCCCACAAGGTCTTTATGACTATGTTCTGTTTGATCCATTTGTAGAATACCTCAATATCCCACCTATGTCTATACAGGCAAGCCAGCTCTGCTGCACTGATTTCGAAGTTGTTCGTGATGAACGTAATTTCTTCCCCACCGTCATAGACGCAGACCACACGCATCGGCTCTGGGTAGAGGTATACCGATTTGGTGGTAAGGCGTATGGTAAAGTCACCCTTGACACCTTCTTTCCTGTCGGCATCAGGCAGTTGTCTATGGCCAATGATTTCATACTTCATGTTCTCCTTTGGCCTGCTTACCCAGTAGGCTCCTGCCAGATGGAAGCGGAAAAGTGCATCGAAGTCAACATAAGCCTTGTCCATCATGTAGAAGGCGTACTGCTCAGGTTCGATGATGTCCAGTTCATTGCTGTCATGCATCTGCCGTGTGTGATGTGGATGTTAGCGGGAATACTCCCACGGAGGTCCAGCAGCGTATGCATCTTCACGCCTCCCTTACTGTATTTCCCCAAAGCCCATGTAGCCAGTTTGATGCTGGTGGATATGGTAGTGGAATCCAATGCATACAGGACATTGTCTATCGTAATCTCCGGTATCTTTGTCCTTGCGTAAAGAGGCCTGACTATGCCAATGAGGTACATTCCAAGTTCCTCATATATGCGGTAGTCGCGGTTCTCGTTGGCACGAGACAGGCTCGAATGCTCAACTGTCTTGCGAAAGCCAAGGTGATAAAGGCTGTCTTCATGCGCCTTAAGGCACAGGCAGATGTCACGCAGGGAATCGCAGTTGGTAAGCTGACCAAAGAGCAGATGGAGCAACTGGTTATAGCACGTCAATTCCTTTGCGTGCCAGTCACCATGATATTTGGCAACCAGTTTGTCGAACTGATACCGTGGTATGTAATCCACTACTTGGGAGAAAATATAGCGACCGATGTTCATAACAATGCAGTTTTAGGCTGCAACCCAGTCAATTTCAAATCAAAAAATCAAAGAACGCTCTGAAACCCTTATAAACAAAGGGATATTTCGTATTTAATTAAAATTTATCGCACCACTAATATAATATGAATAAGAAATTTATTGTAAATGGCGTCCCATTTACCATTATATATGTAGAGAGTGGCACATTTATGATGGGAACCAAAGAAAAGTGGTGCGAAGTGAACGCCAAGAACACCAGAGATTATCAACTTCGATCAAGGTAGCCAGTACACGAGCCAACTGTGGCTCTCGATCTGTGAGAAGTATGGTATCAAGGTCAGCATGGACAGGCGTTGACGCTGCAAGGACAATATCTGGATAGAGCGCTTCTGGCGCACCATCAAGACGGAGTACATCAATCTCAATCATGAGGACAACGTGCCTCGCCTAAGAGACAACAACCGTCGCTCCCATCAGGGAATTGCTCATCAGATGCCGGTGGAGAGATACAAAAAACAGCCTTAATGCAAAAAAATCCAAAAAAGAAGATGCTGGTTCAGTATTTTTTCGTATCTTTGCAGCAATCAAGAAATGACTCAGGATCACATTGTTTGTTGTTTGCCTCACGGGGAAGAACGGCGGTAGTCATTGCTTTAGCAACATAGGGGCACTGGTCTGGGATTGGGGAGTACTATATATAGTATAAGCTGGCGTAGGCTCGCTCAACATCAGCCACTTGCAATAAGCAAGAACTACGCTACCTGTTTTTTGAAAACTATCAAACCCTGTTGAAAATGGGTTACTATTGTTTCACTTAATAAATTCTAATTATGTTCAATTTAAACGACCTTCAAGAAAAGAGAAAAGAGTTAGAAAAAGCAATCGCAACAGGAAACTTTGACAGGAGTGCAGAAGAGCCTGTTCGTATTCTTGGATGCTCATGCTCCGGGTCATGCGAGGGAACTTGTGACGAGAGTTGTCAGGGGAGATGCTATGGTTGCGGAAGCAAATAGTATTCTACACTTTTTCTTGATACATCCGTATCTCCTGGAGATACGGATGTAGTTAACATGTTCCAGAAACCATATAATTACTATACAATGGAAATAAAAAATCGACATATATATATAACCACTAATATACAATGTAACTTAAGGTGTATATATTGCTATGAAGACAAAAGTGGAAATGAAGTATTCGATATGGATAAGGCAAAGAAACGTCTAACACAAGACCTATCCCAACCTTCGGACGACATCGTTTACATTAACCTTCATGGAGGGGAACCGTTTCTTGTTTTTGATAAAATAAAAGAGCTCTGCGAATGGTCTTGGAATCAGAATTTTCCTACAAGCCACATTTTTTTCGCAACAACCAACGGAACCAAGGTGCATGGGAGAATAAAGCAATGGCTGTTTGAGAATCGACATCGTTTCATCTGCGGTCTGAGTCTGGATGGTACGAAGGAGATGCATGACATGAACCGATCCAACTCGTTTGACCAAATTGATATAGCATTTTTTCTTAAAACATGGCCTAGTCAAGGGGCAAAAATGACCATAAGTCCCAAATCAATAGTTTCATTGGCTGAAGGGGTTATTTATTTACATAGCATAGGATTCGATAATTTTGATGCTAACTTAGCTTACATGGTAGACTGGGACAAGCCAGATTATCTCCGTATTTTCTATCGTGAGATGATGAAACTATCATCCTTTTACAAAGAGCATCCGAACTTAAGAAAATGCTCTCTTTTTGAGAGAAATTTTGGAATATTAAACCAAGAGGATGCAAAAACTCGTCGTTGGTGTGGTGCAGGGAACGAAATGGAGGTTTACGATATTGAGGGAGCTAGATATCCATGTCATCTTTTCTTTGAGAACGTATGTGGAAAAGAGAAATCTCTTTTATGCCACGAAATAGATTTCACTAATCCAGAAGTATACATACAAGGAGAATGTCGGACATGTCCAATTTACCCTATTTGCCCAACCTGCTATGGAGCCAATTATATAGAACGCGGACACATTGGATTGCGTGACATGAATTTTTGTCGCATGGAAAAAATCAGAACATTGGTAATAGCAAAATATCAGTATGACGAGATTATGAACTCCAACGATGATACTGATAAATTATCGGCTGAAGAACTGAACAAGAGGCTCAATACTCTGGATGGTATAGAAAAAATTATGCCTGCACTTGAAGAATATCAAAACATGTTGAAAGAGCTGTTGTGATACTAATTGAAAAGGATGCCTTTTATGTAAGAAATTCCACTAAAGGCGACATTCCTCTTTATGCAAAACTTTTACATAATGCGGAGTGGAAACGCAACTCAGGTTTCAATGAGGATAACTTTTTGAACAATGCCCAAATAGAACTTTTTCTCTCTAAAAGTCATCCAAATGACATCAGATGGGTGTGTTTTCATGGTGACAAGGGGTTTGTTGCATTCGTTCATTTTAACGTCTCAGAGGATGGTTTTGCTACAGCGATTGGTGGCATCCATCCTCAGTACCTAAATTCGGGAGTCGGCCTCAAGTACTACACTTGGTGTGTTGACCTCTATTTTAAACAAAATATCACTAAGAGGGTACGTTCAAACGTATATCAGGAAAACTTAAGGAGTTGCAAGATGAATATAGGTTTAGGCTTTGAGTTGGTAAGTCTGAAAATGTTTGGCAATCTCAAATATGATGTATATGAAATAGACAGAGAACATTTTTATAATTCAACACTTGTGAAAAGATATCTAAAATGAGAATATACGTAAGAAAATACAAATGGTACAGAGACTTGTTTTTCCAGAGTCACGTTTTGTTTGACAAATCAATACAGGAAATAATGTTTGACAACAAACGTAAAGTTTTTGAATATTTCAAGCCAGGAAAGTTCTTTGTTAAATACGTTGTAATTAGGGAAATCAATGGTAAGAAAGATAAAATAGCTATTGTGGCTTTTGCGAGGGGTAAACGCAAAGAAGACTTTTGGATTGCAGGCTTTGTGCCCACTGCTATGCAGAACAAGGGCTTAGGTATATATAGTGGTATTGCAGGTCTGAATGAACTCTTTAAGATAAAGCCCAGTTGTACAGCATTCTCTGCTTCATATTCCCACAATACCCGCGCCGTTCGTGCTACGACATCTATGGGCTTTCATATTAATGTCCAAGATGACAAGCATTTTGAGAGCTCGCTAACAAGGGAACAGTTTGATAACGATTTTGTAAGACAGATAAAAAAAAGATGTAACATTGAGTAACCGAGCAAGGTTACTTAAGGTCGTATATTTTTCCCATTACAATTCAATCAGCGTTATGATAGATTTTAGCAATTCGTTTATTTATCCTGATAATTATACAAGAATAAGGGAAAGACTCCTTCCTGAAGAATTGTACGATAAGTTTAACAAGAAGATTCTTTTTAGAATAAAAGCCTCTCCGGATAATCCTTATCGCATCACCCCCCCGAATGGATTATTAGTCTATGGCCCTCCATGTAATGGTAAGTCCACAATAGTTCGGCAGTTTGCTGAGATGACGTCACTTCCTTATGTCATTGTAAATCGGCATGATATCGTGGGGCAAGATGGTATTCACACAAATTTGGGATTTAAAAATCTTTTTGAAGTTGCTAAAACAACACCTTGTATTGTAATTATAGAGAATATTGAAACTATTATTCCCAGTCGTAAGAAGATTACAAGCGGTAGAGAATACGTCGACATAATGTCCAACCTCTCACTTATTAATCATTGTGGGAGCAAAGGGATATTTGTTTTTGCTACAACAAGCAAGCCAAAGGATATTGATTCACAATTGGGAATGAGTGGATATCTTGATGAGTTATTCTATGCATCATACCCAGACATGAAGAGTCGAGTAAGAATAATTAGGGAATTGATGGGCTTGCGGCCGCATCAGGCCGATGTTAATTACGATATTATTGCAAAAGAATGTGTTGATTTTACTGTTGGCGACTTGGTGTCGATTGTTGATGAAATAGCTTTAAATTCAGCTATTACAGGAGTTGAAGTGAATAATGATATTATTCAGGCAACTTTGGAGACATTCAGACGCCCGCTGGACTCACATGGGAAAGATGAATATGATCAAATTCATTCATTATTAGAGGAAAGAATAAGTAAACTCAACAAAACAATTGGCTTTAGGTAATCTTTTATAATGGTTCATATTCCTTTAAACAGAAAAACTACTATAGTCAAGTTACAATAGCATTGAGAGTTTAAGTAGGGATTATATGCCGGTTTGACGATTAAAAAGTGTGTTTTCACACTTAATTATTAATTTAAATATAAATAGTTATGACTGAACTTGAAAGATTGAAAATGCTGCTGATTGCACTTAAAGAAGTGGATGCAGCACTTGTGAAAAGTGTTGAAGACGAACTCTTTGCAAACCAAGTAATTGGTGGGCGAGAAGTAAGATTCGTTTTCGAGATGAATCATGAAGTTGCATATAAAGCAATAGACTCTTCTTGGAGAGATTTGTACTCTAATGTTGTCGCTTCTTATGTCCTAAATGACGAAAGGACTCCTGGTGTTATTGACGAAGAAGAATGTCAACTTATTGAAAAAATCGTTAAACAAGATACTGCAGTTGCAGAGGTTGAGCAATATATGCTGAAACACTTGAAAGATTCTGTAAAGGAATTCCCGCCGTCACTTGAGAAGCTATTAGCTTGATACTTGCCTTATTCCCATATGGTTCAACCAATATGGAATAAGGCGTTTTATCTAGTATTCTTGGGGACAGAGGTGAATTAGTATCTATACTCAGGTATCTCTGTCTCCTATTTTATGATTATACAGTTTAAAATATTGAAGAAAAAGTTTATAAAAATCACTATCATTGATTTTGACAGGAGAGTGTGCTCTATCTCTAACGATAGTATTGCTATTTAATCGTCCCTTAAAAAGAGATGCTAAGCGGGAATTGATTCATCAATGACCTCTCTCTTAGCATTTCTCTTATTATTTTGAACAGGAATAAAAGAGCTCTCATGGCTCTTTTGAAGTTGTAAGCCGCCGCCGCCAACAGTAGGTTCACAGCATCCCCAGTCACACCCTT
>JALETQ010000062.1 GCA_022781445.1 Prevotella sp.
TAAGGGGGCTTCTTTGTCTCATTTTCGCAAAATGGGGCTTGAAGGCTCTCAAAAACAAAATAATCGACACCCTCGGTAATCCCGTGGAAGTTTTAACCTCTTCACGAGGTAGCACCGTCAGAATAATTTAGTAAACCCTAATTATTGTTGAACCGGCCTGTCTCCCATGACCGGAGAAAGAAATGACTTGTGCGACAGAAAGAGGGTGGTGGTGTTCTGCCCGACAGAGAGAACGAAGTGTCATGATGACGAATTGATGTCCGAAACGTGCTTGATTTTTCAATTTTCCATTATCTTTGCAGCTTAAATAAGTGTGGTATCAAATATATTCGTTCCATAATCAGGAGTATCATTTGGGCAATATGTACCATTTATCTGGTACTTATCATATTGCTCAACATTCCTTCTTTCCAGACTTTTATCGGGAATAGGGTAGCCGGAAGCCTTGAGAAAAAGTTGGGAACGAAGGTTCGGGTGGGACAGATAGATATCGGCTTGTTCAATCGAATCATCATCAACGATGCGTTGATTGCCGACCAGACAGGCAAGGACATGCTCTCGGTAAACCGGCTGTCAGCAAAGATAGAATGGATGCCGCTGTTTGAAGGGCGCATCTCTGTGACTTCGGCACAAGTATTCGGCATGAAGGCACGACTCTATTGCAAAGATGGAAAGTCGAAGCCCAACTTTGCATTTCTGCTCGATTCCTTACGGTCGAAAGACCAAACCGAACGCTCACGTCTGAATCTCAGCATCAACTCACTGATCGTCAGACATGGCAGGGTGAGGTATGATCAGTGGGATCGCGAACCCACCCCCGGCAGATTCAACGTGGCACATGTCGGGGTGCAGGACCTCAGCGGCCACTTCATTATCGGGAAACTCACCGATGATTCTTTGTCTCTCAAGATCAAGCGACTTTCTCTTCAGGAGCAGTCGGGCATCGTCATCAGGAAACTTAAAGTGAATGTCATGGCTTCGGCTGCAACATTGTCACTCGACGATTTGCACCTGCAGACCGGTCACAGTGACATTAGGATTCCTCGGCTGCGCCTTTCGACGAAAGATGGTCATTTGTTCAAAAGTCGGAAAGAAAACGTGGCGGGCGACTTTGTCGTCGAGCCTTCCGTTGTGAAACTTGTCGATTTTGCTCCTTTCCTGCCACGTTTGCGCGGTTCTGAAACTCCGTTTTTCCTGTCGGGCGAGGTAAATTATCGTCGGTCGATGCTTGCGGTGAACCGACTGGTGGTACAATCGCCCAACAAAAGCCTGCAGATTCATGCCGACGGCAGGGTGAAAAAAATCGGCGGACAGCCCGACATCAGTCTGCATGTGCGGCATCTGTCGGCAACGAAGAGTGCCTTACGGGAAATCATGGATGTTCTTCGGTACAGTGACAAGCCGGTTACAAACACGGTTTCAAAGCTCGGTGACGTGTCTTTCAAAGGCGATTTGGAATACGCCGCCCATGCTTTCGATGTGTCGGGCGAAATCATGACCGCTGTGGGTGATGCCCGTTTGCATGTGGTTCGCCGGCATGACCTCTTGAAAGGGCATGTCAAGACAAACGGTGTGAATCTCCGGACGCTGACCGATGACGACCGTTTCGGTATGATAGCCCTCGACATGGAAGCCGAAAGCCGTTTGGACAAGCGTGCCAAAGGCTTGCCTTTTTCGCGTATGACCCTGAAGGGAGTGGTCGGAAGGGTAGACTTCCGCAATTATTCTTATGCCAACATCACCGTCAACGGCACTTACGACAATCAATTCGTAAAAGGCAAACTGGCTTTTGATGACCCCAACGGTATCTTGGATGTGGAGGGAGAGGCCGATTTGTCAAGGCAAAGCCCAATGGCACGTATCGTTGCCACGGTGAGCAGGTTCAATCCCCATGCGCTGAAGCTCACCGACAAATGGCATGCCACGACTTTCGGCTTCCGCATACAGACCGACGTGAAAGGCAACAACCTCAACAACCTCGAAGGAAAGATTGCTGTCCAAGATTTGACCATCCGATCGGAAGATGAGTTGCGCAGGATGAATCACTTCGAGTTGTTTGCCGGCAGGATGAACGGCGAGCGCGTGCTGACCATCGACAGCGACTTCGGACAAGCCGATGTGCGTGGGCAGTATTCGTATCGCGGACTCTACGAGAGTGTCATCAATGTCGTGAAGAAAAAACTGCCGTCGGCTGCCTTCCTGCCGAAAACTTCCGGCAAATCGGCAACAAGGTATCGCATCGATGCCGATGTAAACGATGTGGGTCTGCTGACCTTTCTCACGGGAATCGATCTCGACCTTCAGGCGCCCCTGACCGTCAAAGGACAGGTGGACGAGGCTGCCGAAGACGTGAAACTGAACATCCGGCTGCCCGAATTTGTCTATCATGCTTCCCCCTACCGTGATTTGGAAATCGACCTGCTTACCATCGGCGACACACTTCATACGGAGGGAACCATCAAACTGATGCAGCAAAAAGGGCTGATGACTGCAGTAGGCATCGCATCGGATATTCACGACGACCGTATTTCTTCCCGGCTCACGTTCGACAACAACAACCGAAAGAAGCATCTTAGCGGCGAGATAGTCGGAAATATGCGCTTGTCGAGAGACCTCTTGGGCGTATCGGGCATCGAGTTGGACTTCCGGCCGTCGCGCGTCTTCATCAACGACACCGTGTGGAACGTGGCACCCTCAAACCTCGTTTACGGCAAGAAAGGCTGTGTCATCAATCATTTCACCATCGGCAACAAGCGTCAGCACATCACCATCGACGGTGCCGTGGGCGGTGGAGCCGCCGATTCGCTCCGGGTGGGATTGAAGGAAATCGACTTGAATTATGTTTCCGACATCATCAATGTCAAGGGTGTGGAATTCGGGGGTAAGGCTTCGGGCACCGTGGATGCCGCAGCCGTCCTGTCCGACGATCCGCAGGCCGAAGCGCGGTTGAGTATCCGCGACTTCAAATTCTCCGAAGGCAGGCTGGGCGATATGTCGCTCAAAGCCGACTGGAACAAGCAGTCCGGCAAAATCAACATCCTCGGCGTATGCTCGGAACTGATGCTGTCGCAGATGGTCGTCAGAGGCAGCATAGGACTTTCGCCGGGAACATTGGACCTGACCTGTGACGTGCATCAGACAAGAGTGGAATTCCTCACGGGCTATCTCGGCAGCG
This sequence comes from Prevotella sp., assembly GCA_022781445.1. Lineage (GTDB taxonomy): Bacteria > Bacteroidota > Bacteroidia > Bacteroidales > Bacteroidaceae > Prevotella. The sequence goes on from JALETQ010000062.1 coordinate 3,176, forward strand.
TTCTCAAGAATGTCGATGCGAGAGGCGAAGGTCATGTGCGCATCTTCGGGCCGCTCGACGACATCAATCTCGAAGGCGATGTGGTCGTCAACGGACAAGTGGGTGTGAAAAGTACAAATGTGGACTACAACCTTGCCGATACGAAGGTGTTGCTGTGGCGCGACAACATCCGGATCAAAGACGGCACTTTCTATGACAAGCGGGGCAAGAAGGGCTACATCTCGGGATTGGTGCAACACCGGAGTCTCAAGGACTGGAGCTATGACATCGATATCATGGCCGACAATCTTTTGGCATACAAAGAAGAAGATTTTGGCGAGAACCCGTTCTGCGGCACCGTCTATGCCAGCGGTAACTGCAGCATCGTCGGCGAGGACGGCGAGACAACCATCGACATCGACGCCACTCCCCAAGAAGGGTCGATGCTGAAATATAACGTCAATGGTCCCGATGCGGTGAAAAGCCAGTCGTTCATCCGATGGAACGAGGAGAAAGACACTGTCGCAAACGTACCGGCCGTCACTTCGTCGCGTCCTGCCGACGAAGACGACGATGCCTCCAACATCTTCCTGAACTTCCTCGTCAACACCACGCCCGACCTCACCCTGCGACTGCTCATGAGCGACGAAACCGGCGATTACATCGACCTTCACGGCAACGGCATCCTGAAAGCATCCTATTTCAACAAAGGCACTTTCACCGTCTTCGGCAATTATGTCGTGTCGGACGGTGTCTACAAGATGACCATTCAAAACATCATCAAGAAAGACTTTCGTTTCCAGGAAGGGGGGTCCATCCTCTTCGGAGGCGACCCGTATCAGGCCAACATCGCCCTGCAGGCACGCTATCTGCTCAACAGCGTGAGTCTTTCGGGACTCAACATCGGCAGGTCGTTCTCGTCGAACAACATCCGCGTCGTCTGCCTCATGAATATCAAAGGAACGCCCCGGGAACCCATCATCGACTTCGATTTGGAGCTGCCCACCCTCAGCGGTGACGTGCAACAGATGATTCGCTCGTATATCAACAGCGAAGAGAAGCTCAACCAGCAGGTCATCTATCTGTTGACCGTCGGACGATTCTACGCCCAAGACAACAACAATGCCGCATGGGACGAACAAGGCAACGCCAGCCAAACCAGTCTTGCCATGCAGAGCTTGTTGAGCGGGACTCTCAGCCAACAGCTCAACACCGTGTTGTCAAACGTCATCAACACCAGCCAATGGAACTTCGGCACCAACATATCCACCGGCGACGAAGGATGGAACAATGCCGAATATGAAGGCATCCTTTCCGGACAACTGCTCGACAACCGGCTGCAAATCAACGGCCAGTTCGGTTATCGCGACAATCCCAATGCCACAACGTCGTTCATCGGCGACTTCGACGTGCGTTACCTGCTCTTCCCCAACGGCAACCTTGCCGTCAAGGTCTACAACCAAACCAACGACCGCTACTTCACCCGCAACTCGCTCAACACGCAGGGGGTGGGTCTTATCATCAAAAGAGACTTCAACAACCTGAAAGAAATCTTCGGCAGAAGGAACAGGAAAGCAAAAGTCGATACCGTCCGACCCGAACCGGTGACGGGCGACCGTGCCGGCTTTGACTGATTGTCGTGCAGCCGGTATGTCGGTATCTTGCCGGTATGTCGGGTTTCGGTATCTGCCTGTCGCCACGGCAATGCCCCGGACGATGCGGTGTCGTCTTTCCCGAAACCCCAATGCGTCTGACAGACAACTATGTCGGATGGGTATACCGGTAGATGTAAATCCGGTTCGGGAAGTTTCGAGAACAACGTGAAAGTTGATTTGAGCGGTCTGGTGACCGATCGGGGATTAAAAAGTCCCCGAAAGGATTGTGCAAACCTGTGTCGGATGAGGGTTTGCCTCCTTCGGGGACGCTGAAGAGAGAGTGGGGGAGGATCAGAATTCGAGACCGCCTTCTATATGCTCGTGATGTCCGGCGTGTTGAATGCGAATCTTGAATGCTTTCAATGCTTCGTCGGTCGAAATGCCGTAGGCTTCGGCGATGGCTTGGATCATCTTCTTGTCAGAAGGCTGCAAGGCATCATAGGTCACGTTCTCGGGTTCGTTCCATTGGGCTTCCTCACTTCGGGCGTGGGCGATGTTGACAGGTACTTTGAGATCGATGTCCCAGTGTTCGAGCTTCTGTGCATCGGAAGGTCTGTAGTAGGGCGATGCTTTTCCGTCTCTGAACTTCGATTCGCGGGCATGCATCATGCGGATGTTCAGTGTCAGTGTCTTTCTCGATTTCAGGAAGTTAAACCAACCCTTGAAACCGATGGGGTTGCTTGCACCGGTGAGTTGTGTACCCTCGTCGTCGAGTGTTTTGTTCCAAGGCGTTGTGTCCATGTAGGTGTATCCGAAGAGTTTGACGGGATTGTTGTCGTCTACCTCGGCAACACCCACGTTGCCCAGCGGCATCACGTTCATGGGAATGAAGAAGTGCTGGTGCAACTTGTCTTGCCCGTTCTCGATGAAGTGACCTGTGATCTCCTTGCCGTCTTTGTCGTAATATTTGATCCACAGACCGTAGGCAGCAGCCTTATCGGCAGAACCACTCATGACGACAAAGCGGTCGGCACTTCCCGGAATTGGAACCATGCCTTTGCCGGCTTGCATCTCGTATGTGATGGTCTGCACGGCGTTCATGTACTTCAGACCCTCGATGGGGGCATCCTGGTGGAAGTTGTTGCCGTGGAAATGGCCGGAAGCCAATGTCAGGACAATCTTTGCCGGATCATCATGGTCCTTGTCCTCTGTTTCGTCTTTGGGAACATCGGGATCATTGTTGCATGAAGTGACCGACAGGTTGATGAAAAGACCGAGTAGCATCATCAGAAGGATGCTGAAAAACTTTTTGTTCATAATCATTTGATGTTTGTTAGTTGATAAATAAGTTGATATTAATAAATCCATGATATGGTCAGCTTAATGTCTCGTCCCGGATCGTGAGCGTAGTAGCGGAACCGGTTGGTGTACTCCTTATATTGCTTGTTGAAGAGGTTTTCGACAGACAAAGCCAGTCCGAGCGATTGTGTCTTCGTAAGACGTATGTCAGTTCCGGCAGCCATCGACCAAAGTGTATAGGCAGGAGGCGTGAAGTCGATGAGGTCGGTTTCGGGGTCGAAGCGGGTTTGTTTGGCAACGAAGCTGTGTCCGGCTTCGATGAAACTATGCCGTAGCAGACGACCGTCGGAGAAGTTGTATCGGATCGATTGGTTGAGACGGAAAGAAGGGATGTTTGGCAGGTAGCGTCCTGTGCGGCTCTCTTTCACCCACACCATGCTCGACATGATGTTGTATTCCCATCCCTTGAAAGGCTTGAAGGTCATTTCGGCATCGATACCCTTGAAGGTGGCATCGGTCTGCCGGTATCTGAATACGGGATAGGCACCCGAGATGACGGTCATGAACTCATGGGTGGGTTCGTCGTAGATGAAGCGGTCGACCCACTGTAGAAATACGTCTGCCGACAGTTCCACACGGTCGTTGCTCCACTGCACACCGGTGATCCATTTGGTGCTGCGTTCCGATTTCATGGCTGAATCGCCGATGGCATATATGCCCGACGCATGATCAAGTCCGTTGCTGTAAAGCTCGTGTACGTTGGGAGCTCGCCATGCCATGCCGAGATTGGTCCTGATGTTCAGACGATGCGCCAGGAGATATTTGGCACCGATGCTGTATGTGAAGTTCGAAAACGAGTTGCGTCCCCCATACCGGTTGCTGTATACGTCGATGCCGTCGGCTGTGGTCTGCTGGTGATCGAAACGGATGCCGGCTTCCAAGCTGAGATGTCGGTAGTCGTATTGTTGAATGGCAAATGCTCCGATGTTGGCTTGCGTGTAATTGGGGATGATCGGAACGATTCCCGTGCCGGGCACGTTGCGGTTGCGGATGTGTCCCAGGAAGATTCCCGCATCGGTGTGCATACTGCCGTAAGCCCGATGCCATCCCAGATCCCATTGCGACGATTGAAGTCTGAGACTCAGCGAAGGGATGTTCGAACGGTTGTTGCGGCGTAGGTGATATTCGTCACGCAAGTCCTCCTGATAGGAATATTGCATCGAAAACCTGCCCCATTCGGGAGAAACATAGTAGGCCTTGATCTTGGCGGTATGGTGATCGACCTGTTGATAAGGATAATCGATGTGGCGTGTGAAGGGATAGATTTCGATGGGTTGACCCAGGGAAAGTCGCTCTTTGAGCAGATCGATGTTGCTGATATGTGCTGAATACATCACTCCCAACTTGGTGGAGTACAGGCTATAGAATGCTTCGATGCCATACCGTTCTTTCTTGATGCCCAGTGCTGCTGAAAGGTCGAACTCCCGCATACCCGTATTGTTCAACAGATAATGTGCCGTTGAGCGGTCGCCTGCATTGATGTAGGTGCCTTGCAAGCGCCATGCCATGTCTTTCGACTTTCCGAAAGTACCGTCGGCCAGTCCTGTGAAGGCATATCGCTTGCCGTTGCTTCCGTAAGTGCCGGCAATGTTTCCGTGAATGCCTTTGCGGTGATAAGGAAGACTGTAGGGGTTGAGTACGATGACACCACCCATGGCATCCGACCCGTACCGCACAGCTTCGGCGCCTTTGATGATTGAGATACTGTGGGCATTGTTCAGGTCGACTTCGGGCGCATGGTCATCGCCCCATTGCTGCCCTTGCTGTCGTACTCCGTTGTTGATGATGAGGATGCGATTGCTGTGCATGCCTTGAATGACAGGTTTGGCAATGGTGGCTCCGCTGCGGATGGACGAAAGGCCTTTGACCTTCTCCAACGAAGAGCTGAGAGAGTTGCCCAAGCCGCGCAAGATGTCTTGCCTGCCGATGGTTTCTTCCACTTGTGCCATCGGTTTACGGGTGCGGTTTCCGATTACCACCACATCCTTGATGTTTGTCAGTGAGTCTTGTGCCGATGCTGTCATGCCCATGCCCAAGACCATGCAAACAACTAATACGCTTTTGTGCATAGTCGTTACAAAGTAATGTTACGGAAGTTGCTGCCGCGTTCGCGCAGCAATCACTGATTAATGAATAAAGAATGAATGTGAGAAAGAGACCCTTGCCTGTTTCATGTTATGGCCGGACGCAGCATGGAAAGTAAATGCGGAGGGTGTTCGTCCTTGAGATGTGCCTGAAACATCGTTAGACCACAATTTTGTTCATACGCGAAGCTCTTTTCTTGTTGTCAGAGATGTTTGTGGCGATCCTGCCGGCATGAAGTGTGGGGACGATTCCTCGGAGTGGACTGCGGTAAATCGTTGAACGAAACCGTGTTTCTCTCGAAGCGTATTGATACAACCTTCCCCGGAAGTTATGAAAGGCAATGGGAATTATGCCACCGAAGGCGGCGAATGGGTGTGAATGGTAATGACTTCGCGATAAACGGTTTGCTCTGTACTGATATAAGGAGCTTGTATCGTGAAAGTAATGATGGGCGAGAATGTCTGAAGTTTGGGTGCATCGGATTGGCAGAAGTTGAAATCACAGATGAAGCAATGGTTGTCGACCCAAGTCGAAGACCCTTGGTGTGTATTGTGACTCTGATGATGCTCTGCGCGGTGGGAATGGAAATCTTTCACAACATAAGCCGTCATGAATGTCACGAGGAACATCCATGCAAGAAATCGGTTTATGTTTTTCTTCTGTTTCATCATTCTCTTTATCTCGGTTTTGCTATACTGAGAACGATAACAGGAATGCCGCAATTTGTCTTAAAGCCTGTTATCGTGTTGCAAAAGTAATCGAAAAAGTGAATTATCGGACAAATAACGTGTTTTCTTACAATATTTTAACCTAATCATACGGATGGGTAACTATACAGCAATACAACTTCCTTGCAGACTTTCAGCATAGGAGCAGGTAAATTCCGCCTTGACGAAGGGTGCCTTTACGAGTGAATTATATTGCAAAAACCGAGTGTTTATTGCCCAAAGCACTTGCTCGTGTCAGATATTTTTCGTACCTTTAGACCTATGAAAGAGCAAGTTACGGACATATCTGCAATGCTTGAAAGCCTGACGAAAGATGTGCAGTCAATGCGTGAGACCATTGACGCGCAGCATACTGAAATCGTCAGTCTGACGCGCAACGTGGACAGGCTCCAGAAGGA
>JALETQ010000042.1 GCA_022781445.1 Prevotella sp.
ATTACCTCAAGTCGCATCGTGGGGTAAGGGGATGGTATGCACAAATCGGACAAAATTCACGCTCATACTATCATGATGCATAGTGTTCAAGCTCTTTACTGCAATTGAGATTGCCATTGAGATTGCTTGCGGATTTTAGGACTAACTAATACATTTATGAAAAAGATTTTTTCTTTAGTGGGGTTCTGTATGGCCGCCATGATGGCTTTTGCAGGTCCTGTGTCAGAAAGGCAGGCGCTGAATCTGGCCGTGAAATTTTCGGGAACGAAGGCGGGACAAGCCCTGCAACGTACCTACATTCGGAAAGCTCCCGCTCGTAACAGCGGAACAGAGAACAACCTTTTCTATGTATTCAACCGCGGTAACAACCAAGGCTATGTGGTCATCGCCGGTGATGACAGAGTGCGTTCCGTGCTTGCATACAGTGATGAAGGCGAACTTACCGAAGCCGATATCAACAATCATCCCTCCATCAAGTGGTTGTATGATGAATACGGCAGGACCATTCAATGGGCCATCGACAATCTGCCCGACGTTCCTTCGAAAGAATTTACCAATCCTTTGACCAAGGCTCCCGAGATTCAGATTCCGCCACTGTTGGCTGTAAACAGTCTCGATCGTACCCAGGCATTGGATACTCCCGTTTCTTGGGGGCAGGCTTGGCCGTTCAATCAATATTGTCCCAACTACCGTTACAACGGTAATGTTTATCCGACTGTCAGCGGTTGTGTCGCCACGGCTGTCGCTACAGTGATGAGATGGCACAAATGGCCCCGCAAGGCCGTGGGCAGCTATAGCTATTATTGGAAGAATACCACCAGATTGAGCGTGAACTTCGATGGTGTCGGAGCATCTGAAAACCAGGTATACGACTGGTCGCAGATGCCTGCCGGTGTTACCTCGGGCGGTTATGACCGCGTTACCGGTCGCAGACTGACCGATACTCAGGCCGACAACATCGGTCGTTTGTTGCGCGACGTTGGTTACACCATCCAGATGGACTATAATCCTGCATTCACGGGTGGTTCGGGGGCATACGTTTACAATGTGCCTCGCGCGCTGAGAGAACACTTCGGTTATAAGAGACAGGTACAATGGCAACGTCGTTTCAACTTCACCACCGCCCGCTGGCAACAGGAGGTTCGTGACGAAATGCGCGATTACGGCCCCGTCATCTATGCTGGTTACTCTCGCGGTGGCGGTCACTGCTTCGTGCTCGACGGTTTTGCTACCGAAGGTTATGTTCATGTAGACTGGGGATGGAACGCAAGTTCTAACGGTTGGCACCTGCTCGATGTCCTCGAACCGGGCAGCCAAGGTATCGGTGGCGGTGACGGTGCATTCAGCAGCGGTCACGAAATGCTCCGATTCGTAGAACCCGATCGTCCCGATAACCCCAATCCGGATCCTGATCCAGACCCCGATCCCAATCCCGGTGTTGAAGAAAAAGTTGGTGAAAGCCTCTATATCTATGCCAAGTCTGCCACGGCCACACTCGCGCAAGCCAACTATCAGCCTGTGACGGTGACCGTCGGTAACAACAATGCCACTGCCAATTACGCTGATGCACTCGCACTTGCCATCTACCGGGAAGGTGATGCCAATTCGACAATTGTGGCGACTTCTACCGCCATCGTTCCTGCCAAAGGTAAAAAGGCCGTTACATTCTATGCAAACCTTGCCAATGTAAAAGCCGGTAAATACAATCTTACCGTTAATTGGAAGGACGGTTCTATCTATCGTGCCATCGACGAAGTGGCAGGTACCGTGACAATCGGTAATGTCGAACCGGATCCCGATCCCGATCCGAACCCTGTTGTTCTTGGTCCTGTTCTCCAATTGGAAAGCTCTGTAAATGCCACCGGTGAAGTACAGAAGAGTGTGAAGGTTGAAATCCCCGTTACCAATACCGGTGACCAGGATTATGACAATTACCTAAAACTCTATGCTGTTTCGAGAACCAACTACACGACCACGTTGATCTCCGAAGGCGATGTGAAGATTGCCAAGTCGCAACGCGCTACCGTAACCTTCTATTCCAACGAAGCTTACAAGCAACTTCCCGCCGGCAACTACTACCTGAAGTTGTCTTACAACAAGAACAACAATGAAGAGTTCCTTCGCGTTTCGAACAGTAACCTCATCGGTAGCCTTGAAATCACCAAGCAAGAAGAAGTTCAACCTGTGAGCCATGACATCAAAATGTCTACCGCCATGTTCTACCAGAATGGTTATTATCTCGGACAGGACAATTCCACAATGAACAAGAAGAACGGCAACCTCACTGCCCGTGTATACCTGAAGTCGACAAATGGTTTCAAAGGTCAGATTTATGTTTATCTCACTCCGTACTACAACGGAAATAGTGCCGACAACGGTTTGGGCGGATATCAAAACATTGAAGTAGGTTCTAACACATCGGGTTATGTAAATGTTGTATTCACTTCTTCTCTGATGAGATACTCGAAATATTATGTGAACATCCTCTACAAGGCTGAAGGTGCTACCGGTTGGTTGTACTACCCGGGTGATGCCGTTCCGTTCTACGTGACCGGTTTCTATGAATACAGGGGCGATGATGTCAACAATCCGACCATGGGGCCGACTTTCGACTTCGACGAAATGCCGTCAGAACCCACACAGGCAAGTATCGTTGTTGGTTCCAACACCGACGGTGGCGATGTAACAGCCATCTCCGAGTTCAGCGAGACCACTGCCGACTTCGGCGTAAGTTGTAACGGCGACCTCTACATCATCTCTGACAAAGCCGGTGTTGTTGGTATCTACACCACTGCCGGTGCAAAAGTGATGACTGTAAACGTGAAAGCCGGTATGAACAAAGTTGCCGGTTCGGCTCTCGCAAACGGCATGTATGTAGCCAAGATGGGTAACAAGGCCATGAAGTTTGTCAAGAAGTAATCCGTTTTAATTCATAATTAGTTGGTCGGCTGTTTGCGATATTTTCTTCGTGAACAGCCGATTTTCTTATGTCCTTCCACTTCTTTTCTTATAGTTCCCATCGGTTATGGGAGCGTCTTGTCCTACATTTCATGTCGATGACAGTACTTCTTGCCCGGATATCGGCTGCTTGTCGCCATCTTGCCTGTCGTCTTGTATTGCCATAGTCCGCGCAAAGTTTTCGGCAGACTGGCAAGCCATCCGGTCGGCAGTCGAACAAATCGTTTCGGGTTCAACAACCGACTCCCGGCAGAACCTGCCCTTTTGCACGCCAAAACCTGCCCTTTCGGCTGGCAGAAGGGCAGGTTTTGCAGTGCAATTCGTGTCCTTTTGAAAATCGAAAATTGGTAAATTTGTAAACAGATGATAATCATCTGTTTGGAATTTCGTATATGGAGGATGCCGCATGTTGCTGTCGTTAAGCCGTAAGAAGATGAAAGAAGCCGGATAACAAATCTTCCACGACAGGTTGATGCGATGTCTTGAACAAATGTTCCGGCAGACTACTTCTCGCTGATCATCCTCTGTCGGATCTGTCTTGGTTTGCTTTTCGGAGACGGGCCATGCTCTGGTATTCCGAAGGAGTAAGTCCGATGAGTCGTTTGAACGAACTGTTGAAAGTGGCTTTCGACTTGAATCCCACACTTTCGGAAATGCCCTCCAGTGTATATTGTCCGTACTGTTCCTCGTCATTGATGCGTCGGCATGCCTCTTTGATGCGGTTGTTGCCCAGCAAAATGGAAAACGAGACTCCGTATTTCTCGTTGATGACCTGCGAAACGTAGGTCTTGTTGGAACCCACGAGTTGAGCCAGTTGATTGAGAGAGAATTCTTTTCGGCATATCCAATCGCTCTGGTCCATGATGGCTTGTATATTTTGGAACAGTTGCTCCTTGCTTTCTTCGGTCAGGTTACTCGAAGCATATTTCTTGCTGTCGGCGGTGCGATCGGCAGCAACGTACGATTTTCGCAATGCCTTCTGCTCTTCATCGGCTTTGAGCAGCTGCAGGTTGTTTTCGTAGAGCTTGCGGTTGCTCGATTTCAACTTGCGGTTCTTGCGTACCAAAATGAACATGAAAACCGAGGCTGAAACAAGGAAAAGCAGACCCATGTATATCAGAATGCGGTGTATCCGCTTTTCCATCATCAGTTGCTGGCTCTTGTCTTCGGCGATTTGCAGGTCGTGCCTGAAGTCCATTTCTTCGATATTGTTGAGTCCGAAGGCTGTTGATAATGAGTCTTTGAGCGTGTAATACGACATCCGGCAGCTGTCGGCGGCCGTCGCCATGTTTCGGTGTCGGTATTCGTCGATGAGTTTCCGGCTCACCGCAATCTGCGATACGATATCCGAAGTTTCGACCGCCAGTTGTCGGGCTTTGAGCAACCATGTTGTCGCTTCACGGTGATTGCCCTCGATATGGTAGGTGTTTGCCACCCTCATGTAGGCACCGATGATATACGATTCGGGTGCATATCGTGTATCGATCGTCTTGGGCAGATGCAGAAAACAGGTACGCGCCCGGATGTAGTCGCCCCGCCGTTGGGCCTCGATGGCCTTGTAGAGCGTGCGGGCATGGCGTGCATAGGAAGTGTTCGGGGATATGTCGGTTTTGAAAATGCCTCTGAAATCTTTCAGCGGAAAGTTGTTGTCCTCACCGAAAAGGTTGGTGAAGGCACTCAGCTGCAGTTCGTCGTATCCGATTTGTTCGGCTTTCCGATAGCTCGAACGGTATAGGGCCAGTGCCTTTTTCTTCATGCCGCTTCGGTCGAACTGGTTGCCGTAGATGGCGTAAAGATTACCGAGGTTGTTGTCGATGATGGCCGAAACGCGCTCAAAGCCGTTGTCCTCGGCGATGGTCTGGGCTTTGATGAGGTAGCGATATGCCTGCGGATAGTCGAGCTTGCCGTAAGTATAGAGGCACGCAAGGTCGCTCATGGCGTAAGCACAGATTTCCATTTCCCGGGCGTTCATGCCGTCATAATAGCGGTTACTCACAATGGTGAGACACATCATGGCACTGTCGCTCTTGAGATTCTTGGCGGCAAAGGCGCGTCCTCGCCGGAGGAGTGCCTCCGAAGACATGTCGTTCCAGTTGTTTTTGATGCTTAAGGTGGCCGTCGTCACACAGCTCTGTACGACGAGAAGGGACAAAATGAAAATGCGGTTGTGCATAAAGATGTTATCTTGATGATGTTGTTTCGGGTTATGTCTGAAGGGGTGACGGAGTGGCTTGTCGGGTTGCAGGTTGATGGCCGGTGCCTGTTGTGTCAAGGTGTCTGCCGTTGGAGCGGTCGTTTCCTTATTTGGAGGAAGACAGTCTGTGTCATCCCGATGAATTTTCTTTCGCGGCTTGTCGTATATGTCGTGGCGGCGCAGATGTCCTTTCCGCCACGTTCGTGAGGCAAAAGAGGAGAGCCGCTGTCAGCGTCCGGGTCTTCGTTCGCCTTGACGGAACACGCGTGAGAATGCCGTTGTACCCTGTCGGCATGGTTGTTCTCTGTGTTTCTGCGCAAAGATACAAAGTTTTTGGATATGAATGGAGATGCTTTGACGGTTTTTCGCGGTACCGGTGTCATTTTGTTGCAGCCTGTCGGCATCGCTTCCCGAACTGTGCCGGGTTGCAGAAATTGCGTGATGGGGAGATGAAATGTGGGGACAAAAAAAAGAGAACATGTTTCACAACAAATTCTCTTCCATACTTACTAAAACTAAATTAACCACTAAAAAAACTAAATATTTTCCTTATTATCTATGTATAAACATTGTTTCTTTTCTTGATTGCAAATTTATAGAATAGTTTTTGTATCTGCAAGAAAATCTCGAGAATAAATTATCAAATGGTGATTATTTAAGAATTTGAGGTCGAAATTTCTTGATTTTTGCCATATTTAAAACTGGTATCCCAGCGTAAACAGTATCTGGTGGCGTTTGTTGTCAGTCTTGACAGCGTTGGCGATGTTATCTTCCATGGGATTGTCATGGTCGGTGTAGCTCATGAATGGAGTGGTTTCGCCCTCAGTGGTACTGTATTGATAAGCCAAATCCATGCTCACTTTTCCCAAACGATAGCCGATGCCGCAGGTGATGCGGTTGGTGGATTTCCAGTTGGTGTAGTCGGTTGTCGAGCCATAATAGGTACCCGGCGATTCAATGGTGCCGTCTTTGAAACCGTCGTTACGGTACATCGGTGACACATAGTTGTAGCCCAGGCGGAGTGCAAGATCCTTGGTGGCTTTGTATTCCATACCGAGCTTCAGTGTCGAAACCCCTTTAAGGGTGTTCTCGGTGTGACGGTTCATCCTCTCATCGCTGTGGCTGCTGGTGTAATAGGAGTCGGTCCAATAGTCGTAAGTTTCCGAATCGTTGATGCGGGAGTCGAGTTTGTTGTAGCCGGCATATTCGTAGGCAGCACCCAATGCGAGGTAGTTTCCTACCGTATGTCCGAGGCTCATGCCTACCGTCCAGGGTGTGTTGAGTTTGAAGTCATAGCTTTCGCTGATTTTCGGCTTTGCAAATCCGTCGGTCATGATGGTGTAGTTGCTGGTCGAAAGGCTGTACCATGTCGGGGTGGAGATGGCGAGGCCGATGCGGAAAGGCGATGTTTCGATTGGTCGGAAGATGACACCGGCTTTGATGTTCACACCCGTTCCGGTGATCTCGCGGTTGTCTTCGGTGAGCAATCCCTTGATGCCTTCCGCGTTGCTGGTGAGGTTTTCATGATATTCGCCGTAGTGTTTGTAGTTCACATCGTGTAAACCGATGGTGAGACCCAGATAAACACGGTCGCGAATATTGCCGCTGATGTTGAAGTCATATTCGCCGATGTAGCCCTTTTGGGCACGATTGAGCGTGTAGTCTTCGGCGGCATAGTAGTAAGCCTTGCCGTCACCGGCAGCAAAAAGCAGGTTTTCCGTGTAGAGTGCGTCGAGCACATTGCACGAAATGTAGGGTGTCTTCAGATCGAAAGAACCGTCGCTTTTTTGTTTGTAGGTCATGCCGTTGCGCAGTTTCTGGTACGAAAGCTTGTTCTGCGAGGCATTGGACAGCTTGTCGGAGGCACTCAGGATATAGTCGAAATTACGGCTCTTGTGATAGTTGAACGACAAGTTGAGGAACGAGTTTCTGCCCGTCCGGTTGGTATATACAAAGCCGGCTTGGTCGAAACTGGCATTGGTCTTGTTGCCGTTCGCAAAATCTTTGGCATCTTGTTGTGAGATGATGCCGAACGAAATGTTGGCTTGCGAGTGTCTGAACAGACCCATACCGGCGGGGTTGCTGCTGATTGTCGAGAGGTCGGCGCCCAAAGCGTCCATCGCTCCGCCCATACCCACATAGCGAGCGGTACCGTTCAAGTCTTTCGTTGCTATGTTGGCGTTTTCGTATGTCTCTTGTGCTGCCATCGGAAGTCCCAATATCAGGGCGGCAGTTATGATAATATTCCTTTTCATCTTTACCTTATATATTATATGATATACTTTGTCTTATGAATACAGGGATGCTTTGTGGAGGCCGCAACCGTTATCGTCTGCCTCCGAATCCGCCACCCGACCGACTGCCACCGGAGCTTCCTCCTGACCGACTGCCGCCAAAACCGCCGCCCGATGACCGGCTTCCGCCGAACGAACCGCTGTTGACGGTCGTGGTCGAACGTTGGGGTTGGGTGTAGCGTTCGTTGCTTCTCATCGTAGAACTATTGGTGCGCGAACCACCGAACTGTCCTCTTGAGGGCGATGTACGGGTGTCGACGCTGCGAGTGCTTCGCCCCGTATAGCCTTGATTCCGGTTGCCGAAAGAGGTGCTTCTTGAGTTTCCGAAAGTGCCGGTGGCCGCTGTTGAATTGTCTCTTCGGTAGGTGGGCCGTCCGTGATTGGTCGTTCCTGTCCGGCCGTTTCTGTAAATATAACCATAATGTGGGTAGTCATAGCCGTACCATCCACCCCATCTCCAATAAGGACGATAGGGTCTTCCCCATCCGTAGAAACCGTAATCATAGTAGCCGGTGTACCAAGGATCGTACCAACCCGTGTACCATGGGTCGTACCAACCATAATATCGGCCATACCAATAGGGCGAATGCCAACCACGATATCCGTAGAAGTAGGGATCATACCAGCCGTAGAAACCGTCGAAACGTCCCATGCGGCGACTGTACTCGTAATCGTCAGCGTCGGACAACATACCATCTTCGTAACCGTTGGTACTCCTCGGATTGAACTGTTCCGACTCTTCATACTCGATGATGTCATTGCCCAAGGAATCTTTGCCGACAATTTTGTACGAACTTGTGAGGGTTCGGCGGTTGTATTCGTCAATATCCCGATAGTTGCCGTATTTCTTTTCAGCGGCATATCTGTCGGTTTTTTGAGGGAGATCAAGCTCCGACGACTTCTTGGGAGTGAAGTATAAATCGTCTTGTGCATAGCCCGATAGCGATATGATCAGCATGCTTAGCGACAAAAGAATCATTTTTTTCATTGCCATTTTCTCCTTTGCTAGTTAGACGTTCTTTATTGTTTTACAAAAGTAAGATGAAGTAGCACTACAAATATACGGAAAAACCCTAAATGATGGTGGGTTTTCCCTATTTTTTAGTATTTTTGCGCGATAATTAATCCTTTATATGCGATGAAATACACGACCTTCCGATTTACGATTTTACCCAATGTCGAACCTGCCCGCGACCTGCTTGCTGCCTTATGCGGTGAGTTGGGATTTGAAAGCTTTGAGGAAACCGAAGAAGGAATCAACGGTTATGTGCCCGCAGACCTCGCGGATGAAGCTGCCGTAGGGGCGTTGCTGCCGGATTTCCCGATGCCCGGTGTACGCATCTCCTATACGAAAGAGGCTGCTGAAGAGAGAAATTGGAATGCCGTCTGGGAATGTAACGGGTTTGAAACCATCAATATCGACGGACGTTGTTGTATTCATGATGCCCGCAAAGATGATGGCTGTATCGATGACGGCAAGGTGTTGCACGTTGCCATCGAGCCGTGTCAGGCTTTCGGAACCGGTACGCACGAGACCACACGCATGATTGTTTCCGAACTGCTGGATATGGATTTGTCGGGCAAAAGGGTGCTCGATTGCGGTTGCGGAACGGGCATTTTGTCGATTATTGCTTCGCGTCTCGGAGCATCAGACATCGTGTGTTACGACATCGACGAGTGGAGTGTGAACAACACCAAGCACAATGCCGGTCTTAATAAGGTCGGGAATATCGAGGTGTTCGAGGGTGATGCCCGTGTGCTTTCGCACGTCAACGGCTTGTTCGACGTGGTGCTTGCCAACATCAACCGCAACATTCTGTTGGCTGATATGCCCCATTTCAAAGACGTGATGGCACCCGGAGGCTTGTTGTTGCTCAGTGGATTCTTTGTCGAAGATGCTCCCTTGCTTGTCGAAGAAGCCCACCGGTTGGGATTGGTTGTCAGCAAACAACGTGAAGACAACGGCTGGTGCATGCTTCAATTGAAATTGTAATCGTCGTTCTTCCGTCCGCCTTTTTATTCCTGTTTCAACACCTTTGCGTCGCTGTCATTCCCTGTTCACGCAGATTTCGACACCCGCTCCGTCACAATCGGCTCCCATCGGTGGATTGAGTTTGATGATTTCGAGTCGGATTTGCCAAACGGATGCAAACGCATCGAAGAGGCTTTGTGCAATGCGTGCCGCCACATTTTCGAGCAGCCGCGAAGGAACGTCAAATTCTTTTTTCACCAGATCGAACACATCGGCGTAGCTGATGGTGTCGTCGAGTTCATCGGTTGCCATGGCATGGGCGACGGAATGCGTCACCCGGATGTTGATGTTGAAGTCGCCTCCGGTCGCCTTTTCTTGTTCCAATACCCCATGTCTGCCAAAAAGACGCAGGTTCTTGATCTTTATTTCGCTGTCAATCAGTTTCATGTCGTTGGTTAAATGTGATTCTTTCATGCTGCTGTGTCATGACCCCGATGTCCTTTCGGAACCGGCGTTGAGCCTCGCTTGTCAGTCGGCATACAAGTCCCGGTCGTTTTTTTTGTCGCCAAGTCCTATGTTGCTGTTGTACTTGAAGTCTCACGAATAGGCCCGAACAATACCTGTCCGGTCTCTCATGACGGATTGGGTATGAAGTTTACGGAGCAGGAAATGTGTCCTGCTCCGTATGAAGAAGTTGAAAAAATGCCTGTCATCCGCATCGCGAAGCTCCGCAGTTTTTGCAAATCAGGCAGCCTTCTTGGTACACAAGGGTTTCATGTCCGCAGGTAGGACATGTCTTTCCCTTGGCTTCGGTGCCGTCGGTGATGTATTTTTTGAGTGCTCTTTCCACGCCGTTCTTCCATGTATTGATGCTTTCGTCCTTGAGTTGGAGCGAGCCTACGAGTTTGATGACATGGGCAATGGGCATACGGTAGCGCAGGACACCCGAGATGAGTTTGGCGTAATTCCAGTATTCGGGATTGAATTTCTCGCTCAGTCCTTCGACCGTTGTCTTGTAGCCGCGCTTGTTTTCAAATTGGAAGTCGTAGCGACTGCGTCCTTCTTCGTTGACATTCTTGATGATTTTGCCTTTTACAACTGTCTTGGGCAGCACGATTCCCTCATCGTCGTCCTGCAAACCGGTGAAGATTTCGTAGGGATAGCCGTTAAGCAGACCCACGAATGCCACCCATTTTTCCTTGTTGTTCTGGAATCTCACCACGTCACATTCAAGTACTTGCGGTCTTGTTTCGGTCACTTCGGGTGACTTGCATGGTTGGGTTCCCTCTTGTTCACTGCTCTTTTTCTTACTTTTCTCCATCGAAACCATCACGCCGGCGCGGCTTCCGTCACGGTAGATGGTGCAACCCTTGCACCCCGACTTCCATGCTTCCACGTAAAGTTTGTTCACAAGCTCCTCATCGACGTCAGCCGGCAGGTTTACCGTCACGCTGATGCTGTGGTCCACCCATTTCTGAATGGCTCCCTGCATCTTCACTTTCATTAGCCAGTCCACGTCGTTTGCCGTTGCTTTGTAGTAAGGCGATTGTGCAACGAGTTGGTCAATCTCTTCTTGTGTGTAGCGTTTCTTGGTGTCCATGCCGTTTATTTCCATCCATTTGATGAACTTGGGATGGTAAACGATGTATTCTTCGAACGAATCTCCCACTTCATCCACGAAGTCAATGTGTACGTTTGTGTCGCCGGGATTGACCTTTCTTCTGCGCTTGTAGACAGGCATGAATACGGGCTCGATGCCGCTGGTTGTCTGTGTCATGAGCGAGGTGGTGCCCGTCGGGGCGATGGTCAGGCAGGCAATGTTGCGCCGTCCGTATTTCACCATGTCCTCGTAGAGTTTCGGATCGGCTTCTTTCATGCGCAGGATGAACGGGTTTTGGGCTTCACGCTCGGCGTCGTACACGGCAAATGCGCCACGTTCTTTGGCCATTTGCACCGATGACCCGTAGGCGGCGAGTGCCAAAGTCTTGTGAACGGTGACCGAAAAGTCGGTTGCTTCCTGTGTGCCGTAGCGCAGTCCCATCGCGGCAATCATGTCTCCTTCGGCGGTGATGCCCACGCCGGTGCGTCGTCCTTTGCCGCTCTTGTCGCAGATTTTCTCCCACAAATGATATTCGGCACCCTTCACTTCGTCGCTTTGGGGGTCGTTCTTGATTTTTGTCTGGATGCGTTCGATCTTTTCGAGTTCCAAGTCCACGATGTCATCCATGATGCGTTGTGCCTTGGCGACGTGTTTCTTGAAAGTCTCAAAGTCGAAATAGGCATCTTCTGTAAACGGATTGACGACGTAAGAGTAGAGGTTGATGGAGAGCAAACGACAGGAGTCGTAGGGGCACAACGGAATTTCGCCGCACGGGTTGGTCGAAACGGTGCGGAAGCCGAGGTCGGCATAGCAGTCGGGAATGCTTTCTTTGATGATGGTATCCCAGAAGAGGATGCCCGGTTCGGCACTCTTCCATGCGTTGTGCACGATTTTTTCCCAAAGGCTTTTGGCGTTGACGGTCTTGCTGAAGTCGGGACTGTCGCTGTTGATGGGGAACTTCTGCACATAGTCTTTGCCCTTGATGGCACAGTTCATGAACTCGTCGTCGATCTTGACCGATACGTTGGCACCGGTCACTTTGCCTTCAGTCATCTTGGCGTCGATGAAGGCTTCGCTGTCGGGATGCTTGATGCTGACCGACAACATGAGTGCGCCACGTCTGCCGTCTTGTGCCACTTCGCGGGTGGAGTTGCTGAATCTTTCCATGAAAGGCACCAATCCCGTCGATGTCAATGCCGAGTTGTTTACCGGCGAACCTTTGGGACGGATGTGCGAAAGGTCGTGACCCACGCCACCGCGCCGCTTCATGAGCTGCACCTGCTCTTCGTCGATGCGCATGATGGCACCGTAAGAGTCGGCATCACCGTCCAGTCCCACCACAAAACAGTTGGACAATGATGCTACCTGTTGGTCATTGCCGATACCCGTCATGGGACTTCCGGCGGGTATGATGTATTTGAAGTGGTCCAGAAGATCGTAGATGTCTTTTGCCGAAAGCGGATTTTCATATTTGTTTTCGATGCGGGCAATCTCGTTGGCGATGCGCCAGTGCATGTCGGCCGGTGACTTCTCGAAAATGTTTCCGTAACTGTCTTTCATGGCATACTTGTTGAGCCATACGCGGGCAGCCAGCTCGTCGCCGCCGAAATATTCCAACGAAGCGTTATATACTTCGTCGTATGAGTAGGTTTTCTTTTCCATATATTATGTTTGTCTTGCTTGAATAAGTTCGTATTGTTATGAGAGATAGGCTATTTTGGCTTGTCAGTCGGATGGTTCGTGAGCCAACAACAAACACTGTAAGATCATCAAGGATCTTCTGCCTCCTGTTTTTTCGCCGGTGTAGTCCGGATGGATTGTGGTTTTATCGTGCCTTTTGTAGGTGTGTAAATCATGCTTCACATTGTCGAGGTGCCGCCTGCTTTTTGCAAAGGTAGCGCAAGTTTTCGGAATGAAAAAATATTTTTTGGGAAAACTTCATGTGAAAAATTTACGACAAAGTTTTCCAAAACAGATAACTTGTTTGTTCAAAATCGATTATACATTTTTCCTCATTTATCCCTCAATCGCTCGTAAAAAACAAATACATGCCGTTCGGTTATTGCCTGTTCTCCGATGACTGGTTGGAGGGCAAAGTGTGACTTATGTCGGTGCTGTGAAGAAAAAGTTGCCCAATATTCGTCCTCGTGAGTGCCTACATTTGAAGTTTTCTTTTCCTCGTGTCCGAAAATGGTCTTTTTTCTTTGATTTTATAAGTGTCTTTTAGTTAGAGCTTTGTGGTTTGTTCGGGCAGAATCATTCTCTAAGTTTGCGCTGTTTCGGGGCATCATGAACCACGAATGGCTCGCGAAAAGGCCATGAATGGACGTGCGATACGTGTACTTTTAGGAGGCAATTCGTGTACTTTTGCCGAACAAGTAAGGCGGTTTTGTGGGAAAGAAGGAGCGAAAACGGTATGTTGAACACCGGAAACGCTTTTATATTTTCTGTTTCGCTGATTTCCGATACATCGTTTTTGGTTAACGCAGAATGGAGACTTGTTTGCGTGGCATGGATTTTGCTGTTATGCCGGAGGGGCTTATGGATTCTTTCCGCTTTTGCGTCTATCCTATACTATCCGCCGCAATAAGATGTTTGGTTTGGATTATCCCAAATCGGTCATGAGAGCGTTTGTTTATACATTTCCTGT
>JALETQ010000025.1 GCA_022781445.1 Prevotella sp.
GAAGCGGAAGAAACACAAGCTATTCTGCAAGCGAGCAGGCATAGAACCTACCATTGGACACTTGAAATCAGACTATCGTTTAGGTCGCAACTTTTACAAGGGTGTGACTGGGGATGCTGTGAACCTACTGTTGGCGGCGGCTGCTTACAACTTCAAAAGAGCCATGAGAGCTCTTTTGTTCCTGTTCAAAATAATAAGAGAAATGCTAAGAGAGAGGTCATTGATGAATCAATTCCCGCTTAGCATCTCTTTTTAAGGGACGACTAGTTATGTCATGCCTGGCAACAACTATAACAAGGAACCTCCGTACATGGTAACGGAGGTTCGTAAATGAATTAAACTTATCATCAGGTGATAAGATTTTGTGAATTGTCTTTAAAGCAGTTTATTGCCTATGGATGACTGAACCACTGGCTTGATGAGTTGCCAAGACCAATATTTCGGCGATTTGTACATGTGCAGGCGCAGATGCGGCATAACAGGCAACATCTGCGATATCGGCACCTTGGAGAGGCTTGATGCCTTTGTAGACATTATCTGCTCGTTCCTGATCTCCATGAAAACGGGTTATGCTGAAATTTGTTTCAACCAATCCCGGTTTGATGGTTGTTACGCGTACGGCTGTATTAGCCAAATCAATTCTTAGTCCGTCGCTCAATGTCTTGACGGCGGCCTTGGTGGCACAATATACATTTCCGTTGGCGTATGCAGCATCACCGGCCACCGATCCGATATTGATGATGTGGCCTCGGTTTCGTTTTACCATGCGGGGAACGATGAGACGGATCGTCGTGAGAAGACCTTTGATATTTGTGTCAATCATGGTTTCCCAGTCTTCCCATTTTCCTTCATATTCCTTTTCGAGTCCCAAAGCCAATCCAGCATTGTTGATGAGAACATCAATGTCAGCCCATTTCCCATCAAGCGACTCGATGAGTTTGGTTGTTTGCTCATGGTCACGTATGTCGAAACAGAGAGTGTATACTTCCGTATTGTAATGTTCGAGTTCTTTTTTCAGTTGTTCGAGACGGCTTTCCCTTCTTCCTGTAATGATGAGCCGGTAGCCTTCTTGAGCAAATCTACGGGCACAGGCTTCACCGATTCCGGAGGTGGCACCTGTAATCAATGCGATTTTCTTTTCCATCTTGGTATGTTTGGTTTTATATTTTTGAAGATTTGAAGGTCTTGCCTCCGTTCAATCGCCAAACAATGGCGTCTACTGTTTTCTATTTGTTCTCAAGCAGAATCCGGATGATCCTGTCTGCAGTTCTTCCATCCCACCGGTCGGGTAACGAACAGTTTTTCCATTTACCTTCAATCATATCGTGCAATGCGTCCTCGAGTTTGCCGGCATCTTCGCCCACCAAGACATTGGAGCCCTGTCTGATAGTCTCAATATGTTCGGTGTAACTGTTGAGTGTTATACATGGAACAGCATTGAAAGTCGCTTCTTCTGCCACGTTACCTGAATCGGTAATGACACCTTTGGCATGACTCGTGAGGTATCCGAATTGAAGATACGGCATGGGATCAACAACATAGATGGGTGACGACGACAGACTTTCGCTCAAAATCTCCTCTACCACTTTGCGAGCTTCCTTTCTCAACGGTGCAATGATGGGAGTCGTCGATGCCGCCTTTTGCATGGCGACCATCATACTTCGCAAGTTTTCTTTGTCGTTGATCAACACTTTCCTGTTGAGCGTGAAAACGATATATTGTTTATCGTTAAGTCTTTTCTGTTTCAGAATGTCAGGTCTTTCAAAGCGAGGGAGGTTGAAGCGGAGTGTATCCATGAGGATATTTCCGACAATATAAATTTTGTTCATGTTGGCACCTTCCCGACAAACGACACTGAAAGAACCGTCGCCAGCAGTGAAGAGCAGATCCGAAAGTCCGTCAATGACCAACCGGTTAATCTCTTTGGGCATGTTGATATCGAAAGAACGAGTGCCTGCAACGAGGTGTGCGAGTATGAGTCCTTGTTTCTTTGCCACGATGGCAGCGGCCATCGTCGATGCCAAATCGTCTACGACGATGACAAGGTCGGTAGGATTGGAGGCAAGATATTTCTCAAACTCGCCCATGACTTTGCCGGTAATTTCGTTCAGGGTACCGCTACCAACGCCCAAATATACATCCGGACGATGGGTCTGCAAATCTTCAAAGAGTGAGTCTTCGAGACTATTGTCGTTTTCGACACCTGCATACACCAGTGTTTCATTGATGTCATTTCCTTGTTTTTGGGCAGAGTTTACGGCTCTGATTAGTGGAGCCACTTTCATGAAATTGGGTCGTGCGCCCACTAAGATACAAATGTTCATCTTGATTATTATGAGATTATTACCAATAACGTGTGCCATCATGACGGCGTGAATACGACGGAAGTCAATGATGTCGCAAGGAAAACGGTTAGGTATGGTAAGATAACAGTTTCTTCTGACAGATTCATTGACTTCGTCTCGATAGTAGAAGAATTATTCTGACTTGAACAAGTCTTTGATTCCTCCGATGCTGCCCATGAGATTGGTGGCTTCGTAGGGAAGATAAACAGTCTTGGCCTGTTCACCCTTGGCCAGTTGCTCCATCATGGTGATATATTTTTGTGCCAAGAGGTAGTTGGCAGGATTGGTCGATTTACCCACTGCTTCTGTAATCTTCAAAATGGCAACAGCTTCAGCCTCTGCCTTGCGGATACGGGCTTGTGCCTCACCTTCTGCCTTGAGGATGACTTGTTGTTTGGCGGCTTCGGCACGGTTGATGGTAGCAGCTTTCTCACCTTCTGATTGTAGGATTTGCGATTGTTTCTCTCCTTCACTTGTTAAGATGGCGGCACGTTTGTTCCGTTCGGCCTGCATTTGCTTTTCCATGGCAGTCAATACACTCTCGGGAGGAGTGATGTCCTGCAGTTCAACACGATTTACTTTGATTCCCCATTTGTTGGTGGCATCGTCCAAGACAGCTCTCAGCTTGGTGTTGATGGTGTCACGACTGGTCAACGTCTGGTCGAGTTCCAACTCGCCGATGATATTACGTAATGTCGTTTGAGTGAGTTTTTCGATGGCATTGGGGAGATTGTTGATTTCATATACCGCCTTGAAAGGATCAACGATTTGGAAGTACAACAAAGCGTTGATCTGCATCTGGATATTATCTTTGGTAATCACATTCTGGCGATCGAAATCATATACTTGTTCCCGGAGGTCGATTTTTCCCGAATAGATGTATCGGCCTCTTGTCATGGTAATGAAAGTCTTGGGGCGATCAATGAACGGAATGATGATGTTGATACCCGGTTTAAGGGTGGCATAATACTTTCCGAGCCTTTCAATGATTTGGGTTTCGGACTGGGGAATGATAACTAAGGTTTTCTTAATAAACACCAGCACCAGGATAATCAGTGCAATAAGTACATAAGAGGTCATGCTCATATTGATATAAAGTTAAGGTGATTAAAATGAAAATTATTTGATGATATGAATGTCTGCTGATTCGTGATGATAATGTAATGGATGAATTGAGATGGGAACATTTGTTCGTGGATTATTTTACAAATTCTTTTTCCGAACTGTGAGAATGATACTCTCGTGGGCAACGATGATCACTTTTTCCCCTTTTTCGATGGCATTGCCATCTTCACTGCATGCTTTCCAATCGTCTCCATCGAGCTTTACCCTTCCATAGCCATTTTTATCAATGTGCTGGGTTACCTCGCCCATCCTGCCAATGATGGCTTCAACATTACTTAGTCGTTGGTTTTCTTTACGATGCAGATATTTCATCATCGAAGGACGAACGAGCAATATACTCAACAAAGAAACAATGGTGAACATGATGATTTGACCAATGGTATCTACCCCGAATGCCGACATTAACGATGCTGCCAAGGCTCCGATGGCGAAACATATCAGGAACAAATCACCGAAGGCCATTTCGACTATCAAACAAATGAGACTGACGAAGAACCATAAAAGCCAAATATTCTGCGTGAAGAATTCTATCATTATTATGTTATATTTATATGTGTGATGTACAAGTTAAATTCCTGTCTGCTTCTGACGAATGCCTGTTCTTTTTTATGAATGTTGAATATCTCTGACTATGAAACTGTTTGGGTTTGTCATCGGGATGCTACGTGGGCATTTGTTATGACAAGGTAATCAGAGTCGGTTGCATTTAGATGCAAATATAGCAAAATATTCCAAAACCGACAATGTCTGTCTCGGTAAATTTTTGTTCACTGATTATCTTTTGGTCTTTGCTTTGCCAACTTTCAATCAAAACAACTTTGTCAACCTATTGGAAATTCGTATCTTTGCAAACTCCCAAACGACAGGGTTATCAAGAAGACGGACTTCATAAAATTTCTGTTGCGAAAGAATTGGAATGATGGGGAAATCATGTTTACCTGTCCGAAATGTATTTTACGAAGATATGTGCCGGAATCTTAAGGTAATGATAATGACGAACAAGAACTATGAAAGAGAATAAATCAAAAGAAAAAAAATACTTGGAATTGATGCCACAACTTGCAGCATTGATTGAGGGAGAAACCGATGAAATCGGAGTGCAGGCAAACGTGACTGCCGAACTAAAAGAAGCATTTGGCTTTTTTTGGGTCGGATTTTACAATGTCCGTGAAGGTAAAACATTGCGTCTCGGACCGTTTCAAGGCAGTTCTGCATGTTTTTCTATCCCCTTCGGCAAGGGAGTTTGTGGCACGTCGTGGGAGAAGAAAGAAACATTGGTAGTTCCTGATGTCCACGAATTCCCCGGCCACATCGCTTGTTCTTCGTTGAGCCGGTCGGAGATCGTTATTCCGATCTTCGATTTAAGTGGTGAAGTGAGATCGGTACTTGATATCGACAGTGACCTTCCCGATGCCTTTGATGATACCGATCGGTTGTACCTTGAAATGGTGGCAGGACTGCTTACGCATTGTTTGTACAAAGAATAACATGGCTTCATAAATATAAGGTGTCAGGAATTGAATGTTTACTTCCTTGTTTTCCGGTAAAGATTTTTCTGATGGTTCGATACGGTTAGGCATGATCCGGAATCAGTCATTGTGACGTAAAGTCATAAACACCGGACATGATGATAATTGCCGTTGCTGATATTTTGATAGTCTTTCTTTTCAGACGTATCAATCTAAGCCTTTGACTAAAATGTAACATCATTCGGTCGGCAATTGAATAATACAGGTTCGGTTCTTGATGTCCAATTCGGGATTATCCCAGCTTCAAAGCATCAGCTGATGCTACTTATTCATAAAAATATTTTGTAGAACCGGACTATTTATTTACATTTGTATCACCGAAATTAAACTATGTGAAAGATGATAGACGTTAAAACAACACTGAACGAAAGTGAAGAAAGAATGCAAATGGCAGCCATGTTCTTGGAAGAACAGTTGGGAAGAATAAGAGCCGGCAGAGCCAATGTTGCCATTCTTGACGGTGTAAAGGTAGAATCTTATGGCTCAATGGTTCCCCTCAATCAGGTGGCCAACGTATCGGCACCCGATGCCCGCACCATAGCCATCAAGCCTTGGGATAAGAAACAGATAAAGAGTATAGAAAAAGCCATCATGGACTCGGATGTGGGTATCACACCCGACAATAACGGCGAAATTATCCGTCTTGGTATTCCGCAACCCACCGAAGAAAGAAGACGCGACCTTGTCAAGCAATGCAGCAAGATTGCTGAAAAAGCCAAAGTCGAAGTACGCAATGTGAGATCGGATGTCAAAGACAAACTTAAAAAAGCCATGAAAGATGGGCTTTCGGAAGATAA
Source organism: Prevotella sp. (assembly GCA_022781445.1). Lineage (GTDB taxonomy): Bacteria > Bacteroidota > Bacteroidia > Bacteroidales > Bacteroidaceae > Prevotella. The sequence continues at coordinate 5,797 of JALETQ010000025.1, forward strand.
TGAAAAGGATGCCGAGCTGGAGTTGCAGAAACTTCACGATAAATACATCAAGCAAATTGACGATTTGTTGGAAGGAAAAAATAAAGAAATCATGACTGTATAGGGTTATTATCTGCCGTATACCGTATTTCTTTGTTTTCTCATTGGAAGATTTAAGAAGTACGGTATACGGTTTGGATATCCTTTTCATGCAGGTTTAAGGTACAGTCGTGTGGATGAAGCACCATTCGACTTTTACAAACACCCCGAAATGGTGTGAACATCTGCATGAGAGGAAGCAGGTAACTCACTCTTACAAATGTTTATGCAAGGATTGGTAATCAAGAATACTGGAAGTTGGTACACCGTCTTGACCGATGAAGGGAAGACCATCGAAAGTAAAATCAAGGGCAACTTCAGGCTTAAAGGCATTAGAAGTACCAATCCCTTGGCTGTCGGCGATAGGGTAGAGATCATTTGTAATAACGAAGGAACAGCATTTATCTCCGAGATCAAAGACCGAAGAAACTATATCGTTCGCAAATCACCCAACTTGTCCAAGCAAAGCCATATCCTTGCTGCCAACGTTGATCAGGTTTTTCTCATTGTCACCATCAATCATCCCCGAACAAGCACCACGTTCATCGATCGTTTTCTAGCATCGGCAGAAGCATACCGCATACCGGTCACATTGATTTTCAATAAAAATGATTTGTTGTCGGATGAAGAGAAACGGCTGCAAAAACTGACAGTTGGCCTTTATGAACATATCGGCTACCCTTGTTTCGTTGTTTCTGCCGAATGTCAAGAAGGTATTGAAGCGTTGAAAGACGAATTGAAAGGTAAGGTTACTTTGTTCAGTGGCAATAGCGGTGTCGGCAAATCAACACTCCTTAACATTCTATTACCCGATGTCTGTTTGCGTACAGCAGAAATTTCCGATGCACACAATACAGGTATGCACACGACCACTTTCAGCGAAATGCTACCATTTCCAGACGGAGGATGGCTGATAGATACGCCGGGCATCAAAGGTTTTGGTACGTTTAATATCGAACCCGAAGAGTTGTCGGGCTATTTCAAGGATATCTTCGGATTTTCACACGATTGTAAATTCCATAATTGTACACACACCCACGAACCGGGATGCGCTGTTATGAAGGCTGTTAATGAACATTTGATAGCCGCCAGCCGATATGCTTCTTATCTTTCCATGCTCGAAGATAAGGACGAAAGTAAATATCGTGAAGCATTTTGAAATCCTTTTTTCTTCATTCGTATTCCATTACTCTTGTGTTGTTCTCAATTTCTTTCTAATTTTGCATCAATTGACAACACCTCATTTTGTATAGGAAAGGGTGATGGAGAAGTCTTCGGCTTTTTGGGTAGGAGTATGTCGATGTATCGTAAGTGACCCCAATTTTGGATAAGCCTTTTGACATTTTGAAGCAGTTATACCCGTCATACGCTACAGAGTACTCTAAGACCTGAATTATTACCATATGAACTCTGTCTTTAACAATGTCTTCCACATCTGATAATTCAGAACCAGTTATGAGAAATCGACCTGGACTGTTCGATTGTTATGCAGATTAGTTAGTCGTCCCTTAAATACCCAACAAGTTTCTGTTTTACAATATATTATACTGTAATTTGTTTACTTGTATCTGCAAGAGAAGATGTTTGAGTTATTACAGGGTTCTTTCCCGGAACCGTCAGTCAAGAAACAAAGTATATTCCCTGCACGAACCGGACGTGGTCTGCATCAGTAAAGGCAAGGAACATAAGAAATACGAGTTTGGCAATAAGGTATCCATTCTTCGCTCATGGTCAGGAGTTATTCTTGGTGCCTGCTCTTTCAGGAATGAATACGACGGGCATACCATACAAAAGACCTTGGAACAAACCCAAAGGATGACAGGCAGGCATATCAATAACCTGGCGGCGGATAGAGGGTATAGAGGCGTGAAACGGATAGGGGATACAAAAATACTCATCCCGGACGTTCCTAAAGCAAAAGACACCTACTGCCAAAAGAGAAAGAAACACAGACTATTTTGCAAACGGGCAGGCATAGAGTCAACGATAGGACACCTTAAAGAACACTACAGATTATCCCGCAACTTTTATAAAGGTGTGAAAGGAGACGCTGTCAATGTCTTATTGGCTGTGGCGGCATATAACTTCAAAAGAGCCATGAGAGTTCTTTTGTGCCTAATAAAAAATATCAGCGTGAAGGCCGATTTTACTAACTTCACGCTCAAATATAGCTTTTAAGGGACGACTGTTAGTTATAGTCGTGACTTTGCTACGGCAAACGAGATGTCACACACATATAGTAGAAATACACCTTTGATGCACATCCATACAGGTCTGTGTGAGACCCTATGTAGGCAGGAACATGAAAAGGTTTATTCACGTTCTGACATTCCACCGGCCACCACTAAATGGACAATAGCGACGGTTCTTACCTGCTATTCCTTCATTCTACAGAGATTCCAAAGACTCGGATATGCCTACCCATGCATCTGGTGGTCTCGGAGTTCAAGAATATCATCGAGTTAGGATCGTGCCCATTACCTGCAAAAGGAGAATCTGTGAAAGATGGGAATTTATAGAACCTGCCGAATGACAGGAATAACAATCACGATGGCAATACAAAATATTGTCATCGTGATTGTTGTATTGAGATTTTCGTGAGATTATCTTTATTTTGCAGGGATGTTCTTCAAGATTTCGAGGAGGTGGTCCCATACCATTTGAACAGTAGGGATGTGCAAGCGTTCGTCAGGAGAGTGTACGCCACGCAAAGTGGGACCGAAGGAAACCATGTCAAGATTGGGATATTTCTCTGAGAACAATCCACACTCAAGACCAGCATGAATACCAAGAACTTTAGGTTCTTTGTTGAACAGTTTCTTGTAAGATTCCACCACAGCTTTCGTCAACTTGCTGTCAGGGTTCATCTTCCAAGCAGGATACGGATCTTTCTGTTTGATTTCTGCATCGGCCAATTCGAAGGTGGCCTTGATGGTGTTGGCTTGGTTCTCAAGGTTGCTCATTACATTTGAACGTTGGCTTGCCACAACTTTGACAGTGGTTTCGGTAGTTACTACGCTGGCAACATTGTTAGAGGTTTCAACCATCCATGCCAAAGCTTCATCTTGACACATGGCGAAGATGCCGTTATCGACGGCCTGAAGTGCGCGAATGATACGTTGCGAAACTTCCAAAGGCATCACTCTCTCTGCCCCTGCACTGCTCATGGCAAAATCCATTGCTTTCTCGGTAACATGGAATTCATCTTCCACCTCACTCATGAAGACATTCCAGTCGGCACGCAAATCTTCTTTCTTGTCCTGTGGAACCGCCACGATGGCAACCCCGTCACGAGGGATGGCATTATGAAGTTTGCCTGCATTGAACGATGCCAGACGCAGGTCAAGTTTGTTTTGCTGCTTGTAAAGGAAACGTGTCAATACCTTAATGGCATTTGCACGCTTCTTGTTGATGTCATCGCCCGAGTGACCTCCCACAAGGCCTTTCAGTGAAATCTTGGCAAAAAAATAGCCGGAAGGTGCGTCTTCTTTGGTGAAAGTGAATGTGGCATCGGTTGTCATACCGCCGGCACAGCTCACAAATATTTGCCCTTCGTCCTCGGAATCGAGGTTGATCAGCATTTCGCCGGACAGGAAATCACCTTTCATGCCCATCGCACCCGTAAGACCTGTTTCTTCGTCAACGGTAAAGAGGCATTCAATGGGACCATGTTCGATGTCCTTGCTTTCGAGAATCGCCAATTCGATAGCCACCCCGATACCGTCATCAGCTCCCAAGGTTGTTCCTTTGGCTTTGAGCCATTCACCGTCTATATAAGTTTGAATGGCATCTTTATGGAAATCGAAATCCAAGTCAACGAGCTTCTCGCATACCATATCCATATGGCTTTGAAGAACCACTGTTCTTCGGTTCTCGTAACCGGGAGTGGCCGGCTTGCTAATCAACACGTTACCGGTTTCGTCTACTTTCGTATCCAAGTTATTGGCTTTACCGAATTCTTTAAGGAATTCAATCATACGACCTTCATGTTTGGAAGGGCGGGGAATTTCATTAATTCTTGCAAATTGTTCAAAGACACAAGAAGGTTTTAATTCGCTTTTATTCATGTCGTTATTGATGTTAAATGTTATTCATGTTGATGTTTATCACAGCCTTGAATGGCAAAATCCGTCAAATGATGCACAAAAAGACTCTTTGTTATTTTGTATTTACTCGGATTTCCGCTATCTTTGCAAGCGCAAAAATAATAAAAATGGCAGAAACTCTGATGTTAAGCGTGTTAATAATTGCTATTGCCATTGTTTTGCTGTCGGTTAAATTGATATTCAAAAAAAACGGAAAGTTTGAATCTCAACACATCAGTGACAGTCGGGCAATGAAAAATAGAGGTATTCATTGTGTCATAGAGCAAGACCATGAAATGCGCAACAAGCAGAAACCTGTCAAAGAATAAAAGTTATAACCAGAAATACCCACCATGATTGAAAAGAAAGTACTTCGCACCTTGACACTCAGTATATTGACCACCTTGGCTCTTACATCGTGCGACAACACCAACAAACCGGCTGAAGCAAAATCCAATGTTCCTGAGAAAACAGTCGGAAGTATGAAAATTGCCTATGTGGAGATTGACTCCATTATGACACAATATGACTTCTGTAAAGAGTATACCAAGATCCTCGAGAAAAAAGGACAAAACATACAGGCAACCATCGAACAGAAAGGACGTTCGCTGCAAGCTGCAGCCGCCAAGTTCCAACAAGATGTTCAAGCTAATAAATATACGCGTGAACAAGCTGAAGCCGTGCAAATAAATTTACAGAAGCAAAACAATGAAATCCAGATGTTGCAGCAACGACTCGGTATGCAATTCCAGGAAGAAACCGAAAGATATAACAAAGCTCTACGCGATTCCATCAGCAATTTCCTGAAGTTATATAATAAAGACAAGAAATATACCTACATTCTGAGCAAAGCCGGTGACAATATGCTTTATGCCGATAAGTCGTATGACATCACGCAGGAAGTCATCGCAGGATTGAACAAGAACTATAAGCCATCGAAGAAAGCCGATGGCAATAGCGAATTGAAAGATAGCAAAAAGAACTAATCCGATATCCGGTTAGGCAGGGTGGGCGAAAGCCTGCCCTTTTTCACTTTAGAGCATCGTACATGAACAAGAAGGAACGATACGAATATGTGTTGGATCATTTTCGGAACAGTAGTCCCGATGTTACGACCGAATTGCATTTCGGCAGTACTTTCCAATTGTTGGTTGCCACTTTGCTGAGTGCGCAGTGCACCGACAAACGAATCAATCAGGTCACACCTGAACTTTTTCGCGCCTATCCTGATGCCAAGGCTATGGCACAGGCAGAAGTCTTTGAGGTGTTCGAATACATCAAGAGTGTGTCTTATCCCAATTCCAAAGCTAGGCACCTGGTGGAAATGTCGCAAATGCTTGTAGAGAATTTTGATGGAGAAGTACCCGATGAGCGTTCAAAGTTGGAAAAACTGCCCGGTGTGGGACGCAAAACAGCCAATGTTGTTCAGGCAGTAGCTTTCGGCCGTCCTACAATGGCTGTAGATACCCATGTTTTCAGAGTGAGTCATCGATTGGGATTGGTGTCCAAGAGTGCCAACAATCCTCTTTTGGTTGAAAAGGAGCTGATGAAAAATATACCTGTCGATTTGATTTCGAAAGCCCATCATTGGCTGATACTTCATGGCAGATATGTATGCACAAGCCAGCACCCCAAGTGTGATGAATGCGATTTCAATGACATCTGTCCGAAACAAATGGTAGGTTCGAAGCTCTCGGCCACCAGACAAAACAAAACCAAAGCATCTGCAACTTAGAAATGAATTTAGTAAGATTATCGTTCCTCTTCACGGCATTTGCCTTGATATCATGCGGTAAAGGCGAGAGCGAACAGAAAAAAAACACGACTGACACCTTGGCAATTCTTGTTACCAAGGTACAGGATTGTTCACGGCTTTACACTTCGGAGTATCACATCCATAAAATCATCACGCACCAAGACCAATTGAAACTGAAAGGTACTTTTTTCGGAAAAGATTTCGATGCCGACATTCCCTTTGGAGAACGTAACATTGCCATCCCGATGGATGTCATTCTGAAAGGCTATATTGATTTCGGAAAGTTCACCGTCAATCATGTAAAAAGAGAAGGAAACAACATTGAAATCATCCTCCCCGACCCGCAAGTGGTGCTGACATCGAGTATGATTGATCATGATAGAGTGGTGGAAAGTGTACCTTTCTTGCGCTCGGACTTTTCGGATAAGGAACTCTCTGCTTACGAAAAACAGGGTAGGGAGGCGATTCTGCAAAACATATCACGATTGGGAATCATTGAGAAGACTAAAGAAAGTGCTGCCAAGTTGCTTATCCCACTGATTGCCCAGAGCGGCTTCCCGGAAGAAAATATCACCATCTCATTCAGAAAGGATTTCAACGAAAGGGACGTCAGCAAGATGATTGAATTCAAACACCCCGGAAAATAAAAGCTCATGAAAAGAATCAATAAAGCATTGTTCGTAACACTTACCATCCTATTTGTCGGTGTTTTGTTCGTGTTCTTGAAATGTTCGGGGATCATCGTGACAACCCGGGTTGACAATTCAATCGACTCTACACCTATTCAAATACAGAAAATCAAGAGCATTGGCGAGTGGGAATTTTTGTCCATTGAGGATGAAGAGTTGGTAGATACTGTCAAAAGGGAAATATTTTCATCCAAACGTCTGGCCCGTATTTACCGTGGAACACTTCGATTGGGTATTGACATGAGAAAACTCAAAGATAACGCCATTACGGCTCTCAAAGATACACTGATAGCCACTATGCCGCCTGTTAGGCTGCTGTCAACCGATTATATCGATGAAGCTGCCACTCAAACGGTTTTTGAAAAAGGAACTTGGTCACAACAAGAACGTAAGGATTTGTTGGCAGTTGCTTATCGACAAATGGCAAGGAGATGCCTCACCAAAGCCAATTATCAAGCGGCGAGGACAAATGCGTTGTCCCAATTGGAAACCTTCTTCAAGAATATGGGATTTAGACACGTAAAAATCAGTTTTGAAGAATCGACATACAGTCCTCTGTAATTCATAAATATTGAGAATGGAGATTTCATGACGAAGACATGGATGTCTATGAGTGAGGATTTCGTGTGTGTATGTTTTTCGGTTTGACATTGGACTTCAGCTGATAAAACAATGAAATTTTGACTTGAATTTGTAGGCAATTCTGAAAAAATAAGTAAGTTTGCCGTGAAAATCACAAAACCATGATAAATAAACAACTTCTTAAACCTGAAAGCATCGTCGTGGTTGGTGGCTCTAACAACACCAACAAACCCGGCGGTACAGTAGTCCGCAACTTGATCAGCGGCGAGTTCAAAGGTGCATTGCACATCGTTAATCCCAAAGAAGACGAAGTTCAAGGCATCAAAGTGTTCCATAGTGTTGACGAGATTCCGCCAACCGACCTTGCCATTTTGGTCATTGCGGCAAAATTCTGTCCCGAGACAGTCGAAACATTGGCTAAAGAAAAACAAGTCAGAGCATTCATCATTTTGTCGGCAGGCTTTGGTGAAGAAACCCACGAAGGTGCTGTTTTGGAACAACAAATCCTCGATACATGCGAACGATATGGAGCCGCTTTGATAGGTCCTAATTGTATCGGATTGCTCAATTCGTGGCATCACAGCGTGTTTACGAAACCTATTCCCAAACTCGATCCCAAAGGAGCCGATTTCATTTCGGGCTCAGGGGCAACTGCCGTATTCATTCTTGAATCTGCAGTTTCTAAAGGATTGCAATTCAATTCTGTATGGAGTATCGGTAATGGTAAACAAATCGGCATCGAATCGGTGTTGGAATATATGGACAACAATTTCGATCCCAAGAAAGACTCGAAAGTAAAACTCCTCTACATCGAAAATATTTCCGAACCGCAAAAACTCCTTCGCCATGCAGCTTCCTTGATACGTAAAGGCTGCCGCATTGCAGCTATCAAATCGGGAACATCCGAAAGCGGAAGCAGAGCTGCATCATCGCATACCGGAGCCATTGCATCAAGCGATACTGCTGTCGATGCCCTGTTCAAGAAAGCAGGTATCGTGCGCTGTTATTCTCGTGAAGAACTCACCACGGTCGGTTGCGTCTTCACCTTACCCCGCATCATGGGTAAGAACTGTGCCATCGTCACTCATGCAGGAGGACCCGGTGTCATGTTGACCGATGCACTCTCAAAAGGTGGTCTCAACGTGCCTTCTTTGTCGGGAAAAATCGCCGATGAATTGAAAGAACAGCTCTTTGCCGGTGCTTCTACTGCCAACCCGATTGACATTCTGGCAACCGGAACACCTGAGCACTTGGGTATTACCATTGACTATTGTGAAAAGAAATTTGATAATATCGATGCCATCATGGTTATATTCGGAACACCCGGATTGGTGGAATTGTGGGATGCCTATGAGGTGTTGCATCAGAAGATGAAAGAATGCAAGAAGCCTATTTATCCCATTTTGCCGAGTATTCACACGGCGGCTCCAGAGGTAACAGACTTCTTGAGCAAAGGTCATGTGAACTTCAGTGACGAAGTTACACTTGCCACAGCACTCACGAGGATTATCAACACTCCGCAGCCTGCACCGGAAACCGTTGATGGTTTCGATGTAAACGTGAAACGAATCAGAGAAGTCATAGACCATATTGATCAAGACGGCTACATCACTCCCAAGGATATTACAACCATGTTCGAAAGTGCCGGCATTCCGACTGTCCCTGAATTTGTCTGCGACTCCAAGAACGCCATCGTTGATTTTGCGGAAAAATGCGGCTATCCTGTGGTTGCCAAAGTGGTAGGTCCTGTTCACAAAAGCGATGTGGGTGGTGTGACGCTCAATGTCCAAGATGCGCAACAACTAGCCTCGGAATTTGACAGAATGATGAAGATTCAAGATGCAACCGCTGTGATGGTGCAGAAAATGATCCAAGGAACGGAACTTTACATCGGTGCCAAATATGAACCGCGCTTCGGTCATGTGATCCTCTGCGGACTTGGAGGAATTTTCGTAGAAGTTCTGAAAGATGTGGCAAGCGGATTGGCTCCCATTGCAAAAGAAGATGCTTTGACCATGATCAAATCGCTGAAAGGTTATAAGATCATTCAGGGAACGAGGGGTCAGAAGCCGTTGAACGAGCAAAAGTATGCTGAAATCATCACGCGTCTGTCTGTCTTATTGCATCATGTACCCGAAATAAAGGAAATAGACATCAATCCTTTGTTGGCAAACGAAAATGATGTGATTGCCGTCGATGCCCGTATCCGCATCGAAAAGTAATCTTAGCTGATTCTTCAAAACAATCATCCAAATAGAAAGTCTTTTGTATGCTTTTCATCATGAAACACAAAAGACTTTCTATCGTTTGAAGAATGTGTTGAAATAATATGGAAATTAAAATTTACAGTCTATTGACCATTTAGATTTAAGCATCGTAATCGTCGGCTACATCTTCGGCAAGGGTGAGATCATCTGATTCTTCCTTGTCGTAGGTCGTGCGATAGCTTTCTTCGGTCAGTTTGTCTTCGTCGAAAGGATCTTCCTCTTCTTCATCATACAAACGCTCTTCCGGTAAATCCTCCTCATCATCGTCGTCATCATCCCCCTCCTCGTTTTTTTCACGGCTGTCGGGTTTCTCTACATATGCAGATGGTTTCTCTACGGCAGGTTTGGCTTTTGCGAAAATGGCTTCGACCCATGAGCCTTTTTCAATTTCGAGTACTTCAAATCCATCATCAACCTTCTTTTCATACATGCCTCCGGCTTTCTTGAGTCGATCTTTGGGCAGGGTTGTCGTGCTAATGTCAAAACCAGTTTCGATGATATCTTTGATGCGTTGGGGGATACTGTCCCAACCTCCTCCAAAATTCCGGTCAAGGATTTCAATGAGTTTTTCTGCAGATATGTGACGAATATTTTCATAGGTGAGATCTGTGATACGCATGATGACTCGTTTCTTGATACCCATCTTGATTTTATTGCTGTCGTCTGTCTTCATGATGCCCACTTTGAAGCCTCGTTGTTCATATTTGGCGATGACTTCTGGCTTGTCGACGGCAATGGATTCTATTTCAAAGGCACTTCTGATAATATCGAGGTAATGTCGCGAATTATCTTTCAAATCAGCATCTCTCTCTGCAGCTTCCCACATACGGAAGATGTCGTTTTCTTGCAATTCCCAAACATTACTCTTGTTGATTGTTTTGAGAGTCAGTATTTTTCGTTTATTATCCATGTAATATTGTCTTTAGTTGATGATAAAGGTATCTCTATCCTCAAGTACATTAAATTTCTTTTTGAAGTTGATTAAATCTTCGAGTGAGAGGTCTATGGTCATCATTTGTTCGGAATCGTCATTACAGATTCCCGCGATTTTCCCTTTCGGATCGATGACTTGACTGCCACCATTGTAATGGCCGGTTGCATCATCGCCAACACGATTGACTCCCACGACATAGCATTGGTTCTCAACAGCGCGTGTCCGGAGCAACAGATCCCATACCTCCCGTCTCACCTGAGGCCAATTTGCCACATACAAAATGGCATCATAGTCGTTGGCGTTCCGACTCCATACTGGAAAACGGAGATCGTAACACACTTGCAGGAGAATGTGCCATCCTTGATATTCTATGACAACACGTCGGTTGCCGCGTTGGTAATGAACGTTTTCTCCGCCAAAAGCAAACAAGTGACGCTTGTCGTATTCATTGTAAGTCCCATCGGGTCGGACAAAATACATTCGATTATAATATAGGTTGTTGGCATCTTTAATGGCGATGCTTCCACAAATGGCAGCTTTTTTTTTGTATGCCATGTCGCACATCCATTTCAAAGATTCATCGTTTTCTTCGGCTATACCCTCAGGTTGGGTAGCAAAGCCCGTGGAAAACATTTCCGGAAGTACGATCAAATCACCGGAAGGCGAAGAGGTTATCAGCTGTTCGATATGACTTCGGTTGACAGCAGGATTGCTCCAAGTGAGGTCTGTTTGGACGATAGTCACTTTCATATCTTCTACGAGTATTACTTAAGCGTTAGTTTGGGGATGCAAATGTAAAGACTTTATCTGTTATCCACAAGTTTTTATTTCGTTTTTTATATAAACGCTTATACGGACATATTGATTGCGTTTTCCGAACTTCCTATATAATTTAAGGTGTATCAAATAACTAAAATGCTTCCACACCTCGCCGATATGTGCAAAACCGTGATGGGAGGTGGCTATAGGTGCAAGATAAAAATACATTCATGAGAAGCGAAATGATGAATTTTGAGTACCTTTGCAAACTCAACAAGAAAAAATCAACCATGAGATTATATTCAGACGAACAATTGGCTCGACTGCTCGACCAAGATATTTTCCATCACATTTCGGCTGTTGCTGACCAACTTCACATCGATTGTTATGTCGTGGGAGGCTATGTGCGCGATCTATTCCTCGAACGTTCGTCGAAAGACATTGACGTTGTGGTTGTGGGAAGCGGAATCGAAATGGCAAAAATGCTGAAAAAACGGCTTGGCAAAGGTGCCATGTTGTCGGTGTTCCAGAACTTCGGAACGGCTCAGGTGAAATATCGTTCACTTGAAATAGAATTTGTCGGAGCACGCAAAGAAAGCTACAGGCATGATTCGCGCAAGCCAATCGTTGAAAACGGTACACTCGAAGACGATCAAAACCGACGTGATTTCACCATCAATGCAATGGCCGTTTGTCTGAATGCCGAACGTTACGGTATGCTTGAAGACCCTTTCGACGGCATTTGCGACCTCGAAGACGGCATCATCCGCACACCTCTCGATCCCGACATCACTTTCTCCGATGATCCGTTAAGAATGATGCGCTGCATAAGGTTTGCCACCCAACTCAACTTTTTTATTGAGGACGAAACTTTCGATGCACTGGACAGGAACGCCGAACGCATCAAGATTATCAGTAAAGAACGCATTGCTGACGAACTCAATAAAATCATGTTGAGTCCGGTTCCCAGCAAAGGTTTCGTCGATTTGTACCGCTGCGGTCTGCTCGAAATCATCTTTCCGGAGTTGTGCCGCCTTGATATCGTCGAATCACGAAACGGAAAGACACATAAGAACAATTTTTATCACACCCTCGAGGTGTTGGATAATATTGCCACGAAAACAGATAATTTGTGGTTGCGATGGGCTGCTTTGCTGCATGATATCGGCAAACCACGCAGTAAGAAATGGGACAATCATGCCGGATGGACCTTTCATAATCATAATTATATTGGCGGAAAAATGGTACCGGAATTATTCCGGAGGATGAAACTGCCTATGGACATGAAGATGAAATATGTCAAGAAACTCGTCGAATTGCACATGCGACCCATTGCCATTGCCGACGAGGTGGTGACCGACAGTGCCGTCAGGCGTTTGATGAGCGATGCCGGTGAAGATATCAACGACCTTATGATCTTGTGCGAAGCCGACATTACGAGCAAGAATGCTGTCCGAAAAGCCCGGTTCATTGACAATTTTCGCATCGTAAGAGAAAAGCTCAAAGATTTGGCTTACCGAGATTGGCGAAGGGAACTCCAACCTTGCATTGACGGAAATGAGATCATGGAAATGTTCGATCTCAAGCCTTCATTGGTTGTCGGTCAGCTGAAACAATGTCTGAAAGATGCCGTTCTTGATAATCGTGTTCCCAATGAACGAGAAGCTTTGATGGAACTGCTCCGCAAAAAAGCATCTGAATTGGGATTGCAAGAAAAACATTCGACAAGACAATAATCCCTCCTATGAAAAGAACCTTCATCCCGAATCGGTCATGAAAGCGTGCCGGCATTGGCATGAAATGTAGGACAAAACGCTCTCATAGCCGATGGGGGATTATGAACACGAGGATTCCGGCATTCGAAATAGTGAAAAGTTAACACTGCCGTAAGCACGATGCTCCACAAAGCACGGGAGGTTGGAAAAGTCATATTGACGTCCGTGTTCAAAGACAAGCAGACCTCCGGGCAGGAGTAGGTCGCGTTCAATGATGAGTCGGGGGATGGAGGGCAGGAGTTTCAGGTCGTAGGGCGGGTCGGCAAAGATAAAGTGGAAGCGTTCTTTACAACTCTTCAGGAAACGAAAAACATCTGTACGAACGACAACCGCAGTTTCGTTTTCTCCCAACGTTTCAATACATTTATGTATGAACCTTGCATGGTCGCGGTCGCCTTCGACGCAGATAACCTTCGAACAGCCCCGGGAAACAAGTTCGAGCGAGATGCTTCCGGTACCCGAAAAGAGATCGAGCGCATGCAGTTCATCGAAGTCGACATACCCCGACAAAACATTAAAGATGTTCTCTTTGGCAAAATCGGTGGTTGGACGTGCTTTGAAACTGCGTGGAATATCGAAATGTCTTCCTTTGTGTTTTCCGGTGATGATTCGCATGAGTGAAACTGACGGTTTGTGTTTATTATGAGCGACAAATTATAAAACGACAGACTGATTTGGGATAGATGGCTGGATTTCAATATAGTGACTTATTCGAGAACCAATCTGATGCAACAGGCATTATGAGATTGTACTGTTATGAAGCACAATAAGATCTAACGTCATGGCTGATGTATCGGCTAAGAGCTGTATTTTTATCAAGTCTTCGGACTTGTGATGACTCACTTTTTTGATAAACCGGGAAAGGTGTGTTATGTATTCGTCCATGTCGGGTAACGAACCAAGAAGATGGAACTCATCAACATCGCTTTTTAATCCCATTTGCTGCCATACCGAAAGGACGTAAAATTCGGCATCCTGCAAATTGTTTGCAGGAAACTGATTGTGAAATTTGAAATGATTTTGTGCGAAAGCAAACACTTCAATACGATCATCATGCAAATAAGCGAAGAGCTTGTTATTTCTTAAAGTATGACTTTGGGGATGTAGACATTTCCAAACGGGAAGGCTCACAGGATGATAAGCCACGTCTTCGAGCCGTTTGTCCAAACTTTCCTTGAGTGATTTGTCGATTGCCAGCACTGCATGACAGTTCAAGAAAGGGATGAAATCGCAGACGAGCGCATCATGTTCATTGGAGTTGAATGTGAATCGGTAGAGTGTTTCTGCATCTTCATTGACAAATTCCCGTCCCGGAACGGTGAGAACCGGTGAGTCGATCATGATGTCGGCACCCTCAAAATCGCATCTGAGTAAGGCGATGACTTCGCAAGCGTCTCTGAAATTGGCTTCGGGTGAGAGGCTTCGGTTCCATTTGTACGGCTCATAGATGACCTTTCGAGGGTCGTTGATGTCGTGTGCGGAGAAGGAAAGATGGCTCTTCCCGATTCTGACAACCAGTCGTCTCGACGCACGGCTATAGTCTTTATTCCCAGTTTCCGGCATTATTGTTGTTCGTTTTAAGGTCGCCTATCTTTAGTCCGGGATAGGTTCCGGATTTTGTTGCATCTTCAATCAGGGTGGCAATGGCTTGTTCGTCCAAACCTTGCAGATAGGTTTGGTAAGGCGCACCACACTCCATGAGGCTCACGGTTTTTCCCGTCGGAGTCATCTCGGTCGTGGTTTCAAGGGTGAAGGTACGATGATCGGAGAAAGGAATCCATTTCATCGAGTCGGCTAAGACACCGCTGCCGATGAGTTCGTCAAGACTTCCGGCATAAACCCCGTGTGCGGAGCGATAGGTTTCGGCCGCCGATCTGATGTGCAACAGTCGGCTGATGACAGCATGTTCTCTTCGCTTGCGTTCTTCATCGAAGCGCAACGGACCTGCAATGCTTTTCCAGCAAAGCACTGTCAATGCCAGCACGCAGATGGTGAGAAGTGTTTTATGATTGATGATCTTCATGTTTGTTTCTTTCGGAATATCTCTGCGAAAGTTGCATCCTGCATCCATGTTGTCACATTTCCGGCCGAATCGTATGCGTGGGCAGGCATTTTGTAGTACCTTTGTTGACCGAAAGCCGAACTTCGCTTGACAACCATTTGCCGATTGTGTTCGACCGTCAAGGGTTTCCCGTAGGTTCGACTTCGTGCTTTTGGCAAAACAAAAATGGATTTGCTTTGTTTTCCGCTCTCCAAACGCACTGCAAAAATACATATAAATGTCGATAAAGACAGACGATTAAACAAAAAAAGTTCATGACAGAAACCCTGATATCCGCTTTGCATTCATCTTTCGGTATGGTTCCTTCCGATCATCAGGAACAAGCCTTGTGCCACTTCGGACGTTTTCTGGGCGAAAGCGACAAGCGAAGTGTGTTCATCCTGCGAGGTGCTGCCGGCACCGGAAAGACCTCACTGGCTGCAGCTTTTGTGAGAATGCTGGTTCGCAACGGTTCGCCGGTGGTACTGCTGGCACCTACGGGACGCGCAGCCAAGGTGTTTTCGCTCAACAGCGGTCAGTCGGCCAGCACCATTCACCGCAGTATATACCGACAGAAGAGCATCGATGCTGACGGCGGATCATTTACGCTCAACTACAATAAGTTGCGTCATGCCTTTTTCTTTGTGGACGAAGCGTCGATGATCAGCCATGGAACGATGGGCGACCGGGCATTCGGGAAAGGAAGTGTTCTCGATGATTTGGTGGAATTTGTGTATTCGGGCGAGGGCTGCAGGCTGGTTTTCATCGGTGACACAGTCCAACTGCCGCCGGTGGGTGAGGAACGCTCACCTGCCCTCGATACGCTCGTTCTTGAAGGCTATGGGTTGAAAGTGTATGAGAGCGACCTCAATGAAGTGTTGCGTCAGAACAGACATTCGGGTATTTTGTGGAATGCCACCGCCATCAGAAGTCTGGTTGAAAATGCCACCCAAAGGCCCGTTCCTCGTATCCGGTTCAACGGTTTTGCCGATGTCCGGATGATTTCCGGTAACGAATTGATCGATCAACTCATGTCAAGCTATGACCAAGTGGGAATGGATGAGGTCATGGTCATCACCCGCTCCAACAAACAAGCGAATGTCTACAACCGTGGAATCAGGCAAGTGATTCTTGACAGGGAAGAAGAAATAGAACGGGGCGATATGCTGATGATCGTCAAAAACAAGTATTTTGAAACATCACCAGCCAACACCTGTTCGTCTGCTGCCGGATCCGACAAGCCTCAAACGATGAAATTTGTTGCCAATGGTGACCGGGCAAGGGTGGTTCGCGTGAGAAAAAGACACGAATTTTACGGCTTCCACTTTGCCGAGGTCGTCTTGGATTTCCCCGATTATGAGAATGCAGAACTGGCAACAACCATCATCACCGATTCACTTGCTTCGGATGCACCGGCTTTGACCGCCGAGCAAAACGAAGCTCTCTTCCAAGCCGTGCTGGCCGATTATGAAGATATTCCATCGAAGAAAGAACGCATCAGGAAGGTCGTTCGTGATGATGTATACTTCGGAGCCTTACAAGTCAAGTACGCATATGCCATCACTTGCCACAAAGCACAAGGCGGACAGTGGTCGCATATCTACATCGATCAGGGCTACATGAATGAAAATATGTTCGATGAAGCCTACATACATTGGTTGTATACTGCTTTTACCCGTGCCACCAATCGTCTGTTTCTTATCAACTGGCGTCCCGAACTGACCCTCGAATGAGAAATAAACTTGATTATGGGCTATTCGATGAAATCCCATCTTTGATTCATCTCCCTTTGACAGGTAGCTAAAAGCCGAGATCAGACTACGCTGATCATCAGCCCACTATCGTCATACCCTTTGCAGACAATCCCAAATTATCCTTCTCCTTTTCTTTGAGATGGATGCCCCTGTACCTTTTTCACTGATGTGACTCGAAAGAATCGTCCCAATAATCGTGTGCCCCTTCCAAATAGAACTCGACGTTCCCCGGATTTTTATGAGCCGACATATTAAACCGATATCCTTATAATTTTTGGAGGATATCAACTGAATTGGACGAATTAAACCAAATCGGTCATGAGAGAGCGTTTGTTCATACATTTCCTGTCGTTCATATCGGTATTGTCCTAAAAAAGTGTGTAAGTCCATTTTTTCTTAAGTAGGGTTTACTAATTAGTCGTCCCTTAAAAAGAGACGCTAAGCGGGAATTGATTCATCAATGACCTCTCTTTTAGCATTTCTCTTATTATTTTGAACAGGAACAAAAGAGCTCTCATGGCTCTTTTGAAGTTGTAAGCAGCCGCTGCCAACAGTAGGTTCACAGCATCCCCGGTCACACCCTTGTAAAAGTTGCGACCTAAACGATAGTCTGATTTCAAGTGTCCAATGGTAGGTTCTATGCCTGCTCGCTTGCAGAATAGCTTGTGTTTCTTCCGCTTCTGATATCTGCT